>NZ_CP017916.1:2638662-3298328 GCF_002119525.1 Vibrio syngnathi | reverse complement strand
CAAGTTATTCACAATAAATTTGTAAATAATCGGTGGATCCACACATCTTGCCCCTAATTTACTCACACAATGATCCACTTATGCCCGGATCATTGCTAGTTATCCCCAAATCGAGAATACAATCTGGTTATGGTTAATAACATCTGGTTATTTATTCTATTGAGCATTTTCCCAGTAACATCCAACCCTATAAATATAAGGAGTTACCAAATGAATAACTGGATTAAGGCTGCAATTGCGGCTATCGCACTCTCTGCTGCTACTGTTCAAGCTGCGACTGAAGTTAAAGTCGGCATGTCTGGTCGCTACTTCCCGTTCACGTTCGTTAAACAAGACCAACTACAAGGTTTTGAAGTGGATTTATGGGATGAGATCGGTAAGCGTAACGATTACAAAGTTGAATACGTAACGGCAAACTTCTCTGGTCTGTTTGGTCTTCTGGAAACGGGTCGTATCGATACCATTTCAAACCAAATTACAATGACAGATGCACGTAAAGCGAAATACCTATTCGCCGACCCATACGTAGTAGACGGTGCACAAATTACCGTTCGTAAAGGTAATGACAGCATTAAAGGTATCGAAGACCTTGATGGCAAGACGGTTGCGGTAAACCTAGGTTCAAACTTTGAACAACTGCTTCGCAGCTACGACAAAGATGGCAAAATCAATGTAAAAACCTACGATACAGGTATTGAGCATGATGTCGCTCTTGGTCGTGCAGATGCATTCGTAATGGATCGCCTATCAGCACTAGAGCTTATCAAGAAGACAGGGCTACCATTACAGCTAGCAGGTCAGCCATTCGAAACCATTGAAAACGCTTGGCCTTTCGTGAACAACGACAACGGTAAAAAACTGCAAGCAGAAGTAAACCAAGCATTAGCAGCAATGCGCGCAGATGGTACGCTAGAGAGCATCTCTCAAAAATGGTTCGGTGCGGACATTACTCAGAAGTAATTACTCACTTTCTCCATTCAAGGCCCACTGCTTTACACAGCGGTGGGCTTTTTGCTTTTGTGCACTGATTAAAAGCCTGATAGAACAGTATTTCCAAATAGAACAACACTTCCAATATAAATACGAGATAGATTATGGGATTTGACTTTAATTACATGCTAGAGCTGTTGCCGATACTACTGAAGTATTTAGGCACCACGATGGAGATGGCGACTTGGGGCTTGTTCTTTGCTCTGATCCTGTCTCTGATACTGGCGAATATTCGTGTATTCAAAATCCCAGTACTCGACCAACTGAGCCAGCTGTACATTAGCTTCTTCCGAGGCACACCACTGTTGGTACAACTGTTCCTTCTATACTACGGCCTACCGCAGGTATTTCCGTGGATGGTTGGACTCGATGCGTTTGGCGCGGCCGTGATTGGTTTAACCCTGCACTTTGCCGCTTATATGGCTGAAAGTATTCGTGCCGCGATTATCGGTATTGATCGCAGCCAAATGGAAGCCAGCCTTTCGGTCGGTATGACAACCAGCCAAGCGATGCGCCGAGTGATCTTGCCGCAAGCAACCCGCGTGGCACTGCCTTCTTTAATGAACTATTTCATTGATATGATTAAGTCGACTTCGCTTGCCTTCACCCTAGGTGTAGCCGAAATCATGGCCAAAGCTCAAATGGAAGCTTCTTCAAGTTTCCGCTTCTTCGAGGCTTTCTTAGCGGTAGCGCTGATTTACTGGGGCGTGGTGGTTATCCTCACTCGTATTCAAATTTGGGCCGAAGTGAAACTGAATAAGGCGTATGTACGATGATCAAATTACAAAATATCCACAAGCAGTTTGGTGACACCGAAGTATTGAAAGGAATCGACCTCGAAATCAAGCAAGGTGAGATAATTGTCATCATAGGTTCAAGTGGTACGGGTAAATCTACCCTGCTGCGTTGTGTGAATTTTCTAGAGCAAGCTGATCAAGGTACGATTTCGATTGATGATATCAGGGTTGATGCTCAGAAACACACCAAAGCAGAGGTGCTTGCACTGCGTCGTAAGACTGGTTTTGTATTCCAAAACTATGCACTATTTGCTCACCAAACCGCGAGACAGAATATAGCTGAAGGTTTGATTACAGTTCGAGGTTGGAAAAAGAAGCAAGCCCATGAAAAAGCACAACAAATACTCGACGACATTGGCCTAGGAGAGAAAGCTGATAGCTACCCTGCCGCGCTCTCTGGTGGCCAGCAGCAACGGGTTGGTATTGGCCGTGC
Source organism: Vibrio syngnathi (assembly GCF_002119525.1). Classification (NCBI taxonomy): domain Bacteria; kingdom Pseudomonadati; phylum Pseudomonadota; class Gammaproteobacteria; order Vibrionales; family Vibrionaceae; genus Vibrio; species Vibrio syngnathi. The sequence continues at coordinate 3,296,108 of NZ_CP017916.1, read as the reverse complement.
AATGGCTCTACAACCAGAGCTTTTATTGTTTGATGAGCCGACTTCAGCGCTCGATCCTGAGTGGGTTGGCGAAGTGCTTAACTTAATGAAAAAACTGGCAAATCAGCATCAAACCATGCTGGTGGTTACCCATGAAATGCAGTTCGCTAGAGAGGTCGCAGACCGAGTGATCTTCATGGCTGATGGTCACATTGTCGAACAGGGATCTCCACAGGATATTTTTGGTAATCCACAGGATCCTAAATTAAAGAAATTCTTAAATAAGGTCGGGATCGAATAAGGATCCTTGTGATTTTAGTTATTCTACGTATAATCCCCCGACCGGAATTTTAGTTAACCCAATCATTGACACTTTTTGTGACAGTGATTACAATTCCGCCTCTTTGTTGAGAGGCGTCGGTTTTCCTTTCTTATATAAAGAAGAGAAAAAATGCCCACGCCGGGTTTAACAAAAACCTAAAACTACTGATCAGTAAGGTAATTACAATGAAACGCACTTTTCAACCTACAGTTCTAAAGCGTAAGCGTACACACGGTTTCCGTGCTCGCATGGCTACTAAGAACGGTCGCGCAACAATCAATGCACGTCGTGCAAAAGGCCGTAAGCGTCTTTCTAAGTAATCTTTGATTATTTTGAATAAGCTAGCCTTCGGTCGGGAGTTACGCTTGTTAACTCCCGAACATTATCAGAATGTCTTCAAGCAAGCTCATCGAGCAGGCTCCCCTCATTTCACCATCATTGCCCGAAATAACTCTCTTTCAAATCCTCGCCTTGGATTAGCTGTTCCGAAAAAGCAGATTAAAACCGCCGTTGGTCGTAACCGATTCAAGCGTCTTACTCGTGAAAGCTTTCGTAACACTCAACACAAACTTCCTAACAAAGATTATGTTGTAATCGCTAAGAAGAGCGCGCAAGATTTAAGCAATGAAGAAATGTTCAAGCTACTCGACAAATTATGGCTTCGCCTGTCTCGCCCTTCGCGTGGATAGCGCTAATACCCATCTATTTATATAGATGGTTTATTAGTCCACTCATCGGCCCACGCTGCCGATTTACTCCAACCTGCTCTTTATATGCGATAGAAGCGTTGAAAGCTCACGGTTTTGTAAAAGGGTGTTGGTTATCAGGCAAACGTCTATTAAAATGCCATCCTTTGAACGAAGGGGGCTTTGACCCCGTTCCACCAGTCCAAAAACAAGACAGAGATAAATAACGATGGATTCTCAACGTAATATCCTGTTAATCGCATTGGCTTTGGTTTCTTTCCTACTGTTCCAACAATGGAACGTAGCTCAGAACCCAGCTCCACAAGCGGTTGAGCAGGCACAATCTGGCAGCACCCTACCAGCGCCATCTTATGCAGATGATCTAGACCCGGCTCCTGGTCAAGTTGCTTCTGCTAAAACTATCACAGTAACAACTGATGTTCTGACTCTGTCAATTGATACGGTTGGTGGTGATGTCGTTACAGCAAACCTAAACGATTACTCTGCTGAGTTCGATTCTGAAGATACTTTTGTTCTTCTTAAAAACGAGCCTGGTCACCAATTTATCGCTCAAAGCGGTCTAGTGGGCCCTCAAGGTATCGACCTAAGCAGCACAAACCGCCCTAGCTACACAATTTCAGCAGACAGCTTCACACTTGCTGATGGTCAGGATGAACTACGCATCCCGATGACTTACCAAGCGAACGGCCTTGAGTACACGAAAACATTCGTCCTTAAGCGTGGCAGCTACGCAGTAGATGTTGAATACGATGTAGTCAACAACTCTGGTAACAACGCGACATTCGGCATGTACGCTCACCTACGTCAGAACGTTATGGACGACGGTGGTAGCCTAACAATGCCAACTTACCGTGGTGGTGCTTACTCTACGGAAGATACGCGTTACAAAAAATACAGCTTCGACGACATGCAAGATCGCAACTTGTCTCTTAACCTAGCAAACGGTCAAGGTTGGGCAGCGATGATTCAGCACTACTTTGCAAGCGCTTGGATCCCACGCGACGAAGCAGGCAGCAACCTTTACACTCGTGTCATTGGTAACCTTGGCGACATCGGTGTTCGCATGCCGAACAAAACCATCGCAACTGGCGACGAAGCAAGCTTCAAAGCAACGCTTTGGGTTGGTCCTAAACTTCAAGACCAAATGGCTGCTGTTGCACCAAACCTAGACCTAGTAGTTGACTACGGTTGGTTGTGGTTCATTGCTAAACCACTTCATACTCTGCTTTCGTTCATTCAAGGCATCGTTGTGAACTGGGGTCTGGCAATCATCTGTCTAACTTTCATCGTTCGTGGTGCTATGTACCCACTAACGAAAGCTCAGTACACGTCTATGGCGAAAATGCGTATGCTTCAGCCTAAGCTGACTGCAATGCGTGAGCGTATTGGCGACGACCGTCAACGCATGAGCCAAGAAATGATGGAGCTTTACAAGAAAGAAAAAGTAAACCCACTAGGTGGCTGTTTACCTATCCTTCTTCAAATGCCTATCTTCATTTCACTATACTGGGCACTAATGGAGTCTGTTGAACTGCGTCACTCACCGTTCTTCGGTTGGATTACTGACCTTTCAGCACAAGACCCATACTACATCTTGCCACTTCTGATGGGTGCTTCAATGTTCCTAATCCAGAAGATGAGCCCGACAACTGTAACGGATCCAATGCAGCAGAAGATCATGACCTTTATGCCGGTTATGTTCACATTCTTCTTCCTGTTCTTCCCTTCAGGTCTGGTTCTTTACTGGCTAGTATCGAACATCGTAACTCTGATTCAGCAAACGCTTATCTACCGCGCGCTGGAAAAGAAAGGCTTACATTCTAAGTAAGTTCGATAATAGAAAGAGATAAAGAAAGGCGACCAAAAGGTCGCCTTTTTGTTTTTAGCTGATTACAATTCAGCTAATTGATTAATAGTGAACGCCCCTTTTTGGCTTTCACATGCTAGCAGGCACACCTATGACTACAGATACGATTGTTGCTCAAGCGACCGCGCCAGGCCGTGGTGGCGTCGGTATTATCCGCGTTTCCGGCCCATTGGCGACTCAGGTTGCCCTAGAAGTAACAGGAAAAACACTTAAGCCTCGCTACGCGGAGTACCTGCCGTTTAAATCTCACGATGGCATCGAACTCGACCAAGGTATCGCGCTTTACTTCCCTAACCCACATTCGTTTACTGGCGAAGACGTGTTAGAGCTACAAGGCCACGGTGGCCCGGTGGTTATGGATATGCTTATAAAGCGTATCCTCGCGATCTCAGGCGTGCGTGCAGCGCGTCCAGGTGAGTTTTCAGAGCGTGCCTTCTTAAACGACAAGATGGATTTAACTCAAGCCGAAGCGATTGCTGACTTAATTGATGCCAGTTCAGAAGAAGCCGCAAAATCGGCGCTTCAATCACTACAAGGTGAGTTCTCTAAGCGTATTAACACGCTGGTAGATTCATTAATTCATCTACGAATCTACGTTGAAGCGGCGATTGATTTCCCAGAAGAAGAAATTGATTTTCTGGCTGACGGTAAAGTAAGTACTGACTTACAGGCTATCATTGATAACCTAGAAGCAGTGCGCCAAGAAGCCAATCAAGGCTCAATCATGCGTGAAGGCATGAAAGTCGTGATTGCAGGCCGCCCAAATGCGGGGAAATCAAGCCTATTGAATGCATTGTCAGGCAAAGAATCTGCCATTGTGACCGATATTGCCGGTACTACACGTGATGTACTGCGTGAACATATCCATATTGACGGCATGCCACTGCACATTATTGATACTGCAGGCCTGCGTGACGCCTCCGATGAAGTAGAAAAAATCGGTATTGAACGCGCTTGGGAAGAAATAGCTCAGGCAGACCGAGTTTTATTTATGGTTGATGGCACGACAACAGAAGCAACAGACCCGAAAGATATCTGGCCAGATTTCGTTGATCGTCTACCCGATAACATCGGTATGACGGTGATTCGCAATAAGGCGGATCAAACCAGCGAAGACCTAGGTATTTGTCATGTGAACGATCCAACCCTAATTCGCTTATCAGCCAAAACAGGTCAAGGTGTCGATGCTCTACGTAGTCACCTAAAGGATTGTATGGGCTTTGCTGGTGGTCATGAAGGTGGCTTTATGGCACGTCGTCGTCACTTAGATGCCCTAGAACGTGCATCTGAGCACCTGGATATCGGCCAACAGCAGCTTGAAGGCTACATGGCGGGTGAGATTTTAGCGGAAGAGCTTCGAATTACTCAGCAGCACCTCAATGAGATCACGGGTGAGTTCAGTTCAGACGATCTTTTAGGTCGCATCTTCTCTTCATTCTGTATTGGTAAATAACCTTAAAAGGCCGGCTCATGCTGGCCTTCTTCTTTAGTAAGGACAGCTTAATGATCCACATTATTACAGGCAGCACCTTAGGTGGTGCAGAGTACGTTGGCGATCACCTTAATGATCTTCTTGAAGAGCAAGGTCATGAGATAACCCTTCATAATCAACCTGAATACAATGAGATTCCACAACAAGACGTTTGGTTACTGGTTACCTCAACTCATGGTGCTGGTGAATTTCCAGATAATATTAAGCCGTTTATCAACGCATTGACCCAGCAATCTCCAGATTTAAGCCAGGTTCGCTTTGCTGTCGTGGCGCTTGGAGATTCGAGCTACGATACCTTCTGTTTGGCGGGTAAATCAGTCCACAGCCAACTGGAAGAACTCGGAGCTCACCCTATTTCAGCCTGTTTTACCATCGATATACTTGAAACTCCGGTGCCAGAAGACGCCGCTGAAGAGTGGTTTAACGATCATAGTAACCAGTTTTAACCCCTCTCTTCTCTCAAAAAGCGGCTTATGCCGCTTTTTTTGTCTCTGTACATCGCGATTGTGAATAACTTTTTTTCAAAAACATCTAAAATTTGCGATCTATTTTCAATTTCTTCTGTGGATAAGATCATACATATACGGTGATTAACCTATAGTTATCCAAATAACAAGTTTTAGGACAATTTCCCCCTGTGAATAAGTAGCCATTTTGATCCCAGCTAATCCTCATCATGATCAAAGTTAGATCACATCATTTGATCCAAAAAAGATCCATGATCTTGTTGATCATTTTTGACTTATCCACAGATACCCTCGATCCTAATAATAGATCTAATAAAAGATCTCTTTAAAGATCTTATCTATATTAATTAAAAATCCCTTTTCCGAAAAATCCCAAAAACGTTTTCTCAGGCTATGAAAACAGGTAGAATATCGCTCCTTTTTATCAATCTAGAAAACGTTTGAATACCTGAGGTCGGTTCATGCTTTATCACGAAAAATTTGACGTCATCGTTGTTGGTGGTGGCCATGCAGGAACGGAAGCCGCACTCGCATCTGCACGTACTGGTCAAAGTACGTTATTACTTACTCATAATATCGATACATTAGGACAAATGTCCTGTAACCCAGCCATTGGCGGGATCGGTAAGGGCCACTTGGTAAAAGAGGTCGATGCTATGGGTGGATTAATGGCGCAAGCTATTGATCATGCAGGTATTCAGTTCAGAACATTGAACGCATCAAAAGGCCCTGCAGTTCGTGCAACTCGTGCACAAGCTGACCGCGCACTTTACAAAGCCTTTGTTCGTAACGTTCTTGAAAACACGCCAAACCTGACTTTATTCCAACAGTCGGTTGATGACTTGATCGTTGAGCAGGATCAAGTGGTGGGTGTGGTAACTCAGATGGGCCTTAAGTTCCGCGCAAGCGCTGTGGTCTTGACTGTGGGGACATTCCTAGGCGGGAAGATCCATATTGGTATGGAAAGTTCTTCAGGCGGCCGTGCTGGCGATCCACCATCGATCGCACTGGCTGACCGTCTTCGTGATCTTCCATTCCGAGTTGATCGCCTGAAAACAGGTACACCTCCTCGTATCGATGCTCGTAGCGTTGATTTTTCTGAGCTTGAGGTTCAGCACGGTGATAACCCTACGCCTGTTTTCTCGTTCATGGGGAGTCGAGCTCAACAACCTCGTCAAATTCCATGCTATATCACGCATACCAATGAAAATACGCATGACGTTATTCGCGCTAACCTAGATCGCAGCCCAATGTACGCGGGTGTGATTGAAGGTATTGGCCCTCGCTACTGTCCTTCGATAGAAGACAAAGTGATGCGTTTTGCTGATAAGAACAGTCACCAGATTTTCATTGAGCCTGAAGGTCTCACGACCCATGAGCTATACCCGAATGGTATCTCTACCAGTTTACCGTTTGATGTACAGGTTCAAATTGTTCGTTCGATGAAGGGCTTTGAAAATGCTCATATCGTTCGCCCTGGCTATGCGATTGAGTATGATTTCTTTGATCCTCGGGACCTTAAGCTGACTTACGAAACTAAGTTCATCAAAGGTCTATTCTTTGCGGGTCAAATCAACGGAACCACGGGCTACGAAGAAGCGGCTGCACAAGGTTTGATGGCCGGTTTGAATGCAAGTTTGTTTACTCAAGGCAAAGAAGGCTGGAGTCCGCGTCGTGACCAAGCTTACATGGGCGTGCTTATTGACGACCTATCTACCATGGGTACCAAAGAACCTTACCGCATGTTTACGTCTCGCGCGGAATACCGTTTGCTGCTTCGTGAAGACAACGCCGATATCCGTTTGACTGAAAAGTCACGTGAACTTGGCCTCGTTGACGATGCTCGTTGGACACGATTCAATGAGAAGATGGAAAACATGGAGAAAGAACGTCAACGTCTGAAAGAAACTTGGATTAATCCAAAATCTGAAGATATTGATCAGTTGAACCAAGTTCTAAAAACACCGATGTCTCGTGAAGCGAGCGGTGAAGATCTTCTCCGTCGCCCTGAAATGACTTATTCACAGCTAACCGCATTGGATCGTTTTGGTCCTGCGCTGGAAGATCAACAAGCATCTGAGCAAGTTGAGATCCAAGTGAAGTACGATGGTTATATCCAGCGTCAACAAGACGAAATTGAAAAATCGCTGCGTCATGAAAATACCAAACTGCCTGCTGATATCGATTACAGCAAGGTAAAAGGATTGTCTAACGAAGTGGTTCTTAAACTAACGACTGCTAAGCCTGATTCAATTGGTATTGCTTCTCGAATTTCAGGTATTACGCCTGCAGCAATTTCAATTCTATTGGTTTATTTGAAAAAACACGGCCTGTTGAAAAAAGGTGAGGAAGCATAATGAGCGCATTACGCGAAAAATTGGATCACCTGATTGGCCAGACTGAACTTGAAGTGTCTGAAAAGCAACGTGGCCAATTGGTTGGCTACGTTGAGTTACTCAACAAGTGGAACAAGGCTTACAACCTAACGTCAGTTCGTGACCCGCAAGAAATGATGGTGAAACATATCTTAGATAGCATCATTGTTAGCACTCACTTACAAGGCAAGCGCTTTATTGATGTAGGCACAGGCCCTGGTCTTCCTGGGATTCCGCTCTCAATCATGAATCCTGACTGCGAGTTTTACTTGCTAGACAGCCTGGGCAAGCGTATTCGTTTTATCAAGCAAGTGATTCATGAGCTGGGTATCGACAATGTGATACCAGTTCAAAGTCGAGTTGAAGAATTTCAACCAGAAGAAAAGTTTGATGCAGTGCTCAGTCGCGCATTTGCGTCAATGACAGACATGGTAGAGTGGTGTCACCATTTACCTAAAGAGCAATCCGGTGTATTTTTGGCTCTTAAGGGACAACATCCTAGAGACGAAATCGACCTGTTACCTGAATGGTGTTCAGTGACAGACATTAAAGCTTTGCAAGTGCCAGAGCTTGATGGAGAGCGTCATCTAGTTATTTTATCGCGTCAGGGATAATCAGCGAGGCCATAGTGGGTAAAATCGTAGCAATTGCCAACCAGAAGGGTGGCGTAGGAAAAACAACAACTTGCATTAACTTGGCAGCATCAATGGCGGCAACAAAGCGCAAGATATTGGTTGTTGACCTCGATCCTCAAGGTAATGCCACTATGGCGAGCGGTGTCGACAAGTATCAGGTTGAAGCAACTGCTTACGATTTGCTGGTTGAAGACACCCCTTTTGATGAGGTAGTTTGCCGAAGTACATCTGGTAACTATGATCTCATCGCCGCAAATGGTGATGTTACAGCAGCAGAAATCAAGTTGATGGAAGTGTTTGCACGCGAAGTTCGCCTTAAAAATGCACTAGCATCAGTTCGTGATAACTATGATTTCATCTTTATCGATTGCCCACCTTCTCTAAACCTTCTTACAATTAATGCGATGGCTGCGGCTGATTCCGTATTGGTTCCTATGCAATGTGAGTACTTTGCTCTGGAAGGTTTGACAGCGTTGATGGATACCATCAGCAAGCTCGCTGCGGTGGTCAACGAGAATCTGAAGATCGAAGGTCTTCTGCGTACTATGTACGATCCTCGTAACCGCTTATCGAACGAAGTATCTGATCAACTCAAAAAGCACTTCGGTAGCAAAGTTTACCGAACTGTGATCCCTAGAAATGTGCGTCTGGCAGAAGCGCCGAGTCATGGCAAGCCAGCAATGTACTACGACAAATATTCAGCTGGAGCTAAGGCATATCTTGCTCTTGCTGGCGAAATGTTGCGTCGTGAAGAAGTCCCAGTATCGGTCTAACCAAAGGAATTCGCTCAATGTCTAAGCGTGGTTTAGGAAAGGGGCTAGATGCATTGCTTGCAACTAGCTCATTGGCTCGTGAAAAACAGCAAGTTGCTTCTTACAGTCAGGCGTTGTCGGCTGATGGTGAGCTTATCGAATTGGCTGTTGGTTGCTTAAAGCCAGGTGTATATCAACCGCGTAAGGATATTGCGCCGGAAGCGCTAGAAGAGCTGGCAGCATCAATTCAATCTCAAGGCATTATTCAGCCAATTGTTGTACGCCCGCTAGCGCAAGACCAGTTTGAGATTATAGCTGGCGAACGTCGTTGGAGAGCGGCTCGTCAAGCTGGCCTTAGGCAAGTGCCATGTCTGATCAAAAGAGTTGAAGACAAAGCCGCGATTGCGATGGCATTGATCGAGAATATTCAGCGTGAAGACTTGAATGCTATCGAAGAAGCACAAGCGTTAGAGCGCTTACAGAACGAATTTGAGCTGACACATCAACAAGTCGCTGAAGTGATCGGTAAGTCGAGAGCAACAGTTAGTAACTTATTACGTCTAAATCAGCTCGAAAATGAAGTAAAAGGTTTAGTTTCCAATAAACATCTGGAAATGGGGCATGCTAGAGCATTGCTTGCGCTTGAAGGCGATACCCAGGTTGAGGCAGCAAACACTGCGGCAACCAAAAAAATGACCGTGCGTCAAACTGAGCAACTTGTTAAAAAGTGCTTAAAGCCAGACGTTGAATCAGAATCGAAGCTTGAAGACACTGAAGCTATCGAACTTTCACGAAGACTCACGGAAAAATTGCAAGCAAACGTTTCAGTTACTCGTTCTGTTAGTGGGAAGTCAAAAGTGACAATTACTCTTGATGAGCCTCACAAATTAGATCAACTTATTGCTAAATTAGAGTACTAAGTGAGATAATTGATTTAGGTCAATTATGTAATGAACAAGTGACCTTGTACAAAAGTTGTCGGTTTGTAAACAAAAATGTAAATGATTGCTGCATTCTTATTGCAATCAATTTGGCTGAACGTATAATTTTCGCCAATTTCTCAGCACGCTTTTAAGCGAGTATCAAAGTAGGCTTAAAAGAGGAACGAATACATGGTAGCGGCGTTAGCAAGACCAGGACGAGTGCTTGCAAAGCAAATGTTATTGATCGAGCTTAGCGCGGTTATATTAGTGGCGATAGGGTTAGGTTTAGCTGTTAATCCTGATTGGGGTTTTGCTGCATTAATCGGTGGCGGTATTTTTGTCATCGCGAATGTGGTTTTTTGTGTGTGTGCTTTCCTATTTTGTGGAGCTCGCGCAACTAAGTTAGTTGCGGCGTCGTTCTATGCTGGTGAAGCGCTAAAAATCTTAATCACAGTTCTACTATTCTCTATCGTCTACATGTATATGCAGGTGGAATTAATTCCCCTCAAACTGACCTATTTACTGGTTCTAGGTATTAATATCTTTGCGCCAGTGCTTTTCATTAACAATAAAAAATAGGATGAGTTATGGCTGCGCCAACAGCATCCGGATACATTGAACACCATTTACAAAACCTTTCTTTAGCTAAGTTTGGTCTTGTAGAGGAGACAAGTTTCTGGAACGTACATATAGACAGTCTGTTTTTTTCTGTGCTGACAGGGGTGTTATTCCTTTGGGTTTTTCGCTCAGTCGCTAAGAAAGCAACAGTAGGTGTACCTGGTAAGCTTCAGTGTTTTGTTGAAATGGTAGTGGAATTCGTTGGCGACAACGTTAAAGAAACTTTCCATGGCCGCAACCCTCTGATTGCCCCACTAGCACTGACTATATTCTGCTGGATTATCATTATGAACTTGATGGACTTAGTGCCTATCGATTTCTTACCGTATCCTGCAGAGCATTGGCTAGGTATCCCTTACTTGAAAGTGGTTCCTACAGCTGATGTTAATATAACAATGGCAATGGCTTTAGGTGTTTTTGCTCTGATGATCTACTACAGCATCAAAGTGAAAGGTCTGGGCGGATTTGCTAAAGAATTGGCACTGCATCCATTTAATCACCCAATCATGATTCCATTTAACTTGGTACTTGAGGTAATTTCGTTACTCGCGAAGCCACTATCTCTAGGTATGCGTTTATTTGGTAATATGTTTGCGGGTGAGGTGGTGTTTATTCTTATCGCGGCAATGCTACCGTGGTATTTACAATGGGTAGGTGCACTACCTTGGGCTATCTTCCATATCTTGGTTATTTTGATTCAAGCGTTTGTTTTCATGATGTTGACAATCGTTTACTTATCAATGGCTCATGAAGATAGTGATCACTAAAAAATTTTTAAGCTTTATTCTAACTATTAATGTTAATCGGAGAACGTAAATGGAAACTGTACTAAGTTTTTCAGCAATCGCTGTTGCTATCATTGTTGGTCTTTGTGCCGTAGGTACTGCAATTGGTTTTGCTATTCTTGGTGGTAAATTCCTAGAAGGCGCTGCGCGTCAACCTGAAATGGCTCCAATGCTACAAGTTAAGATGTTCATCATCGCTGGTCTATTGGATGCTGTTCCAATGATCGGTATCGTAATCGCACTACTATTCACGTTTGCTAACCCATTTGTTGGTCAACTAGCAGGCTAATTAACTTCTAAATAGTTAATTAAATTTTTGTAGTTGATTCTTAACGAGGGGTAGCTGTTGTGAATATGAACGCAACTCTGCTAGGTCAAGCAATTGCTTTTTCACTGTTTGTTTGGTTCTGCATGAAATATGTATGGCCACCAATCATGCAAGCAATTGAAGAACGTCAGAAGAAAATTGCTGACGGTCTAGTAGCCGCTGAACGCGCTGCTAAAGACTTGAACCTGGCACAAGCCAACGCTTCTGAGCAAATGAAAGAAGCAAAGCGCACTGCAACTGAGGTTATTGATCAGGCAAACAAACGTAAAGCTCAAATTATTGATGAAGCACGCGAAGAGGCTCAGGCAGAACGCCAGAAGATCTTAGCGCAAGCTGAAGCAGAAATTGAAGCAGAGCGTACACGTGCCCGTGATGACCTGCGCAAACAAGTCGCAACTCTGGCTATAGCTGGTGCTGAGAAAATCCTTGAACGTACAATCGATAAAGATGTACACGATGATCTTCTTAACAACATTACTGCAAAACTTTAAAGCAAGGGGCTGTATATGTCTGATTTGACTACAATCGCACGCCCCTATGCTAAAGCAGCGTTTGACTTTGCGGTAGATAAAGGTGAGCTAGACCAATGGGGTCAAATGCTTACTTTTGCTGCCGAAGTGGCACAAAATGATGATGTTCACAATTTATTAAGCAGTTCAATGACTGCTGAAAAATTAGCTGAAATATTCATTGTAATTTGTGGCGAACAATTTGATGAATTCGGCCAAAACTTAATTAAAGTGATGGCAGAGAATGGTCGTTTAATGGCCTTTCCTGATGTTTGTAAACAGTTCTTATTGCTTAAACAAGAGCATGAGAAAAAGATCGACGTTGAAGTTACTTCAGCTGTTGAACTTTCTGAAGAACAGCGCACAAACATCATCAGCAAATTGGAACTGCGCCTAGCGCGCAAAGTTCAGCTGAATTGCAGTATAGATGAGACTCTACTTAGTGGAGTTATTATTCGAGCCGGAGACCTAGTCATCGATAACTCAGCGCGCAGTCGTTTAGACCGCCTGAGCGATGCATTGCAGTCTTAATGGGGATTGGAGCATGCAACTTAATTCCACTGAAATTAGCGATCTAATTAAACAACGTATTGAATCTTTCGACGTTGTTAGTGAAGCTCGCAATGAAGGTACTATCGTTTCTGTAAGCGATGGCATCCTTAGCATCCACGGCCTAGCGGACGTGATGCAAGGTGAAATGATCGAACTACCGGGTGGCCGTTACGCGCTAGCACTAAACTTGAACCGTGATTCGGTTGGTGCTGTTGTAATGGGCCCGTATGCTGACCTACAGGAAGGCATGAAAGTTACAGGTACTGGTCGTATTCTTGAAGTACCAGTAGGTCCTGAAATGCTTGGTCGTGTTGTAAACACGCTAGGCGAGCCAATTGATGGTAAAGGTCCAATCGAAGCGAAACTTACTTCGCCTGTAGAAATTATCGCACCAGGTGTAATCGAGCGTAAATCGGTAGATCAACCTGTTCAAACTGGTTACAAGTCAGTTGACTCAATGATCCCTATCGGTCGTGGTCAACGTGAACTAATAATCGGTGACCGTCAGACTGGTAAAACAGCAATGGCGATCGATGCGATTATTAACCAGAAAGACTCTGGTATTTTCTCTATCTACGTAGCTATCGGCCAAAAAGCGTCGACCATTGCTAACGTAGTTCGCAAATTAGAAGAGCACGGCGCACTGGCTAACACTGTTGTTGTTGTTGCATCGGCTTCTGAATCTGCAGCGCTGCAATACCTTGCACCGTATGCTGGTTGTGCGATGGGTGAATACTTCCGTGACCGCGGCGAAGACGCACTGATTGTTTATGATGATCTATCTAAGCAAGCGGTAGCTTACCGTCAAATTTCACTACTACTTAAGCGTCCACCAGGTCGTGAAGCGTTCCCAGGTGATGTTTTCTACCTTCACTCTCGTCTACTAGAGCGTGCAGCTCGTGTAAGCGAAGCATACGTAGAAAAATTCACTAACGGCGAAGTGACAGGCAAGACTGGTTCTTTAACTGCTCTACCTATCATCGAAACGCAAGCTGGTGACGTATCTGCATTCGTACCAACGAACGTAATCTCGATTACTGATGGTCAGATCTTCCTACAAACTGAGCTATTCAACGCGGGCGTACGTCCAGCTGTTGACCCAGGTATCTCAGTTTCTCGTGTAGGTGGTTCGGCGCAGACTAAAATCATCAAGAAGCTATCTGGCGGTATCCGTACTGCTCTAGCTCAATACCGTGAACTTGCAGCATTTGCTCAGTTCTCTTCGGATCTTGATGAAGCGACTAAGAAGCAGCTAGACCACGGTCAAAAAGTTACAGAACTGATGAAGCAGAAGCAATACGCTCCTATGTCTGTATTTGACCAAGCTCTAGTAATCTTCGCTGCAGAGCGTGGATACCTTCAAGACGTAGAACTTTCTAAAGTTCTAGATTTTGAAGCTGCTTTACTGTCGTTTGCTCGTGGTCAATACGCTGATCTAGCAACACAGATCGACGCAACGGGTGCTTTCAACAAAGAAATCGAAGCTGAGCTGAAGAAGCTTGTTGACGATTTCAAGGCAACCCAGACCTGGTAATTGGTAGGTGGTCTTAGGGCCACCTCATACCATTAACGGAGAGTAACGATGGCCGGCGCAAAAGAGATACGTAATAAAATCGGTAGTGTTAAAAGCACACAGAAGATTACGAAAGCAATGGAAATGGTAGCAGCTTCAAAAATGCGTCGTTCTCAAGACGCAATGGAAGCTACTCGTCCATATGCAGAAACAATGCGTAAAGTGATCGGTCATTTGGCTAATGGTAGCCTCGAGTATAAGCATCCTTATCTTGAGGAACGAGAAGCCAAACGTGTTGGTTACATCATCGTTTCTACAGACCGTGGTCTTTGTGGTGGTTTGAACATTAACTTGTTCAAAAAAGCCATGAATGACATGAAAGATTGGTCTGAGAAAGGTGCTGATGTAGAGCTTGCAATTGTAGGCTCTAAAGCAACAGCATTTTTCAATAACAGCGGCGCGAAAGTAGCAGCTCAAGTTTCTGGTCTGGGCGATCGTCCAAGCCTTGAAGACTTGATTGGCTCTGTAAGCGTTATGCTGAAGAAATATGATGAAGGCGAACTAGATCGCCTGTTCGTAGTGTTCAACAAGTTTGAAAACACTATGGTTCAAGAACCAACGATCGATCAATTACTTCCTTTGCCTAAATCAGACAGCGAAGAAATGAAACGCAGTCATTCTTGGGATTACATTTATGAGCCCGAGCCAAAACCACTACTAGATGCACTACTGGTTCGCTATGTCGAATCTCAAGTGTACCAAGGTGTGGTTGAGAATCTTGCTTGTGAGCAAGCGGCTCGAATGATTGCAATGAAATCAGCAACAGATAATGCTGGTGACATTATTGATGACTTAGAACTTGTGTATAACAAAGCCCGTCAATCGGCGATTACACAAGAACTTTCTGAGATCGTTTCAGGCGCAGCTGCGGTTTAAGCTTAGGTAAAACTAAATAGTTAGAGGATTAACGATGGCTACAGGTAAGATCGTACAGATCATCGGTGCGGTAGTCGACGTAGAGTTCCCACAGGGCGAAGTACCTCGTGTATACGATGCTCTGAATGTTAATGAAGTGAAAGAGCGTCTAGTTCTTGAAGTTCAGCAACAACTTGGCGGTGGCGTAGTTCGCGCAATCGTAATGGGTAGCTCTGATGGTTTACGTCGTGGTTTGACAGTTGAAAATACTGGCGCTCCAATCTCAGTACCAGTAGGTACTAAGACATTGGGTCGTATCATGAATGTCCTAGGTGACGCGATTGATGAGTGTGGCGAGATTGGTGCTGAAGAGCATTACGCCATTCACCGTGAAGCTCCAAGCTACGAAGAGCAGTCTAACGAGACAGCTCTTCTAGAAACTGGTGTTAAAGTAATCGACTTGATTTGTCCATTCGCTAAGGGTGGTAAAATCGGTCTATTCGGTGGTGCTGGTGTAGGTAAGACCGTTAACATGATGGAACTTATCAACAACATCGCACTTCAACACTCAGGCCTATCTGTATTTGCAGGTGTAGGTGAGCGTACTCGTGAAGGTAATGATTTCTACTTTGAAATGCAGGAAGCAGGTGTTGTAAACATCGAAAAACCTGAAGAATCAAAAGTAGCGATGGTTTACGGTCAGATGAACGAGCCACCAGGTAACCGTCTACGTGTTGCACTGACTGGTCTAACAATGGCAGAACGCTTCCGTGACGAAGGTCGTGACGTTCTACTGTTCGTTGATAACATCTACCGTTACACACTAGCAGGTACTGAAGTATCAGCACTTCTAGGTCGTATGCCTTCTGCGGTAGGTTACCAACCTACACTAGCTGAAGAAATGGGTGTTCTACAAGAGCGTATCACGTCAACTAAAGCTGGTTCTATCACGTCTGTACAGGCGGTATATGTACCTGCGGATGACTTGACTGACCCGTCTCCAGCAACAACGTTCGCTCACTTAGATGCTACGGTAGTACTTAACCGTAACATCGCATCTATGGGTCTATACCCAGCGATCGACCCGCTAGATTCTACTTCACGTCAACTGGATCCATTGGTAGTTGGACAAGAACACTACGACATCGCTCGTGGCGTTCAGTCTACTCTTCAGCGCTATAAAGAGCTGAAAGATATCATTGCTATCCTAGGTATGGATGAGCTATCTGAAGAAGATAAGCAAGTCGTATCTCGTGCTCGTAAGATTGAGAAGTTCCTAACTCAGCCTTACCACGTAGCGGAAGTATTTACAGGTGACCCAGGCGTTTACGTACCTCTTAAAGAGACTCTACGTGGCTTCCAAGGTCTTCTATCTGGTGAATACGATGACATTCCAGAGCAAGCGTTCATGTACTGTGGTGCAATTGACGAAGCTATCGAGAATGCTAAGAAGCTATAAGGCTAACTAGGAGGCGATATGGCAGCAATAACCTTTCACCTAGACGTTGTAAGTGCCGAGAAACAAATTTTCTCTGGTCTTGTTGAGACGTTTCAGGTGACCGGTAGTGAGGGTGAGCTTGGTATTTTCCATGGTCACACTCCACTGCTGACCGCTATCAAGCCTGGTATGGTGCGTATTGTTAAGCAGCACGGTCACGAAGAAATTATTTATGTTTCTGGTGGCATGGTAGAAGTTCAGCCTGGTACAGCGACTGTACTGGCTGATACAGCTATCCGTGGTGAAGAACTAGACGCAGCAAAGGCGGAAGAAGCTAAACGCAAGGCTGTGGAGAATATCCAAAATCAGCATGGCGATATAGACTTCGCACAAGCGGCCGGTGAACTGGCTAAAGCCATTGCTCAGTTACGAGTTATCGAACTGACAAAACAGCGTCGTTAGTCTTTTTAAGATTATAGACTCTGAGATAAAGGCGACCTAATAAGGGTCGCCTTTTTGCATTTTTGGGTGCTCAGAAAGACTCATATTATTTATCATTGCAGGCTAAGTGGCCATTGCGATTTAATTTTTTGCAAAAAACGGTTACAATATCGACTTAATAAAAATATTGTTGGATAGGTTTACAATGAAGTTTAGCGCAGTGATTCTCGCGGCGGGCAAAGGCACTCGCATGTATTCAAACACACCAAAGGTTCTGCACACGCTTGCGGGTAAGCCAATGGTGAAGCATGTTATTGACACCTGTAACGGCTTAGGCGCTCAAAACATTCACTTGGTCTACGGCCATGGTGGTGATCAGATGAAGTCTACGCTAGCGAGCGAGACGGTTAACTGGGCACTGCAAGCTGAACAGTTAGGTACTGGCCACGCGGTCGATCAGGCTTCTGCACATTTCGCTGATGATGAAAAAGTACTTGTGTTATACGGTGATGTTCCGCTTATCTCGCCAGAAACCATTGAAAATCTATTAGACGCTCAACCAAACGGTGGTATAGCACTGCTTACTGTCGTTCTAGATAACCCTATGGGTTACGGTCGTATCATTCGTCGCAATGGTCCTGTTGTGGCAATCGTTGAACAGAAAGATGCAACTGATGAGCAGAAGCTTATCAAAGAGATTAATACCGGCGTTATGGTGGCTACTGGTGGCGATCTTAAGCGTTGGTTATCAGGTCTAAGCAATGACAACGCACAAGGTGAATACTACCTGACTGACGTTATCGCAGCGGCTCACGATGAAGGCCGTGCGGTTGAAGCGGTTCATCCTGTAAACCCAATTGAAGTTGAAGGCGTTAACGATCGCTCTCAACTGGCTCGTCTAGAGCGCGCTTACCAAGCTGAGCAAGCTGACAAACTATTAAAGCAAGGCGTAATGCTGCGCGACCCAAGCCGCTTTGATCTACGTGGTGAACTGCAATGCGGCATGGATGTTGAGATTGATACTAACGTTATCATCGAAGGCAGCGTAAGCATTGGCGACAACGTGGTTATCGGCACCGGTTGTGTATTGAAAGATTGTGAGATCGATGACAACACCATCGTTCGTCCATACAGCGTAATCGAAGGTGCAACGGTCGGTGAAGACTGTACGATTGGCCCTTTCACTCGTCTACGTCCTGGTGCTGACATGCGTAATAACTCGCATGTTGGTAACTTTGTTGAAGTGAAGAATACTTGCCTTGGTGAAGGCTCTAAAGCGAATCACCTAACGTACTTAGGCGATGCTGAAATTGGTCAACGCGTAAACGTGGGTGCGGGTGCAATTACTTGTAACTACGATGGTGCAAACAAGTTTAAAACCATCATTGGTGATGACGTATTTGTTGGATCAGATAGCCAACTCATTGCACCTGTTACTATTGGTAATGGCGCAACTGTCGGTGCAGGCTCAACGGTGACTCGTGATGTTGCTGAAAATGAGTTAGTTATCAGTCGAGCCAAAGAGCGTAAAATTGCCAACTGGCAGCGTCCGACTAAGAAAAAATAGTCTCGCAATAAATAAGATGATTTCAATGAAAGCCAGTAGCACCGCTACTGGTTTTTTCTTAGGTGTATAGAAATAAAAAAGAGCGAGTAATCTCGCTCTTTTTTGTTTTCTTAAGCTAGAAGCTAGAAGCTAGAAGCTAGAAGCTAGAAGCTAGTCTTGGGTGTCTTCTGTTACTACGCGAGAGTTATCTGGTGCAACAAAGTGGTCAGACAGTTCTTTGTTCGAAACAATATAGCCAACCCACAATGCACCTAAACAAATCATTACCGCGATACCTGTTGCGCTTAGTGCTTGGCTTGCCATTGCTGCAACTAATGCACTTGCTAGGCCACTAATACTTATTTGCAGGCTGTTTTGTAAGCCAGCCGCTGTCGCAGGGCTCTGTTTCGCACTTGATAGAGCACGGTTTACTACGATTGGGTAAAGTGCGCCATTCGCTACGGCAATTAGACAGAAAGGTGCTAGTAGAGGCCAGATTGAAGTCAGTTCCCATTGTGATGCAATGAAAATCAATAATGCGGCAACACTAAATAAACCAATAAGATTTCTTAGTACCACACCATCGCCATACTTCTTCACCGCTTGCTTACCGAAGTAACCACCAGCCATAAAGGCGATTGTCTGTGGAATGAAGCTCAGGCCAATGTCTTTTGCTTCATAACCTAGTTGAGCCATGATCTCTGGCATACCCGTTAAGTAAGCGAAGAACGCTGCTGACGCCGATGCAAACATCAACACATTGCCCATGTATGGCTTAGACTTAAGTAGAGTTTTAATGTCAGTTTTGATCGATGTTTGTTTTACTTCCGGTGCTTCTTTTGGTTGAGCCATTGTCGTTGCGATCAACAATGCGCCCATTAGCGTCAATGTGATAAAGATACTGTGCCAACCAAAGCTGTCTGCTAGCAACACACCCAGTTGAGGTGCTAATGCTGGAGATAGCGCAACTAGAGGCATGATAGTCGCAAAAATTTGCTGGCTGCTGCTTTGAGAGTAACGCTTAATAACCATTGCTTGCCAAATTACCGCAGGCGCACACACACCGATCGCTTGAATGAAGCGCAGCGTTAGTAGGTGCCATACCTCGGTACTGAATGCTAAGCCGAATGAAGCTGCAGTAAAGATAACAAGACCAACCGCTAGCGTATTACGGTGACCATACTTGTCACTCGCCAGACCCCAAAGAAGCTGACCCATTGCCATACCACCAAGGAATACGGTGAGAGACAAGGCGATCTGCTCTGGGCCGGTTGCAAAATCGACTTCCATTGCCTTAAATGCAGGAAGGTACATATCGGTCGCAATAAAGCCAAGCATGGAAAGAACTGCAAGGTAGACCAATTGAAATTTAGAAATATTCATAAGATGCCATTAAGCTAAAGGTAGTGATGTTTTTATCATCAAAAAAATTGTTAGATAATCAGGAATGAAAGTCCCTGTTTATTTATGCTGACATTCTATTTTTCAGAGCTGATAAAATAAAACGCTAAAATATGTAGTTATCAATCAAAAAATTTGAAGGCTTATGTTCTCTAAATCCTCGTTAGAAATGCTTGATACCGTTGCTCGCTTGGGCAGCTTTACTGCGGCTGCAGAACAATTGCACAAAGTACCATCGGCAATCAGCTATGGGGTTAGACAGGTAGAGCAAGAGCTTGATGTTTTACTTTTCAGGCGCTTACCAAGAAAAGTAGAGCTAACGCCTGCTGGGGAGCTGTTTATTGAAGAGGCTCGCCAACTGCTGAGACAAATGGAAGAACTCAGTGCGCAAACTCGTCGCGCTGCCCGTGGTTGGAAGAAAACCCTGCGTCTAACCCTTGATAACGTGGTGAAGCTCGACAAGATGAAGCCAATGATTGAAGAGTTCTACCAAACGTTTGAGTTTGCTGAGTTGCAGATCAACATGGAAGTGTTTAACGGTTCTTGGGAAGCCATTGCACAAGGCAGGGCGGATATTGTGATTGGTGCTACTTCGGCGATTCCGGTAGGCGGTGACTTTGAAGTAAAAGATATGGGGCGGTTAGATTGGGCATTTGTTATGTCACCCAGTCATCCTTGTGTGCGAGAGCAAAACCTCAATGAAGCCTTTGTCAGTCAATATCCAGCGATCTGTTTGGATGATACCTCTAGCGTGCTGCCAAAGCGTCACACTGGGCACTATGCGAGTCAGAGACGTCTTCTATTGCCTAACTGGTACAGCGCAATAGAGTGCCTTAAAAATGGTGTTGGAGTGGGTTACATGCCAAGGCATATTGCCGCACCTATTATTGAGCAAGGTTTGCTGGTGGAAAAAATATTACCCGAGCCAAGCCCGCAGAGTCATTGCTGCTTAGTGTGGCGTAAAGATGACAACCATAAGTTGATCGAGTGGATGGTTAAGTATTTAGGATCGAGTGAACAGCTTCACCAAGATTGGTTGGATCATCGCAAAGCACTTTAGTGATCTTTGTGTGAGGATCCTTTGGGGGTGAATTTACTTCTTCACCAATAAAAAGAGCGAGTAAATACTCGCTCTTTTTGATTCGGCCGTTAACTCTTAAGACAAGAAGAACTTGTAGGAAGGGTTATCGGTTTCATCTTTGCATTGGTAGCCAAGTTCTTCTAAGTGTGTAGAGAACTGAGCCAAATCATCATCACCGAGTTCGAAGCCACACAGTACACGACCGTAATCTGCACCATGATTACGATAGTTGAACAGGCTGATATTCCAGTGGGTACCTAAGGTATCAAGGAATTTAATCAATGCACCTGGATACTCTGGAAACTCAAAGCTGTAAAGGCGCTCTTTCAGTGGTTTCGATGGTTTTCCGCCAATCATGTAACGAATGTGCAGTTTTGCCATCTCATCATCAGAGAGATCGACAACCGGGTAGCCGCCCTCACGTAGGTCATTGATGATGTGTTCGAGTTCTTCTTGACCACCTTGCAGACGCACACCAACGAAGATATTCGCCAGACCTTCGTCGTTGTGGCGGTAGTTAAACTCAGTCACTGCTCGACCACCAATAATGTTACAGAACTCTAGGAACGCACCTTGTCGCTCTGGAATCGTCACCGCAAGTAGACCTTCTCGCTTCTCACCCAATTCACAACGTTCAGAGACATAACGCAGACCGTGGAAGTTGGTGTTCGCACCAGAAAGGACCGTTGCCAATTGCTTATCTTGCAGTTTGTTTTGTTCAGCAAACTTCTTCAAGCCAGCCAGAGCTAGCGCTCCTGAAGGCTCGGCAATTGCGCGAGTATCTTCAAAGATGTCCTTTACCGCAGAGCAGATTTCATCGCTAGAGACGGTAATATGACCATCAATGTACTGCTGGCAAAGGCGGAATGTCTCTTCACCAATACGCTTAACCGCAACACCATCAGCAAACATGCTGACCTGATCCAGTACCACAGGTTCACCAGCGTCGAGTGCCGCTTTCAAGCAAGCCGAATCTTCTGGTTCTACCGCAATCACTTTAATTTCTGGCATCAGTTGTTTGATTAATACAGCAACACCAGCCGCTAAGCCACCGCCACCAACAGGCACAAAGATATAATCCATGTGGCCGTTTTGCTGAAGCATCTCCATACCCATAGTGCCTTGCCCAGCAATCACCAATGGGTGATCGAATGGAGGCACAAAGGTGTAGCCATGTTCAGCCGAAAGGCGTTCCGCTTCCGCTTTCGCTTCATCAAAGTTGCTGCCGTGCAGAACCACATTGCCACCAAAGCCACGTACTGCATCAACTTTGATGTCCGGTGTGGTTTTTGGCATCACGATCGTGGTCTGAATACCCAATTTAGAACCCGACAGCGCCATGCCTTGAGCGTGGTTACCCGCCGATGCCGCAATCACACCAGCGGCTTTCTGTTGCTCATTGAGGCTTGATACCATGTTGTAGGCACCACGCAACTTGAACGAGTGCACAGGTTGGCGATCTTCGCGTTTTAGCTGAACCAGATTACCAATTCGAGCACTTAAACGTGGCATATCCTGTAGAGGTGTCACAATCGCCGCTTCGTAAACCGGCGCTCTCAGGATCTGACGCAGATAATCTGCGCCAGTTTGTTTCTGGGGACTGGAGGTGTCATCACTCATAGTTAGCCCTCAAGCTTAGACTTATCACGCACAGCGCCTTTGTCGGCACTGGTTGCCATGCTTGCGTAAGCTTTCAGTGCGAACGACACTTCACGTTGACGGTTTTCTGGTTTCCAGCCTAATGCATCTTGTTTTTCTCGACGAGCTGCTAGTTCATCTTCAGCCACATCAAGCGTGATTGAACGGTTAGGGATATCGATAGTGATTATATCGCCAGTGTTCACGAGACCAATCACACCGCCACTTGCTGCTTCTGGAGAAGCGTGACCGATAGACAGACCTGATGTACCACCAGAAAAACGTCCGTCAGTTAGAAGAGCACAAGATTTACCTAGACCCATAGATTTTAGGTAAGTGGTTGGGTAAAGCATTTCTTGCATGCCCGGACCGCCTTTAGGACCTTCGTAACGAATAACAACCACTTCGCCTGCTTTAACTTTACCCGCTAAGATACCTTCTACCGCTGTATCTTGGCTTTCAAATACGATTGCTGGACCTTGGAATTTAAGGTTTTCTTCATCAACACCCGCAGTCTTAACGATACAACCATCAACCGCGATGTTACCTGAAAGTACCGCTAGGCCGCCTTCTTGGCTGAATGCGTTTTCTTTGGTACGAATACAACCTTCTTTGCGATCGTCATCAAGACGATCCCAACGGCAATCTTGTGAGAAGGCTTTAGTGGTACGGATGCCTGCAGGACCTGCACGGAAGAACTTAAGCACGGCTTCGTCTTCTGTCTGCATGATGTCGTATTGAGCGAGCTGCTCTTGCATGCTTAGGCCAAGTACAGTGCGAGTTTGGTTGTTCAGTAGACCTGCACGATCAAGCTCACCTAGGATAGCCATCACACCACCAGCACGGTGAACATCTTCCATGTGGTATTTCGGTGTTGAAGGTGCCACTTTACATAGGTGTGGAACACGGCGAGACATCGCATCGATATCATCCATATCGAAATCGATGTCGCCTTCTTGAGCTGCTGCTAAAAGGTGAAGAACGGTGTTACTAGAACCACCCATTGCGATATCAAGCGCCATTGCATTATCAAAGGCTGCGCGGTTTGCGATGTTGCGTGGCAGTGCTGACTCGTCGTCTTGCTCGTAGTAACGCTTGGTTAGGTCAACGATGCGCTTACCGGCATTGATGAACAGTTCTTCACGGTCTGCGTGCGTCGCTAGCATAGAACCGTTACCAGGCTGAGATAGGCCAAGTGCTTCTGTTAGACAGTTCATTGAGTTAGCTGTGAACATACCTGAACATGAACCACAGGTTGGACATGCAGAACGTTCTACTTGCTCACTTTGCTCATCTGAAATCGTTGGATCGGCACCTTGGATCATTGCATCAACAAGGTCGAGCTTGATGATCTGATCTGAAAGCTTGGTTTTACCCGCTTCCATTGGGCCGCCTGATACAAAGATCACAGGGATGTTAAGGCGCATTGCTGCCATCATCATTCCCGGAGTGATTTTGTCACAGTTAGAGATACACACCATCGCATCCGCACAGTGTGCATTGACCATGTATTCTACTGAATCTGCGATAAGCTCACGTGATGGCAGTGAGTACAGCATGCCGCCGTGACCCATTGCGATACCATCATCGACAGCGATGGTGTTGAATTCTTTAGCGATACCGCCTGCTTTCTCGATTTCACCCGCAACCAGTTGACCCATATCTTTAAGGTGAACGTGGCCTGGTACGAATTGAGTGAAAGAGTTTACAACCGCGATGATTGGCTTACCGAAGTCATCATCTTTAACGCCAGTTGCACGCCATAAAGCGCGCGCACCAGCCATGTTGCGTCCGTGGGTAGTCGTTGCTGAACGATAGATTGGCATTGCTTAAATCCTTATAAAATATTTGGCTGTTGCTTACTTAGTTGTTTGCGTTTGGTTATTTGACGTGTGGTCTGCTGGATAAACGTAATCTAACCAGCCCCACTTATCTTCAGTGGTTCCATTGAATAGACCAAAGTAAGCCGCTTGAACTTTTTCAGTGATAGGGCCGCGTTTGCCTTCACCTACTGTAATTTTGTCTACGCTGCGAACCGGAACGATCTCGGCCGCTGTGCCTGTCATGAACACTTCATCGGCAAGGTATAGCGCTTCACGAGCAATGTTCTCTTCACGGATCTCATAACCCATGTCTTTTGCTAGTGTCATGATTGAATCACGGGTGATACCCGGCAGTATTGCGCTGGTTGCTGGTGGTGTTGATAGCACGCCATTGCGAATCACAAAGATGTTCTCGCCAGCACCTTCTGAAAGGTAACCATCGACGCTCAGTGCGATACCTTCATCGTAACCATGACGACGAGCTTCACCACCAACCAGTAGTGAAGATAGGTAGTTACCACCGGCTTTTGCGGCGGTTGGGATGGTATTTGGCGCTGCACGATTCCAGCTTGAGATCATCGCATCTACGCCATTTTCTAGCGCTTCTTCACCTAGGTAAGAACCCCAAGGGAACGCAGCGATGATCAGATCCATCTCAGTATTTTCTGGCGGGCAGACACCCAAACCAACGTTACCGACAAAGCCCAGTGGGCGTATGTACGCAGACTGTAGCTTATTTTGGCGTAGCGTTTCGCGAGTCGCTTCCATAATTTCTTCCTCAGTGTAAGGAATAGGGAAGCGGTAGATTTTTGCTGAATCTTTTAGGCGTCTTGCATGCTCTGGGTGACGGAAGATAACCGGCCCTTTTGGCGTGTTGTAACAACGAACACCTTCAAATACAGAAGTACCGTAGTGCATTGCGTGAGTCAGGACGTGAACGTTCGCCTCTGCCCAAGGAACCATTTCACCGTTAAACCAAATATAGTCTGCTGTTTTAGCTGTCATGTTTGCGGTTCCTTATGCGTTTATCTTTTGTTGTAAGTTATTGTTTGGCAGTTCATTACGGCTGATAGAGATAACGTCAACGGTACGTACATCCCACAGCTTTTCGATTTGATTAACCAAGAAAGAGATCGGACGGTCACTGTCGACAATGATCTCAACACTCGCGACTTTGCTTTCTTGGTTTTGGGTCCCTGCCACTTGTTTAACGATGAAGCCACGGTGGCGGATAACACGAAGAACACGCTCTAGTAGTACAGGCTTATCATCGGCTTTGATGTCTAGTAAGTATCTTTTCATGTTATGTGTTCTCCAACATCTCACTGTTTGAAGCACCTGGCGGTACTAGTGGCCATACGTTTTCTTCTTCATCGATAATGACATGAAGTAGGTAAGCCGTTTTGCTCTCTAGCATCTCTTTCAATGCTGGTTCTACTTCTTCTTTACGCGTGATGGTTTTTCCCGGGATATCAAAGGCTTTCGCGAGCATGACGAAGTCAGGGTTGTCATCCAAGATAGTTTCACTGTGGCGGCCATCAAAGAACAGCGATTGCCATTGGCGAACCATACCTAAGCGAGAGTTATTCAGAAGCACCATTTTTACTGGGATTTGGCGACGTTTCAGTGTGCCAAGTTCTTGTACGTTCATCATGAATGAACCGTCACCAGAGATAAGTATAGATTGGTCATCAGGACGGCCAACCGATGCTCCCATAGCCGCTGGTAAGCCAAATCCCATGGTGCCCAATCCAGCAGAGGTGATGAAGTTTTGTGGATCGCGTGGTTGAATATGCTGAGCTGCCCACATCTGGTGTTGGCCAACATCGGTAGAAACCATAGAACTCGCAGGCATCATGTCAGATAGTTGCTTCAACAGCAGTGGAGCAAAGATCAGATCGCCTGGGTGGTCGTAACGCCATTTAAACGAAGTACGTAGCCCTTCAGAGTGGTGAACCCAAGATGAGATGTCTTGGCTTAGCTCCAGTTGAGGCATGATCTTGTTGATGTCACCACGAATTGGCGCATCGGCCAGACGTAGTTTGCTGAACTCAGCTGCATCGATATCGATATGAATGACTTTTGCGTGAGGAGCAAAGGTATCGAGCTTGCCTGTTACTCGGTCATCAAAACGAGCACCGACAACAATCAACAGGTCACTCTCTTGAACAACTAGGTTAGCGGCCTTGGTGCCGTGCATACCAAGCATACCAAGGTAATGTGGGTCGTCACGCTCGATAGTACCTAAGCCTTTGAGCGTGCTTACGGCTGGCATTGGGTTTAGGCGTAAAAATTCGCGAACGGATTCCGTTGCTTTAGCCAGTTGAACGCCACCACCTACGTATAAAACAGGACGAGTCGCTTGAGATAGGAAGTGTTGTGCTTGTTCAATCGCGTCAGTTGTCGCAACCGGTATCGCTGGTGGTGTAAATTCAGGAAGAACATCGACAGGTGTTTCTGCTAGTTGAACGTCTTTTGCGATATCAACAATAACCGGGCCGGGACGACCTGATTTTGCTACGACAAACGCTTCCGCTAGTGTTGGAGCGAGGTCTTCAATATCGGTTACTAGGTAGCTGTGTTTAGTACATGACAGAGACATGCCAATCACATCCATTTCTTGAAATGCATCAGTACCGATGTGTGAGCTAGCAACTTGACCTGTGATAGCAACGAGTGGGATGGAATCCATAAAGGCATCAGCAAGGCCGGTTACTAGGTTTGTCGCACCAGGGCCTGAGGTTGCCATACAAACAGCCACATCTTGCGTTGCTCGAGCCATACCGATAGCGGCCATTGCAGCGCCTTGCTCATGGCGGCATAGGATATGTTCAACCCCGCCGTCATAGAGTGCATCGTAGATTGGCATGATGGCACCGCCTGGGTAACCAAATACGGTCTCAATGCCTTGTTGCTTGAGTGCGGATACGACCAGTTCTGCGCCTTTCATCGTAATTCCTCCGTATTACCTTTATTTTGGTAATTGTTTCCATTGTCTCTGCACATCTTGTGCTCCCATTCTTCCTGTAAATCGGCAAAGCCGAAAATGTTTCAAAATATAAAATCGAATGTTTAAATTAGAAAAAACCCCCGGACTTTTCAGTGCGGGGGTTTTTTCTAATTCGTGGTTATTTTTTGCCCACTCGCCCCCGCGCAGTCTCAATAATGACTACGATAATCAGGTTAATCAGTGCGTAAATGCGAGCGTTAAATGTCATAAAAGTCGAGTTTTCTCGTTTATTGTCTTAAGTAAAAGTCTACATCTCTAGTGTTATCACACAAATCTGCTGCATGACAAGGAAAATGTCATTCTTTTTTCACATTAAAACACCATTCCACCACGCTATATAACAACCTTATCGCTTTGGTGAGCAATGAATATCCAGAGCGAATACTTTTAAATCAAAGACAAAGGAAAGTTATGGGACTCGCGATAATTCATAGCCGAGCTAGTGTGGGTGTAGAGGCACCAGAAGTGACCGTGGAAGTGCATATTAGCAACGGAATGCCCGGTTTTACGCTGGTGGGTCTACCTGAAACGACGGTCAAGGAATCTAAAGATCGAGTGAGAAGCGCGATCATCAATTCTCGCTTTGAATTTCCTTCGAAAAGGATCACGGTCAACCTCGCGCCTGCTGATTTACCCAAAGAGGGTGGACGTTTCGATCTGCCAATCGCGCTTGGGATTTTGGTGGCGTCAGATCAGCTTCCGACATCAAAAATAGCTCAACATGAATTTATCGGTGAGTTGGCATTGTCAGGAGAACTTCGCTCGGTAAAGGGCGTTCTGCCTGCGACGTTAGCCGCCGATAGTGTCGAACGATGCTTAGTGGTTCCACACCACAATGGTGATCAGGCAGCCTTAGTCGGCAAGGGGGCCCATAAATCAGCGCAAACCTTGCTAGAGGTTTGTGCGGATATGTGTGGCCAGGCTCAGCTTGGTTTATATCGAACCGAGCATCATCATGTCGATGTGTCTGATAATCGTGACTTACAAGATATTATTGGCCAGCAGCAAGGTAAGCGAGCGCTGGAGATCGCCGCAGCGGGCAACCATAACCTGCTTTTTCTCGGCCCGCCCGGAACTGGAAAAACCATGTTGGCTTCTCGATTGCGCGATTTGTTGCCCGAAATGAGTGACGACGAGGCGATGGAAACCGCTTCGGTGGCTTCTTTAACGCAACAAGAGATCAATCAATACAACTGGAAGCAACGACCTTTCCGTTCTCCACACCATTCGAGTTCGATGGCCGCATTGGTCGGTGGTGGCTCGATACCTCGCCCCGGTGAGATATCTTTGGCGCATAATGGCTTATTGTTTCTTGATGAGATGCCAGAGTTTGAGCGTAAGGTGCTTGATTCACTGCGAGAGCCGCTAGAGTCGGGTGAAATCATCATCTCCCGTGTCGCGGGTAAGACTCGCTTTCCTGCTCGCTTTCAATTAGTCGGTGCACTTAACCCGAGCCCAACAGGTTATTACGAGGGCAATCAAGCTCGAGCGAACCCGCAAATTATCCTGCGTTACCTCAATCGACTATCAGGGCCGTTATTGGATAGGTTCGATATGTCGTTAGAGATCCCTCTGTTGCCTAAAGGGATGTTAGCCGAAGGAGGCGATCGTGGAGAAACCACTCAAGTCGTGAAGCAACGAGTTAAACAAGCGCGTCAGTTGATGTTATCTCGAAACCATAAGTCGAATGCACTGTTAGGTAGCCGAGAAATTGAAAAGTATTGCCCATTGCGACGCGAAGATGCGGAGTTTCTTGAGACCGCACTGCATCGATTAGGTTTATCGATTCGTGCCTATCATCGAATCATCAAGGTGGCACGAACCATTGCAGACTTAGAGGGTAACGAGCAGATTGAAAAGAAGCATTTATCGGAGGCGCTTGGCTATCGAGCGATGGATCGCTTGCTGAAACAACTTTCAGCTCAAGCTGTGTAGTCATACCAATCGTAGTAAACAACGGGTCATTTATTTACTGTGATTGGTATACAAACAATAAAGCCTGCTTTTTACGCAGGCTTTCGTTGTTATGAACTAATTGCTATGAACCAATTGTTATGAACTAATGGTTATGAGCGAGTAGTGATGCCTAACTAGAACTTGTAGTTCAGACCTACTGAGACGATGTATTGAGACTCATCGTAGAAGGTAATATTCGAGTCGCTGGTACCGTAGCCCGCCAGTGAAACAAACGACCAGTTGTCCCAGTTCATGAATTGCTCATATTCATACGCGGCAAACAGGTTGATGTTGTCGTTGCTGCGCTTCTTGTTGTAGATAGGGTTACTTGCATCGTAAGAGCGTTGGTTGTAACCCGCAGTCAATGCATATTGGTGACGCCCTTTGCCGCCAAATAAACTTACTTCACCACCAAACTGTTCATAAGAGGCAGCTTTACCATCGGCAGAACTTGATTGGTAAATCAATGATGGTACTAACATCATGGTGCGACTGATTGGCTGACGATACTGACCTTTTAGGTAAAAAGTATTGGCATCACGCTGTAGTTCTTCCCTAACTCGATCATTTTCTACATCTTTGGTGGCGTAGGCCATGTCTAACGAGAAAGCTGAGCCCGCAATGCTACTTAGTTTCAAACGAAAGGCATTGCCTGTTTCATCCGTTTTGGTGCGACCTGAAGTGGTGTTGTACGGATCGGCCCAAGTCTCACCAGACATGATAGTCGGTAAAAGTGAAGCGTCGATGGTCATGCCAGACTCTAGTTGGTATTTATAACCAACCTCAAGCACGACAGTACCGGTTGCTACGTCATCACGAGTAGTACCTGTGTATACCTGATGATTTAATTTATCGCCGAAGGTGTAAGCAATACTGCCCAAAGGTGCAACAAGAAATGAGCTCTCAGATGAGGCTTTCTGATTAATGGACGAAATGGTGCTATCTGCATCGGTATTAAAGTTCGAGGTGGAAGAGGTAACCCCTGTATTAATCGATATTTCACCACTGAAACCTTGTTGGTCTGCAAGCTTGGCAAAAGCCGGGGAGGCTGCAATGCTCAGTGCCAAAAGCGTTATTTTCATTTTCATTCAAAGGCTCCTTGCCTACCAGTTCTTAGAACTGGATATAAATATCAGTAAAGCACAACGTTTTCAGGATGATTGTTTATCTATGAAAATTTTTGAACTAGTGCAAAAAAGGAAGCCGAAGCTTCCTTTTATCAATACGTTACTTCTTAATTAGGAAGTTAACGAGCTCGAAGTACTCATCAAGAGAGCTGATACCTTGAGCGTCTACTAGGTAGCGGTTATTAACTACGACCGCAGGAACACCAGAAAGACCGCTGTCTTTGAATGCTTTGTCGAAGCGGCGAACCATAGAATCGACTGCAAATCCGTTGTATGCCGCATCGAATTTCTTAGCATCAACGCCTTCGTCTAGGAAGATTTGACGCAATTCTGCTTCATCGCGTGGTGGCTTGTTCATGGTGTGGATGCGGTTAAACATCACTGGCACCATTTTATCTTCAACTTTCAGAGCAATCATGGTTGCGTAAGCTTTGCTCATTGGTAGACCCATGTTGCCACCCATGAATGAAACATGGTTCTTCTGTAGCTTAGCGTCTTTTGGTAGCTGTTGTTTTAGCTGCTGGATGATTGGCTCAAAGCTATTACAGTGTGGGCAGTAAAAAGAGAAGAACTCTGTCACCATTGGTTTTTTTGATGCTTCTAGATCGAGAACTTTGTAGTGTTCACCTTCGTTAAATTTCGCAGCGTGAGCTGAAAGGCTCAACATGATCAATGAGAAAAATGCGAATAGCTTTTTCATTTATCCAATCTCCATTATGTTTGAATTTTTATCTAGTTGTGTTGCGATTGTTGTTACCACTGAGGCATTAACGAAAGTGGTGGCTCTTGCAGGGTAGCAATTTGCTCTTTACAAGCAAGTACTTGTTGCTCCCAATATTTTGGATCATTAAACCATGGGAAGGCTAGAGGAAATGCAGGATCATTCCATCGTTTCGCCAACCATGCCATGTAATGCACCATACGTAGACCGCGTAGTGGTTCGATTAGTTTCAGTTGCGCGGTATTAAAATCGCAAAATTCTTGATAGCTTTCTAGCAGAATATCCAGTTGCATTAGCTTATCTTGACGATCGCCGTTAAGCAGCATCCACAAATCTTGTATCGCAGGGCCGTTACGTGCGTCATCAAGATCGACGAACATTGGCCCATCACGCCATAAGATATTGCCAGGGTGGCAGTCACCATGCAGGCGGATATTTTCAATATTGCTTGGCCATTGGCTCTCTAGCTCTTTGATCAGAAGGTCGACATCATTAAAGAACGCGTTCTCTAGGTGTGTCGGGATAAACTGAGAGTTCTCTAGAATTTTACGTGGTTGATAAAGGTATTCATCTAAGCTGATGGTTGGGCGATGCTGGAATGTTCTCCCCGCGCTGGCTTTGTGAATACGTCCAAGAAAACGTCCTACGCCTTCCAGTTGGTCTAAGTTATCCACCTCATACTGTCTGCCACCAACACTTTCAAATAAGGCAAATAGGTAGCCTTGATATTCATGTAAGGTTGCGCCGTTGATTCGCATGGGAGGTGCAACTGGCATCTCTTGCTCGATTAGCTCGAGTGCGAAGTCATGCTCTTCTTGGATCTGTGCTTTGTTCCAACGCTGCGGACGATAAAATTTAACGACGTAGCGTTTACGGTCTTCATCGGTGAATTGATACACTCGATTTTCGTAACTATTGAGAGCGAGAAGCCCGGATTCAGCACGAACTCCAATGCTCTCCAGTGCGTACCACATGAAGTCAGGAGTCAGGTTATCAAAGTTAAAGGCTTGCATCGTCATAGAATAAAAAAGGCTCATTACTGAGCCTTTTTCCATTTATTGGGTTGTTATACCAAGCAGGTAAGGTGACTGGTATCAGAGTTTCTTGATAAAGCGGCTTTCGACTTCCATCGTAAACTCTTCATTATCCGAGAGTATAAACTGAATTGTCGAAACTGGTGAGCTCAGTTTTTCTGGATCAACGCCTAAACTGATAGGAAGATTTAAAACCTCACCTGGGTCTACGGTAATGGTTTGTTTACCGTACCAGATCGATTCTGGAAGCCCACTCACATCAAGCTTGTACTCTTGCTCTTGCTGAGTTTTGTTGATTACCTTCAAGTTGTAAGTATTTTCGACAAGCCCTTGGCTATTGATTCTAAATAGTTGGTTTCTATCGCGCAGTACGCTTAAGCCTGCAGGATCAACACTCGCTATCTGTGCAAAGAACAAACCCAGCATGATGATCAGTATGGCACCATAACCTAGCAGCTTAGGACGCATCACCTTGGTTGTGTGACCATCGAGCCTGTGTTCGGTGGTGTAATTGATTAGGCCTTTCTCATAACCCATACGTTCCATGGTGTTGTCACAAGCATCAATACACGCGCCACAGTTAATACACTCGTATTGCAGACCATCACGAATATCGATACCCGTTGGGCACACTTGAACGCATAAATTACAGTCAATACAGTCGCCTAGGCCAAGCTCTTTTGGATCGGCTTTACGAGAGCGAGGGCCGCGGCTTTCACCACGTTCGGTGTCATAACCTACGATGAAGGTATCTTTGTCAAACATAGCTGATTGGAAGCGCGCGTAAGGACACATGTGCAGACAAACAATTGAACGCATCCAACCGGCATTGGCATAAGTACATCCTGCAAAGAACAGTACCCAAAATACAGGCCAGAAAGTCGAGTTAAAGGTAAAGAAGCCAACCACCAACTCTTTGATAGGGATGAAGTAACCAACAAAGGTTAAGCCCGTCGCAATGGCA
The DNA here is from genome assembly GCF_002119525.1 of Vibrio syngnathi. Taxonomy (NCBI): domain Bacteria; kingdom Pseudomonadati; phylum Pseudomonadota; class Gammaproteobacteria; order Vibrionales; family Vibrionaceae; genus Vibrio; species Vibrio syngnathi. Next base: position 3,263,189 of record NZ_CP017916.1, on the reverse strand, counting down.
ATCGCCCACCATGCGATATGTTTGAGGGTTTTTCTGATCATTAAATTGGTGGTTAGTTTGCCCGAGTCTTGTTTTCTTCGCTTATTGGCTGCACCTTCCAGTTTCTCTTCGAACCAGATGTACATGAAGGTCCACACAGTTTGAGGACACAGGTAGCCACACCAGACTCGTCCTAAGAAGGTGGTTATGAAGAATAAGCCAAACGCAGCAATCATAAATAGGATCGCGAGTAGGGTCAGATCTTGTGGGTATAGCGTGGTGCCAAAGAAGTTGAACTGCTGGCTACCGATATCGAGCAAGATCGCTTGTCGTTCACCAAATGGAATCCATGGGATAAGCGCAAAAAGTAAAAGTAAGAACCAACCGCCGTAACGACGAAGTTGTTGGAATTTACCTTTGCTTTCTCGAACATAGATTCGGTTACTTGGGTTAAATCGATCTCCATTACCTTTATGTGTTTTTGGGTTAAAGGTTTTAGGAGTCACATCTTTGATATCGATTTTATCCTGACTCATGGACTATCCTTTTTGTGGCTTGTTTGCCCGGTTAACTCGGGCATGACGACATTACTTGAAAGTATGGTTTAGAGAACCTGTAGAAATTGAGCTTGGTGCATTTGTTGGTATCGCACTCACTCTTATTATTTTAGAAGATTCTTATGGATGGCGATTATAGCGACAATCTTGTTCTCATTTCTTTAACGCTATCAACCTTTAACAACAAAAGTCATAACAGTTGTGACGAAAAAATAGCGAACAGAAACAAAAAAGCGACCGAGTGGTCGCTTTTAAACATTGAGTGTTTTATCTATACGGCAATTGAGTTCTAACCAAATAGGCGACTAAAGAAGGCCACGCGCTTTTAGAATTGCGGTTTTGAAATCATCTTCTTGGTCTTTTTTAAGGCCTGGGATCATTTCATCTTTTTCGCTATTACGCATTTTTAGATGGTAGATAAGAACATCGTCAGTGAGCTCTTCAAGCTTACCTTGATAGCCCGCTTCTTTTGATAGCTTAATGATGAACTCTAACAGGTTAAGCTCTTGATCTTTCTGCCACTCAGGCTCCATCAGTTCAAGCAGTTCTTCAATGCGGTGACACTTCATACTTTATTTCTCCACAAATTTTATAATGATTTGTGGCTAAGGTATCAAATCGGGTAGGGAATACCAATGTGTAAACACATTTCAAGATGGGAGCAGGCAAGAAAAAAGCGCAGTAAAAACTGCGCTTTTTGTTAAGCGGCTTTAATCACTTTTGTTGTAGCCGGTGCTAATAAAGCAGCCTTCTCAACGAGAGTCATTGTAGGAGCCAATTTCTTAGCCGTTGGAGCAGCAACAAAGCCACTACGACGACGCATCGCACTACGGTTGGTGTGCGAGAACCTGACAGCTGTTGGGCGCATTAATTTACCTAACGGTCAGGCATATCCATTGCCAATCTAATGGCCTGATTTATCATGAGCTCCTCCTCAATTGCTTGAATAGTCACTCGTCTGGCTTTCGCCAATCCGAAAAATAAATCAGGATAATGATATGCATGCATATCAAGGCTTAGATTATCACTATCTAAGTTATCGATCGACGCCTGAGTGATAATTAAACGATATTAGAGCTAAAATAGTGTGAGCAGTATATTTGAGTTTGAACCTCTTTCAGGCTTAAGATGATGCTTTAAAGGAGGTGCATATGTCGTTCTTAAAGAAAACATTAGCAAGTTTTGGAATTGGATCTGCCAAGGTGGATTCTGTATTGCAACAGGAAGTGCTTTATCCAGGTAAGAAGGCGAGCATTATTGTACATGTCTACGGAGGCGCTCAGCCGCAGGAGATCGATAACATTGATCTCAACTTGTGCTGTCGCTACGTCAAAGAAGTTACCGCGAACTCGCAAGGGCAAGAGGGCGGTCATAAACGCCGAATGCACCAGACGTACTCGCTGGCAAAATGGAGCTTGCCGTATGCCTTTGTGATTCAGCCGGGTGAAACCCGTGACTTTGAATGTGAGTTTGATGTACCGCTGAATACACCAGTCACGATTGGTGATTCAAAGGTGTGGCTGGAAACCGGGTTGGATATTGCGATGGCGATTGACCCATCGGATAAAGACATCTTAACGGTTCGTCCCGATCCGCTGCTCGATGGTATTTTTAACGAGCTTGAAGCTCAAGGCCTGCGAATTCGTCAAGTGGAATGTGAAGCGGTCAAAGGCTTTGAACTGCCGTTTGTACAAGAGTTTGAATTTGTGCCGACGACGGGTCCTTATCATGGCCGTTGGCGTGAATTAGAGGTGGTTGCACACCACGACGAAACAGAACTGAAGCTGTGGTTTGAGATCGATAGAAATCGCGATGGCGCCAAAGGCATGTTAGCGAGCTTGCTTGGTATTGGTCAGCTACAACGCCAATTGAGCGTCCCGCTTGATACCTCACCAGAAGATGCTGGCAAGATGGTGCTTGAGTATCTAGATAACGCCTCTTAGTTCCTAAAATCTTTTATTTAACTCTTTAGTTATTTAGTTTTGGATCTTCTAGCCTCATTACATATTTCAGGCTTCATTGATGTCATAAAAGGTGTCATAAAAATTTAAGCTTACACGTGTAAGCTTAATGTGCAATACTGGGTCAATCGAACATTTACTCTAGTAGGATACTCATGTCTGCATCATCAGCCAGCGAATACAGTGACATCGAAGAGCGCGCTAATGCGATAACCCATGGTTTGGGCGTCGTACTTGGCGTAGTGGGCCTGATCCTGTTACTGATTCGTGCGTTTGATTATCAAGCCGACATGCTTACTGTTGCTAGTATGGCGGTGTATGGCAGCAGTATTATTCTGCTCTTTCTCGCTTCCACGTTGTACCACTCGATCACCACAGAAAAGACTAAGCGCTTACTCAAAACCCTCGATCACTGTGCGATTTATCTACTGATTGCAGGCAGCTACACGCCATTTTTATTAGTCGGCTTAAGAACCCCATTAGCTATGGGTTTGATGGCGGTGATCTGGGGGATTGCGCTGGTGGGCATCATCATGAAGATTGCCTTCGTCTACCGATTTAAACGTCTATCGCTGTTCATTTACTTAGCGATGGGGTGGCTATCTTTGATTGTTGTTTATCAATTAGCGATGAATATCGATATAGGTGGTTTGGTGTTACTGGCAGTTGGCGGGGTGATTTACTCGCTGGGTGTAATTTTCTATGTGGCAAAACGCATCCCTTATAACCATGCCATCTGGCACCTGTTTGTATTGGCGGGCTGCGCTTGCCATTTCTTCGCTATCTATCTGTTTGTGACACCGGTTTAGTTTGATTGAACCGGTATGCCCCTAACGGGTAGAAACGTCAGTGATCTCCACGTCTATTTTATATTCAGGATACTTATCAACATCGATCGCTAAGTATTTACCTTCTGCCGAAGTTTGTGGTCGAAGGTAGGTATCAGCTAGGCGCTTAATGGATTGCCAAGTGTTGATACTGCCTTGATGCAGCAGTTCACCCGTTGGTGAGTAGACTGTGATATCTAGCGTAACTAGCACAACGGCTTCTGTGCTTTGGTTAGTGACTGAAATAGGTAAGATTAGCTGTTCATTCTCGTAGAGTCCTGCCCCAATCAAAACGTCCACACCTGATTTGGAAAGCTGCATGCTTGGCTTGGTGTCTCCAATCTTGATTGTGGTGCCGCGTGTGTTTTTGGCTAGAGGAATACTCGTCAATGCCAACTCTGCATTCGATGATGCGTTACTCACATACTGCCAAGTAAAATCATCTTTGAGTAACACTTGCTTGCCATCAGGCAATGTGACCATTTGATCAGCAAAGGCAGAATTTACGAATACTGAGTTTGCGAGCAATGCGCCAGCGAGAAGTACGTATGATTTCATCTGTGTTTCCTTGATTTTGTGCTTGGTTAGCGTCGCCAAAAGGCTGGAAAAAATAGAACAATGAGCGTCAGTATCTCGAGTCGCCCCATTAGCATGCCTAAACTTAGCAACCATTTAGCGGCGTCTGGCAGTGGGGCAAAGTTCCCGGTTGGACCGATCACGCTACCCATTCCCGGGCCCACGTTGGCAACGGCTGTGATAGCGCCAGATATACTGGTCACAGGATCAAGTCCCATCGCGCTCAAGCCGCCTGCAATTAAGATAATCGTGATAAAGAACATCAGACCAAATGCGACGAGTGAACGCACAATATCGTCATTCACAGGTCGCTGATTGTAGCGTTGAACAAACACGCCCGATGGGTGAATTAGCTTCATCATTTGTTTGTGAAGCATGGTCATCGCGATCTGGAAACGGAAGATCTTAATACCGCCAGAGGTTGACCCCGAGCAAGCTCCTGCCATCATCAGGAAGGCAAACAGTGTGCTTGGCAGTGCGCCCCATGCAGTGAAGTCTTCTAAGCCAAAACCGGTTGTGGTGACGACTGATACAATGTTGAACATCGAAACGCGCATCGCATCCATGACAGTGTAGCCATCTCTAACCACCAACCATGTCGATATTACGGCACTAGTGACCAAAAATAGATACGTGAACCCTCTCACCTGTGCATCTTTATAGAGGATTGAGAGTTTTCTGCCTCGCAGTGCGCTAACGAACAGTAAGAACGGCAGACCGCCAAGGAACATGAACAGTGTTCCCACCCAGTGAGCACTGTTGGAGAAGTGGTTCATTGATCCATCTGAGGTTGAGTAACCACCCGTCGACAGTGTTGTGAACGCGTGATTGATCGCGTCAAAGATGCCCATGCCAGCAAACAAATAGCTAATGATGCATAAACCAGTCAGAACCAGATAAACCGCCACGATGTTCTTCGCGACGGTTTTTGCTCGTGGGCTGCTTTTATCTGACCAATCAGATGATTCGGTTTGGAACAGGCGCATACCACCGACGTTGAGCATTGGTAGAACGGCTACTGCCATCACGATAAAGCCGATGCCACCTAACCATTGCAAGATAGAACGCCATAAGAGAATGCTTGGTGCCATGCTGTCTAAGCCGCTTAATACCGTTGAACCTGTTGTGGTGATGCCCGACATGGTTTCAAAGTAGGCGTCAGTGAAGCTGATGTGGTTGATGAAAACAAAGGGCAGTGCAGCGAAGGCACTGGCAATAGTCCATACCAAAGAGGTAATAAGGAACATGTCCCGCACCCCAAGTCGGAACTTAGCTGAACGGCCTAAGCTTAAGCAGATGAACGCCACTATGTGCGTGATCACTACCGATTGACCAAACTCGAGAAAGCCACCGGTGCCAGTAAAAAAGGCAACCAATGTGGGGATGTACATGAAAAGGGCGAGCTTCGATAACACTAACCCTATCACTAATAATATCGGACGAAAGTTGACCATAGCTTAATAGACCATAGCTTTAATTGATTACAGCTTTGTGCCGGAGCGTCGTTCTCACAAAAAGAAAGTTGCGAGAAGAAGCTCACGAGAACAAGGCTATAAGAAGAACGGGCTCGGTTGGAATAGAGACTCAACATCAGGTACGTATTTCTTGTCCACCAGGAACATTACTACGTGGTCATCTTGTTCGATCACGGTTCTATCGTGCGCGATAAGCACCTCTTCTCCGCGAACAATCGCACCAATAGTGGTGCCCGGTGGTAGTTTGATGTCGCCAATCGCTCGGCCAACAACCTTAGAGGTGGTTTCGTCACCGTGAGCAATCGCTTCAATCGCCTCTGCTGCACCGCGACGTAGAGAGGATACGTTAACAATATCAGCACGACGAACGTGAGTAAGCAGCGCAGAAATGGTCGCTTGCTGTGGCGATATCGCAATATCAATCACGCCACCCTGAACAAGGTCGACGTAAGCACCACGCTGAATCAGAACCATTACTTTCTTGGCACCCATTCGCTTCGCCAGCATCGCTGACATGATGTTGGTTTCATCTTCATTGGTTAGAGCAATGAACACATCCACCTGATCGATGTTCTCTTCGGTCAGCAGCTCTTGGTCGGCTGCATCACCACAGAATACGATGGTGTTTTCTAACTCTTCAGATAACTTCTCGGCACGAGTGTAGCTGCGCTCGATAAGCTTGATGCTGTAGCTCTGCTCAAGGCGTTTCGCTAAGCTTGCACCAATGTTACCACCGCCAACAATCATGATGCGTCGGTACGGTTTCTCTAGGCGTTGTAACTCACTCATTACTGAGCGGATATGGTTACTCGCAGCCACAAAGAAAACCTCATCATCGGCTTCAATGATGGTAGTGCCTTGTGGGCGAATAGGGCGACCTTGACGGAAGATAGCGGCTACACGAGTATCAATGTGCGGCATGTGCTCACGCAAAGCAGACAGTGCATTACCAACCAGTGGACCACCGTAGTAGGCTTTTACTGCTACTAGGCTCACTTTCTGTTCTGCAAAACTCACAACCTGCAGTGCACCAGGGTATTGAATCAAGCGCTCGATGTAGCTGGTCACTAACTCTTCGGGTGCGATGAGGTGGTCTACTGGAATCGCACCTGATTTGAAGAGTGCTTCTTTCTCTTCCAGATATTCTGGAGAACGAATACGGGCAATTCGGTTTGGCGTGTTAAACAGAGAGAAGGCAACCTGACATGCGGCCATGTTGGTTTCATCCATATTGGTTACGGCAACCAACATGTCGGCATCTTGCGCGCCCGCTTCACGTAGTGTGTTGGGGTGGCTGGCATAGCCGTTTACAACCCTAAGGTCGTATTTGTCTTGAAGTTCACGCAGTCGGTCGGCATTACGGTCGACAATCGTGATGTCATTGTTTTCACCCACTAGGTTTTCAGCAAGGGTACCGCCAACTTGTCCAGCACCTAGAATAATGATCTTCATAGCCTTTCTCTTATTTTTTGCCGTTGTAATCCTAGTGATCTCATTTCGCTTTGATAATGCACTAGAAAGAAACAGCGGCTAAGAAATAAATTCTTAGCCGCTGTTAGTTGTTATGCCTGTTTTACTAGAACTGCGTAGTAGAAGCCATCCATATCTTCTTCACCAGGTAGTATTTGACGACCCGGTTTTTCGATATCAGACCCAACCAGCGTTGCGTTCTCGGTACGCTCTAAGAATGCTTTCACTTGCAGCACGTTTTCTTGCGGCGTGATAGAACATGTCGCATAAACCATGGTGCCGCCTTCTTTTAGCTGGCGCCACATTGCATCCAAGATCTCGCTTTGCAGCTCTGCTAGTGCATCAATATCAGATGCACGGCGTAGCCACTTAATGTCAGGGTGACGGCGAATTACACCGGTCGCTGAACATGGAGCATCAAGTAGGATGCGGTCAAACTGGCTGCCTGTCCACCACTCTTCAGGGTAGCGAGCATCACCACAGATTACGTCGGCACGCAGTTGTAGGCGTTCAAGGTTATCGTAAACGCGGTCTAGGCGTTTAATATCACTGTCGATTGCAACCACTTCAGTGTCTTGAGTATGTTCAAGAATGTGTGCAGTTTTACCACCAGGTGCTGCGCAGCAATCTAGGATTAGCTCACCATCTTTTGGTGTTAGGAAATCAACGGAAAGCTGAGCTGCAGCATCTTGTACCGATACCCAGCCTCTGTCGAAGCCAGGAAGCAAAGTAACGTCACAAGGTGAGGCTAATTTTATGGCATCAGCTGCTTCAGGGTGCAGAGAGTATTCAATGTTTTCGTTTTTAAGCAGTTCAACATACTCGTCACGAGTGTGGTGTTGGCGGTTTACGCGCAGCCACATTGGTGCCTTGTTATTGTTTGCTTCAACCAATTGCTCCCACTGATCTGGGTAGCTCTCTTGAAGCATTTTTAGAATCCAGCTTGGATGGCTGTATTTGCCAGCATTGTGGCTAACGGCTTTCTCGTCTAGTTCTTCTTGATCGCGCAGGTAGCTGCGAAGTACGGCATTGATCAAACCACTGAGGCTTGGGCCGCGCAGTGTTTTGGTTGCTTCAACTGTTTCAGCAACGGCGGCATGCGAAGGAATTCGCATAAAGCCCAACTGATAAATGCCTACTAAGATCAGGTGATGGAAGACGCGCTTTTTACCTTTAAGCGAGTTTTCCATCAGTTCGTTAGCGATTGACTCTAAGCGAGGCAGGTAACGAAGTGCGCCGTAGCAAATCTCTTGCAGTAGAGCATGGTCTCGCGGACGGATCGTTTTTTGAGCCGCAGGGAGAGCGTGTGAAAGAGAGTGGCCTTTATCGACAACTTGGAATAGGACATTTGCAGCAGCAGCGCGAACATTCATGAGGGGTACCGAATATTTATTTGAATACATGAGGGCATCTCTGCCCTCGTAAAGGTTTTCTAAACTGTGTTTTTATAAGCTACACATTTCTAAGTTCATATTGAGTAGCTTTAAAGCGGTTAAGAAAGTTGAGTACCAACTTCAAACCAGCTTGCACGTGAGTTCAAGATGTCTTGAACTGACATGGCTTTTTTACCTGGAACTTGCAGTTGTTCCAAAACCAGTACTTTGTCGCCAGTCGCAACATAGATACCCGTTTTATCTGCTTTGATGATTGAACCAGTTGGCGCAGACGTTGATTCTTGGTCAACACGTGTCTGCCAAACTTTAATGCTTTTTTCATCATTAGAGCTGCTATCAGTAATCGCAAAGTGACTCATTGGCCATGGGTTGAAAGCGCGCACACAACGTTCGATGTGTTCTGCACTGTCATTCCAATCAATTTTAGCTTCTTCTTTGCTCAGCTTTTTCGCGTAGTTAGCAAGTTCGTCGTCTTGCTTCTCAGCAACAGCTTTACCAGAAGCGATGTCGGCTAAACACTCAACAAGAGCATCAGGACCAAGGCCAGCCAACTTCTCGTACATTGACGCACTGGTGTCTGTTGCTTCGATTGGTAGCGTCGCGATACTTAACATATCACCGGTATCTAGGCCGATATCCATCTGCATGATCGTCACACCTGTCTCTTTATCACCCGCCCAGATAGAGCGTTGGATCGGAGCAGCACCACGCCAACGCGGTAGGATAGAGCCATGCACGTTAATACAACCCAAGCGAGGCGTATCTAATACAGCTTGTGGAAGAAGCAAGCCGTAAGCGACAACAACCATAATGTCAGCATTCAAATCTGCTAGCTCTTGCTTAGCTTGATCTGACTTGAAATTTTCTGGTTGGTAAACCGGAATATTGTTTTCAAGTGCGATGTTTTTTACTGGGCTCGCAGTCAGTTTTTTACCGCGGCCTGCTGGACGATCTGGCTGTGTGTAAACAGCAATAACTTCATGCTCCGAAGACAACAACGCCGCCAAGTGACGGGCGGCGAAATCCGGAGTACCTGCGAAGACAATTCTTAAAGATTGACCCAAGGTAGACTTCCTTCTTAATTTAGTAATAGCACCGGTTATTAACCTTGTTTCTCGTTGAAACGTTTAATCTTCGCTAGCTTATCTTGAATACGTTTGCGCTTTAGTGGCGATAGGTAATCAACAAACAACTTGCCTTCTAGGTGGTCAAGTTCGTGCTGAACACAGATAGCCAGAAGGTCGTCAGCGTCGAATGTGAATTCGTTGCCTTCTCGGTCTAATGCTTTAACCGTTACTTCTGCAGCGCGAGGTACTAGAGCTCGAGCGCCTGGTACAGATAGACAGCCTTCTTCGATACCATCTTCGCCACGTTTGTCGGTAATTTCAGGGTTGATCAGAACCATAGGCTCGTCACGTGTTTCTGAAATATCGATAACAACGATGCGCTGGTGGAAATCTACTTGCGTTGCAGCAAGGCCGATACCTTCTTCGTCGTACATGGTTTCAATCATGTCATCAACGAACTTTTGAATCTCTGGGGTAACTTCTTTTACCGGTTTCGCCACGGTACGTAGACGATCATCTGGTAATGTTAATACTTGTAATACAGACATATACACTCGAAATATTGAACTGTGCCGAAACAGCTTAAACCTTGTTGGCTCAATTCTAGACATTTTAGAGGTCAAATGACAGCATCCTGAAGGTAATTCTCTAATCAGATGTCATATATTCAGACCAAGGAACCTAGGTCATGCGTCATTTTTCCCCCGCTTTATCTCTTATTTGTGCCTCGCTTTCGTTCGCCGTTATGGCTGAAAATAGTGAGCAACCTTTAACCATTAAACAAGGCGCACCCGAGGCGTATGTGGTGGTTAAGGGGGATACCTTATGGGATATCTCCGCGATGTATCTCGATAGCCCTTGGTTGTGGCCAAGGCTATGGCAGGTAAACCCTGAAATAGAAAACCCTCACCTTATTTACCCCGGAGATAAATTGTCTCTGGTTTGGATTAATGGCGAGCCTGTGTTGAGCCTCAAACCCGTCATAAAGATAAGCCCTAAGATTCGTGTATCAGAGAAGAAAGCGGTGCCTACCGTCAATGAGGGGCTTGTTCTACCGTATCTACAATCTGACCGCTTGGTTGAGCAGCAAGATATCCAGTCAGCGCAACGAGTGTTAGGGACCAGTGATGGCAAACGCTTCTTATCGGGTGAAGACCGATTGTTTATTTCGGGAAACCAGCAGCATCAAAAATGGGGTATCTACCGTTCCGTCGAGACTTATCAAAGGCATCAACCTCAAGCGAGTATTACCTCTTTGCGTTTGGTCGCCACGGCGCGCCTGAAAGAGGTGGATGCTGAGTTCAGTAGTTTACAGATAGAGACTCAACTGCAAGAGGTACTGCTCAATGACCTCGTGTTACCAGATCTTGGCGTTGATCAGGTGAAGCTCTCAACCACGTTTTATCCAGCGCCTAGTGCTGCGGGACAGTTTGCTAATATCTTGGGCTCATTAGATGGCAGCCAATACAGCGCAAAGAATCAGGTGGTGGTTATTAACAAAGGCTCGCAAGACAATCTTCGCCAAGGCTCTATGTTTACGCTCAGCGAAAGCGGCGCGGTGGTGTTTGGTAAGCAAGGTGAATACAGCTATAAAGAATCAGCAGCGAGCGATAAGGTACAATTGCCAAGTACCTCACTCGGTAGTTTGATGGTCATTCGTCCTTATGAGTATTTTAGCTTGGCCTTGATCACTCAGAGCTCTAAGCCGGTTAGCAATGACATTCTGGCTGTATCGCCTCTGGATCTGGCTTTGACGGAAGAGCTTAAGGGCACCGAGTGAATGAGCAACAACTGAGCGCTTGGCTAACTCTAAGTTTTGTACCGCAATTGGGTGGCAAGCGCCTTTCTCGTCTGCTGAGCATTGATTCCCCTTCTAATATTGTTGGTTACTCAAGCCAGCAACTGCAAGCGATTGGTTTGTCTGCCAAGCAAATATCCTATTTAAGAGAGCAAGCCCCAAGAGAAGTGGAGGCTTGCCTCGCGTGGCAAGCAAGACAACCCAACCATCACATCATTACCCAGAATTGCTCGCATTATCCCAAGCTGCTGAATGAGACCGCCTCTGCGCCGAGCGTGCTTTTCGTTAAAGGTCACGTTGAAAAACTGATTGAGCCTCAAATCGCAATGGTCGGCAGTCGTAATGCCAGCATCGAAGGGCTGCAGACAGCGAAGTCCTTCGCCAAAGAGTTCGTCCAAAACGGTTTGATTGTCACGAGTGGCTTAGCGTTGGGCATTGACGGTTACGCTCATGATGGTGCTCTAGATAAAGGAGGAGAGACTTTCGCGGTTTTAGGTTCAGGTTTGGATTCAATTTACCCAGCGCGGCACAGAAACTTAGCCGATAGAATCTGTGAAAATGGGGCGCTGATTTCAGAGTTTCGCCCAAACGCAAAACCACGACCTGAACATTTCCCTCGGCGTAACCGTATTATAAGTGGGTTATCGCTCGGAACCTTGGTAGTTGAAGCGGCTGAGAAGAGTGGCTCGTTGATTACGGCTCGATATGCCATGGAGCAAGGCCGAGAGGTGTTTGCGTTGCCAGGCTCTATTCATAGTCCAACCAGCCGTGGCGGCAATAGCTTAATTAAAGCTGGTGCATGTTTGGTACAGAGTGCACAAGATGTTCTGATTGAAATAAAGAGTCTGTTAGACTGGTCTATCGATCAGCAACCCAGCTTGTTCGAACCTACGCCCTGTATGGGGGAAAATGAACAATTGCCATTTCCACAGCTGTTAGCTAACGTAGGGTTAGAGGCGACACCCGTTGATATTTTGGCACAGAGAACCCATATACCTGTGCATGAGGTCATGATGCAGCTTTTAGAGCTTGAGCTCTCAGGGCATGTTGTTGCAGTTTCCGGTGGCTATATTCGAAAGGGGAGAGGCTAAGCTATGATGATGGACATACTGATGTACTTGTTTGAAACCTACATCCATAGCGATTCTGAATTGCAGGTGGATCAAGATGAGCTGGAAGATGAGCTTCTTCGAGCAGGGTTTCACCAAGATGATATTTATAAGGCCCTCCATTGGTTAGAAGATCTTGCGGCATTGCAAGATACTGAGAATCAAGCGGCGATTACTATGTGTTCCAATACCTCGATGCGTATTTATACCAGTCGAGAGATTTCACGTATTAATATGGAGTGCCGAGGTTTCTTATTGTTCCTTGAACAGATCAACGTACTCACGACAGAGATTCGTGAAATGGTGATTGATCGTGTGATGGGGCTTGAGACGAGCGAATTTGAATTGGATGATCTGAAATGGATTATCTTAATGGTGCTGTTTAATGTGCCGGGTAATGAAAGTGCTTACACGCAAATGGAAGAGCTGTTGTACACCAAAGAGCAAGGTATCTTGCATTAATACAGGCTTGTCATGAGTAGTAAGATTGATAATCAGCTTTTTTCAGCACATGAACATGCATTAGAGCATGAACCATGTCCACAGTGTGGTGGAGAGCTTCAGCTTCGCCATGGTAAGCACGGCCCATTTTTAGGCTGTAAGCAGTATCCGAGCTGTGATTACATCAAGCCTCTCCATCAAAACGATGGCCATGTGGTGAAAGAGCTGGGTGTGCCGTGTCCTAAATGCCAAAACGAATTGGTATTAAGGCAAGGTCGCTTTGGTATGTTCATTGGTTGTAGTAGCTACCCAACGTGTAATCACATCGAATCTTTGGACCAACCAAAAGAACAACCTGAAGAGCAGCCACTTGTTGCTTGCCCTGAGTGTGGCAGAGGCCATTTGGTTGAGCGTAAATCTCGCTATGGCAAAACCTTTTATGCGTGCGATAACTATCCTAAGTGTAAGTTCGCCGTTAATCAGCCACCTGTTATTGGTCGTTGTGAAGAGTGTCAGTTTCCGTTGTTACTTGAGAAGAAAACAGCCAATGGCACCAAGAAACAATGTGCTGATCGCAAGTGTCATCACATTCAATCTCAATAACCTGATGTTATAGACAAAAAAACGGCGCTCACTGAGCGCCATTTTTATATCAAATCCACGATGTAGGTTTACTTCAGTTGCTGTGCTAATTCATGCACAGCAGGGTAGGCTTGCTTATCGAGAATGTCTGCCAGTGAGCATAACGCTCTTTGCAGCTCTGCGTTGTAGTCAGCGCTCACGTTAATGTGGCCCATCTTACGACCCGCACGCTTCTCTTTACCATACCAATGAACATGACAGCCACCTTTAGCAAGAATTGCTTCAGGTAGAGTATCTTCGCCAAGGATGTTGATCATTGCAGTTGGGCGAATCAATTTAGTGCTGCCTAATGGCATCCCACATACGGCACGTAGATGGTTCTCAAACTGACAAGTCTCTGCGCCTTGTTGCGTCCAGTGGCCAGAGTTATGAACACGTGGTGCAATCTCGTTAACCAGCAGTGAACCTTTAACATCAAAGAACTCTAACGCTAGCACGCCAACGTAATCCAAACGTTCTGCAACAGCGGTGAACATGGTTTTTGCTTGCTCTTGCAGTTCAATGTCATCAATCGCTGTCGATAAGCTCAACACGCCGTCGGTGTGAACATTTTCAGCCAGTGGGTACACTTGGATCTCGCCATTGGCGCCACGAGCACCGACAAGTGATACTTCGCGGTCAAACGGAACGAACTCTTCAGCCACAATCGCTTGGTTGTCTGTTGCGGCAATGCACTCAGCCATTTCTGTCCAAGTTGACTCAACATTATCTAATGTCTTTAAGCGCCACTGGCCTTTGCCATCGTAGCCGCCAAGTGTGCTCTTTAAGACCATTGGCAAGCTTACGTGAGCAATCGCAGCGTCAAAGTCTTCGCGAGAGTTAATCACGTAGTACTTAGCATTTTTCACGTTTGCTTCGTCTAACAGGGCTTTTTCAAGGCGACGGTCACCGCCAGCTTTGATTGCTTCTGTTGTCGGTAAGAACTTACCGCTGCGCTCACACACCTCAAGTACATCATGAGGGATATGCTCGAATTCAGCAGTAATGACGTCCGCACGCTCAATCGCATGGTCTAAGCCGTTGCCTAGAATTGCTTGCGTTAATGGGTGAACAATATTTTTGCTGCCAACATCAAAAGCAGAAATTTCAATATTCAGCGGTGCCCCAGCTAGGGACATCATGCGAGCAAGTTGGCCCGCGCCTAACACAAGAACATGCATGGGAATTAGTCCTCTGCAGGGTTTGGATTAGCAAGTACCGTTTCTGTTTGCTCAGAGCGGAACGCTTCTACTTTTGCCATTACTTCTTCATTGTGTGTACCAATGATTTGAGCTGCTAGGATGCCTGCATTGGCAGCACCAGCTTCACCGATAGCCAAAGTACCTACCGCGATACCTTTTGGCATTTGTACGATAGAAAGCAGTGAGTCCATGCCCTTCAGTGCTTTAGACTGAACAGGAACACCTAAAACAGGTACGCTTGTGAAAGCTGCAGCCATGCCTGGAAGATGCGCAGCACCGCCAGCACCAGCAATAATTACTTTAATACCGCGCTCTTTCGCACTGGTTGCGTAGTCAGCAAGCAACTGAGGTGTGCGGTGAGCAGAAACCACTTTTGTTTCGTACGCCACGCCAAACTGATCCAACATTTCTGCAGCTAGCTTCATTGTTGGCCAATCAGATTTAGAACCCATGATAATACCGACAGTCATCTCAAACTCCTTCAGGTACGATTTAATTAGTGATTAGATATTTTGCGCGCATTATACGGGTAAAATTGCTCAAGGAAAACGTTTGCGTCAGTGTCAGTTGTTAATTGATACATTTTATAAACAAATAGCTTTAGTCACGGTGAATGATAATTTGTACACTTAGTGAGTTAGATAACTGAATTAATGAGGCAACCCGTGGATAACTTTCAACATACTTTGCAGGCATTACAACAAGGTGAAGTCATTGCTTACCCGACCGAAGGCGTTTTTGGGGTCGGTTGTGATCCTGATAATCCACAAGCCATCAAGAAATTGCTCGATTTAAAACAGCGACCGATGGACAAAGGGTTGATCCTAATTGCTGCAAGTTACGAGCAGTTACTGCCCTATATTGACGAAAGCCAACTGACTGAAGCGCAGTTAGCGACCGTAAAAGCAACATGGCCAGGTCCGGTAACTTGGGTAATGCCAACCAGCAGTAAAGTAACTGACTGGGTCAGCGGCCAGTTTGATTCCATCGCGGTACGAGTGACGGATCACCCTTTGGTTCAAAGAATGTGTAATGAGTTCGGCAAGCCGTTAACCTCTACCAGTGCCAACCTGACTGGCGAGCCGCCTTGTATGACGACTGAAGAAGTTCAACAGCAACTAGGTCAACACTTAGTCGCGATTCTAGAAGGTCAAACGGGTGGTCGTGAGAAGCCAAGCGAAATTAGAGATGCAAAAACGTCGAAAATATTAAGACAGGGTTAAACTCTGCAAAGGAAGAAAGATGTCAGCAATTGATAAAGAAGCAGTAAAACAGTTTTTACTGAGCCTACAAGATTCGATTTGCCAGCAGCTTGAGCAAGCTGATGGTACTGCACTGTTTGAAGAAGATGCATGGCAGCGTGAACCTGGCGAGCGCCTTGGTGGCGGTGGTCGAACTCGTGTGATGACCAATGGTGCGGTATTTGAGCAAGGTGGGGTTAATTTCTCTCACGTAGCGGGTAAGGCAATGCCTGCCTCAGCCACGGCTCATCGCCCTGAATTAGCTGGACGTAAGTTTGAGGCAATGGGTGTCTCATTAGTTATCCACCCTAAAAACCCATACATCCCAACCTCACACGCGAACGTTCGATTCTTTATTGCGGAAAAAGAGGGGGAAGACCCGATTTGGTGGTTTGGTGGTGGTTTTGACTTAACGCCATTTTATCCTTTCGATGAAGACTGCCAATCTTGGCATCAAACCGCTAAAGATCTTTGTGCGCCGTTTGGTGATGATGTTTATCAAGAGCATAAAGAGTGGTGTGATAAATACTTCTATCTGCCTCACCGAGACGAAACACGCGGTGTCGGTGGTCTGTTCTTTGATGATCTGAATGAGTGGGGGTTCGATAAGAGCTTTGCTTATATGCAGGCGGTCGGTGAAGGCTTTGCAGCCGCCTATCTACCAATTGTAGAACGACGTAAAGAGACGTCTTACGGTGAGCGCGAGCGTGACTTCCAACTTTATCGTCGTGGTCGCTATGTTGAATTTAACCTAGTTTACGACCGTGGCACCTTATTTGGTCTGCAAAGCGGTGGGCGCACTGAGTCTATATTGATGTCGATGCCGCCATTGGCTCGCTGGGAATATCGCTACGAACCACAAGCAGGTTCACCTGAAGCTCTGCTTTATAGCGACTACCTAAAGCCTCGAGTTTGGTAGTTCTTCCTTCCTTATAGGGATAGTGATAGGGTCATCTATATAGATGACCCTTTTTTATTTCTGTTAGGTAAGGATATGACACAGCAAGTAGATCGTTATGCCGTTTTCGGTAACCCTATTGGGCAAAGCAAATCGCCATTCATTCACACATTATTTGCTCGCCAAACCAGTCAACAACTTACCTATACAGCACTCCAGCCAGAACAAGGTGAATTCATCACTGCTGCTCAAGCTTTTTTTAGTGAAGGTGGCAGAGGGTGTAATGTCACAGCGCCATTTAAAGAAGATGCTTATCAGTTCGCTAGTCGCCTGACTGAAAGAGCTGAACTAGCAGGTGCTGTAAACACACTTAAGAAGCTAGATGATGGAGAGATCATTGGTGATAACACCGATGGTGAAGGTTTAGTTCAAGACCTTCTTCAACATCAAGTTGCGTTAAAAGGAGCTCGCGTTCTTCTTCTTGGCGCTGGTGGTGCTGCGAGAGGAGTGATTCAACCTCTTCTCGACCAAAAGCCACAACAGCTGGTGGTCGCTAATCGAACCAGCTCCAAGGCTGAACTTCTGGCTGAGATGTTTTCTTCGCATGGCAACATCAAGGGGATGGGGCTAAGTGATGTTAATGAAGGCTTTGATGTCATTATTAACTCTACTTCGTCTGGTCTAAGCGGGCAGCTTCCTGAAGTGTCTGATGCTATTTTCAATTCTAATAGCGCCGTTTATGACATGGTTTACGGATCTGGAACGACGGTATTCAATCAGTGGGCATTAGATAATGGTGTTCACGCTGCTTATGATGGTTTGGGTATGTTGGTAGGGCAGGCCGCTGAGAGCTTTATGCTGTGGCGTGGTCTTCGCCCTGGGACAAAACAGATTTTAAGAGAATTACGTAAAAACTTAGAGATGTAACAAGGTATAAAGAATGAATCAGTCAATTCTATTTCCTGATATCCAAGATTGGGATGAAGAGAATCAATCAATCACCTTCCCAGCACAGCAATCGGGCGCACTGATTGAGTGTGTTATGTCTATTGAAGAGCTGTCTCGATTGGCAGGCAAAGATATAGAAGAGGGCGATCAAGCTTTAGTTATCTTTTCAGAGTTACGTTTCGATATTGAAGAGCTAGCTGAAGAGTTAATAGAAGAAGAGGAGTATGACTCCTCTAATCGGATCCAGATCAAAGCGCTTTAGACTGGAAGCACAGAGTCTAGATAGTCGTTTTTATTCTGAACATAGTTGTCAGCTGACTTCTGTAAAAAGGCACGCTCTTTATCGTTTAATGGGCGTGCTTGTTTTACCGGGCTTCCTACATAGAGATAACCGCTTTCAAGTACCTTATTAGGCGGCACTAAGCTACCAGCACCAATCATCACTTCTTCTTTAATAATCACGCCATCAAGCACGATAGCTCCCATACCAACAAGTACACGATCTTCAATCGTGCAGCCATGCAGCATTACTTTATGTCCGATAGTGACATCATTACCTATTAGTAGAGGATAACCTTCAGGGTTGTCAGCATTCTTATGGGTGACGTGCAAAACGCTGCCGTCTTGGATATTCGTTCTATCTCCAATATGAATGTGGTTCACATCTCCTCGAGCTGCAACCAAAGGCCACACGCTAGAGTCGTCACCGATTTTGATATCACCAACCAGTACCGAACTTGTATCTATATAGACACCTTGTCCAATCTGAGGGGATATTCCTTTATAACTGCGTATTGAACTCATAAATCCTCCTTTATATAGGCACCTTAAGCCCTTAATTAAGGGGAATACTAGTGAAAATGGGGTGTTTTGAACAAAAAACGCTCGAACAATCAAAAAAGTAAGAAAAACTTAAAAAAGGGCTTGCCAGTGTGATCGAAATCTCTATAATGCCACCTCGCTGACACAGGATGGCTTCGAAGCTTAGGTTTCAAAAGCGAAAACGAATCAGCAGGTCAAATTAGCCAAGCTAAGCGCTTGAAAAAAGTTTTGAAAATAGTGGTTGACACTAAAACTTAAATCGCTAAAATGACCGTCCGATTTGAGCGAAGCTCGAAAAGGAAAAGCTCTTTAACAATTTAAACCTATCAATCTGTGTGGGCACTCGTTGATGAATATCAAAACGTTATTACTTAGGTAATGACAGTTACTTCGGTAACAAACTTGATTTCAATGAACTGAGTGACCAATACGTTTAACTACTTGTAGTTATTCGGCACAGTCAATTCATTACCATTCTGTTCCTATTTATTTAAGAAGAGAGGGGTAATAGCTTTAGGATTACATGTTCTTTGTTTATTTTCGAATAGGCGAATGAATATTAGTTTTGAAGTCAGTATTCGTTGAGTCACAAAATCTTAAATTGAAGAGTTTGATCATGGCTCAGATTGAACGCTGGCGGCAGGCCTAACACATGCAAGTCGAGCGGAAACGACAACATTGAATCTTCGGAGGATTTGTTGGGCGTCGAGCGGCGGACGGGTGAGTAATGCCTAGGAAATTGCCTTGATGTGGGGGATAACCATTGGAAACGATGGCTAATACCGCATAATGCCTACGGGCCAAAGAGGGGGATCTTCGGACCTCTCGCGTCAAGATATGCCTAGGTGGGATTAGCTAGTTGGTGAGGTAATGGCTCACCAAGGCGACGATCCCTAGCTGGTCTGAGAGGATGATCAGCCACACTGGAACTGAGACACGGTCCAGACTCCTACGGGAGGCAGCAGTGGGGAATATTGCACAATGGGCGAAAGCCTGATGCAGCCATGCCGCGTGTATGAAGAAGGCCTTCGGGTTGTAAAGTACTTTCAGTTGTGAGGAAGGGTGTGTAGTTAATAGCTGCACATCTTGACGTTAGCAACAGAAGAAGCACCGGCTAACTCCGTGCCAGCAGCCGCGGTAATACGGAGGGTGCGAGCGTTAATCGGAATTACTGGGCGTAAAGCGCATGCAGGTGGTTCATTAAGTCAGATGTGAAAGCCCGGGGCTCAACCTCGGAACTGCATTTGAAACTGGTGAACTAGAGTGCTGTAGAGGGGGGTAGAATTTCAGGTGTAGCGGTGAAATGCGTAGAGATCTGAAGGAATACCAGTGGCGAAGGCGGCCCCCTGGACAGACACTGACACTCAGATGCGAAAGCGTGGGGAGCAAACAGGATTAGATACCCTGGTAGTCCACGCCGTAAACGATGTCTACTTGGAGGTTGTGGCCTTGAGCCGTGGCTTTCGGAGCTAACGCGTTAAGTAGACCGCCTGGGGAGTACGGTCGCAAGATTAAAACTCAAATGAATTGACGGGGGCCCGCACAAGCGGTGGAGCATGTGGTTTAATTCGATGCAACGCGAAGAACCTTACCTACTCTTGACATCCAGAGAAGCCAGCGGAGACGCAGGTGTGCCTTCGGGAGCTCTGAGACAGGTGCTGCATGGCTGTCGTCAGCTCGTGTTGTGAAATGTTGGGTTAAGTCCCGCAACGAGCGCAACCCTTATCCTTGTTTGCCAGCGAGTAATGTCGGGAACTCCAGGGAGACTGCCGGTGATAAACCGGAGGAAGGTGGGGACGACGTCAAGTCATCATGGCCCTTACGAGTAGGGCTACACACGTGCTACAATGGCGCATACAGAGGGCAGCAAGCTAGCGATAGTGAGCGAATCCCAAAAAGTGCGTCGTAGTCCGGATTGGAGTCTGCAACTCGACTCCATGAAGTCGGAATCGCTAGTAATCGTGAATCAGAATGTCACGGTGAATACGTTCCCGGGCCTTGTACACACCGCCCGTCACACCATGGGAGTGGGCTGCAAAAGAAGTGGGTAGTTTAACCTTTCGGGGAGGACGCTCACCACTTTGTGGTTCATGACTGGGGTGAAGTCGTAACAAGGTAGCCCTAGGGGAACCTGGGGCTGGATCACCTCCTTATACGAAGATACCACGATGAGTGTCCACACAGATTGATTAGGTTTAGAAAAGCAAAGAGAAGAAGAACTCCCAAGGTTCTTCGAAGTTTGTTTCTGCTTTTTAAAGTAGAGATGAATTAGCAGTGTCCCGTTCGTCTAGAGGCCTAGGACACCGCCCTTTCACGGCGGTAACAGGGGTTCGACTCCCCTACGGGATACCATTGGGTCGTTAGCTCAGTTGGTAGAGCAGTTGACTTTTAATCAATTGGTCGCAGGTTCGAATCCTGCACGACCCACCATTTCCTCCCAAGGAAATAAAAATATGGGGCTATAGCTCAGCTGGGAGAGCGCCTGCCTTGCACGCAGGAGGTCTGCGGTTCGATCCCGCATAGCTCCACCATTCTTTCTCCATGAAGGAATTAAAACTATCATGGGCGATTAGCTCAGTTGGGAGAGCACCTGCCTTACAAGCAGGGGGTCACTGGTTCGAGCCCGGTATCGCCCACCATCTTTAAGCATTCTCGAAAGAGAGTTTTTAAAAATGGGTTGAAAGTTTAACGCTTAAAACTCTTGCTCTTTAACAATTTGGAAAGCTGACTGATTGATTACTTACGAGTAATTCAATCAAATTTAAAAGTTCTCAATGTTTATCTGCTCTTAGTTAATAAGAACGGTATAAACACAACAAACACATTCAAGTGTCTTGTATTCGAATCAATGTTTACATTGATTCACAATTGAGTCCGGCAAACAGTCATTGAGAATTAACCCTTCTTGATGACAACCAAAAACCTTGGTTAGTTGCCATACGCTTATTTGTCCTCACTTTTTAAAGTGAAAGCAAATAGAAACCCTTTCGGGTTGTATGGTTAAGTGACTAAGCGTACACGGTGGATGCCTTGGCAGTCAGAGGCGATGAAAGGCGTAATAACTTGCGATAAGCCCAGATTAGGTAGTAATAACCTTTTGAGTCTGGGATTCCTGAATGGGGAAACCCACTTGCATAAGCAAGTATCCTGTTGTGAATACATAGCAACAGGAGGCAAACCGGGGGAACTGAAACATCTAAGTACCCCGAGGAAGAGAAATCAACCGAGATTCCGAAAGTAGCGGCGAGCGAAATTGGATTAGCCCTTAAGCTTTTAATGATGCAGGTGAAGGCTCTGGAAAGTGCCGCAATAAAGGGTGATAGCCCCGTAACCGACACATCATAATCAGTGAAAACGAGTAGGGCGGGACACGTGATATCCTGTCTGAATATGGGGGGACCATCCTCCAAGGCTAAATACTACTGACTGACCGATAGTGAACCAGTACCGTGAGGGAAAGGCGAAAAGAACCCCTGTGAGGGGAGTGAAATAGAACCTGAAACCGTGTACGTACAAGCAGTAGGAGCACCTTCGTGGTGTGACTGCGTACCTTTTGTATAATGGGTCAGCGACTTAATTTTAGTAGCAAGGTTAACCGTTTAGGGGAGCCGTAGGGAAACCGAGTCTTAACTGGGCGTACAGTTGCTAGGATTAGACCCGAAACCAGGTGATCTAGCCATGGGCAGGTTGAAGGTTGAGTAACATCAACTGGAGGACCGAACCGACTAATGTTGAAAAATTAGCGGATGACTTGTGGCTAGGGGTGAAAGGCCAATCAAACCTGGAGATAGCTGGTTCTCCCCGAAAGCTATTTAGGTAGCGCCTCGGACGAATACTACTGGGGGTAGAGCACTGTTAAGGCTAGGGGGTCATCCCGACTTACCAACCCTTTGCAAACTCCGAATACCAGTAAGTACTATCCGGGAGACACACGGCGGGTGCTAACGTCCGTCGTGGAGAGGGAAACAACCCAGACCGCCAGCTAAGGTCCCAAAGTATAGCTAAGTGGGAAACGATGTGGGAAGGCTCAGACAGCCAGGATGTTGGCTTAGAAGCAGCCATCATTTAAAGAAAGCGTAATAGCTCACTGGTCGAGTCGGCCTGCGCGGAAGATGTAACGGGGCTAAGCTATACACCGAAGCTGCGGCTACGTACCTTAGGGTATGTGGGGTAGGGGAGCGTTCTGTAAGCCGTTGAAGGTGTGCTGTAAGGCATGCTGGAGGTATCAGAAGTGCGAATGCTGACATGAGTAACGATAAAGGGAGTGAAAAACTCCCTCGCCGGAAGACCAAGGGTTCCTGTCCAACGTTAATCGGGGCAGGGTAAGTCGACTCCTAAGGCGAGGCCGAAAGGCGTAGTCGATGGGAAACGGGTTAATATTCCCGTACTTCTTACAATTGCGATGGGGGGACGGAGAAGGCTAGGTGGGCCTGGCGACGGTTGTCCAGGTTCAAGTACGTAGGCGGAAAGTTTAGGTAAATCCGGACTTTCTTAACGCTGAGATACGATGTCGAGCTACTACGGTAGTGAAGTCATTGATGCCATGCTTCCAGGAAAAGCCTCTAAGCTTCAGATTGTAAGGAATCGTACCCCAAACCGACACAGGTGGTCGGGTAGAGAATACCAAGGCGCTTGAGAGAACTCGGGTGAAGGAACTAGGCAAAATGGTACCGTAACTTCGGGAGAAGGTACGCTCTTATCAGTGAAGTCCCTTGCGGATGGAGCAGACGAGAGTCGCAGATACCAGGTGGCTGCAACTGTTTATTAAAAACACAGCACTGTGCAAAATCGTAAGATGACGTATACGGTGTGACGCCTGCCCGGTGCCGGAAGGTTAATTGATGGGGTTAGACTTCGGTCGAAGCTCTTGATCGAAGCCCCGGTAAACGGCGGCCGTAACTATAACGGTCCTAAGGTAGCGAAATTCCTTGTCGGGTAAGTTCCGACCTGCACGAATGGCGTAATGATGGCCACGCTGTCTCCACCCGAGACTCAGTGAAATTGAAATCGCTGTGAAGATGCAGTGTACCCGCGGCTAGACGGAAAGACCCCGTGAACCTTTACTACAGCTTGGCACTGAACATTGAACCTACATGTGTAGGATAGGTGGGAGACTATGAAACCGCGTCGCTAGATGTGGTGGAGTCGTCCTTGAAATACCACCCTTGTAGTTTTGATGTTCTAACGTTGGTCCCTGAATCGGGATTACGGACAGTGCCTGGTGGGTAGTTTGACTGGGGCGGTCTCCTCCCAAAGAGTAACGGAGGAGCACGAAGGTGGGCTAAACACGGTTGGACATCGTGTGGTTAGTGCAATGGCATAAGCCCGCTTGACTGCGAGAATGACAATTCGAGCAGGTGCGAAAGCAGGTCATAGTGATCCGGTGGTTCTGAATGGAAGGGCCATCGCTCAACGGATAAAAGGTACTCCGGGGATAACAGGCTGATACCGCCCAAGAGTTCATATCGACGGCGGTGTTTGGCACCTCGATGTCGGCTCATCACATCCTGGGGCTGAAGTCGGTCCCAAGGGTATGGCTGTTCGCCATTTAAAGTGGTACGCGAGCTGGGTTTAGAACGTCGTGAGACAGTTCGGTCCCTATCTGCCGTGGGCGTTGGAAAATTGAAAGGGGCTGCTCCTAGTACGAGAGGACCGGAGTGGACGAACCTCTGGTGTTCGGGTTGTCATGCCAATGGCATTGCCCGGTAGCTAAGTTCGGAATCGATAACCGCTGAAAGCATCTAAGCGGGAAGCGAGCCTTGAGATGAGTTTTCCCTGGCACTATAAGTGTCCTAAAGGGTTGTCGTAGACTACGACGTTGATAGGCAGGGTGTGTAAGTGCTGCGAGGCATTGAGCTAACCTGTACTAATTGCCCGTGAGGCTTAACCATACAACACCCAAGGGGTTTTGTGGACTCAGAAGTACCAGACCTTGAATGCGTTTGAAGAGATACTTTTAAATCAGTTTTCCGAATTATTAATTGTCGCTAATGCGTCAATTAAACAAAATTTGCTTGGCGACCATAGCATTGTGGACCCACCTGATTCCATGCCGAACTCAGAAGTGAAACACAATAGCGCCGATGGTAGTGTGGGGTTCCCCCATGTGAGAGTAGGACATCGCCAGGCTTTAAATATAATTACTCGTATTACGAGTAATAACATTAGCAGTGCATTAATCTGTTAATGACAATTTGTTGGAGGGATGGCTGAGTGGTCGAAAGCACCGGTCTTGAAAACCGGCAACCGTTAATAGCGGTTCTAGGGTTCAAATCCCTATCCCTCCACCACCATTGAAAAGCCCGCTGAGAAATCAGCGGGCTTTTTTCTTATATGTAATATAAATAAAAAGAGAAGAGCACTGACGTGCCCTTCTCTTTTTGTTTACCGGAACCTTATCATTGCTAGTCTGTTAAATATTTATACCAATCCGGAAAATTAACTGATCAGGTTTATCCAATCCCTTCTGCTCATTTTTGTGACACGATCTTTGCACTCAAGAAATTCATTCCAAGCGCGACAAACCTTGGAAACAATGTCGTTATAATCCGTGAAACTTTGATTCGCTAGATAATGTTGTCGCAACCAACTCCAAACTTGCTCTATAGGGTTAAGCTCTGGCGAGTAGGGAGGAAGCTTAATAGTACTGACGTTATTAAATTCTCTCGCAATATCATCGGTATGCCAGCCTGCACCATCCATTATAACGACAGCATGACGTCCTTTTTCTGTAGCCTTAGATATCTGCTCTAAGTGATTTGTCATTATGTCCTTGTTAACCCAAGGAACCACTATGGCTTCGCCAATTCCTCTTTCAGGGCATACCGAACCAAACAAATAAGCGTATTCAAATTGCTGTTGTTTTACCACGCGAGGCCTCGTTCCACGAGTCGCCCAAAGACGTGTCGTTGTGTTCTGCTGACCAAACCTAGCTTCATCTTGAAACCAGACATCAACACTCTCTAGCCCGATATGGCCGGGGATCTTAAGGATCGTTTCTATTTTGAATTTTTTTAAAATCGTCTTGGATTTGCTGTGATTGTTTAGGGTGTTTGGAGCGAGAAGTTATCCAAGAGAAGCCCATGTGGTCGAGGAGATAATAGATAGAATTAGGGTGGTAGTATTTATCAAAGTTTTTCACGATGTAGTCATGTATATCGCTCCCGACAAGGCGCCCGCCTGAAGGGGACTCTGCTTCTTTCTTAATGAATGCACTGAGTTGTTTTTGTTGTTCTGCATTGAGGTATGCAGGTCTGCCTGTGCGAGGTTTTTCTTGAAGCCCTTCCAATCCTTCTTCAAGAAATACTTGAACCCATTTGTTTACACTAGTTCGACTGACTTTAAGGTATTTGGCAATTTGAGTGCGCGAGTGACCTTCTTTGAAGTGGGCTAGTGCTAGCAAGCGAACCTTCATTTGAATGGTTTTTTGTTGGCTTGCTAGCTTTTTAAAATCAGTATTATTAAGGCTATCCATGACGATTTTCTGTAAGAGTTCGACGGCCTTAATTAGATCACATTTTTACTTTAATTGGTATTACCCTCTGCAACTTGCCAAAATGCTCTTATTAGAGGGTTATCTAGCTGAGAGCGTTTACAGCAAACGCCTAATTCAAAGGGTTTTATAGGTTCTATTTTTAAGCGATCGACTTTGTCTCTCACAGGGCTGTTGTTGATTACAACGTCTGGCGCGATACCAACCCCACAACCAAGAGCCACCATACTTACGATCGCTTCATGACCAGATACCTGAGCGTAAATGTTGGGCTTTATCTTCATCTTTTTGAACCACGCGTTCGCACGTTCTCGTGCAGTACCTGCTTCTGGGATGATAAAAGGCACTTCATTCCAGTTTGGTTTATCTGATTGAAGCTGCTGGCTAAAACTACTCACACCGGATGGGATGATCACTGACAGTGGTATATCGCTGATGGTTTCGAATTCTAATCTTGAAGGTAAAATGTCAGGTTTAGCTGAAATGGCGATATCAGCCTCATCATTCAGTATTTTGTCGATGGATTGAGCTGGATCGCCTGTAGAGAGCTTAAATTCAATATACGGATGAATAGCTCTGAATTCGGTAATGAGTTCAGGAAGGTGACTGTAGCTTGCTGTTACGGAACAGAAAATACGGATCTCACCCTTGAGTTCCTGTTCTCCGCCTTTTAGATGAAGATTATATTGCTGCCACTCGCCAACGATGCTCAATGCCACAGGTAATAGGTGTTTACCTGCCGGAGTCAGATCAACACTGCGATTATCCCTGATAAGCAGTTCTTGCCCTGTTTCTTCCTCAAGCTTTTGTATTTGACGACTAAGGGCAGAAGGACTGACGTGCATAGCTGCAGCGGTTTTGCTGAAACTCTTGCTGTCACATAAATGTATAAATAATTGTAGAGATTTTATGTTCATGTTCTGCGAACGTTTCCATGTTGCATTTATTGCAATAACTAATTGTGAATATATCACTTTCAGCAACGGAGTGTCTGTTTTAGTATGAAGTCATTCGGTAGACAGATATCGACCTTACGGACTTATTTTTAAAGGAGTGCCCTACAATGGCTAACTATTTCAATACATTAAACCTTCGTGAACAACTAGACCAATTAGGTCGTTGCCGCTTCATGGATCGTGAAGAATTCACGACTGAAGCTGAATATCTTGAAGGCAAGAAAATCGTCATTGTTGGTTGTGGTGCTCAAGGCCTAAACCAAGGTCTGAACATGCGTGATTCTGGTCTAGACGTATCTTACGCTCTACGCCAAGCGGCAATTGATGAAAAGCGTCAATCATTCAAAAACGCTGATGAAAACGGCTTTGTTGTGGGTAGCTACGAAACGCTAATCCCTCAAGCAGATCTAGTTATCAACCTTACTCCAGACAAGCAACACACTAATGTTGTTGAGACAGTAATGCCTCTAATGAAAGAAGGCGCTGCTCTTGGTTACTCTCACGGCTTTAATGTCGTGGAAGAAGGCATGCAATTACGTGCTGACCTTACTGTAGTTATGGTTGCACCTAAGTGTCCTGGTTCTGAAGTTCGTGAAGAGTACAAGCGTGGCTTCGGTGTTCCAACACTGATCGCTGTTCACCCAGAAAATGACCCTAAAGGCGAAGGCTGGGATATCGCTAAAGCTTGGGCTGCTGGTACTGGTGGTCACCGTGCAGGTTGCCTAGAGTCTTCATTCGTAGCTGAAGTTAAATCTGACCTTATGGGTGAGCAAACCATTCTATGTGGCATGCTTCAAGCAGGTTCTATCGTATCTTACGAGAAGATGATTGCTGATGGTATTGAACCAGGCTACGCAGGTAAGCTTCTACAATACGGTTGGGAAACGATCACTGAAGCACTTAAGTTCGGTGGCGTAACTCACATGATGGATCGTCTATCTAACCCAGCTAAAGTTAAAGCGTTTGAGCTTTCTGAAGAACTTAAAGATCTAATGCGTCCGCTTTACAACAAGCACATGGATGACATCATCTCTGGTCACTTCTCTAGCACAATGATGGCTGACTGGGCGAACGATGACGTGAACCTACTAGGCTGGCGTGAAGAGACAGGCGAAACGGCATTCGAAAACTACCCAGCTTCTGACGTAGAAATCTCAGAGCAAGAGTACTTCGACAACGGTATCCTAATGGTTGCTATGGTTCGTGCAGGTGTTGAGCTAGCATTCGAAGCTATGACGGCATCAGGTATCATCGACGAGTCTGCTTACTACGAATCTCTACATGAGCTTCCACTAATCGCAAATACAGTTGCTCGTAAGCGTCTTTACGAAATGAACGTTGTAATCTCAGATACTGCTGAGTACGGTAACTACCTATTCGCTAACGTAGCAACACCGTTGCTACGTGAGAAGTTCATGCCTTCAGTAGCAACTGACGTAATCGGCCGCGGTCTAGGTGAAGCATCTAACCAAGTTGATAACGCTAAGCTAATTGAAGTAAACGAAGCTATCCGTAACCACCCTGTAGAGTACATTGGTGAAGAGCTACGTAGCTACATGAGCGACATGAAGCGTATCGCTGTAGGCGGTTAATTAGTCGCTTAGATACTGATAAATTTGCAGAAAAAGCGAAGCAGTATCACTAACTCCTTACAGGTTGGAGTTATAAATAAGCAACACAACATCTAATAAAAAGGCTTGGTCGCCGTTGACCAAGCCTTTTTTGCTTTTAGTAACAAAGTCTTAAAAATCAATCAAATGAAAATTACTTGATAGGTATTCGTCGACTTTCAGTTCTTGATTGATCTTCAGAAATACAAAAGGGTTGGTGCTTTCACACCAACCCTTTCAGTTTTCTTTCTTTACGCTTACTTGTCGGCAATCTTTGCTTCTAAGTCCGCTAGCTTTTGTTCCATTTCAGTCAGCTTTTGGCGAGTGCGCAGTAGTACTTGTGTTTGAACATCAAACTCTTCACGGCTTACAACGTCTAGCTTGTTCAGTTGGCCTTGGATAACCTGGCGAACTTTTTGATCTACATCTGAACCAAGCTCTTTTACTGGTTGAGGCATAGAATCGTGGATCTGCTTAGCAATCTGCTCTAGTTTTTTTGGATCAAACATATCAATTAAAACTCCTGAATATTTACTACTATTCTATTTAATCACACTTGAGATGTCGCCTATGGCGTATAAAAAAAGGCCACCGAAGTAGCCTTTTTATTGTTATTACGACTTAGTGATTACTTATTATCAGCTAATTCTCTGTGTGCTGCTTTTGCTTCATCGACGCGAGCTAGTTTTTCTAGGTCTTTGTCTTCAACAAATACAGGTAGAGGTTTGTGTTTTTCAGCCAAGTAGCTGTAAATCACAGGTAGTACAAATAGCGTGAAGAGAGTGCCAATTGCTAAACCAGCAACGATTACGATACCAATACTGAAACGCTGAGCCGCACCCGCACCACTTGCGTACATCAGTGGGATTAGACCCGCGATCATCGCAGCGGTTGTCATCAGGATTGGACGAAGACGAACCTTCGCTGCTTCCATTACCGCTTCAATACGAGTTTTTTGATTGTGCAGCTGCTCTTCTTTCGCTACCTCACAAATCAAGATACCGTGCTTGGTAATCAGGCCGACTAAGGTGATCAAACCAACTTGCGAGTAGATGTTCATCGTTGCTGCGCCCCAAGCCAGAGCTATTAGGGCACCACAGATCGCCAGCGGTACAGATACCATGATAACCAGTGGGTCTTTCAGTGATTCAAACTGAATCGCCAAAACCAAGAAGATGATTGCCAGTGCTAAACCAAAGGTCGCGTAAAGTGCGCTACCTTCTGTTACGTATTGGCGTGCTTCACCCATGTAGTCATGGTTGTAGCCACTTGGAAGCTTATTCGCTGCCGTGTCTTCAAACCACGCAATTGCATCACCCATTGCAGCGCCTGGAGCCGGTACCGCACCAATCGTAGCCGAGTTCAATTGGTTGAAGTGAGGAAGAGAGCGAGGCTCTGCCACAACATCAATCGTAATCAAACTGCCTAGTGGTACAGCATTACCGTCTGCAGCACGTACGTAGTAGTTGTTCATTGACTCTGGGTTCAAACGGAATTTACGTTCAACCTGAGGGATAACCTCGTAAGAACGGCCATTCAAGTCGATACGGTTTACGTAGCCATCAGACATCATGGTACCGAGCGTGATACCGATATCTTGCATGGTCACACCGTATGCGCCCGCTTTATCCTTGTCGATGTTGATCTTCATGGTTGCTGAGTCGTAGTTCAGGTCGAGATCTGAATATACGAACAACGGGTTTGAAGAGACATCAGCCAGAATGTCTGTGGTAATTTGGAACAAGCTTTCAAAACTGTTTGGCGTTGTTATAACAAACTGAATTGGAAGGCCTGAACCAGCACCGGGTAGTTCTGGCATTTGGAATGCAGTTACTGCCATTCCTGGAACATCTTTCACCAAATTACCAACGCGGTTTGCTACGTCTGATTGGCTTGCTTCACGTTCGCTCCAAGGAACCATAGATGCGATACCAAATGCTTGGTTGGCATTTGGCACACCTGTAAATACCTGCGCGTAAGCAACTTCTGGCTGATCAGACAGAATCTGGTTTACGTCGTTCATGGTATTTTGCATGAAGTCTAAGTTCGCATTCGACGGCGCTGTACCCATCAACATGATTACACCTTTATCTTCTGAAGGTGCTAGCTCACTAGGGATGAATTTGAACAATAACGGTAAACTTGCAAATACGATGATAGCAAAACCAATAAATACTGGACGATGTTGCATTACCGCACCAAGCATACGCTCGTAACGGTTAGTCATGCCATCCAGCACGCTATGAACTTTCTGTTCAAACTTGCTTGGCTCAGCGTGAGCTTTCAGCATTTTTGAACACATCATTGGCGAGAGCGTTAGTGCCACAATGCCTGATACGAAAACCGAACCAGCTAGGGTTAATGCAAACTCTTTAAATAGCGAGCCTGTAATACCACCCATCATCGCAATTGGAGCATATACCGCACCTAGCGTTAACGTCATTGCGATAACAGGCACCGCAATTTCACGGGTACCGATAATCGCCGCACGGAAAGGGGACTCACCGAGCTTGATATGCCTGTCGACGTTTTCAAGTACTACGATCGCATCATCTACCACTAGACCGATGGCAAGTACCATTGCCAGTAGTGTCATTAGATTCCAAGAGAAGCCCATTGCCTGCATTACCATTGCCACACCAATCAAAGACAGTGGGATAGTAATGATAGGGATCAGTACCGCTCGGAATGAACCTAAGAACAGAGTAATCACTATCAATACGATTAATGCCGCTTCAAGGATAGTCTTAATAACTTCTTGAATTGACTCGTTAATCGCAATAGTTGAATCGTACATTACGTTCATTGAGATGTTGCTTGGTAGATTCTTCTCTAGTTGAGGAAGAAGTTCCAGTACATCAGCAGCGATGTTGATTGGGTTCGCACTTGGCGCCGCATTGATCGCGGCTACAACCGCCTCTTGGCCGTTAGCACTTGCTCGGTAAACATCGTGACTTTTCTCAAGAGAAACCTTCGCGATATCGGATAGGCGAATGATCTCACCTTCTCCGCTTTTCACGACGAGATTCTCTAGTTCTTCAGTGTTTGATACCTGAGTATCGGCACTGCCGTTGTAAAGCACGAACTCACCGGTCGCTTGACCCGTAGCTGATTGGTAGTTGTTAGCGTTCAGTACCGTCATTACATCGGATGCAGTCAGACCAATCGCCGCCATTTTTGATGGGTCTAGCCATACGCGCAGTGCGTATTTCATACCACCATACAGGTCAACTTTAGATACACCATTAACCGTAAATAGCTGCGGGTTGATTACACGCTCTAGGTAGTCGGTAATTTGGCTCGACACCAATTCGTCACTGGTAAAACCAATGTAGAGTACAGCGGTTGTTGAACCGGTAGACATGGTTACGGTTGGATCTTCAGCCTCTTTAGGTAGCTGAGAACGTACCGAGTTTGTCTTGGCCAGTATGTCAGACAATGCCGCATTCGGGTCGGTGTTCAACTTCATGTTCACGGTAATCGTAGATTTACCTAGCACAGAAGAAGATGTCATATAATCGATATTATCCGCTTGAGCCACAGCCTGTTCGAGGGGCTGGGTGATAAAGCCTTGGATAAGATCGGCACTTGCACCATAGTAACCAGTTGAGACTGTCACTACGGTATTCGTCATTTCAGGGTATTCACGCACCTGCATTTTGAAGATTGCTTGTAAGCCAAGCAGAGCAATCAAAAAGCTGATGGATACCGCTAGAACTGGACGTTTAATAAAAACATCAGTAAAGCGCATTGTGCCTCCAGTTACAGCTTAGGTGTTTCAGATGGTGGAGTGATTGCATCACTTTCAACAACTTTAACTTTGGCGCCGTTACTTAGACGTACTTGGCCAGAAGTTACAACCGTATCGCCAGCTTTAACACCCTCAAGGATGTGTGCAATATCAGCCGTACGCTCACCTACTTTTACAACATGTTGAGCAACACGCTGAACTCCGTCTTCTTCAGATAAGATGTAAACATTGTCACCATATAGAGTGAAAGTAATCGCTGTTTGAGGAAGAGTAACTTGGTTCTCTAGCTTAGGCAGAATGATGTTAGCACGAGCGAACATACCGCTACGAAGCTTGCCATCATTGTTTGGAATATCTGCTTGAACTTGGATAAGACCACTTTGGATGCTTACTGCTGGTTCGATGGCACTGATAGAACCTTCAAATGGCTTCTCTGGGTAGGCATCAACAAAGATGTCGATAGCTTGACCCACATGGATACGAGAGATATCAGTTTGAGAAACCGTGAAGCGCAGGCGCATGACACTGGTATCTTCTAAACGAACGATATCCGTACCTGATTGCAGGTATTGACCTAGGTAAACGTTACGGATACCAACTTTCCCATCGAAAGGAGCACGAATTTCACGGCGTTCGATAGATGCTTTTAGGCTTTCAATATCAGCAGATAGAGAGTAGTAGTTTGCTTCTGCTTCATCGTATGCTTCTTTTGAAATAGAACCTTTCTTATACAGGCCTTGGTAGCGTTTGTATTTTGCTTTTGCCGCAGGCAGGCGAGCTTCAGAACTCTTTAGATTTGCCTTTTCTACGCCAGAATCAAGACGAACAAGAAGTTGGTCATTTTTAACATCAGTACCAGAACCAAAAGAGATTTGGTCAATAACACCGCTGGTTTCATTCGCTAGCGTGACACCTTGGTTAGGTTCGATGAAGCCGATAGCTTCAATTACTGGAACCCAGTCGATAGGTTGAACTTCTGTTACCGTTACTGGGAACTCTGGTTCAGGTCGGTTAGCCATAAACTCAGCAATTTTTTGTTGTTTAAACATGTTAAACCCAATAACGCTGCCGAAAAGTAGTACAGCGATGAGTAACATGAAGAAAGTCCACTTTTTCATTCTAGTTAGAACTCCAAATTAGTGTGTAATAATCGCATCCCAACTTGCTTCGATCGCCGCTTCAATGGCTTTTTTATCAAGTTGGTAATATCCAAGAGATTGCTTACGGGCCAGCGTGACACTGACTTCTAAGCTAAGTGCTGCTAAAACAGGGTTTTCTAGAGGCTTAAACACCCCTTGCTCTCTACCTTCAGTAAAGAGTTGATCTATTTTGTGGAACATTTTTCGTTCAATCTCTTTGGTCTCATGGCTGCGAATACAAGGTAAAGAGTCGTATTGAGCTCTATTCTTTAAATTGCAGATGTTTGATCCCGAGAGCTCGAAAATGTTGAGCCACATTTTTCTAAATCGTTCTTTTAGACTCATCGAATCTTCAACACCTTGCTGAATTAAACCAGCATTTCGTTGAGAGACAGCTAAGCGAACTTGTTGTAATAGTTCTTCTTTGTCTGAGAAGTAGCGATAAATAGTTCCTGCCGCAACTCCTGCTTCTTTGGCTAGTTTATGCATAGAAAGCCCGTGAAAGCCTGATTCAGCAATCAGTTTTTCGGCAGCATCTATAATTTGTTGTCTTTTATCTATCATAGAATAAGAACCAAACAGTGATAATATACTCACTAATGAATGAACGTTCATTCATTATAGCCTAAGACCTATACATATGTGCAACATAGTTTTTCATATACGATATAAAATTCTTGCATAAGAGAGCGTAGCATTCGTGGTGTTGCAGCATTATTATAGGCGCGCAATTGAATTCGCCCCTCTAGACCAAATTGAGACCTAAATGAAACTGAACCCAAGACAAGATGAAGCCGTGAAATATGTTTCGGGCCCCTGCTTAGTATTAGCAGGCGCTGGATCCGGTAAAACACGTGTTATCACGAATAAGATTGCTTACTTGGTTCAAGAGTGTGGCTATAAGGCGCGTAATATTGCAGCGGTAACCTTTACCAATAAAGCAGCACGCGAGATGAAAGAGCGTGTAGGGCAAACTCTGGGTAAAGGTGAATCGAAAGGTTTGATCGTTTCGACCTTTCACACCATGGGCTTAACCATCATTCGTCGTGAATATAAAGCGCTAGGTTTAAAAGCGGGTTTCTCGTTATTTGATGATCAAGACCAGTTAGCCTTATTAAAAGAGCTAACAGAAAAGCAGATCGATGGTGATAAGGACTTGTTGCGCTCATTGATGAGTACAATTTCGAATTGGAAGAATGACATGCTGACGCCAGATCAGGCGAAAGCAAGAGCTCAAGGCGAACAAGATCAGCTGTTTGCATTCTGTTTTGAGATGTATCAGAAACAGATGAAGGCCTACAACGCGCTCGATTTTGATGACCTGATCGCGATGCCGGTATTGCTTCTGAAAACCAATCAAGAAGTTCGTGAGCGCTGGCAGTCTCGTATCCGCTATTTACTGGTCGATGAATACCAAGATACCAACACCAGTCAATATGAGTTGGTGCGACTGCTCGTCGGTGAAAGAGGGCGTCTCACTGTGGTAGGTGATGATGACCAATCTATCTACTCATGGCGTGGCGCAAAACCGCAAAACTTGGTGTTGCTTGGTGAGGATTATCCAAACCTTCGCTTGATTAAGCTAGAGCAAAATTATCGTTCAACGAGCCGTATCTTGCGTGCAGCGAATATTTTGATCGCTAATAACCCTCACGTTTATGAGAAATCACTGTTCTCTGAGATCCCAGACGGAGAGAAGCTCAAAGTATTGAACGCTAAGAACGAAGAACACGAAGCAGAGCGTATTACCGGTGAGATCATCGCCCACAAATTTTTGAATCGCACAGAATACAAAGATTACGCAGTGCTTTACCGCGGTAACCACCAATCTCGCTTGATTGAAAAAGCGCTGATGCAAAACCGTGTACCTTACAAGATATCTGGCGGAACATCCTTCTTCGCCAGAGCAGAAATAAAAGACATCATGGCTTACCTGCGAGTATTGGTGAACCCGGATGATGACAATGCTTTCCTACGTATTGTGAATACACCACGCCGCGAGATTGGTCCGGTGACTTTAGAGAAGCTCGGTAGTTACGCCAACATGCGTGGTAAGAGTCTGTTTGAAGCAAGCTTTGAGATGGGATTAGAGCAAACATTGACTGGTCGTGGCTTAGAAAATCTGCGTCGCTTCGGTGATTGGATTGTTCGAATTTCAGATAATGCTGAACGCGGTAATACCGTTGAGGCTGTTCGTTCTTTGGTTCGTGATATTAACTATGAAGACTGGTTATACGAAACCTCTCCAAGCCCGAAAGCGGCAGAGATGCGAATGAAGAACGTGTCTGATCTCTATAGTTGGATTGTTGCTGACCTTGAGGGTGACAACTACGACAAAGAAGAGAAGACACTTCGCGAAGTGGTTCAACGTTTAACCCTGCGTGACATGATGGAACGTGGTGAAGATAACGACGATGCTGACCAAGTTCAATTAATGACATTGCACGCATCGAAAGGCCTAGAGTTTCCGTATGTGTTCTTAATGGGAGCTGAAGAGGGTATCTTGCCACACCAAACCAGTGTCGATGAAGGCAACGTAGAAGAAGAACGTCGTCTTATGTATGTAGGGATTACTCGAGCGCAGAAAGAGCTGACCTTCACTAAATGTCGTGAACGTCGTCAGTATGGCGAATTGATAAAGCCAACACAAAGCCGCTTCCTTGATGAACTGCCGCATGATGATGTGGAGTGGGAAAGCGTGAAGAAGCCTCAATCCGCAGAAGAAAGAATGGAAAAAGGACAGGCACACATTGCCAACATTCGTGCGATGTTCAACAAGAAGTGATGTCTGGCTCTAAATCGAGACCAATAAAAAAGGTGACCATGAGGTCACCTTTTTTGAATCTGGCATTTTTAATGACAGATCGGTAAATTACAGACCGGCAATCATGTGCTCGATAGCATCTTTGATTTCGTCGTCTGAACAGTCCATACATGAACCTTTCGCTGGCATTGCATTAAAGCCGTTGATTGCATGGTCAGCTAGGATGTCGCGACCTTGAGCAATACGAGGTCCCCAATCACCAGCATCTCCTGTTTTAGGTGCGCCACTTACGCCAGATGAGTGACAAGCGATACAAAAGGTACCGTAAACTGCTGCGCCATCGCGAGGGCCTGTTGGTTCTGCGGCTACTGGTTCGCTGCCCACTAGGTAAACTTGACCAACTGGTTTGATGCGTTCAGCAATGGCATCTTGCTCTGCTTCGCTCAGGCCTGAAGCCATTGCGCCAGTTGAAAAGGTTAAAACTGCGATGACAACGCTTAAAATTCGACGAGACATATCCATTAAACTCACTTTACATTCCCAAGGTAAGTACATGCTTACCAATTTATAGTGTTGGAAGGGTGTTTTGGCTCAACCAGCAAAGAGCAACTGTTAAACCAATGTAAATAATGGGTGATTATATCCCGATAAGTTGTTGCAATAAACAACAACTTATAAGCTGCGGTGGGTTGTAGTACTCAAATAAGGGGTTTATCACATATTAACTGTCGAAAAAGAGACCAAACAGAAAAAAAAGTTAAAAAAGTACTAGACGGCATAAGGTGATATACGTATTATTCCACTCCGCCGACAGGGCATGCGCCTGTAGCTCAGCTGGATAGAGCGTTGGCCTCCGGAGCCAAAGGCCGAAGGTTCGAATCCTTTCAGGCGCGCCATCCGGTCTCTTACTTAGGTAAGTGAGAATTGGCAAAAAAGAAATTATGGTGGCTATAGCTCAGTTGGTAGAGCCCTGGATTGTGATTCCGGTGGTCGCGAGTTCGAATCTCGTTAGCCACCCCATTCTTTCTTTACAAAATATCGGTAGCTTCGGCTTCCATTGTTGACTCATTATTCCCAAGAGTCGATATAAAACTAGTCGGTGAATAGCGCAGCTTGGTAGCGCATCTGGTTTGGGACCAGAGGGTCGGGGGTTCGAATCCCTCTTCACCGACCACTATTTCAATAATCGCTTTTTAAGCGGTTATCTAAAAGATTAGTGGTGGCTATAGCTCAGTTGGTAGAGCCCTGGATTGTGATTCCGGTGGTCGCGAGTTCGAATCTCGTTAGCCACCCCATTAATTTTGGTAACTTCATTGAAGTTCCCTGTTTGAGAAATCAAACGAAACGTCTCGGTGAATAGCGCAGCTTGGTAGCGCATCTGGTTTGGGACCAGAGGGTCGGGGGTTCGAATCCCTCTTCACCGACCACCTTAAGAAAGCTCATCAGAAATGATGAGCTTTTTTTTCATCTATAGATCACTAGATTGGAACCCAAGTGGGGTTCGCCTGATGTTCAAAGGATGTCTCTTCACTGACCACCTCTAAGAAAGTCATCAGAAATGATGAGCTTTTTTTTCATCTATAGATCATTAGATTGGAACCCAAATGGGGTTCGCCTGATGTTCAAAGGATGTCTCTTCACTGACCACCTCTAAGAAAGTCATCAGAAATGATGAGCTTTTTTTTCATCTATAGATCATTAGATTGGAACCCAAATGGGGTTCGCCTGATGTTCAAGGAATGTCTCTTAATCGATTACTTTAAGAAAGCTCATCAGAAATGATGAGCTTTTTTTTCATCTGTAGATCGCTAGATTGGAACCCAAGTGGGGTTCGCCTGATGTTCAAAGAATGTCTCTTCACCGATCACTTTAAGAAAGCTCGTCAGAAATGACGGGGCTTTTTTACATCTTTCGTTTCAGTAATTTTCAATTTTGAATGCTGGGACCTCAATCGATTCGACACCTTGCTTAATGCTACTAACGTCAGTATCCCTCTTTATTATAAGGCAGGCTCTTACCCTTTATCTCCCATTATGATGTTGGTTTATTTTATCAAATGTGCAGATCGATATCTAATTTTATATAAAATTCACCACCAATCATTCGACAAATTAATAGGTTTGGTCTAAGGATTTTTATGAAAAGTGAAATTTGACGTTAAATATGTTCTCTAAGGCCTGTATTTGACAGATTTCTTCGAATCTTGTTGTTTAAAAAATCCTTTGATTTATTAAATCTTTCGTTTTCTTGTTTGTATTTATCAAAATAATACATATGGTTGAATGTGTGGTTGGGTTGGCTTTGTGTGGTTGTTTTGTTTGCTTAAATTAGCAAAGCTAGCGTTTGTTTCTATAGTGTTAATTGTTTTTTGGAATAATTATTTGTTTTTAGTGACTGGTAGTGAGATCTGCTTTTAACCATAGGTTTAACTCTACAAGTAAGTGGTAGTAAGGGATTTGTGAGTATTTATTATCGACAATAGAATGTTGATTTTTATTACTATATGCTCTATGGGTGAATAGTTATGTGGTGCTTTTGCTTGTTAAGCGTTTAATGTCGACTTTTTATCCTATTTTTGTTGCTTTTCTGTGAATTGTTTGCCAAATTGTCAACCGTATAAAATATCAGAACAATATTCTGGTAAGAATGGATTCAATTTTGCAGACAGGGCAGAAAGCTGCCAAAGCAGTAGAGGTCTGGTAATGTCACTTTTAGAAGTAAAAAATCTTCGTATCGAATACCCATCTCGTCATGGAGTTCACGCCGCAGTGAAATCACTTTCGTTCAACATTGAACGTGGTGAGATTGTTGGCGTTGTAGGCGAGTCTGGTGCAGGCAAATCAACAGTAGGTAATGCTGTGATCGATTTGCTGAGCCCTCCTGGTCGCATTGCTAGCGGCGAGGTATTTCTGGACGGTGAAAAAGTTTCAGGCTTATCTCCTGAACAGATGCGTTCTGTTCGCGGCTCAAAGATTGGTTTTATCTTCCAAGATCCAATGACTTCTCTTAACCCTCTATTCACAGTAGAACAGCAGTTAAAAGAGACGATTCATGCCAACATGAAGGTTTCGGATCAAGAAGCCTACCAGCGCTCATTAGATTTGATGAACCAAGTTGGTATTCCGCAACCAGAAAACCGTTTAAAGCAGTACCCACACCAATTCTCTGGCGGTATGCGTCAGCGTGTTGTTATCGCGATCGCATTGGCCGGTGAACCTGACCTGATCATCGCCGATGAACCAACAACCGCTCTAGACGTATCTATCCAAGACCAAATCTTAGGCCTGATTCGCGATCTATGTATTAAGAAAAACGTAGGTTGTATGTTGGTAACCCACGATATGGGTGTCGTATCTAACGTTACCGATCGCGTAGCGGTTATGTATCGTGGTGATTTAGTTGAGTTTGGCCCGACGGCGAAAGTCCTTGGTACTCCTGAACACCCTTACACGCACAGTCTTATCTCAGCGGTTCCGCGTTCAGATCGTAAACTCGATCGTTTCCCTCTTGTGAGCTACATCGAAGAAGCGCACGAGATGGAACCACTTGATGTGAAAAACCACTGGTTAGGTCAAAGCCAAGATCACCGTGATTACACTGGCCCGCTGTTGAATGTTGAAAACGTCAACTTACGCTTTACCACCAAGGATTCTTTCTTTGAGAGTCGCCGTGAGTACGTTCAGGCGTCAAACAATGTGAGCTTTGAAGTACACGAAGGTGAAACTTTTGGTCTTGTGGGTGAATCTGGTTCGGGTAAATCAACGATTGCTCGTGTGATTGCTGGTTTGTACGCACCTAACTCAGGCAAGGTAACGTTTGAAGGCGTTGATCTTACGGGACTTAAATCTGAAAAAGAACGTCGCCCAATGCGTCGTCAAATGCAGATGGTTTTCCAAAACCCTTATACATCAATGAACCCTCGAATGAAGATATTCGACATCATTGCTGAGCCTATCCGATTTCATAAACTTACACGCAACGAGAATGAAACTCGTCAGATCGTGAACGACCTGCTAGAGCACGTTGGTTTAGGCGTAATGGCAGGGGTTAAGTACCCACACGAATTCTCAGGTGGCCAACGTCAGCGTATTTCTATCGCTCGCGCCTTGGCAACTCGTCCCCGTCTTTTGATTTGTGATGAACCTACCTCGGCACTGGATGTGTCGGTACAGGCTCAGATCCTTAACCTACTAAAAGACTTACAAGACGAGCTCAACCTAACCATGCTGTTTATCAGTCACGATTTACCGGTTATTCGCCAAATGTGTGATCGTGTAGGTGTGATGCAAATGGGAGAACTATTGGAAGTAGCGCCAACCGAGCAGCTATTCCAATCGCCTCAGCATGAATACAGCAAGCATCTAATTTCTTTAATGCCTGAATTTACAGGTTTAAGAGAAGAAAAAGCAGTGGCACAAGCCGCGGTATAAAAATCAGCAGGCTGGAGTTTGGCTTGCTAAAAACAATAAACAGACGCAAATACAACAACTAGGGATCTGGATTCCCGCATGAAGGAGTTATGCAATGAAAACCATGAAAAGCAAATTAGCAGTGGCTTTAATGGCAGCTGGCCTAAGCTTTAGTGCAGCAGCAGCAGATATTACCGTTGGCTACGCAGCTGACCCGGTATCACTTGACCCGCACGAGCAGCTGTCTGGTGGCACACTGCAAATGTCTCACATGGTGTTTGACCCTCTAGTACGTTTCACTCAAGAGATGGATTTTGAAGGCCGCCTAGCATCTAGCTGGGAGCGTGTTGATGATACGACTTTCCGTTTTAACCTACGTGAAGGTGTGAAATTCCACTCTGGTAACGAACTGACTGCTGATGATGTTGTGTGGACTTTTGAACGTCTACAAGCTTCTCCAGACTTTAAGTCTATCTTCACGCCATACGAAAAAATGGTAAAAGTGGATGGCTACACAGTTGAGCTAGTATCAAAAGCGGCTTACCCACTAGTACTACAAACAGCAACTTACATCTTCCCAATGGACAGCAAGTTCTACTCTGGTCAAACAGCGGAAGGTAATGATAAATCTGAGCTAGTTAAGCACGGTAACTCGTTTGCTTCGACTAACGTTTCAGGTACTGGCCCATTCATCGTAACGCAGCGTGAGCAAGGCGTTAAAGTAACGTTCGAGCGTTTCAACGATTACTGGGACACAGAAACTGAAGGCAACGTAGACAAGCTAACACTTGTGCCAATCAAAGAAGATGCAACGCGTGTAGCAGCACTTCTTTCTGGCGACGTTGATATGATTCACCCTGTTGCGCCAAACGATCACAAGCGTGTTAAAAAAGCGAAGAACATCGATCTAGTAACGCTACCTGGTACTCGTATCATTACGTTCCAAATGAATCAAAACAGCAACGAAGCACTGAAAGATGTGCGCGTTCGTCAAGCAATCGTTCATGCGATTAACAATGAAGGTATTGTTAAGAAAATCATGAAAGGTTTCGCGACAGCTGCTGGTCAGCAAAGCCCAACAGGCTACGCGGGTCACAACGAAGATCTAGTTCCTCGTTACGATCTGAAAAAAGCGAAAGAGCTGATGAAAGAAGCGGGCTACGAAGATGGCTTTACACTAACTATGGCAGCGCCTAATAACCGTTACGTGAACGATGCGAAAGTAGCGCAAGCGTCTGCGGCAATGCTGTCTAAGATTGGTATCAAAGTTGATCTTAAAACAATGCCTAAAGCACAGTACTGGCCTGAATTTGACCTATGTTCAGCAGACATGATGATGATCGGCTGGCACTCAGATACAGAAGATTCAGCTAACTTCAACGAGTTCCTAACAATGACTCGTAACGAAGAGACTGGCCGTGGTCAATACAACTGTTCTGGCTACTCAAACCCAGAAATGGATGCGATTGTAGAAGCTTCTAACACTGAAACTGACCCAGTTAAGCGTTCTAAAATGTTGAAAGGCGTTGAAGCAACACTTTACAACGACGCAGTATTCGTACCTCTACACTGGCAAAGTGAAGCGTGGGGCGCGAAATCTAACGTAGGTGCAGCAGACGTAGTAAACCCAATGGTTATGCCTTACTTCGGCGACCTAGTTGTAAAATAATCTAGCTTGCTAGAATCGAGAGCCTGAAGCTTTCAGGCTCTCCATATTATTAAGATATAGATTTAAGTTTCGGTATTTGGTCTTCCTTCAGTCTGGCTAAATACCTTTTTTAAGACTGAATTTTTTGTTGTCTAGTCGCGGATTTCGATTAGATAGTCATGGATAGATAAGGGGCAAGGAATGGTTACGTTTCTGGTCAAGCGCCTGTTTCAGGCACTGATAGTGATGTTTGTGATCAGTTTGGTGGCGTTTGCCATTCAGGATAACCTGGGCGACCCGTTACGTGAGTTAGTCGGTCAATCTGTTTCAGAGGCGGAGCGTCAAGCGCTACGCGATGAACTCGGCTTAAATGATCCCTTCGTTACAAAATACTCTCGCTTTGTAGGCGCAGCTCTACAGGGTGATCTTGGTACTTCATACTTCTTTAAGCGACCTGCAGTTGATGTGATTCTAGATAAACTAGTGGCAACTCTGGAGCTGGTATTTGGTGCTTCTTTAATTATTGTTTGTATGTCGATCCCACTCGGCGTTTACTCTGCGATTCACCCTAAAAGCTTTTTTACCAAATTGATTATGGCAGGCAGTAGTGTCGGCATCTCGGTGCCTGTTTTCTTAACTGCAATCATGCTGATGTATGTGTTCTCTATCGAGCTCGGTTGGCTGCCGTCATTCGGGCGTGGTGATACGGCTAACTGGTTTGGTTGGGAGTCAGGCTTCTTAACGCTAGATGGCCTTGCACACTTAGTACTGCCGAGTATTGCTCTGGCATCTATCATGCTGCCGCTGTTTATTCGTTTAGTGCGTTCTGAAATGCTAGAAGTTCTAAGTTCTGAATACATTAAATTCGGTAAAGCGAAAGGCCTAGCGCTAAACAAAATCTATTACCAACACGCATTGAAAAACACCATGCTACCGGTTCTTACTGTTGGTGGTGTTCAGATTGGTACTATGGTGGCATACACCATTCTTACTGAAACGGTTTTCCAGTGGCCAGGCACAGGTTTCTTATTTTTAGAAGCGATCAACCGTGTAGATACACCGCTGATTACCGCATACGTTATTTTTGTTGGTCTTATTTTCGTAG
Organism: Vibrio syngnathi; assembly: GCF_002119525.1. Lineage (NCBI taxonomy): Bacteria > Pseudomonadati > Pseudomonadota > Gammaproteobacteria > Vibrionales > Vibrionaceae > Vibrio > Vibrio syngnathi. The sequence continues at coordinate 3,219,929 of NZ_CP017916.1, read as the reverse complement.
TGACTAACACGATTGTTGATTTGCTTTACGGTGTTATCAACCCAACCGTTAACATCACAGGGAAAGGAGCATAATCATGGAACAGACATCGACAGTGCCGTCTCGCTGGGAACGTTTTAAGCAATCAGACATTGTGTATTACTTCTTACGCGACAAAGTGGCAATGGTGAGTTTCGCCATTTTCTCAATCTTCTTAGTGATGGCACTAGCAGCACCTATTCTAGCGCCAACAGACCCGTACGACGTGACATCGATTGATATCATGGATTCAGAGCTGCCACCATCATGGATGGAAGACGGCGAAGAACGTTTCTTGCTCGGAACGGATGAGCAAGGCCGTGATATTTTATCGACTATGCTTTACGGTTCGCGCTTATCACTGACCATTGGTTTCTTAGCGGTAGGTCTACAACTGACGCTTGGTATTATCATTGGCTTGTCTGCGGGTTACTTCGGTGGCCGTATTGATAGCTTCTTGATGCGCTTCGCTGATGTTCAGCTTTCGTTCTCAACCATGATGGTGGCGATCATTGTCTCGGCCATCTTTAAGGCAAGTTTCGGTAGTGACTTCTACGCGCAATATGCCGTTGTTATGCTGGTGGTGATCATTGGTATCGCAGAATGGCCGCAGTATGCGCGTACTATTCGTGCATCAGTATTAGCAGAGAAGAAGAAAGAGTACGTAGAAGCGGCACGTGTGATGGGCTTTAGAGCACCTCGTATCATGTTCCGTCATATTCTGCCTAACTGTTTATCACCGATTTTGGTTATCTCTACAGTACAGGTGGCAAATGCCATCATGTCAGAAGCGGCACTTTCTTTCCTAGGTTTAGGCCTTCCAGTCGACCAACCGTCACTGGGTGCTCTGATTAGTACTGGTTTTAACTACATCTTCTCAGGAGCATGGTGGATCACTGCATTCCCAGGTGTGCTTTTGGTGACATTGGTTCTAGTTATCAACCTACTAGGCGACTGGTTACGTGACGTGTTTAACCCGAAAATCTATAAAGGGTGATAGTTCAGTTTGATTTTTAGTAAAAAAAATCACTAAACTAAGAGTCGTAAGCAATTACGGCTCTTTTTTTGCTTAATGAATTTGGAACTTAGTACCATTGATAGAGTCAATAGTACTTAAAATGGAATTCATGTTTTATCGATATTTGTTCGGTAATAATTAACCCCTAGCGGGTTTAAGTGGTGGTTATGAAGTTGACAATGAATGTTGTATGTCGTGCTGTGGTTAGAAATTATCGTATGGGGCTTATTGCTGCATTCCTGTTGGTATCAAGCCAAGTTAATGCCGAATCGGTTCTATGCGATGCGACTCAGGCAAGCACCAATCAGTTACCACAGCTAGAACAATCATGTCCGATTGGTAAAGGTGTTTGGGGCAGTAAAGCGCCTAAACATCATTCAGATAATGAGCTGTTTTGGGTTCAATGTGGTTTGTTGAATAAGCCTTTGTCACTGAGCAAAGCAAAGCCATTGTATGAGAAAATCTCAACCAACGTATGGATGAAACCAGAGGGTGGAGACTATCGCTGCCTAATTGGCCCTTATTCTACTTTCTCTGATGCGAGAACAGACTTAGCTCAGGTACGTAAGGTTTCAGGATATGGCGAAGCTTTTATTCGTATGGTTGATAAATCGAAGACCTCTTCTTCACAACCAGTCGTTACTAAAGCGATGAAGTCAAAATCGGCGGAGCCAAAAGCGGTTAAGCATCAAGCCCCAGTTAAGGCAAAAGCAGCAGCGAAACCAGAACCGAAGCCGATAGCTGCTGTTCAAAAAGCTGCAGTCGCGAGTGCTGCTGCCATTCAAGCTTTCCCTAGTCATGGTGCAAATTCAGATAACGATCTGGACATTGAAATGCGCATGACAGCGAGTGTTGCGGGTAGTAAATATGCGATTCCTTACCTTTTAGGTGATGAACAACAGTTTTATATGGAGCAAGGTAAACCTTGGAGCCGACTCGATTACGACAGTGCTGAATTAGTATGTGACAAGATTAATATGACGCTGTTGAGTGAAAAGCAGTGGCAAAATCTCTTAGGGTCGAAGGTCATGGAAAACCAGAATTGGCCGATGCACCTGCCTTATTGGGGCGCAGACAAGAAAGGCCTGTTTACTAACGGTAACGTAAACCAGCTTAAAGGCTCCTCACTACTTAATGTGATGTGTGTGAAATAACGAAGACCTGTTGTAATACCAAATAAGCCTCAGCCATTGCTGGGGCTTTGTTGTTTATACACCCTTCTTTTTCAACATCGGTTCGACTTTTAGACACTCGTTCTTCAAGACGAATTTGATTAAAAATCGCTAAAAACTGTTCAAATAGCACGGTTGATGCGTAGAAAACCATAACTCAAGCAATAAGGTGATTGAGATTATGAGTTTGAAGAAACGATTAGAAGACGTAGCCCCGCGTTTTGAAGCCGGAGGTAAATACGAAAAGCTTTACCCAGTCTATGAGGCGTTTGCCACCATCTTTTATACGCCCGGCAACGTAAACCGAGGCTTGACCCATGTTCGAGATAGTATCGATCTCAAGCGTATTATGATTTTGGTGTGGCTGGCGACTTTCCCTGCCATGTTCTGGGGCATGTATAACGTCGGGCACCAAAGCTTCCTCGCATTAACGTCCAGTTATCAACTTAATGAACTTACCTCTGTTATTGAAAGTAGTTGGCGCTTGTCATGGGCATTTGGTGATGCACAGTCCTTAATGGCAAGTAGCTGGGGAAGTCAGATGTTGCTCGGGGCTCTCTACTTCTTACCTGTGTACGCGACGGTGTTTGTGGTCGGTGGCTTCTGGGAGGTGTTGTTTGCCGTAGTGCGTAAGCATGAGATCAACGAAGGCTTCTTTGTGAGTTCGGTGTTGTTCGCCTTAATCCTCCCGCCGACTATTCCATTATGGCAAGCCGCATTAGGTATCACCTTTGGTATCGTTGTGGCCAAAGAGCTGTTCGGTGGTACAGGACGAAACTTCCTTAACCCTGCACTCGCAGGCCGCGCGTTTCTCTATTTCGCTTATCCATCCAACATGTCGGGTGGGCTTGTGTGGGTTGCCGCTGACGGCTATTCAGGCGCGACACCGCTGAGTCAATGGTACGAAGGTGGCAGCACGTCACTCATCAATAACATGACTGGCGAGGCGATCACTTGGATGGATGCGTTTATCGGTAATATACCGGGCTCGATGGGTGAGGTTTCTTCATTGCTTATCATGTTGACGGGTCTGATTCTGATTGCCATGAAGATCGCCTCTTGGCGCATAGTCGCTGGTGTGATTATTGGCCTCGTGGTGACTTCGAGTTTGATGAATTGGATCGGCTCCGATACCAACTTGATGTTTTCGATGCCGTTCTACTGGCACTTTGTGTTTGGTGGTGTTGCCTTTGGTACTTTCTTTATGGCAACCGACCCAGTATCTGCCGCTTTTACCAATAACAGTAAATGGGCTTACGGTATTTTGATAGGCGTTATGACCGTCGGGATTAGAGTGCTCAACCCAGCTTATCCAGAGGGAATCATGTTAGCCATTCTGTTTGCTAACCTGTTCGCGCCATTGTTCGACTTTATTGTGAAAGAGCAAAATATCAAACGCAGACAGAAACGAACATTGCGCTGAGTTCAGTGCAGAAAGGGAAAGCTATTCTCATCAAAAAGGCTTGCGTTGCTGCAAGCCTTCAATTTTTATTGCGATTGATTTGATTTGATTTGATTTGATTTGATTTGATTTGATTTAACTCCACTTCAAATCAATCTCGAACGGTTGGGTGTTACCACAATGCTCACCGCACATTTCATCGTAAGCACTGTTATGCACCAACATTGCCGATGACACACCTTGGTCGCTAAAGTGGTCGCGTGCTTGGTTAACACTCAAAAACTTCATTGGGTGCTGGTGGTCGTCTTTGATTAACTGCTTTTGCTCGCCAATGATTTGGTAAGCCAAGTAGATCCCGCCTTCAAATGATTCAATGAGTAGATTCATCACAAACTCCATGTTGTTCTCGATAGTTCTTTGTTTCTGTATCTACGTTGATGGTTGTTTGAAGGTTCATGTGTGTTAAAAATGAAAAAACCAGAAGCTCAGCTTCTGGTTTATTAATAAGTGATCAAATTAACTCAAAGGTTAGTTGATTTTTTGCATGATGCTAACACGGCCTGTTGTTGATCCGTCCGGAGTCATTTTACGGCGAGTTAGCAACCCTTCATCCCAGTTAGTACCTGCTGGCTGATACTCCCATTTAATGATGTATTCTTGATTATTACCTTTTGCATCAACAGGACATTTATCTCCTGAACCAGGAATATAACCATTGTCAGTATCATCACAGAAGCGCACAACTGAGTTTAGATCTGTCAGTGTTGCTTTTGATTCACGTCCTGAAATGTTAAACCACCAATAGTCAATCGCAGCAAGCTCTTCATAGGTATACTTCTTGCCTGAGTCTTCAAGATCTGCCGGTGAGTTTGCATTGCACTCTTTCCCTGATACGGTAGCGCCCTCAGAATCAAATACCATTCTCATGACAGCATTTTGTCCATCAGCGCAAATCTGAGTGGTATCCCAAGACCCAGTGAAGTCTACGTACCTTTCGTCACTAGGTGTTTCTACGTGATAGTAGAAATTCAAACTTTCTTCGATACGCTTTGCTTTACTAGATTCGCTTGATGGGTCGCTTAACTCTGTTTTTGAACGAATCTGTGTGTATATTTTTGTAATTGGGTCATAGCTGCCAGAAAGGGTTTCATATTGGTATGAAGGGTCTGCATCGCCTTCATTTCGGTCATCTTCCAGTTTGTTTGGCGTGTAGCGGTTGAGGACTTGTTGATTCCCTTCAATGAAAGGTACCCAATCGTAACTTTCTGGTTTAGGAGTGGTATTTTCTTTGCTTTTATCAAGCAGAAGGTAAGAAAACGGAGCGTTTAGGGTGAAGTCTGGGTGAGCTGTTTGATTGCAGCCTGCAGAACTTCCCGTCAATACACAGCTGATATACTCTTCAGCTTGTGCGCCTGACAATAAAGAGTCGCTGTCACTTACAGCAATAAGACCATTGGCTGAATCTTGATAAATGAAGTAAGGCGTACCACGTGTATGTTCAAACACAGCTTTAGGAAGCATTTTGTCAGCGTGAACTAACATTGTTTTGTCGTTAGGGCGGTTGTTTGGATCGTTAATATCATACTGTCTCACCATGATTGAGCGAATGAATTGCCCATTTTTCGCTACAAATGGATTGGCATCAGTGCTGCCGCGAACAGTCCCTGATTTTTCTCCGAATGCTTTCTCCATATGAGCCAATGCTTCAGACTCACTCGTAATTGAAGTGACTCCCATCGCTGTCAGGAAGTCTGTAACAGAATCACGGTCATCTAGACTTAGGCTTTTCATCTTCGCTAACGTCGCAGCATCAGGTTCGCGCAGCGCATCTGGAATTGTCAGTACTTCATCAGAAGCGTTACCAAATTGATTATCTAAAGACTGAAGCAGAATGGCTAAATTTAGAGCTCGGTCGTACTTGCCCGCTGCTTCAAATGGCGTCAGTACATCACGGTTTGATGCTGCCCCAACTTTCAAGCCATTTTCACCACCAATGAAGAAGGTCACCGTGTCGTTGGACTTAGCGGTAAATTCGCCTTCGCTGTTTGTGACGCCCTTTGAACCAGAGCTAGTGCTGTAGTAGATACCTTCTACAGCTGCATCGATAAATTTGTTGGTTGTTGTAGATGGTTCTGCCGGTGTTGTGACACCTGAATTAGAACTGTCGCTACCACAACCTGTTAAAGCCACTGCAATCGCCGCTGCGAGAATACTCACTTTTTTCATTACTCGTACATCCTTCATGTATTAGAGCTAATTGTTTTTTTATGCGTGTAATTTTATAGCGCGCGATTGTAGTTTGATCTTGATTCCAAGTTAAGTATGTAAAATGCCGTTCGGTTAATAAACGTACCAATCATACGGTAAAAAACAAAAAAAGCCGACACAGGTCGGCTTTTGTATAATATTTCTTTGACTTACAGTGGTTTAGCGCATGGTAACGAATTCTTCGCTGCCTGTTGGGTGGATAGCCACAACAGAGTCGAAGTCTGCTTTGGTTGCGCCCATCTTCATTGCAACGCCGAAGCCTTGAAGCATTTCATCAACAGTGAAGCCGATGCCGTGCAGGCCGACTACTGTCTCTTCTTCACCAGCACATACAAGCTTCATCTTACACGGTTGACGGTGCTTGGTTACTGCTGTGTACATTGCAGTGAAGCCAGACGTGTAAACCTTGATGTTGTCTTTGCCGTATTGCTCTTCAGCTTCTTGAGTCGTTAGACCGATCGTGCCGATAGGTGGGTGGCTGAATACAACAGTAGGCACTAGCTCGTAGTCCATTTTTGCGTTTGTTTGACCGTTGAATAGACGCTCAGAAAGCTGACGACCGGCTTTAACAGCAACAGGAGTTAGCTCGATACCGCCTTCCATGATGTCGCCAACACAGTAGATGCCAGGAACGTTGGTTGCTTGGAACTCGTCTACTTTGATGTAGCCACGGTCGTTGGTTGCAACGCCCGTTGATGCTAGGTTGATAGCGTCAGTAGCTGGGTGGCGACCGATAGCCCAAATTAGGTGGTCAACGTTTTGAGTGTTGCCGTTCTCTAGGTGCAGAGTCAGTGTGCCATCTGCTTCTTTCACTACTTCTTTAGGAACTGAGTGCGTGTGAAGTGTTGGACCTTCCGCTTCCATTACTTCAACCAGTGTTTCTACGATCATTGGATCGAAGCTACGTAGTGGTGACTCTTTACGACAGAACAGGTGTGTTTCTGTGCCAAGTGCACTTAGTACGCCTGCGATTTCTACTGCGATGTAGCCTGCGCCGATTACAGCAACACGCTTAGGTTGCTCCATCAGGTCGAAGAAACCGTTTGAGTCGATACCGTGCTCTGCGCCAGGAATGTTTGGAATGGTTGGACGACCACCTACCGCGATCAAGATGTGATCCGCTGTGTAGTGCTCACCGTTTACTTCAACAGTCTTCTCATCTACAAACTTAGCAAAGCCTTTGATTACGTTTATTTTGTTGTTACCCAAAACGCGATCGTAAGATTGGTGGATACGACCAATGTACGCTTGACGGTTTTCAACCAGTTTGCCCCAGTTGAAGCCTTTTACGTCAACGTCGAAGCCGTAGTCTTTTGAATATAGGTTGATCGCTTCAGCAACTTGAGCACCGTGCCACATAACCTTTTTAGGAACACAACCAACGTTTACACAAGTACCACCAAGGTCTTGAGCTTCGATAAGTGCAACTTTTGCACCGTGCATTGCTGCGCGGTTAGCTGATGCGATGCCGCCTGAACCGCCACCGATACAGATGTAATCAAAATGAGTCGCCATTACTTTCTCCATTTATTGAAGGCTGTGGGTACAGTGAGCGCACTGAACACCTACGTCCTATAGATTCTTAAATTGTCTAATTATTATATTGAGGGCAGATCGGTTGAACTCAATCTCCCTGTTTAAAATTTATTCGTGTACGTCACAATCTGCTGAATATTCGTCAGAGCATGACGTTAAGTTCGAGATTATTCGGGTACGATCCACTCTACTTTGAAGTGACCGGTTGCCGGCGCAATAGCTTCCTTCAAGAATGGAAGAATTTCGTTCATTTGGCTTTCTAGCTTCCAAGGCGGGTTGATAACAATCATGCCTGATGCTGTCATGCCACGCTCATTGGTGTCTGGTGATACGCCAAGTTCGATTTGTAGAATCTTGTTAATGCCTAAGCCTTCAAGTCCTTCAATCATGTCTTCGATATCACAACGGTTTACCACCGGGTACCAAATTGCGTAGATACCGGTTGCCCAGCGCTTATGGCTTTGAGCAATCGCAGTCACCACATCACGATACTCTTTTGCCAGCTCGTAAGGCGGATCGATCAGTACCAAACCACGACGTTCTTTTGGTGGCAGGCTACCCTTCAAGCGCTTAAAACCATCTTCTTTATAGATAGACACTTGACGATCGCGGTGGAACTCTTGCTCAAGCAGCGGGTGATCGGCTGGGTGAAGCTCAGTCAGTACCATGCGGTCTTGGTCACGTAGGTGTGTGCGTGCAACACGTGGTGAACCTGGGTAGAAACGCAGTTTTTCGCCATTGTTGAGTGCTGAGATAGACTCAAGGTAGCTTTGAATGTCTTCAGGAAGTTCTGTTTGTGCCCAAACGCGTGCAATACCTTGTTTGTATTCGCCCGTTTTTTCAGACCATTCATGCGTTAAGTCGTAACGACCTACACCAGAGTGAGTGTCATGATAAACAAAAGGCTTATCCTTCTGTTTCAAAGAATTAAGAATAAGGCTCTGTACGATATGCTTTACTACGTCGGCATGGTTACCTGCGTGGAAGCTGTGGCGATAACTTAACAAATTAAACTCTCGTAACACTCTCGAATTAGAGTGTGGTTAGTGTAGGTGGGGTTAATCCGACTATTATAACCCTCAATGGACCATAAATTCTCGATCAATTCAGGAACAGTCGTTCGCAATATGCAGTTAGTTATTGGTTCTGCTATTGAAATTTGCCTTGATGGGCACTATTTAATAACTATTCGCAGGTGATTTTTTAGGGCGACCCTTAGCCTGATGACTGTAAGACGACCTCATTACAAAAAAGACGAAAGTCTCTAAAGCCAAAGGAATGTTTATATGTCTAATCCGCTATTAACCTTCACGGACTTACCTCCGTTTTCACAGATCAAACCTGAGCACGTTAAGCCAGCGGTTGAGCAAGTGATTGAAGAGTGTCGCAACAAGATAGAACAAGTACTTGAAGGTAATACTTCACCAAGCTGGGACAACCTCGTTGCTCCGATTGAAGAAGTGGATGATCGTTTAGGCCGTATTTGGTCTCCTGTAAGCCATATGAATTCTGTTATGAACAGCGACGAACTGCGTGACGCTTATGAGAGCTGCCTACCAGTACTTTCTGAGTACGGAACGTGGGTTGGTCAACATAAAGGTTTGTTCGAAGCGTATAAAGCGATCAAGGCGAGTGAGGCATTCTCGGCATTAAACCAAGCTCAACAGAAAACCATTACCGACGCACTGCGTGACTTTGAATTATCAGGCATTGGCTTACCCGCAGACGAGCAGCACCGCTACGGCGAGATCAGCAAGCGTCAGTCTGAGCTGGGTTCTCAATTCTCAAACAATGTGCTTGATGCAACCATGGGTTGGAGCAAACAAGTTACAGACGTGGCTGAACTGGCTGGTATGCCTGAATCGGCATTGGCAGCAGCACAAGCCGCGGCACAAGCTAAAGAGCAGGAAGGTTATCTACTGACTCTGGACATCCCTTCATATCTACCAGTGATGACGTACTGTGATAACCAAGAACTGCGTAAAGAACTGTACGAAGCCTACGTAACTCGCGCTTCAGATCGCGGTCCAAATGCTGGTAAGTGGGACAACACTGAGATCATCACTGAACAACTTAAGCTGCGTCACGAGATCGCACGCATGCTTGGCTTTAGCACTTACAGCGAAAAATCTCTGTCGACTAAGATGGCAGAAACGCCAGACCAAGTACTTGGTTTCCTTAACGACCTAGCAGTAAAAGCCAAACCACAAGGTGAGCGCGAAGTCGAAGAGCTACGCCAGTTTGCTGAGAAAGAGTTTGGTGTCTCTGAGCTAAACCTGTGGGACATCGCTTACTACAGCGAGAAACAAAAACAGAACTTGTTCGAGATCTCTGATGAAGAGCTTCGTCCATACTTCCCTGAGTCGAACGCAGTGTCTGGTTTGTTCGAAGTACTAAACCGTGTGTTTGGTATGTCTGTGACTGAGCGTGAAGGTGTGGATACATGGCATGATTCAGTGCGCTTCTTTGACATCTTTGATGCGACAGGTACATTGCGCGGTAGCTTCTACCTAGATCTATATGCACGTGAGCACAAACGTGGTGGCGCTTGGATGGATGACTGTCGCGGTCGTCGCATCACTCAATCTGGCGAGTTACAAACGCCAGTGGCTTACCTAACGTGTAACTTCAACAAGCCAGTCGGTGATAAGCCTGCGCTATTTACTCACGATGAAGTGGTTACCTTATTCCACGAATTCGGCCACGGTATTCACCATATGTTAACGCAAGTTGATGCGGGTGCGGTTTCTGGTATCAATGGCGTGCCTTGGGACGCGGTTGAGCTACCAAGTCAGTTCCTAGAGAACTGGTGTTGGGAAGAAGAAGCGCTGTCGTTCATTTCTGGTCACTTCGAAACGGGTGAAGCGCTACCAAAAGAGATGCTAGAGAAGATGCTAGCGGCGAAGAACTTCCAATCTGCGATGTTTATTCTGCGTCAGCTAGAGCTTGGTTTGTTCGACTTTACGCTGCACACAGAATACGACCCAGAAGTGGGTGCTCGCGTACTAGAAACGCTAGCCGACGTGAAGTCTAAGGTTTCTGTATTGCCAAGCCTTGATTGGAACCGCTTCTCACACAGCTTTGGTCACATTTTTGCTGGTGGCTACAGCGCAGGTTACTACAGCTACCTGTGGGCAGAAGTATTGTCTGCAGATGCGTTCTCAGCATTTGAAGAAGAGGGTATCTTCAACACTGAAACGGGCAACCGCTTCCTGAACAACATCCTTGAGATGGGTGGCAGTGAAGAGCCGATGGAGCTGTTCAAACGCTTCCGTGGTCGTGAGCCTCAAATCGATGCGATGCTTCGTCATGCGGGTATTCAAGCTTAGGTTTGTGATTACCTTATTGCTAGCTGCATAGCTTATACTAGGTAACAGAGCTTATATTCGAGACGACATAAACTAGATAAATTAAAGGCTGAACATTGTGTTCAGCCTTTTCTTTTTGGGTCACCTAAACATAATTCTGGTGTGTCTATAGATTATGGGTTCACGTTACGGTTGATAGGGTTTTGCAGTGAAATCAATGTCTCAGTTGATTGAACCTCGTCAATCGCCTGCAATTTATCAATTAGCACGAACTGCAACTCTTCTATCGATTTACACATCAACTTAACGAAGATGTTGTAGGCGCCAGTGGTGTAGTAAGCCTCAACAACTTCGTCTAAGGCGTTTAGTTTTGCAATGGCTGAATGGTAGTCGCGAGCTGCATTGAGGTTGATACCAATAAAACAACACACGTCGTAACCAAGCTTCTTGGTGTTTACTACAACCTCGGTTCGTTCAATGATGTCTGCCGATCTCATTTTTTCGATACGAACGTGAATCGTTGCAGGGCTGACATCAAATTTCTTTGCCATTTCAGCATAAGGTGTGCGCGCATCTTCCATCAAGGTTTTGAGAATGGCACGGTCTAGATCATCCAGACGAGCTGTAGTTGTGGACATGCATAATCCTTAAGGTGAATAAAAAACATACCGGCTTTAGTACACATCATAGCCAAGGGTGATAATATTAGCAGCAACTATAGTGTTAGGGTGAATTCAGTGCGATTTTCGTTGTTTTTGATTGTTATGTGTTGGAGTGTTTTCGTTTCAGCTCAAACAAAAGATGTGTTGGTTATTCATTCTTATCATCAAGGTTTTTTCTGGACTGATGATTTCCACAAAGGATTATCAGAAGAGCTGGATCGCGATGGGTTATCGTATCGAGTTGTTTATTTAGATAGTAAACGTACTCAAAACCCAGAATATTTAGAGCGAGTTTATCAGCTTTATCACACAAAGTTGATGCATGAAGAATTTGCAGCGGTTGTAGTCAGTGACAACAACGCCCTTAATTTAATGAAGCGTCTTGCGCTCGATCTCAAAGATACGCCAGTCATCTTTGGTGGCATCAACAATTTTTCCCCTGAAATGATTGAAGGTTTGAACGCGACGGGTATTACTGAAGATATTGATTTAGTAGGTAATATTGAGCTAATTAAGCGCCTTCAAGCAAGTGTAAAGAAGATATACATTGTTACAGATCACTCAGTCACGGGTGATGCTATCCGCTCACAAGTCGATCGTTCTATTGAGACTCACCCCAATTTTTCCGATTTGGTAGAGCATTATGTGCCTGACTCTTACCAAGAGTTAATAGCGTTTTCTCAGCGAACTGATCTAGGTCAGAGCTTACTCTTTTGGGCCTATTATCGCGATGCTGAAGGTAACGTGAGTAGCGTTGAAGACTGGCGAAAATTGAATATAAAAACCCAAATACCACTGTATATGGTGCACGACTTGGGGTTGGGTTTTGGTGCGATAGGCGGTGTTATTCAAAGTGGTATAACGCAAGGCCGAGACACGGGACGTGTTTTATTGGAGGTACTTGCGAACCCAAATGCCCCTCTGCCTTTAGTCGCTCCTGGCGCATCGGAAATTAAACTAGACTATCAACAACTCTCTCGTTGGAATCTGGGTGCTGAGAATGAAGCGGCAGTCACGTTTCTGAATAAGCCTAAATCATTCCTGACGCGTTACCGTGATGAAATTCGAACTATCGGATTGATCTTCCTGAGTATGTCATGCGTTATCGCTGTCTTGGTTTACTACCTCAACCGCCTTAAGAAAAGTGAGCGAGCCAGCCGACAGAGCCAACTGTTACTGGAATCGATATTCGATCAAAGCCTACAGTACATGGGCATTCTTGATAAAGGTGGAGTACTGCTGTCGAGCAACAGTAAGCTGCATGAGCTTCTTTATAATCAAGGTTATAAATTGGGAACACCTCTCCAAGAATATTGGGATGATGCAGCTGGCGAAGTGCTGAAGGAATACTTTGCTGAAAGGGATGAGTATCCAACCCTACGATTTGAGGCTGAGGTATGGTGCCGTGATCGTGGTGGAATGGTGCTAGATATCTCTTTGAAGCCGATGCCGAGCAGTGAAGAGGACACGATTCAGTTCCTATTTGAAGCTCGTGATGTTACCTCGCGAAAGCTTGCTGAGAACAAATTGTTCCAACGTGAAGCGAATCTCAAACTGTATTACGACAAGCAGCCGGTGATGATGATTACACTGGATGTCAATAATCGTATTCAGCAAGTGAACCAGTTTGCTGAAGAGTTACTAGGCTATCCACTTGATCAGCTTTTGGGACATCGTCCTAGAGAGTTCTATGTGGATGAAAACGCGATGATTCCTCGTCATATCTTGTTGCAACCACAGCACAAAATTCGCGGCGTGTGGCGTCGTGATATCGAGTATCGTCATGTGGATGGTAGAACGATCTGGATTCGTGAAAATATTCGTCCACTGGTCGACTCGGGTCAGCTGTTGATTGTTGGAGAGGATATTACTGAAACCCGCGAACTTTCTGAAAAGTTAGAGTACCAAGCGCGTTATGACCTGCTTACTGACACTTTCAACCGCAACCACTTTGAGCAAGAGCTACAAAAGGCGCTGAAAGAGGTCGAGAGTCATATGAGAACTCATGCGATGTTGTTCTTAGATTTGGACCAATTGAAGGTACTGAACGATACAGCAGGGCATGAAGCGGGTGATGCCGCGATCATATTTAGCGCTAATCTGATAGAAGATGTGCTTCCTTATAATGCTGTTTTAGCTCGAATGGGGGGAGATGAGTTTGCGGTATTAATCAAAGACTGTACTGAGCGAGATGCTGTTAATGTCTGTCACAGTATTATATCTATGATGAGTGAGAATCCATTCTTATGGGGTGATATTCATCTCAATCTTACCTGTTCTATCGGAATTCGATTGATTGATCATACTGCCGCTTCATCACAAATGGTGCATGCACAGGCAGATGCCGCTTGCCATGCCGCTAAAGAGGAAGGTCGTAATCGTTATCACCTTTATCATCTAGATGATGAAGATCTTCGCCGCCGCCATTTAGAAATGGAATGCGTTAACTTGGTACATGAAGCCTTAGCTAATGATCGTTTAGAGCTGTTTGCTCAACGTATTCTTGGCCTAGAGGAAAATAGCAACAAAATGCACTTTGAGATACTGGTGAGGATCAAGAACGTCCAAGGTGAGTACATTTCACCGGGGATCTTCATGCCAGCCTCTGAGCGCTATAACATCGCGCATTTGATTGATCGCCAAGTCGTCAGTCAAACGTTGAATTGGTTGGAGCAACGCCCACATCTCGTTGATGATTTGGGGATGTGTTCAATCAACCTTTCTGGTCACTCGATGGGTAACCGAGAGTTTGTTGAATTCTTGATTGAAAGTTTGGCGAACTCATCAGTGCCTTGCCATAAGATTTGTTTAGAGATCACTGAAACGGCCGCCATGAGTAATATGAAGCAGGCAATCAAGTTCTTTACTCGAATTAAAGAGCTCGGCTGTTTGATTGCTCTGGATGATTTTGGTTCAGGCTTGTCGTCATTCGGATATCTGAAGGCATTACCCGTTGATATTGTGAAAATTGATGGCCTATTTGTGCGTGATATTGATGTTAACGAGATGGACTATGTGATGGTTCGTTCGATCAATGATTTAGCGAAGCAGATGGGCAAGCACACGGTGGCTGAATTTGTTGAAAATACTCAGGTTCTCGATAAGTTGATTGAACTCGGTGTTAACTATGCTCAGGGCTATGTTATTGGTCGACCGAAGCCACTGGCTGAGCTTGTTGAAGAGCTAAGGCAAGAAGAGAGATAGAGTAATTGGTTTAGGTAAGACAACTTTAGCTGTGAATACTTTTCACCGTTAATATGTATTGTTGAGGCAATCAGGTAAACTGGTTGCCTCTTTTGTTTTGAATACTACTGTCTGTTGGAGACGACCTTGCAACTACAACTGATTTGCGAAGATGCTACCCAAATCGATCATTTAAATGACTTAGCGACCCGTTGGAATTTATCTCATGATGAAAACAGCGATTTTGCTTTGGTACTGACTTGCGAGCGACTTGAGCTACGTAAAGTCGATGAACCTAAGCTTGGCGCTATTTTTGTTGATTTAGTCGGCGGAGCGGTTGGCCATAGACGTAAGTTTGGTGGCGGTAAAGGTCAGGCAATTGCCAAAGCAGCGGGTTTAAACAAAGGCGCAACGCCAACTATTCTTGATGGTACGGCAGGCTTAGGGCGTGACGCGTTTGTATTGGCTTCGTTGGGCTGTAAAGTGCAGATGGTCGAGCGACATCCAGTTGTCGCAGCACTGCTTGATGATGGTTTGCTGCGAGCGCAAAAAGACCCAGACATCGGCTGTTGGGTTAGCGAACGTATGAAGTTGATTCACGCTTCAAGTCACGACGCGCTGGATAAACTTAGCAACGACCCTCACTTCGAACAGCCTGATGTGGTGTACCTCGATCCAATGTACCCACACCCAGAGAACAAGAAGAAGTCGGCTTTGGTTAAGAAAGAGATGCGCGTATTCCAATCGTTGGTGGGTGCCGATCTGGATGCCGATGGTTTGTTTGAGCCTGCGATGAAGCTGGCAACGAAGCGCGTTGTGGTCAAAAGACCGGATTACGCAGCATGGTTAGACGAGCAAAAACCGAGCATGGTGATCGAAACTAAAAAAAACCGTTTTGATGTGTATGTGAAAGCATCAATGACCTAGTTAAGACATCAGTTGCTCAGTTAAAGCATCAATAACTTAGAACACGCTAAGAAAATTTCCCGTCATAAATACGATAAATCACCATTTAACACTTGCGATAGTCGCGTTACGGATGTATATCTAACTAAGAATCATTATTATTCTTAGCTGGAGTTGTAGCATGGCTAAACGCTTTTGTAAGTTAAACCGTCGAGATATCACCGAGCACTTGGGAGAAATCCACAGTTTGGTGACTGAACCAAAGTTCGTGTGCCGCTCTTGTGCGCGCTCATCGTCGGATCAAGCGAATCTATGCAAACCAACAGCCATCCCACCGATTGATTGTCAGAATAAACCCGCTGAAGAAAAAGTCGCGTGTGGTCTACTTGCTGAAACATTGCCAACTCCAGAAGTTTCTCTTATCGAGGTAATGGACAGCGTTGAGCCAACGGTACAAATCTTTGATCCTGCTATCGTAGAAAAAGCGGATAAAGTCGCGTTGAAAAAAGCCAAGCTGAAAAAACTGATGGCGAAGGCGAGCGGCGATGAGAAAGCTGAACTCAAACAAGCGAAGAAAGCGGCGAAGAAACAAGAGAAGTACAACAAAAAGCTCGCGAAGATGATTAAGAAGCAGCAAAAGCTGTTTAAGAAAAGTCAAAAACTGGAAAGCGACCTTGAACGTATCAACCTACAACTTGATGACGTAGCTTTCACTGAAACCAAGACTCAGGTAGTGAGCCATAGTCACATTCACTGAAACTGATACAAATAGCTTATTGCTGCAACGATGATTAAAAAAGAGCGACCTTATTAGGTCGCTCTTTTGCTTTTTGGGGTTATCCGAGCCAATTCATTGAGCTCTGTTCATTTGGCTTAGTTTAGTTCACTTAGCTCGGTGAAAGCGGTTAGGCGTTGCTTGTGGATCTCGCAACACGCTTTTTCACCCATGTCTCGTTGACGAACAGAGAGAACAAGATAACCGCGCCGCCAATGGCCAATCGAACCAAATCGACGTCTCTGTTCCAAATCAGGATGTTCACCACAAGGCCGGCTGGAACTAAGGCGTTGTTCATTACAGCCAGTGCACCAGCATTCACCATGCATGCACCTTTATTCCACATAAAGTAACCTAGCCCCGAAGCAATCAAGCCAAGGTAAATCAGGATGCCCCATTGAAGAGTGGTTGTTGGCAGCTTCTCAGGGTTACCTAAGAGTATGAAAGCAACCGAAGCGACGCACAACGCACCCAAATAGAAGTAACCAAATACTGTGCGCTGAGGTAACTCTGTCGATTCCTTCTCCATCACTACTTTGTAAGCAACTTGGCCGATAGCAAAGCACAGGTTTGCACCTTGGACTACGAGGAAACCGACTAAAAAGTTTTCGTTGATACCCGCGAATTTAATGAATACAGCTCCCAATACAGCAATCGCCGCTGTCACTAAATACCACGGAGAGAATTGCCCTTTGAGGAAGTCATAAATAAGCGTGACGTAAATTGGGGTAAAAACGGTAAACAGAAGGACTTCAGGAACGGATAGCAGCAAGAAAGACTGGTAATAGAAGCAGTACATCAGCCCAAGCTGGATACCACCAATAGCCATCAACTTAGCGATCAGCTTACGCGAGATACCTCGAAACTTCAGGAAAGGAAGAAATACAATGCCAGCAAGGGCAACACGCATTAATACAGAGAACCAAGAATCAACCTGACCAGCAAGGTAAACGCCGATCAGGCTAAAAGAGAAGGCCCATAAGAGGGTAACACTAGCTAAATAGCTCATATAAAAACTTCGTTAATAAGATATGAGCTGTATGTTACCTAACCTTAATTCATTAGTCTTCTGAATCTCTTAGAGGCACGACCAGCATATCAACCGGCGAGGCATTGATCAGTTGTCGTGTTGAAGAGAGCAGTTTGCTCCAGAAGTCTTGATGGTGACCGCAAACCACCAAATCAACATTGAACTCGTTGATGGTGTCACACAGCTCATGACTCAAGTCGCCGCTGCCCACTAAGGTGTGGGTAATAGGGTATTGAGCGTGTTCTGCAAAATTTTGTAGCTGAACTCGAGATGCTTCCATCGCGTTGTGCTGGGTTTCTGCCATGTTGATATCAATTAGGCCAGTATAGAGCTCTGCATAATTAATATCGATATGGATAAAAGAGACTTTGGCTTCCAATGGCTTAGCCAATGCTACCGCTTTATCCACAAGTAATTTGCTGTCATCTGATAAATCGACTGCGACCAAAATATGTTTGTAACTCATACCGCTATCTCCTCTATTCATTGCTTAACTAAAGACTAGCACTATGCAATGGCTTTTTTTGCTGAAGTGATCTCATATCCACTGTCTTGCGTAATGTTTGCTCGAAATATTGGTTAACTAATGGTCTGCGAGATATTGATAAAATAGTGATATAGTAGAGAAAACTGAAGATGTAATTAGGAGTCTTAAATGCTATCAAAAACTATGGTAGAGCAACTGAACGAGCAAATTAATCTAGAATTTTTCTCATCCAACCTATACTTACAAATGAGTGCTTGGTGTGAAGACAAAGGATTTGAAGGTGCAGCAGAGTTTCTGCGTGTTCATGCAGTAGAAGAAATGGAACATATGCAGCGTCTTTTTACTTACGTAAGTGAGACAGGTGCAATGCCAATTTTAGGTGCGATTGAAGCGCCAAAACATGAATTTGATAGCCTTGGGGCTGTGTTCCGTGAAACTTACGAACATGAGCAAATGATTACTCAACAGATCAACAAACTGGCTCACGTTGCTTTCAGCACACAAGATTACTCAACCTTTAACTTCCTGCAATGGTACGTTGCAGAGCAACACGAAGAAGAGAAGTTGTTTAAAGGTGTATTGGATAAGCTAGAGCTTGTTGGTGAAGACGGTAAAGCACTGTTCTTTATTGATAAAGACCTAGCGCAATTGGCAAAAGATGGTTCATCTTCAATTATGGAAGCTCCTGCCGTTTAGGTAGTACGAGAAAGACACTGATTATCTTTTTCTTTTGAGTTTTCTTATGAAGATGTAGGGAGGAAAGGATGATCAGCGGCGACACTATTCTATTTGCACTAATGGTTGTGACTTGCGTGAACTGGGCGCGTTATTTTACTGCGCTAAGAACACTCATTTATATAATGCGAGAAGCACATCCTCTACTTTATCAACAAGTAGACGGAGGTGGATTCTTCACAACTCACGGCAATATGACCAAACAGGTTCGCTTGTTCAGTTACATCAAAAGCAAAGAGTATCACCATCATCACGACGAAGTTTTTACGTCGAAGTGTGATCGTGTAAGACAGTTATTCATACTCTCTTCTGCTCTGTTAGGTGTCACCTTGCTGTCTTCTTTCATCGTCTAAGTTATTTAGTTCGTGTGAAGTAGAGCTTAGGTTTTTGGTGTAAAGCTTCGGTTGTTGATTCGCTGAGCCAAGTAGTGGTTTGCTGCTGTCTGCAAATTGTACAATTGAACATCAATTGCAAAGTTTAAAATTGCCGCTAAAATAGCGAGCAATTAGTAAGGGTGTGCTGTTTATGCACATCCTTTTTTATTGATGGCATGTCGAGAACAGGGCGTACTCGGGGTGCAAAAGTGAAGAAAGCAGAACCCCAATGAGTGAAAAGTTTGATGTAATCGTAATTGGTGCGGGCGCCGCGGGCTTAATGTGTGCTGCGGAAGCGGGAAAACGCGGCCGACGAGTGCTGGTGGTTGATCATGCAAAGAAACCAGGCAGAAAAATTTTAATCTCAGGTGGCGGCCGTTGTAATTTCACTAACTATGATGTTTCAGCCAACAACTTCCTATGTAACAACCCTCACTTCGTGAAGTCTGCTTTATCTCAATACACCAACTGGGATTTTATCTCGATGGTGAGCAAGTACGGCATTGAGTTCGAAGAGCGCGATCATGGCCAACTGTTCTGTGTCAATGACCATACGGCAAAAGACATTGTGAGTATGTTGCTTGAAGAGTGTCAGCAGGCGAAAGTTGAACAGCGCTACCGTTGTGATGTTCACTCAATCGAAAAAACAGACGCTGGCTTTAAGATGCACCTTAATACCGACGAAGTTGAGTGTGACTCACTTGTTGTAGCAACGGGTGGTTTGTCGATGCCTAAACTAGGCGCAACCCCATTTGGCTATAAGATTGCTGAGCAGTTTGGTTTGTCTGTGATGCCGACGACTGCGGGTCTAGTGCCATTTACTCTGCATAAAGAAGACAAAGAAGCTTTCGCTGAGCTTTCAGGAATCGCGATTCCTGCGGAGATCACAGCGCAAGACGGTACCTTATTCAAAGAAGCGTTGCTGTTTACTCACCGCGGCTTATCTGGCCCTTCGGTATTGCAAATTTCTTCGTTCTGGAAAGCGGGTCAATCGGTTTCGATTAATCTAGTACCAGAAGTGGATGTGGCGGAGTTACTGGCTAACTCTCGCGAGAAGCACCCAAATCAGAGCCTGAAAAATACCTTAGCTAAAGCATTACCGAAGCGTTTTGTGGAAGTGTTGATTGACCGTAAAGAGTTGGAAGACAAGCCGCTTAAGCAGTTCAATGAAAAGCAGCTTAGTGGCATCGTTGAGCACCTAGAGAACTGGAAAATTGCACCAAATGGCACTGAAGGTTATCGAACGGTAATATTCCTAACACACTAAGTTGTCAAAATCGGAGTTAATACTTAATTTAAGCATATGTTCTATAATGATATTGCTTGATTTTTAAGTGTTTATTTTTGATTAAAATAATGACAATTAGGTGGGTTCATGAAATATCATGTCCAAAACGGTAAACCAGGCTTTAACTATACTTGCGATCGTGGAATCGATCGATTCATTGAGCTTTCAACTTATCACCTTCAGCTTAAAGATAGAGATGTCTTATCTGAGCTAATGATTCTTTATTGTCAAGGCAAGAGATCTGCATCTTATGTGTCTTGGATTAAACGTATCAACAGTACACTCTATGCAACATTCGAATATATATGCATAGACTGCCTACCAACTAATGCCACAGAGTGGCGCGAACTAGTGAAGCAAGCGTATGCTAAGACACTAGTATCCTCAAACAACAAGGCGTTATCTACTCGTGTTGATGAGTGGAATAAGAACCTCAAACCTTTCTTAGTGTTCTTGAAGGATCGAGACGTTATACCTCCCCACGTGATTATCCCTAGAATGAAAAAGACAGGTGAACTTACTAAGAAAAGTAGCTTTAAGGCTGTGCTGATCGGTGAAAAAAAAGCGACTGAAGTTAAAGTTGATGACACCATTAACAATGTCTTAGTTCCAATTTCTCTTTCTAGAAGTGATGTCGAATACCTTGATGAAATACAGTTTGATTTGAAGCGTTCAAGGAATGCATTGCATGATTGCCTACTAAAATATTGGCAAGCTATTAAATTACATTATGACTTTGCTCAGTCTTTGATGGAAGAATTCCCTAAAAAGCACCCCCAATTATTGGCTCGTTATATAAATAGTGATCTCTATGACTTTTCCTATGACCGGAATGACTTAGGAAAAGATGGAAAACCAAAACCTCCGCGTAGAAGACATATAGCCAATCCAACGTCATTATTTGGTTCAATGCTATTCATGTATGTAGTTGGTTCGGAATGTAATGGCATTTTTAAGCTACAAGATTTACCCAAAGCTAAATTACCCAGCTCATTATCAGATCGGGCATTCACCAGCGATGCGGTTAGATGCTTACCTAAGTTAGGTTTTGAATCTACTGATAATATCGATATTTCACATCGTTTTGATTGGTGTTTTGGTTACATTCGTAATGCTGATATTGGTTGTTTGATTGCACTCTTGATGATGCTAAACCCCAAATTTACCTACATATCATTGTTGCAAGCTAAGGTTAAATATACAGATAATAAACCTTTATTGGAGCTTGATGATTTAGGGATGTCGTTCTCTATTACTAAAGCTCGCGCGTCAGATATGAAAAAAGAAAACCTTGATGACGTTAGCTTAGAGATCATTGAATTTCTTCATGAAATCCGTAAAAAACACCTGCATTTAATAAAAAATAAGAAACAAGAAAATTTCCTATTTTTGGCTTACTCCCGAAAGAGTAAAGGACTAGTTAATCCTGACTCTTGTAAGGTGGATAAAATCATAACAGGATCCGAATCTAAACGCTCAATTGAGCTAGGTCATAAGCAGATACACTTATCAAGCCACTTCCCTTCATTATTTGGTATTGGGTTAGGGCCGGGCGCCATAAATCACTCTAAGATCCGAGCGTCTGAAGGTGTTTTAGAGTGGTTCAGAACTGGTTCGATAGCTTCAGCTTCTCGAATTTTGGGAAACACACAGAAAGTTGCTCTTAAGTACTATATTCCTGAGCCTTTGATCGCTCAATACAATACAAGATTAGTTCGACGGTTTCAGAATCTACTTATCGTTGCAGCAACCTTCAAGGAAGGTTACTGTCTTGAGGCTGTCGATTTTAATTCTTGGCAAGAAATACATCACTTTCTTCTGACGCTCCTAGAAGACGAGGGTAATAAAAGTCCTCTTATTGAGTATTTACGTAGTCTATCTTCGGAAGGAGTAAGCAGTGAGGTGAAAGGAACATTAGATGTTCCTCTTTCTGAAAATGTTCTGACTGCACTATACCTCTACCGACTAGCCGCACTAAATAGTTCGGTGAGTTCAAAGGATTTATCGATAGTAGACGATGCAACTCAGCTATCACCTCTTGCTTTTATTACACTTGCAAACCATCTCATCAATTTCCTTCCGACAAGTAAAGAATCACGCATTAGTCAAATACACATAAGAGCTACCGAACAGGCAACCAAGCTATTGAATAAGACAAGCTGGGGCGATTTATTTGTATCTAAAGGGAAAGAGCAATGAAGCCTATTAATGTTCATATCGGATCAAATCAAGCACATTTGAAAGCTGAAATCGTAGATTTTCTTTCGGCTTTTGATGCTATAGATAACCTTGTTTATACGGAGTACAAAGCACAGTGGTTGCTTTCGGATATTCATGCTGAAAAGTGGGTTGTTAGAACATCAAAAACTAGAAAAAACAATAAAGAACGACTGAAAAAAACAGGAGAGATGTACCGTTATACAGTCAGTGTTAACTGGAATAGACGGTTGCCTGATGGAACAGCCCTCACGGATATAGTTAACCAGTCTTTCTTACATCAGTTACAAAAGTGGTTCTTTTTAATAGTTGATGATCCTATTAACCAAGAAAGAATGGCTTCAATATCGGTTCAGCATATGGGGTCAAGAATATTAACCTTCGTCAACTGGCTGTATCTTCATAAAGACAAGTTCGAACCGAGCAAACATGGCTTTTCTAAATTATCACAATCAGATATAAAATTGTTTTTAAAGGAAATTATATCTGGTGGCTCATTCGGCGCTCTTCGCTTTGGTCATCGTTTGATGGCTGAGATTGGTCTACATCTAGACCATCATGTTGATCCTTTGACGTTAGATGAAAAAGCGATAAAAGAGGGCATTTCGTTTTTTGAAAGTAACGAGTTATATAGAGATAACGGCCATGGGAAAAAGGTGGTTGATAGACAAAGTTTCTATAAAAACACCTCTCTCTCTGCACAAGATGCCTATGGGCATGCTGGAACTTTGTTCTTTAGGCAGTTCGAGCCGGATCTACTTGAGCAAAACAACCAGGTCTTATTGCCAGTAAATCAATATACTGACTTTCCATCCCACCGAACCCCATTAATGAAAGATGTAAGAGGAAAAACATATACAGACACAACAGCAGTAGCAATTGTTACGCTTTTCCGAAAAGGTTTTCAGTATTGGGATATGTTTAAAGCTTTTTTACCAAATCCTGACGCAATAAGGATTGGGGAGCTTTCAGCCTACATTTCTAGGATATCGACACCTACAAAGCACACACCTTGGATACCTTTAGAAACCAGTCTACTTACTCTTAATAAGTCTATCGATATGATAATTAATCATGCAGATAACATCGTTCAGTTTTATGAGACTTTGTTAACAGAACTCGAGATTAAGGGGCACTTGGATAGAGACAATAATTACAACTACAAAAAAATTGATGTATTGAAATCACTGCTGCCTAGTGAGATCAAAAACCACTTTAATATAGTGAGCTTCTCTCGTCTTGATGAAGAGTTTAAAGAGTACTCAAAGAATAAAATGAATGGAGATCGAACCGGATTATCTTTTGTATGTCTCTTAGAGTTATTGAAAGCGTCTTGTTTTATTTTGATTGCGGGCTTGAAACCGATTCGCATGGAAGAAATTGTTCGCTTGCCATATAACTGTTTATTTCACAAAGAAGGAGACGGTTACTGGATGGTTCATTCTCTCATGAAGTCTGGAGTGAATGACCAACTTCCTGAAACAGCTAAACCGATCCCTAAGATTACAGCAAGAGCGATTCAGACCTTACAAAAACTCAACAAAATCACACAGAAATTTGCTTATGAAGTGAGTAAGCGGGAGTCGGGTTACCTGCTTTATCAATTAAATACAGGTTCAGATAATAGAATGGGAAGTATCCTCGGTTCAGATTTGATCATTGGAGCTCTGGAGCGATTTTGTGATTACTATCAGACGACTGTCGATGAGTATGGTCGACGTTGGTATATTAATGTTCACGAGATGAGGAAAACATTTTTACTGACATTCTTTTGGTCTTTTAAACATTCCTCAATCGATGCATGCCGATGGATCGCAGGTCATGCTAACTCAGAACATATCCTTTCTTATATTGAATCCAACAGTCCAGGCTCTGAAATGACAGAGATTGAAGCTGATTATGCTCGTCAACAAGTCACCTACTTTCATGAACAAAGTTCTTTACTTGAAATGGAAAATACAGAGGAACTATATAGGCTTGTTTGTGAGCACTTTAAGGTTAAAGATTATACATCAATCCCTGAGGATGATCTTGCAGCCTACATAGCGCTTCGCTTGAGAAAAGGTAAGTTTTCGATTGTTTTCTATAGTATTAGTGAGCGTAATGGCTTGATTGAAAAAGCAAAAGTTGCTTTCCAAGTAACCAAAGGTGATGAGGAGGAAAGTAATGTTAAATAGAAAAGCTCAGTCAGTCATTAATCTATACAGTGAGATGAAAAAAGCTATCAATGACAACTCTAATACTTATACATGGCTAATCTCGAAATGTGATCGTCAAGAAAGCCTTGCCAATCTTAAGCGTAAGGGAAGAGGCATTGAAGGGATGTCTCTGAACTCCTTCAAGAAGTATTGTACAGACTATATTCAATGTGAAGGGAACCTCAATGGTTATGAAGTCGTTGACAACCTTAGAAAGGAGCTAATAAAAAGGCATAAAAATATCCCTTTAGAGTCAAGTAATGAAGGACCAAACCTGACACCGATGGAGGAAGCTAAGCAACATATTGATAACTTGCAACGCGACCAAGCTATTTTGGTTAGGGCTTATAACGACCTTAATCGTTTAGTACTTGATTTACTTGCAAACTCGAATGGAAATGCTCTTGAATACAACAAGCATAAAAATTTGTATGCAGATTATTTCGGGTTAAAGAAAGAGGTTGATAATGAAAAATAAAAGTCAACTATACACCTTCATTTCTGATGTGGAGTTTCCTTCAATACTTCGTTTTGATGAGAGCTCAGGTGAAGTCTTAACAAATAAAGATATATCTGAGGGTATTTACCAGTTTCGTTGGCCTGATGGAACAACTTGCTTTCCTGTTGAAATGTATCTTGCGCACTTAGTTTCTGAAGGTGCAGTAACAATTACTCGAGAAGATGGGGGGACAGTTGGCACTTATGCCTCTGCACTATCTCATCTGGTCCGTTATTGTTATAAGAAGAACGTTGAATTTTGGGATCTAACAACAATACATATCGATGAGTTAGTCAGTGAG
Organism: Vibrio syngnathi; assembly: GCF_002119525.1. Classification (NCBI taxonomy): domain Bacteria; kingdom Pseudomonadati; phylum Pseudomonadota; class Gammaproteobacteria; order Vibrionales; family Vibrionaceae; genus Vibrio; species Vibrio syngnathi. The sequence goes on along the minus strand of NZ_CP017916.1, from coordinate 3,194,552 downwards.
TTGGTTGCTGAAAAGAAATCGGATGGGTTAACGCGTGCACGTAACAACGACACTATTAGGCTTATAATTCTTCCTAAGTTTGTAGCCTTTCTGAAATGGCTTCAAGCTGAGCATTACCCAACTCAATACATTATCGGTGTTGATAGACCAAAGCAAAGGTATCAAGTTAAGCTCAAAATAATTCAAAAAAGAGGCCGGGAAGGTCGAAATTTTGGACCGTCCGAAGTTTTTCCTACACGTTTACCAACTTCAGCAACGAAGCCAAAAACCGCTATTGCCGCCTCTGTCATAAAGAGGTTATGGGATACATTGAATTGCGAAAGGGGTGTGATGCGGCTAAATGACCATTTACTTCAACTTTTTGACAAGGAAGACCAAGAAGATCACCTTGATTATATGTACCACAGAAGGCGTATTCAGCTTGAATTGCTTGAAGCTACGGGATTGAGACCAATAGAACTTGTTCGAATTCCCTATAGTTCGAATGTAGAACACATTGAAGATGCAAAACTTGAAATTCCTACATACAAACGTGAAGAGGCACGATTTCGCATAATTCCCATAGAGCGTAGTGTTGCGATGAGGCTCGAGATTTTTATGTCAATGCATAGAGATAAGTTCATCAAGAGGTTAATAAAGTATGAGCTTATATCTAGTGAGTCTGAGGTGGATGATTTTATATATCTAAATTCAGAGACAGCTAAATCTGTAAAACAGTCTGCAGCTTATATGGATTTTAATCGATTGAGCTTGAGAGCTGGTATCGTGACTAAAACCTGTCAAAGTATGTTTAGACATCGTTTTGTAACCAACATGGTTAAGCTACATCTTGTTTCTTTCATGGATAAAAACCCTTTGAAGAGTGCTCATAGTTTTAATGACAAAGATTATGAAACCATTCTTAAGAAAGTTGCTAGTTTCACTGATCATAAAGACCATAAAAGCTTGAACGAATATATTGATCTAGCATGGGAAGAGCTAGATGTCTTCGAGTATGCTTATCAAATGAAGAATTTACACTCACGTTTTAGTGCAATATCGAAACTGGTGAGTGATGCTAAAGCGCAGATAAAGGGGCTAAATTATAGTGAGGCTGATTTAAAACCTATAATAGAAAACTTGAATGCGATTGAAGAAGAGTCGAACCTTCTAGTTGATAAGTAACTAGGTGTGTTGATACCTGCGTGAGCTTGTTGCTGGTGAATGCCTTTTTCCGTACTATGTCGCTCTTTTATTTATCACTTCATAGCCCTAAGAGTCTTATTTCATGTCAGCTATTCAGTCAGATGTTATTGTTATTGGAGCAGGCGCTGCCGGTTTAATGTGCGCAGCTAGTGCAGGTCAACGCGGGCGTTCAGTTCTTGTGCTTGATCATGGTAAACGGCCTGGTCGTAAGATTCTTATTGCTGGAGGTGGGCGTTGTAACTTTACCAACTATGATGTCACAGCAAAAAACTTTTTAAGTCAAAACCCCCACTTTGTTAAATCTGCACTGGCTCAATATACCAATTGGGATTTCATTTCGATGATCTACAAGCATGGTATTGAGTTTGAAGAGCGTGATCATGGGCAATTGTTTTGTGTTAATGATCATGACTCGAAAGATATCGTAAAAATGCTAATTAATGAGTGTGATGAAACTGGTAATGTGAAATATAAGTACCAATGTGAAATTACTTCAATTGAACGTGTAGCAGATAACAATTTTAAAGTAGAGACTTCCAATGGAATTTTTAATTGTAAGTCTTTGGTTGTCGCAACGGGTGGACTTTCAATGCCACGTTTAGGTGCAACCCCTTTGGGCTGGAAAGTCGCTGAACAGTTTGGTTTAGGGGTTGTTTCTCCTCAAGCAGCCTTGGTACCGTTCACATTAGATGGTCGAGAAAAAGGGTTAACAGAATTAACTGGAACTGCTCTCCCTGTCCGAATTAGCTGCAACAATCAAGAGTTCCTAGAAGCTCTTTTATTTACTCACCGAGGTATCTCTGGCCCATCAGTATTGCAAATTTCTTCGTATTGGAACTCTGGCGATGTAGTTCAAGTTGATTGGCTACCTGGTTTGAACGCTATTGAACTGATTGAAAAAGCAGCAGAAAACAACCCTGCACAAGAGGTTAAAACAACGCTGTCTAAAGTGTTACCTAAACGCCTTGTCGAGTATTTTATCGAACTTAATGTGTTTGAAAATAAACCACTTCGCCAATTGAATAAACGGGAGATAGAGAATATTAGCTCTGCTCTTCACTCTTGGGAAATTAAACCTAATGGGACTGAAGGGTATAGAACAGCAGAAGCGACCATTGGTGGTGTTGACACCAATTATTTATCGTCTAAAACAATGGAAGCTAGAGATATACCAGGGCTTTACTTTATTGGTGAGTGTGTTGATGTGACAGGTCACCTTGGAGGGTTTAACTTCCAATGGGCTTGGTCGTCTGGTTGGGTCGCAGGCCAAAACGCATAAGACTTATTTACTTTCAATATCTTGAATATTTTCACCTATAAGGCTGATGAGCTTCTGCTTTTCAGCCTTACTCATTTTTGCTATCAGGCAAACTAGTTCTGCCGAGCTTTCATCCTCACAAAAAAAGTAGTTTAAAGGTACGCCAAGTTCGTCAGCCATTTTCTTTAATGTACTGATATCTGGAGTGTGTTTCCCTTTCTCATACTGATTCATTCGCGCACTAGCCGAACTTTCATCGATACCAATACGCATCCCCAATTCTTTTTGGGAGATCTTTGCTTTTTTGCGAACTTCTTTGAGCCGCACAGGAATAGGGTTGTCGATCGACATTTAGAATTCATATTAATAGGCTCTATGTAACTAAGATTTTCTTAGTTTTACTGATTTATGTATACTAAGCAATCCTTAGTATTTTTGAATGGTGTAGGCAGTAAGTGAAACGTTCTACTAGAATCAGTGCGGTAATGTTTAAGCTGTTGATTGAAAAAAGAATGGATGGTTTTTCTGTTATAGAGGCAAGGGATGCTTCATTAAATGATGGGGATGGTACACAAAACCTTGATGAAGCTCGGAAGAAGGTTTATCGGCAAATATGGCAATACCAACAAAGGGGTTGGCTGCGCAGTGAAGGAGAAGGAAGAAACAAAAGATACTTTCAAACTGAGCAATTTATGGAGCTTGAAGCCGCGCCCCGAAGAAAAGTTGAACGAGAAGCTTCTACAAAACAGACTACACCGGATTATTCCGTGTTATTTCGAGAGAGTAATGAATACAAAGGTGAATTGGAGCTCGTTCTTGGTGAAATAGATGAATATCAATCATTAAGGTGTCGGTTTCCTGAACTCGAGAGCCGATTAATGCCATTGTTACAACATGCAAGAGAACGCTCTGCGCACTTACTTGGAAAGATGAATGGATTAGAGAATGTTCTTAAAACTCTTTCTGAGGGCAATCAACCGTGTTGAGGCAGTGGCAGGTTGAATGTTCTGAAGATGCGTTGCAGAAGTTCAGAGGAAACCGGCAACACTTCTTTTGCCAAGCAACGCCTGGTTCTGGAAAAACGGTGCTCGCTGCAACTGTCGCATCAAGATTACTTAATGATGATATGGTCGATCTTGTATTGTGCTTCTCTCCATCTTTAACGGTTTCTGAGGGAATCAAAAAAACCTTTTCTCAGACTCTTAGTTGCACTTTTAACGGTGGTCTAGGCTCTATCGGACAGTCGTTAACATATCAATCCATTCAATTTCTTAACGATGAATTTTGGGAGACGTTACGTAATCATCGAGTGTTTGTTGTATTTGATGAGATCCACCATTGTTCTGGGACTGAGCTTGAAAATGCGAACGTCTGGGGGCAGCAAGTGCTCACTAAGATTCAGGGACTAGCGACCTATACTCTTGCGATGTCGGGGACTCCGTGGCGCTCTGACTCTTTACCTATTGTTATGGGTGAATACAGTGACCCAGACGGACAGCTCCTTGTCGACTTCCAGTACACCCTTAAACAGGCTATTGATGATGGTGTCTGTAGAGCACCTAATATTGTATTGGTTGATAATGAGCAATTGTCTGTCTGTAGTAGCGAAAAAGTGGAGTCATTTTCATCGATCTTAGAGATGCTTAAACAGACGAAAGCGTCTTATCAGAGTGTGATACATAACCAAGAAGCGATGGAGTATTTACTCGGTTTAGGATGTGATCGGCTAGCAAAAATACGTATTGACTCTTCCAATGCCGGTGGATTAGTTGTTGCTGCGTCGGTTCAACATGCTCAAGCTATCAAAGATATACTTTCTTTAAAGTTTGGCCAAACCGTTTCAATTGTCACTTATAGGCATGAAGAACCACTCGCAGAAATAGACCGTTATCGACAAGGTGACTCTCAATGGATTGTTAGTGTCGGAATGATAAGTGAGGGGACAGACATACCTAGACTCCAAGTGTGCTGCCATATGAGTTCTGTCAAAACGGAATTATATTTCAGACAAGTACTAGGACGTATTCTTCGTATAGACTCTTCCATGGCTAGGCAAGCATGGCTATTTACGTTTGCGGAACAAAACCTCATTCAGTTTGCAGAGCGTATTGAAGATGATATTCCAGAATCTTGTATCTATGTGAATATGGGAAAACCAATGGAGACAGAGCTAGTTAATCGACAGAATAATTTAAGTGCTAAGCTTTCGAGAGAGCCTCTAAATAGTATCGACACAACAGTATCCTGGGAAAGCCGTACGGGCAATTCAAACAACCTTTATGGAACACTAGGGACGTTTGATGAATTGCGGCTTGGTGCATTTAAACAGAGAGTGATTTCGGCTTTTACCTCCATGTGATCGGGGGAAAGCATGGGCTAGATTTATGATAAGTACGTTGAGGTGATGAAATGAATTACTTTGCAAAGGACCCCTTCTAGGTAATGTAAGCCAGGAGGGTAAATGAAAAAACTGAAACAGCAGTACCGAAAACGAATTAAATACCAGCGTCAATATCTTTGGGGCTTTTATCCCAGCATTCGCAGTGGAATCCACAAGCACTTTTCAACAAAACAGGAGAAGGGCTATTACTTTCTTCACATGATTGAGTGCAGAGGGTACCCGATTAAACTACGGGCTGCGCGAGGAAGATCTTTGGCTAACCCGTGGGATGACTATCCGGCGTATGTGCATGACCTAGCAAAAAGTTGGAAGCATAATTCTAAACGACGTTATCAGTACTATAAGTAAGCTTAACGATGGCGTAGGGGCTTTTTTTCCGAATGCCAGAAACGACAAGAGCCACTAATTGTAGTGGCTCTATTACGCGTAACCTGTGGTCAATACTCTATAAGCGGAAGAGGGCCGGGCTATCGTATGTCCTCGGTGGTCTGCTTTGCAATTAAGCCAAGTTCAATTCGATACCATTACTTCTGATCAGACAGTAAGTAGTAACTCCAAGAAAAAGCAGGGATACCCGAGGCTCTCAACGTTAGGTTAAAGCTAAGAACCGAATGTGGCAAGCTTACTCTGTCCAGAGACATGCCAACACGGTCATCATTAGCTGTTGGCGACGACAAATATCTTCACGTTAACCTAGTGAGCTTTCATGATTTTTCTAATGTTAAATTCAGAAATTAGTCAAAAGCTCTCTGGTTAGCATTTCTCCGCTCCTAATACTAGATTAAGCTCATAATCGAGTCCCAGTTCAAGTTTGGGATGAGTCGCCAAATTTAAAGGCCTGAGAGGTTAGTAACCAATCAGACCTTTTTCTTTTTTGTCCCGTTATAGCAAATCTATCTAAAACATCTTGTTTATTGATGTACCTCTAACCACTTCGTCAGTAACGAGTCTCGTATAGGTGCATTTCCATTTTCAATCTGCTTCTTCATGCCCTCAATTGCGCTCTTATTTGTAAGCCCCTGAAGTGGATTCATTTCATTTGTAATAGCTTCGAACATGTGCCTATATCTAATGAATGCCTCTTCCGGAGAACTGATAGTAGTCGCATGATGCATGGTGTAGATCATTGCGTTAAGGGTACTACGTAAATAGTGCTCTAAATTTGCGAGTATAATATCTAGCCGCATACCGGTCTGAGAGTTGTGTACGATAGCGTTTCTGAATCGATAAAGCCTACTGAGCTGCATAGAAACCTTATTTTTATGCTCCCCCATTTTTAGTGCCAACTTATAAGGGCATTGGCATAGCTCAATAAACCTTGAGAATTTATACTGAGCATATGGATAGTCGTCTAACCTTTGGACAATCTCTTGCTTTACATGTTGATTTTTAAGAAGTGCATACAGGTTACCTAAATTAAGTGTTTGTATTTCAACACTTTTTCCTTCGAATTCGATGTTCTTCCAGTTAAGGTTTTTACTTACCCCTTTGAGAGCAAAAAGCTGCTTTATTAGGTAGTCTAATGCAATACATGGTAAAACTGTGAAATGGACATGTTCATCTTTGCCCATTCCTTTACTGGAGACCCCTTGGGTAATCGACTCCAAAGCAGACCAAAGAGAACTTAGTTGGCTCTCTTGACTACTTTCAGAAACACCATTTTGAAAGTAACGAAAAGCAGCATTAATTTTTGATATTGTTTCTTTAGACGCTTGCCTTTGCACTCTATCCATTGTTTCCATATACAGCTCGAACTCATCATCACCCAATCGATCTAAAGATGTCTGTAAAGGTTTCTCGAAGTTGTAGAAGAACTTCTTAATTTCGTTATCATTCCCATCAAGAAAAGTTGCCCCAAAGCTATTCAACCTTTCTATTGGTTCTCTTTTTACCATGTACGTTATTCTGTCTAACGATTGATTCAGTGAGAATTCTGCTTGTGTTCTGGCAGAAAAAATCGATATTGCACTGACTTCGATATCGACCTGCACTAGCGATTTTTTTCGCTTCTTGATATCAGTAGGTAGTGTCTCATCAGCAGTGATGTCCTCTTCATCGAGAGTATAAAATACACTGTCTTGATACTTCCGCGATCTCCCTTTACCAATAAGTTCATAGAGCTTTTGGCTCCTCAAAAAGATAGACACTTGGTAAATTGACTGCGCTCTCGTTACACTTTTCTTCAGTAGAGAAAAAGCTTCCTCAAACGACGTAGAAACGCTGCTAAGGCAGTTCTTGTACAGCATAAAACATTCAGCAACCGTCATACCTAGAGTCAAAACATGACTGATTAGTGCTTCCGTGACAGAGTAGATTTTCTCAAACCTTTTCTCTTCAGTTTCTTTATCACCAAGTTCAGCTTTTAGTAGATACTCCAGATCTTCAGCAGCAAGAAAGCGATAGTGCTCCATCAGAAGACTTCTGAATTGAGTAACTAAACTAACCACTAGCTCTCGCTGACATTCAACTGCAGATTTAGTGGGATCTCTTAATATTTTTTTGTCACACAAGGCTAAAATATGCTGGGGAACCCCTAAGAGGAGAGCATTTTCAAGCTGACGGTCTGACTCCATAAGTTCAACCATCTCCAGTGTCACCAGAGCTCTCTTATCAACACTCCCATGCTTGTCATTGAATAGGTAGAGTTGAAGTAACTCATTGGTGGCGTTTAGGACGTTGTTATGTGAGACTCGGTCATTATCCAAACTATGTAGATGACACAGGCTGAACCAACACTCCATGAAGAACAACTCACGTTTAGTAAACTTGCTTCTTTCTAACCCTTTATCTAATCTCAAAATTGAATTCTCAGAATTTAATGTTATACTCTCACAATCATAAAGTATTTTAATTAATGGTTCACTAAGCCATTGATTCCGAAAAAAACGGTCTCCCCTATCTGCTGAGGTCTAATCCCGAGAAGGCTCGAGACCAATCCTTCAAAAAGGCGCTATTGCGCCTTTTTTGCTTTTCTAGGCGATCACTTTGTCTATCTATGTACAGTTCTTCACAGAACTCTAAATTCTACTTATCCTAACTGTACGGTTTAGGTCTGCAACCCTAAACCGTTTTGTCCAGAAGTTTTCTAGAAACTGATCAAATTATGTCTACCGACCAGACAATCAGCAACATATACAACTCCAACAGAACGCCTTGAGTTCATCAAATTGTTGATTGAGCACTAGACAAATCATTGAAGCATTAGCTGGCATTAGGAATGCCCGTCAGTTATGAATTCGATACTAACTAGCTCATTTCCCCCTGAATATTCTGACATGATTATCCACATCGCAAGTTGCGATTCGCAGGGTGCGATGTGGAATGAAAACCAACTAGTGTCTTGTTTTTAATTTGGTTGTTCCTGCAACGGTCAGGTAAGAGATAGGATTAACGTTATTGATTCATATATGCACCTAATTGTGGTCAGGTGATAGATTTTCAAATATTCTCTGTGTGGCTGGAATTTAGATTGAATGAAGGCTTTACTTCAGAGCAGGAACATCATGACCAAACAAAACGAAGATACACGGGTAAAGATACCAACCATATTGCACCTTACCCGCCTAGGGTATAAGTATTTATCTTTAAAGCAGGCTACTTGGTGCACTGATACCAACATTTTCCCGGATATCTTCAAAGAGTCGATTGAGCGTATTAATCCTGGCGTGGATGATGGAGATGTTGAACGCTGCTTGGATGACTTAAAGTTAAGCTTAGACAATGAAGATCTTGGCCGTGCTTTTTATGAAAAACTGACGAGTCGTTCCGGTACAAAGCTCATTGATTTTGATGACTTCTCAAAAAATAGCCTACACGTAGTAACAGAGCTTACATACAAGAACGGTGATGAAAAGTTTCGTCCAGATATCATTCTGCTCATTAATGGTATGCCTTTAGTCTTTATTGAGGTGAAAAAACCAAATAATAAAGATGGTGTTCTAGATGAACGAAAACGAATCAATGAACGTTTCCAAAACCCCAAATTTAGACGCTTCGTTAACATTACTCAGCTCATGCTGTTTTCTAATAACATGGAGTACGATGATGGTAGCCCCGAGCCTATTCAAGGGGCGTTCTATGCGAGTTCATCTTATACAAAGCCTACCTTCAACTACTTCCGAGAAGAAGAAGTTCTTAATCTTACTAAGCTACTTAAGCCTTTAGCTGATGATACTGAGAACTTTGTTCTAAAAGATAATAACTACACTGTTATTAAACATAGTCCTGAGTTCCTCACTAACAAAGGCCATGATGCGCCAACTAATAGAATATGCACGTCACTTCTTAATCCAGAGCGCCTTGCGTTCATGCTGAGATATTCGCTAGCGTACGTTAAAGAGACCGATGGTCTACAAAAACACGTGATGCGCTATCCGCAGCTGTTCGCGACCAAAGCGATTGAAAGTAAGTTAAGTGAAGGCATTAAGAAAGGCATTATTTGGCACACCCAGGGAAGTGGAAAAACGGCTCTGGCCTATTATAACGTAAGGCACTTAACCGATTACTATCAAAAGCAACACATAATCCCTAAATTTTATTTTATTGTTGACCGGATTGATCTACTTATTCAGGCACAGCGTGAATTTACGAGTCGTGGGTTAATGGTTCATACAGTGAACTCTAGAGAAGCTTTTGCTCAGAGTATCAAGGCAACTAAGGTTATCCATAATGACTCGGGTAAGCCGGAGATCACCGTTGTTAATATTCAGAAGTTTGAAGATGACCCTAGTGTTCTACGAACCGTCGATTATGACGTTAATATCCAACGTGTTTACTTTTTAGATGAAGTGCATCGTAGCTACAACCCTAAAGGTAGCTTCTTAGCCAACCTTACCCAGTCAGATCCCAATGCAATTAAGATTGGTTTAACAGGTACTCCGTTGCTTCTGGAGGAGAAGGATAAAGATCCAACTAAAGAGTCAAAAGCATTTAGCTCTAAACAGATTTTTGGCAATTACATCCACAAGTATTACTACAATGCGTCAATTGCTGATGGCTATACCTTACGTTTAATTCGTGAAGAGATTGCTAGTAACTATGTAATGGCAATGCGTGAAGCTCTTCAAGAGGTCGAGTTGCTGCAAGGCAGTATTGATAAAAAGCAAGCTTATGCCCATCCTAGATTCGTAGAACCTATGCTGAGTTACATCGTTCAGGACTTTGAAAAAAGCCGCTCTTCGTGGGGAGATAACAGCATTGGTGGAATGGTGATTTGTGATAGCTCTGAACAAGCAAAAGAATTGTTCAAACAGTTTAATGCTATTTATGCCACCAAGCCTGTTTTACCTGCCAATTCTAAGTCTGAAAAGGCTCTGATAAAAGAAAGTGCTATTCATGAACCAAGGGCTAGCTACAATGAAAAGTTAAAACGAGATAGCCAGGTACATTCAGCAGCTCTGATTTTACATGACGTAGGTAGTAAGGAAGAGCGTAAAGAGTGGGTAGAGCAATATAAAGCAGGCGAAATAGACTTCGTGTTTGTCTACAACATGCTGCTTACGGGGTTTGATGCTAAACGATTGAAAAAGCTTTATTTAGGTCGAGTCATTAAAAAGCACAACCTACTTCAAGCTTTAACACGTGTAAATCGGACCTACAAAGAGTTCCGTTACGGCTATGTGGTCGATTTTGCTGATATTAGTGCAGAGTTTGACGCGACCAATAAAGCCTACTTTGATGAGCTAAAAAGTGAACTTGGCGATGAAATGGACAGCTATTCAAACCTGTTCAAAAGTCATGAAGAAGTGTGCGAAGAGATTGAGCACATAAAAGATGTGCTGTTCCAATTCGATACAGAGAACAGTGAGTTGTTCCAGCAGCAGATTAGCCAGATTTCAGATCGCAAGCAGATGCTCGCTTTAAAAAAAGCCTTAGAGAGTGCAAAAGACCTGTATAATATCATCCGCCTTCAAGGGGATACTGAGCAGCTTCAAGAGTTAGATTTCGCTAAACTTAACGTCTTGTACAGATATACAAATGATCACTTGGGAAGCTTGAACTTAAAAGAGCAAATTGAGAACAGTACCGATACCACTAACTTACTAAACGCAGCGCTAGAAGATGTCGTTTTTATGTTTACTAAGGTCGGTGAAAGTGAACTCAAGTTAGCAGACGAACTTAAAAACACCTTACGCAAAACCCGTGAGGCTTTGGCTGGCAACATAGACCAAGCTGACCCGAAATTTATTGCTTTGAAAGAAGAGTTAGAACGCCTATTCAAAACCAAGAATTTGAGTGAAGTAAGTCAAGAACAGATGGACCAAAATATTGGTGCTTTGCGAAAGATTCATGAGCGAGTAAAGGTGCTTAACCAAGAAAACAGCCGTTATAAAGCTAAGTACTTAGGTGATGAAAAGTACGCTAGAACTCATAAGCGACTCCTTGAGGGGAAGCGAGGAGAAGGCCAGCATAGTAAGCTGTTTGAGAGCACTGAAAACTTAGTTGAACGCCGTATTTTTGAAGCTCTAGCGGCAATCAAGCAGTTAACTGATGAGCAAGTGTTGAACAATCAGCAGCTGCTCAATAACGAGAGCTATTTTGAACGTAAAGTGATGCCTAACACCATCAAACAGTTTAAAACGGAACAAAAAATTAATTTAACTCCCGTAGCTGCGAAGCATATTAATACGTTGGTAGTACGTGAATATTTAAACGAATTTAACGGTAGAACTCCGTGGTAGGACAAAATGGTAGAACAAGATTTCCAAAGTAAAACTAAACAGCTGATCGATGATTTAAAATCAACATGTGCTCGTAATGGCCTAGGTAATGACGCGAGTGAGTTTAAGATCATTACTCAGGTATTCTTGTATAAGCTATTGAACGATAAGTTCACTTATGAAACGAAACAAATTGAACCCAAGCTGGAAAGTAGTGATAACTGGGAGCAAGCGTTTATCGCACTAAGCGATGATGAGCGAGAAATGCTTGCGATGCAGTTGCCAGCCGATGCAGCAGAGCTAAAACAAGAGCATTTCATCTCCACCTTATTTGCGAAACAAAATGAAGCCGATTTCGCTAAGTTGTTCGATGACACACTACGCGATATCTCGATGCTCAACAGTGATACCTTCTCAGTTATGACCGACTCTGGTGAGAAGGTTGCACTGTTCGAATCGATCAGTGAGTACGTGACCGTTAGTAAGCGTGATGACTTCTGTCGCGCAATCATTAATAGTATTGCTGAGTTTAGCTTTGAGCGTATTTTTACCCAAAAGTACGACTTCTATGCAGTGATCTTTGAATACCTAATAAAAGACTACAATAGTAATTCAGGCGGCAAGTATGCCGAGTACTATACCCCTCATGCCGTTGCTCGAATTATGGCTAACATTCTTGTACCAGAAGAACAGCAAGGAAAAATTAGTAACGTAAGTTGTTATGACCCATCAGCCGGCTCAGGTACTTTGTTGATGAACGTTGCACACGCCATTGGTGAAAGTCGTTGTTCTATCTTTACTCAGGATATCTCGAAAAAGTCATCGAACCTTTTACGATTGAACTTAATCTTAAATAACCTTGTGCATTCAATTCCTAATGTGATTGAAGGTGACACTATGCGGCACCCACAGCACAAAGAAGGGGCCAGTCTAAAGCAATTTGATTATATAGTTTCTAATCCACCATTTAAGCTTGATTTTAGTGAAATACATGAAGAGCTGGAAGGTAAAGAGCATAAAAAACGCTTCTTTGCTGGTGTACCTAAAATCCCAGCAAAAGCTAAAGATAAAATGGCCTTCTATCAGCTTTTCTTGCAGCATATTATTTATTCACTGAAACCTGATGGTAAAGCTGCGGTTGTGTTGCCAACTGGGTTTATGACCGCTCAGTCGGGTATTGATAAGAAAATTCGTCAGTATTTAGTTGATAACCAAATGCTAGCTGGTGTTGTATCAATGCCATCGAACATCTTTGCTACTACAGGGACGAATGTTTCGATTTTGTTTATTGATAGTAGTAATAAAAATAAGGTGATACTGGTTGATGCGTCTAACCTTGGTCAAAAGGTCAAAGAAGGGAAGAACCTGAAAACTGTCCTTGCTCCAGAAGAAGAGCAACAGATCATTGATGTGTTCAATAATAAATGGACAGAAGATGATTTATCGGTAGCTGTTAGTTATGACGATATTATTGCGAAAAATTACAGCCTCAGTGCAGGTCAATATTATGAAGTTAAAATTGAGTATGTGGATATGACTAAGGAGCAGTATTCTGAACGAATGAGTACCTTTAGTAATAAATTAGATAAATTATTTAGTCAGTCTCGTGATATTGATGCAGAGATAAAAAAACAGCTTTCTGGATTGATTTATGAGTAATTTAAAGAAATATCGGTTTTGTGAATTGTATACTATGTCTTCTGGCATATCCTCTACTAAGGAACAAGCTGGTCATGGTAGTCCATTCTTATCATTCTCTACTGTGTTCAAAAATTACTTTGTTCCTGATGAATTAAATGACCTAATGGCTACATCAGAAAAGGAAAAAGAGACTTACTCTATTAAAAATGGAGATATTTTTCTTACTCGTACAAGTGAAGTAGTCGATGAGCTTGCTATGAGTTGCGTAGCGACAAAAGATTACCCTAATGCGGCATTTAGTGGTTTTGTAAAGCGTCTTCGTCCAACTCAATCAGATATAACATACTCAAAGTTTATGGCTTTTTATCTTAGAAGCCCAATGTTTAGAAAGACCATGACAAATAATGCAGTCATGACTCTGCGTGCTAGTTTAAATGAGGCTATTTTTTCTTATTTGGATCTGCTTTTACCGGAGTTTGATGAGCAAGTTAAAGTTGGTGATCTACTTTGCTTATTGAATGAAAAAATTGAACTCAATAACCGAATTGATACTGAGCTTGAAGCTATGCTTAAAACGCTGTACGACTATTGGTTTGTTCAGTTTGATTTTCCTGATACGAATGGAAAACCATATAAAGCCTCTGGTGGTAAAATGGTGTTTAATGAGACTTTAAAGCGTGAGATTCCAGAAGGATGGGAAGTTTGTGAGTTAGGTGAACATATAACGTTTAGTAGAGGGATTTCCTACCGAAGTAAAGATATTGCTGAAACAGGCACACCATTATTGAACCTCAATTCCTTTTTATTGAGTGGGAGGTTTAAGCTAAACGGGACAAAGTACTTTTCAGGGAGTTATAAGCTTGACAAGTTATGTAACACTGGTGATTTAGTGATTGCTATAACCGATGTCACTAGAAACGCTGATATTATAGGTAAAGGATTTATTATTCCTGATGCTTTTGAAGAAAAGCGAGCTTTGATCTCTTGTGATGTTGCTTTGGTTAAGTCTAGCTATTTTGGTAATACTTACCTAGAAAGGCTATTTAATTCTGATTACTATCATAATTACATCAAGCACTTTGCATCAGGAACGTTGGTTCTTCACTTGGATCTGAAAGGTGTGAACTGGTACAAAACAGAGCTACCTCCTCAATATCTTATTAATAGATTTGAAGAACTCAGTAAGCCTATACTTCAGCGGAGAGATATTGTTGTACAGGAAAATAAAAAGCTAGTGGAGCTGCGCGATTGGCTTCTCCCTATGCTAATGAACGGACAAGTCACTGTTAAATGATGAATATTTCGTATCGGCTACTGCTCACTGTAACGGCAACATCCTTGTTGTTGATAATATTTGTGGTGCAAAAAAGCTACACGTTAGGTCACTTTTTTGAAAGGTGTACTTACTTAGCGACGTTGCCGAACGCAATTTCATACATTCTTTATCTCTTGATACCAATAGCGTTAAGTGGGCTGAGCATCTTCCTCTGTCGATACCTTGGTAAGGATGAATTCAAACCAGGCCAGGTGGTTGAGGTTGAACACGCTAATAACAGTTTTCTTCCTAGTTACTTAGGCTACTTTTTTGTGGCACTAAGCATTGGCAGTTGGGAAACCTTGTTTTTTGTCTATGGTGTCCTGTTTGTGTTTACTTTCTTATCACAGGCGCTTTACTTCAACCCGCTGTTTTTATTGTTTGGATTTGAGTTCTACAACATCAAAACGAAAAATGGTGCAACCATCTTTTTGATAAGCAAAGAGCGTTATAAAACACCAGGTGATATAGTGATAGATAAAGCTTATCGTATTAATAATTATACATTTATTGAGCGAGGATAATCGTGGATTCAGTACTGACTAAAGTTAAAGGTCGCAGTAAAAAGAATGTATTTAAGCTGCTTTCAGACGAAACACTGTTCGAGGAGTTGCTCGTTACTGATGATGCCTGTGTTGATTATGCCCCTGACCACAACCTAGACGAAGATTCGTGGTTTAAAATCGATAACTTTAGTCAGCAGCCATACTGCGTTGATATTCTTAAAGCCGATTTTGATTCAAAAGATTATGACGACCTTCCAAAAGCTAAGTTTAAAGACATTACTCTGCTTTATGCGATTCAAGGCAATAATTTCTATTTCCAAAAAATAACGCCTTCCCTTTTTGTCACCAAGAAGATGATTGCATTCGGTGAAGCGGCGGAGCTTGAAAGTACTGAAAAGCGTTTGGTTGTTAATCAAGTGGCTGATGCTGTCTACTACAAAGCGCAGGATAAGTTAGTATTTAAGAGTCTAGCGACAATATCTAGCATCTTTAAAGGTATTGATGAGCTATACAAAGAAGCAACAAAAGAAGAGGTTGAAAAGTTCTTAGAAGAGGACTTTATTGAGCTTGCTGATGGTTATGATACGTCGAAGGTATCAAAGCCTAACCGTAAACGTATCGCATTGGCAATGGATACACTGGCGGCATTACCAGTGGAAGAGCGAGACCAAATGTACTCGTATATTCATAGTTACTGTGAGCAAAAGTTAACGTTCGATAAAGAAAACAGTAAGTTTGAAATCAATTCAGACGATGAGCTGAAATATTTGCTCTACGGTATTGAGCAGCGTTTTTATACTACACCTCTAGGGCATGAAAAGCGTTTGGCTAACTCAGTTCAACCAATGTAATACACTAGTTGAATAGTTATGCATTGCTATTTGATGTTCTCTGGTTCTTAGCAAAGCCCATGACATCTCCCCAATGCGGTTCAAAAATGTGGGTATAACCATTGTTGAATTGCTAATTTGGTTTTTATATCAGTTCGGTTTCTTGAGAACTTACAGTGCTGCAAGTTAAGTTTGAAGTATAAAATACAGAATTGATAAATTGTATTTTGACAACTTATGGACTGTGTTAGGAAAACTGCCGAAGTGACTCTAGGCGGAGTGGATACTGATCACCTATCTTCGAAAACCATGGAGTGTAAGAGTGTGTCTGGCCTCTATTTCATCGGTGAAGTAATGGACGTAACGGGTTGGTTAGGGGGCTATAACTTCCAATGGTGTTGGAGTTCTGGCTTTGCAGCAGGCCAGTGGGTTTAAGCTTTGGGCTTATCCATTAGATTTTAAATTACATAAAAATGGCGAGTCATATGACTCGCCATTTTTGTATCTAACATCTAATTGAGAAAATTCGACTGTATCGATAGCTTTTCGTGCTCAATCGAGTCTTTTAGCTCATTTATTCATTTACTCAGTCACGCAGGTTTGTTTTTTGAAAATTTGATCTGTTGAATCACCAAACCCGCAATAATCAGCATCAAACCAAACAGTGTTGCCGGGTGAATCTCTTCGCCAATAATGGTCGAAAGTAGCATTAGCGAGATAAACGGCGAGGCAAAAATCAGGTTACTGATACGTGCCGTATTGTTGGTTAGCTTGAGTGCTGATAGCCACAAGACAAAGGTAATGCCCATCTCGAACAGGCCGACATAAGTCACGGCCATCCAACCTTTCGCTGTGATTTGGCTAAAGCTCTCGCCTTCGTAAATGGTTAAACCAATCGCGAATGGCAGTGCCACTAAGAACCCAAGTAATACACCCACCACAGGGTCTGCTTTATTTTTGGTATTGAGAATCCAGTAGCCCGCCCACAGTAGCGTTGAAAGCAGAGCCAAGGCCACACCGAGTGGGCTATCGAACTGCATGCCTAACACATCACCTTTGGTGGCAATCACAACCACACCCGCATAACTGAAGGTACAAGCAATCCAATCTTGCTTACGAATCTTTTGCCCTAGAAACACCGCTGCCATTAGAGTCAGCGTGATCGCCCAACTGTAGTTGATGGCTTGTGCTTGAGATGCAGGCAACAGGTCGTAGGCTTTGAATAGAATCAGGTAGTAGGCTAGAGGGTTCACCAAACCAAGCAGTAAGTAATACCAAGGGTTTGAAAGAAACGTAGTACTCAGTTGAGAAATCTTACCTTGAAACGCGCAAACCGCGATCAGCGCAATCGACGATACAATGCTGGCGATGGTCAGCATTTGAATCGGTGAAAACTCAGCAAGGGTCAGCTTAAAAGCAGTAGCGACTGTTGACCACAGCAATACCGCAGCAAGGCCAAAGCCCAAGGCACGACGTTCGTTCATAGCAACTCATTCTAATTTGATGGGGCAGAATACGGAGCGCTTAGTCTATCTGTCGAATTTTAATACGGCAAACTGGACATTTATCCAGTATCAAAATACCATTTAATGAGTTATTTCCAATTGGGCTAAATCATTATCATGCAATGGATTATCGAACATCAGGCAACGCTTATTGCTGCAATTTCTGGCGCGCTCGTCAGCGGTGGTGTCGTGGGTTGGTGGATTAAACAGAAGCTCTCTTTTCAGCAGCGATTGCTCGAGCAGCAGCTAGAGTCCGATCGTTTGTTGCATGAATCTCAGCAAGCTCAGCTCAAATCATCACTCGCAGAGGCGCAACAAGAACTCAATGAGTTAGATGATGACCGAGACAAAGCGGCATTCGAGCTCAAGCAAGCACACGGTAAGGTGATGGCTGCGATGGAAAAGCTGCGCTACTTTGAGGCAGTAAAGCAAGAGCGCCAGCAGTACGCTGATGAGATCAATGTGCTGAAAGACCATAAATCTGAATTGGAAGCCGAACTGCGCGAACAAGAAGCAAGGCATGATCAAGAAAACCTCGCCAATAGCGAAAAGCTGCAGTTGCTAGAACAAGCTGAATCTCGACTTAAGCAGCAGTTTGAATTGTTAGCGAACCAACTTTTTGAGAGTAAAACCGCCAAGGTCGATCAGCAGAACAAGCAGAGCCTAGAAGGTTTGTTGTCTCCACTAAGAGAGCAGTTGGAAGGCTTTAAGAAGCAGGTTAACGATAGCTTTAGCCAAGAAGCCAAAGAGCGCCACACCTTAGTGCATGAGCTTAAAAACTTGCAGCGCCTTAACGAAAGTATGACTCGCGAAGCGGTTAACCTAACTCAAGCGCTAAAGGGTGATAACAAGCAGCAAGGTAACTGGGGCGAAGTAGTACTGGCTCGTGTGTTGGCGGATTCTGGCTTACGAGAAGGTCATGAATACCAAACGCAAGTGAACCTACAAAACGATGCCGGCAAGCGTTATCAACCGGATGTGATTGTGCATTTACCCCAAGATAAGCAGGTGGTGGTGGATTCGAAAATGGCTTTGGTGGCTTTTGAGCGCTACTTTAACGCTGAGGCCGATCAACAACGCGATGCAGCACTGCGTGATCATCTAGCTTCACTGCGAGCGCATATTAAAGGCTTGAGTCAGAAGGATTATCATCAGCTCAAAGGTATACAGAGCCTTGATTATGTATTGATGTTTATTCCGGTAGAACCCGCGTTTCAAGTCGCGATTCAAGCTGACCCTAGCTTGGTCAAAGACGCGATGGAACAAAACATTATCTTGGTCAGCCCTACGACCTTGCTGGTGGCACTGCGTACCATTGATAACTTGTGGCGCAACGATCGACAGAATCAGAACGCGCAAGTTATCGCGGAGCGCGCGAGCAAGCTTTACGACAAGCTGCGCTTGTTCGTTGATGATATGGAAGGTCTTGGTAGCTCATTAGACAGAGCCAATCAAAGCTACCAAGGGGCGATGAATAAGCTTGTGACTGGGCGTGGTAACGTGATTCGTCAGGCCGAAAGCTTTAAGCAATTGGGTGTCGAGGTGAAGAAACCTATCTCGGTTGGCTTGGCGGAAATCGCTCAAAATGAGGCTTTTTCAGAAAATGCCTCCTTAGTAGAAAGACAACCCGCTGAGGATAAAGTAAACTAATCGGCCGCAGCGCCTCTAAATAGAGAGTGCACTGTCGATGAGAACTTACCATGGTAGATAACAGCATTATGGACACAAGCGTGCAGACAAATTCAGCAGTAGAGTCAGAAACCACACACTTTGGTTTCGAAACAGTCGCAAAAGACGAAAAAGTCGCGAAAGTAGCAGAGGTATTTCACTCTGTAGCCGCTAAATACGACATCATGAATGACTTAATGTCGGGTGGTGTTCACCGCTTGTGGAAGCGATTCACGATTGATTGCAGTGGCGTTCGCCCTGGTCAACGTATCCTAGACCTTGGTGGTGGTACTGGCGACCTTACTGCGAAATTCTCGCGTATCGTTGGCGAAAAAGGCCACGTGGTTCTTGCTGATATTAACAACTCAATGCTGAATGTTGGCCGCGATAAACTACGTGATAGCGGTATTGTTGGCAATGTACATTACGTACAAGCGAATGCTGAAGAGCTGCCTTTCCCAGATAACTACTTCGATTGCATTACCATCAGCTTCTGTCTGCGTAATGTTACCGACAAAGACCAAGCGCTGCGTTCAATGTACCGTGTGCTGAAGCCGGGCGGTCGTCTGTTGGTTCTTGAGTTTTCTAAACCAGTGCTTGAGCCTTTATCAAAGGTTTACGATGCCTACTCTTTCCACCTATTGCCAAAAATGGGTGAACTGATTGCTAACGATGCAGACAGCTATCGTTACCTTGCAGAATCAATCCGTATGCACCCTAACCAAGAAACCTTGGAAGGCATGATGCAAGAAGCGGGTTTTGAAAATACGAAATACTTCAACCTAACGGGCGGCATTGTAGCGCTGCACCGCGGTTACAAGTTCTAGTCGAACTTGGTAGCAGGCTCGTAGAGCACGCTAAAAATAAGAATAAAGATAGAACGGATAGGTTAACGCTTATCCGTTTTCAAAGGTAAGGACAGTCATGCCATTTGATCCATTGGTCACCGCGGTTATTGAAACCTCTTTAAATACTTTCGTGAACGATGATCCAGCTTTGGTTCGTCGTTTGTCTCGTTTAAAGGGGCAGATCATTCAAGTTAATTTGAAAGAGCTGAATAAAACTCTCACTTTCGTTTTTAGCCAACAGATCGATGTGTTGTCTGAATATGAAGGGCAACCAGATTGCTACCTATCTTTGAACCTATCGGTACTGCCAGAACTGCGTGAGCAATCGAACATCACCAAACTGATCAAGCAAGATAAGCTGATCTTAGAGGGTGATATTCAACTGGCTCAGAAATTTGCTCAGCTAATGACAGACTGCAAGCCTGATTTGGAAGAGTGGCTGTCACGTGTGACTGGCGATGTGGTTGCTCATACCTTGGTACAAGGCGTTAAAAACGTCGGCGGCTTTGTGGCTAAGCAAGCAACTAAGCATCAAAATCATGTTGCTCAGGTTCTGACAGAAGAGTGGAAGATTGCTCCAGCGCCATTAGAAGTGGTGCATTTTTGCGATCAGGTTGATGACGTAAAAAGCTCGGTAGCTCGCCTTGAAGCTAAGTTGAACGCTCTGTTGGAGAAAATATGACCCCGACAGAACTGAAACGTCTTTATCATATTATCAAGGTACAGTTAGAGTACGGCCTTGATGAATTGATGCCTGAGCACCATTTGACTAAAGCGCCACTGTTGGCGAGAAAGTCTCTATTTTGGCTCAAAAATAAGCATCAAGATAAAGAGTTGGGTCAGCGTTTGCGTCTTGCTCTGCAAGAGTTAGGGCCGGTGTGGATTAAGTTTGGTCAAATGATGTCAACGCGTCGTGACCTGTTTCCTCCTCACATCGCAGATCAATTGGCTTTGCTGCAAGACCAAGTGGCGCCGTTTGATGGTCAACTGGCCAAGCAAGATATGGAAAAGGCACTGGGTGGCAGCTTAGATAACTGGTTTACTGACTTTGATATCGAGCCATTGGCTTCAGCATCTATCGCTCAGGTGCATACTGCAAAGCTTAAAGAGAACGGCCGCGAGATTGTTCTGAAGGTCATTCGACCTGATATTCGTCCGGTGATTGATGCAGATCTAAAACTGATGCACCGAATGGCGCGTATAGTCGCTAAGTCGCTTCCTGAAGCACGTCGTTTGAAACCGGTTGAGGTGGTTCACGAGTACGAAAAAACGTTACTGGATGAACTCGACTTGCGCCGCGAGGCTGCGAATGCGATTCAACTGCGACGTAATTTTGAAGGCAGTGAAGAGCTGTATGTTCCAGAGGTTATCCCTGATTTAAGCAGTGAAACCTTGATGGTGTCAGAGCGAATCTATGGTATTCAAGTTTCGGATATTGAAACGCTGAACGCCAACGGCACGAACATGAAATTGCTGGCTGAACGTGGTGTGACGGTATTCTTCACCCAAGTGTTCCGCGATAGCTTTTTCCATGCAGACATGCACCCAGGTAACGTATTCGTTAACCCTGAAAATCCAGATAACCCTCAGTGGATTGGCTTGGATTGTGGCATTGTAGGCACGCTTAATAGCGAAGATAAGCGCTACTTAGCCGAGAATTTACTGGCTTTCTTTAATCGAGATTATCGTAAAGTTGCAGAGCTACATGTCGATTCAGGGTGGGTGCCACACGACACTAACGTCAATGATTTCGAATTTGCGATTCGCATGGTGTGTGAGCCAATTTTTGCAAAACCACTTGGCGAGATCTCATTTGGCCATGTGTTGCTAAATTTATTTAATACAGCAAGACGTTTCAACATGGAGGTTCAACCTCAGTTGGTACTTCTGCAGAAGACTTTGTTGTATGTTGAAGGTCTAGGCCGTCAGCTTTATCCGCAACTTGATTTGTGGGCAACGGCGAAGCCTTTCCTTGAAACCTGGATGATGAATCAGGTGGGGCCGCAAGCTGTGATCAACGCAGTAAAAGAGCGTGCGCCATTCTGGGCAGAGAAATTACCAGAGCTGCCAGAGTTACTTTATGACAGCCTTCGTCAGGGTAAAGCGATGAACCAGAGAATGGATCAGCTTTATCAAGGCTACCGAGATACCAAACGCCAACAAGCGACTGGAAAGTTTTTGTTTGGTGTTGGAGCCACTTTAGTCGTATGCTCCGCAATATTAGTTTCAAGCCCTTATGAGCAGCTATCTATGGGCTGTGGCATCGCAGGTGTCACATTTTGGTTGCTTAGTTGGCGAGCTTACCGTCGTTAGACAGTAGACTCTCTTAATATTTTTTATGTGTAGACAGACCCGAGGACAATGACAATGGGTGGTATCAGTATTTGGCAACTTCTAATCATTGCTGTGATTGTAATTTTACTTTTTGGAACGAAGAAACTACGCGGCATGGGTGGTGACTTAGGTTCAGCGGTGAAAGGCTTCAAGAAAGCAATGAGCGATGAAGACAAGCCTGCAGATAAGAAAGATGCAGACTTTGAACCAAAGAATATTGAACAGCAGAAGAAAGAAGCTAGCGCTGAAACAACTGCTGAAACAAAGAAAGACAAAGAGCAGGCGTAAATCGTGTTTGATATCGGTTTTTGGGAACTGGTATTAATATCTGTCGTTGGGTTAGTGGTGTTAGGACCTGAGCGTTTGCCCGTTGCGATTCGTAGTATTTCCAAGTTTGTTGGACAAGCGAAAAGCATGGCAAACAGTGTGAAAGATGAACTTTCTCACGAGCTTAAGGTGCAAGAGCTGCAAGAAAACCTACGCAAGGCGGAAAAAATGGGTATGGAAGATTTATCTCCAGACCTAAAAGCGTCAGTCGATGAACTCAAGCAGGCCGCTGCTCAAGTTCAACGTCCGTATGCTAAGCCTGAGTCTGATAAGCCAAGTGATACTGAACCTAGTGTCACGGAAACTGTGGAATCTGAAACCATTCAGGTCAACAGCGAAGCTTCAGCACCGTCAGATAAGAAAGCCGAATAGTCTCGCAAGGAGGAGTCGCCAGATACTTGAGTCGCTAGATGTAGCTATTCAAGTTAATAACTATTCAAGTGGATACCAATTCAACTGGATAGATACACGCGACTCCTTTTCGATCTTCCTGTTTAAGAGGTTTGACATGTCTTCGACTGAGCAGACACAGCCTTTAATTAGCCATCTTCTAGAATTACGTAATCGCCTACTACGTGCGATTGTCGCGGTGCTAGTGATATTTGTCGGGCTAATTTATTTTGCTAATGATATTTATGAATTCGTATCAGCACCTTTGGTAGATCGTCTGCCTGAAGGGGCGACGATGATCGCAACAGATGTTGCATCGCCATTTTTTACACCGCTAAAATTAACCTTAATCGCGTCTATTTTTGTCGCTGTGCCGTTTATTTTGTATCAGGTGTGGGCCTTTGTTGCTCCGGGTTTGTACAAGCATGAAAAACGCTTGATCATGCCGTTATTGGCTTCAAGTTCTTTGCTGTTTTACTGTGGTGTGGCGTTTGCTTACTTCGTAGTATTCCCATTGGTATTTAGTTTCTTCACGGCTATTTCCTTAGGGCAGGTAGAGTTCGCAACAGACATATCAAGTTATCTCGATTTTGTACTCGCGCTGTTCTTTGCTTTTGGTATTGCTTTTGAAGTACCAGTAGCGATTATCTTGTTATGTTGGACGGGGGCGACAACGCCTAAGGCTCTGTCTGAAAAGCGTCCGTACATTGTTGTCGGTGCTTTTATCGTCGGTATGATGCTGACACCTCCCGATATGATCTCGCAGACACTGTTGGCGATTCCAATGTGTATTCTGTTTGAGATTGGTCTGTTCTTCGCGCGTTTCTATGTGCGTAAGCCAGATGCGGATGAAGAGCAAGAAGCTGACTCTTAATTCGTAAAAGTTGCAATAGTTTGATTTATTAGAGTCTTACAGTAACAAATACATAAAAAAAGCGGCCTAGGGCCGCTTTTTTTATGTATTTTATCGAATGTCGATTATACCATCTTCATAAACAACGGGTTACGCTCACTTGTTTTAAAGCTCGATCACTGCGTTATTTCTGATGACTTACTGTGATTGATATTATAAACCAAACAGTAATTTAGCGTTGCTGGTCGTTATACTGTCGACTTCTTCAAGGGTAATGCCACGCAATTCAGCGATGCGTTTTGCTACCAATTCCGTGTAGGCTGGCTCATTACGTTTACCGCGATTGGGTGTTGGTGCTAAATACGGGCAATCTGTCTCTAGAATGACGTAATTCATATCAAGATATGGAATCACCTTGTCCATTCCTGAGTTCTTAAAGGTCGATACACCGCCTAAACCTAAGTGAAAGCCTAGCTCGTTGATTGCCTGGGCTTCCTCTAAGCTGCTGCCAAAGCAGTGGAATACGCCACGTAAACTGCCATCTTGTTCTTTACGAAGTAGAGTCAGTGTCTCTTCAATGGAATCTCGAGTGTGGATCACCACAGGCAGATCGAGCTCTTTTGCCCATTGCAGTTGAGTCACGAAAGCCATCTCTTGTTCAGCCTTGAAGGTTTTATCCCAGTACAAGTCGATACCAATCTCACCCACGGCGATAAAGTCATGTTTATCAAACCAAGCTCGAATGGTTTTGAGGGTTTGCTCGATATTTGCATCCACATAACAAGGGTGTAAGCCCATCATTGAACGACACACATCAGGAAACTGAGCTTCCGTCGCTAACATTGGCTCGATAGAATCTAAATCGATGTTCGGCAATAGAATGGTATCAATACCTTGAGCCAGTGCGCGCTGCACGACTTGTTCACGGTCTTCATCGAATTCGCTCGCGTAAATATGAGCATGGGTGTCGATCATTATTTTGTCCTGAAAGCAGTCTTTACTGAGTTGTCATGAGTATACGGCAGTGTGAGGAGAAGGTCATTTTTTGCCATTTATCCCTGTTTTTGAGTGGGTTTTATATTTTACTGCTAGCGTCCTGAGCCATCAGTGATATGCTTTTGCCTGTATTTAGCACTTTTCATATCTAAGCATTTCGGTGCTTAGACTAGGCAAGGAGAATCTAGTGTCTGTTTCAATTCAAGGTCAATTCCCAGGTCGCCGTATGCGCCGTATGCGTAAGCACGACTTTAGCCGTCGCCTAATGGCAGAAAATCAATTGTCTGTGGATGACCTCATCTACCCAATGTTTATCCTGATGGGTAAAGACCGCCGCGAGCCTGTCGAGTCAATGCCGGGTGTTGAGCGTCTGTCTATCGACCTTATGCTTGAGGAAGCGGATTACCTGTCAAAATTGGGTGTTCCTGCGATTGCTCTGTTTCCGGTCGTGAACCAAGATGCTAAAAGTTTATGCGCGGCTGAAGCTCATAACTCCGAAGGTTTAGTGCAGCGTGCGGTACGTTCATTAAAAGAGCACGTGCCAAATATGGGTGTGATTACTGATGTTGCACTGGACCCATTTACTACTCACGGCCAAGACGGCATTATCGATGAAGATGGTTACGTGATGAATGATGAAACGACTGAAGTGTTGATTCAGCAGGCGTTATCGCATGCTGAAGCCGGTGCAGATGTAGTTGCTCCGTCGGATATGATGGATGGTCGTATTGGTAAGATCCGTGAAGCATTAGAAGAAGCGGGCTATATTCATACTCAGATTATGGCGTACTCTGCGAAATACGCATCGTGCTACTACGGCCCATTCCGTGATGCAGTCGGCAGCGCTTCGAACCTGAAAGGTGGTAATAAAAAGAACTACCAGATGGATCCTGCGAACAGCGATGAAGCGATTCATGAAGTGGCGATGGATCTTAATGAAGGTGCAGACATGGTGATGGTTAAGCCTGGCATGCCTTACCTTGATATCGTGCGTCGTGTGAAGCATGAACTTCAAGCGCCAACGTATGCTTACCAAGTGTCTGGTGAGTACGCGATGCATAAAGCGGCGATTCAAAACGGTTGGCTGAAAGAGCGCGAAACCGTCATGGAATCACTGTTATGCTTTAAGCGCGCTGGTGCTGATGGCATTCTTACTTACTTCGCCAAAGATGTGGCAGAGTGGCTTGCAGAAGACAATGCACAAGCAGCCAAGCATTTAAAAGAAAAGTAACAACTTAACGTTAACTTAAGTGATATTCAGTAAAAGGGTTGGCCATTGTGTCAGCCCTTTCGCTTATAAGGATGGAAGAAGATGTCAGTCATAGTACGTGAAGGTTCACTGGAGGAGGTTGTGTCTGTTGTCGAGCAGATCTCTGAGTTTGCTAGAAAAGAGAGTGTCGCTTCACTGACAGCTCGGCTTGAAGGGAAAAAGAGCCTGATCTTAGTGGCTGAAGAGGCGAACGTGTTACTCGGCTTTAAAATTGGTTATGAGCTTAACTCAAATACTTTCTATAGTTGGTTTGGTGGTGTGTCACCGCTTGCAAGAAATAAGGGGGTCGCACAAGCTCAATTAGATGTTCAGGAGCAGTGGGCACAAGAGCGGGATTATGAGCAGCTGAAAGTAAAATCTCGTAACCAGTTTCCTGCGATGCTGTGTTTACTATTGAAAAATGGCTATCGAATAGAAAAACTGGAAGAAAAAGAAGAGATTAATGAAAATCGAATCCATTTCGTGAAGCAATTATCAGCTTAATGATTTGCTTTATCGGGGAGATAAACCATTTAAAATGAATTTAATGAGATTTATTATCATTTAGTTGTTGACTATTAAATGAGAATCATTATTATTAACCCTGTCTTAGGGAATGAGGAAATGTTCACAAGGATGTTAAGTACTCAAGTATCAACTTGGTTACCCAACAGAATTCTCGCGAACTTGTACTAAGTTCTTTTTGACACGACATTGCTCACATTGCTTCCAGTGTAATTTATAGCTTTTAGGTAAAGCTGTGGTATTCAATTTGAATGGCTTTACCAGTTTTTGCTAGGCGACATCTTCGGGTGTCGCTTTTTTTATACCTCAAATTCAACAATATGCATATTTAGTGGCACGTTTTTTTATGAATAAAACGCCATCAGCATTCTTTTCCACAATGCAGGATCGTAAAAAGATCGTTGATCATGTGTTCGATCTGTAAAATTGTTCTTTATTTTCAGTGTGTTGTAGGTGTTTTTTGATTTCTTAACCTTACTTCTCAACAGGGTGGATAAATAATATAAACAGAGTTATCCACAGAACGCTTGCGTCTAAGAACAAAAAATAACAACAAATCGATTATAACGAATACAACCGAGTGAACGGATACAGATCGGCAACATGGAATCCAACCAACAGACGTGGCATTCTTAACAGATAATTTCTGTACTTACTGGATACACAAACATTATGGCTCGTATTCCTGATAATCCATTGATCCTGATTGATGGCTCTTCTTACCTATATCGCGCGTTCCATGCTTACCCTGGCACCATGAGTAATGGTGATATCCCAACCAACGCTGTTTACGGTGTGGTTAACATGCTACGTAGCATGATGCGTCAATTTGCTTCTGATCGTATTGCTGTAATTTTTGATGCGAAAGGAAAGACGTTCCGTGATGACATGTACCCAGAGTACAAAGCAAACCGTCCACCCATGCCCGATGACCTTCGTTGCCAAATAGAACCGCTGCACAATGTGATTCGAGCAATGGGCTTGCCACTTATCTCTATTCCCGGTGTTGAAGCGGATGATGTGATTGGTACGCTTGCTTCTCAAGCTTCTGCGATGGGGATGCCGGTACTTATCAGTACTGGTGATAAAGATATGGCGCAGTTAGTTGATGACAACGTTACTCTGATCAACACCATGACCAACGTGGTAATGGATCGCGAAGGTGTGATTGAGAAGTTTGGTATCCCGCCAGAACTGATCATCGATTACTTGGCACTGATGGGCGATAAAGTCGATAACATCCCTGGTGTTCCGGGTGTCGGTGACAAGACAGCGACGGCTTTACTACAAGGCATTGGTAGTATCGAAAAGTTGTATCAGAATCTTGATGATATTGCGGCGCTTGGTTTCCGCGGTTCGAAGACGATGGCTAAGAAGCTGGCTGATAATAAAGCCAATGCTGACATGTCCTACGAGCTTGCAACAATCAAGCTAGATGTTGAGCTTGAAGAGACGCCTGAGTCATTGGTAAAAGCACAACCCAATATCGATGAGTTGATCAAGTTATACGGTCAACTGGTCTTTAAATCTTGGTTGAACGAGCTGCTTGAAGGCGGCAGTGGTGTGGTTGAAGCTGATGAAAAATCGGGATCAGTACGCAGCAGCGCTTCTGCAACAACGTCTACTGTAGAGATGAATACGTCTGCTGTGACGATTGATCGCAGTAACTACGAAACGATTCTAGATGAAGCGTCATTCAATGTTTGGTTAGAAAAGCTTAAAGCAGCTGAATTGTTTGCTTTTGATACTGAGACAGACAGCCTTGATTACATGGTCGCGAATCTAGTCGGTTTATCATTTGCGACGGAAGAGGGCGTTGCCGCTTACGTACCAGTTGCTCATGATTACCTAGATGCACCGCAACAGCTGGGTCGTGATTGGGTACTTGAACAACTTAAACCGATTCTTGAAGATGATGCTCAAGCTAAAGTGGGTCAAAACCTGAAGTACGATATGAGTGTGCTAGCGCGCTACGGTATCGAGATGAAGGGCATCAAACACGACACTATGTTGGCTTCTTACGTTTTCAATAGCGTAGGTGGCAAGCACGATATGGACAGCCTAGCGCTACGCTTCCTACAGCATAGCTGCATCTCATTTGAGCAAATTGCAGGTAAAGGTAAGAAACAACTTACTTTCAACCAGATTGAGCTGGGTGAAGCGTCTCCATACGCTGCAGAAGATGCTGACGTGACACTACGTCTGCATAACCGCCTAATGGAAAACATTGAGCAAGATGAAAAGCTTAAAACCATTTATGAAGAAATCGAAGTACCACTGATTCCTGTGATGTCTCGCATTGAGCGTACTGGCGTATTCATCGATGACATGCTGTTAGGGGCTCAATCGCAAGAGATAGCGGTTCGTCTGGATGAGTTAGAGCAGAAAGCTTACGAGATTGCAGAGCAAGAGTTCAACATGAACTCGCCAAAACAACTGCAAGCGATCCTGTTTGAGAAAATGGGTCTGCCAGTTATCAAGAAAACGCCATCAGGTGCGCCTTCAACTAACGAAGAAGTGTTGCAAGAGCTGGCCCTTGATTACCCGTTGCCTAAGCTGATCATTGAGTATCGTGGCTTGGCGAAACTGAAGTCTACTTACACCGATAAATTGCCGAAGATGATCAACGCTGAAACGGGTCGCGTTCATACTTCTTATCACCAAGCGGTAACGGCAACCGGTCGTTTGTCTTCGACTGATCCAAACCTACAAAATATCCCAATTCGTAATGAAGAAGGTCGTCGTATTCGCCAAGCATTCGTTGCACAACATGGTTGGAAGATCCTAGCGGTCGATTACTCTCAAATTGAATTGCGTATCATGGCGCACCTATCGGGTGATAAAGCGCTGCTGGAAGCGTTCCAACAAGGCAAAGATATTCACGCGGCAACGGCTGCTGAGATTATCGGTGTGGCTATTGATCAAGTTACCACTGAACAGCGTCGTCGTGCTAAAGCCGTTAACTTCGGTCTTATTTACGGCATGAGTGCCTTTGGCTTGGCTAAGCAACTGGGGATTCCTCGTGGTGAAGCACAGCACTACATGGACACTTACTTTGAACGTTACCCTGGTGTAATGCAGTACATGGAAGACACACGCAGTGCTGCTTCAGAGCAAGGCTTCGTTGAAACCATTTACGGTCGTCGATTGCACCTTCCTGAAATTCAATCTCGTAATGGCATGCGTCGTAAAGCGGCTGAACGTGCGGCGATCAACGCACCAATGCAAGGCACAGCTGCTGACATTATTAAGAAAGCGATGCTGCTAGTGGATGAGTGGATTCAAGCGGAAGGTGATGGTCGTGTGAAACTGCTTATGCAAGTACACGATGAATTGGTCTTCGAAGTGGAAGAGTCAGCTTTAGCCGAAATTGAAAGTAAAGTACAACAATTGATGGAATCCGCTGCAGAGCTAGAAGTACCGCTGGTCGCGGAAGCTGGCCACGGTGACAACTGGGATCAAGCCCACTAATCAGTTTTTGACCTTATTGAGTAAATTAGTATGGGCCAGTGCACAAACACTGGCTTTTTTTTGTCTCGAATAAAGTTGAGCTACAAGAAGAGTTTGGGTGTTTTAATAAAACATTCATGAAAAAAAACTACAAAAACGGTTTTCATTTCTGAGCAATTGTTGTACATTAAATCTTGTAGGGTACAGAGGTAAGATGTTCTATCTTTCAGACCTTTTGTTTCACGTTATTGGATTAGGCTGATTCAGCCGCCCCAGTCAGTATTTGACTGGGGCGTTTTTTCTTGTGCGAAAGAAAAATATCTCCAACCTACTATTCCCCCGTAAAATCTCCCATTTTTAGTGCCTTTTGTTACGTTTCCCCCAAGTAGCGTGATAAACACTCGATTGCCTTAGATCTGGAATTCAATCAGCAATTGGTAATTTTAATCCGTCTCTAAGTGCATTGTTTTATTCTTGAAAATAACTTTTATTTTACAAGTAACTCATAATGCATTGATCGATTACGTCTTATTTATCAGTACATTGAGTGGGTGAATGCTCAATGTAGTCCATGATTTCCTGTTGTTTCTCTGTGCTGTATTTCAGAGCTTCGGCCGTGATCTGGATAGATTGCGCCATAGAAGAGATATTGTTGGTCGCTTTCACTAAGGTTTGCTGCATGGGTTTTAGGATAAGTAGGTAGATAGCAGTCAAAGCGATAACAATGACAGCGATAACGGCTGCTAACGCAATGATGATCTTGGTCTGAATATCATCCAACAGCATTTGACTGGTCTTTTTAAAGGCGAGTCGAGATTGATCTAAGGCTTGTGGGAGTTGATTGAGTGATGTCTTGGTAGAGCTCGCAAGCTTGTTGATGCTTTCAACGGTTTGGTTCAGAGCTTGTTGTTGGTCTTCACTAAGGTTGGGGTTGTTGACGATCGCCTGCAAAGATTGCGATATCACCTCAAGAGACTCACTCGCATCTTGAGCGTATTTTTCCATACCATCCAAGTCCAAGGTCATATCAACATTGATCAGTGGGGCTTGTTCTTGTTCTGCTTCAGAGGCGAACCCTGTCAATGAGACCAGCATTAGTGCAATGATGGCCAACGGTGTTTTCCACATGAGTATTCCTTTCTCATTGTTCTGTTTATTTAGATGTGTCTTTTAGTATGGTTCACTTCTCTCGTTTCTAACTGGTTAATCTTGTCTTTAATTCTCAAGACTTAGGTTTAACTCACTAATTTTTGGGCAAAAAAATACCCCACCTATATGAGGAAGGGTATTAATAAGGCTAAATCACTTGCTGTAAGTGCTTTAACTTCTAATTATAGATAAAGCTATAGATAGAAGAACTACTCTGAGTCGTTTTGCTCTTCGTCAGCTAACTCATCAATGATTTGATCGGCAAATACCGGAGCAAACCATTCATCCATCTTGGCACGCAGTTGGTCAACGCCGATGCCCTTCATTGAAGAGAAGACATCAACGGCAACATCACCACCGAAAGATTTCGCATCATTACGAATTTTCAGTAGCTGTGCTTTACGCGCGCCACTTTTCAGTTTGTCTGCTTTTGTTAACAAAACTTGTACCGGGATACGGCTATCGATAGCCCAGT
Source organism: Vibrio syngnathi (assembly GCF_002119525.1). Lineage (NCBI taxonomy): Bacteria > Pseudomonadati > Pseudomonadota > Gammaproteobacteria > Vibrionales > Vibrionaceae > Vibrio > Vibrio syngnathi. Next base: position 3,162,988 of record NZ_CP017916.1, on the reverse strand, counting down.
AGATCATTTGTTGGTCAAGGTCTTTCATTGGGTGACGGATATCCATCAATACCACTAAACCTTTTAGGCTTTCACGTCGTTGTAGGTATTCGCCTAGCGACTTCTGCCATTTTTTCTTCATCTCAAGCGGTACTTGAGCAAAGCCATATCCAGGTAAATCGACGATATGACAGCCGTCGGTCACCTTAAATAGGTTAATTAGCTGAGTTCGACCGGGTGTTTTACTGGTTTTCGCCAAGCTTTTTTGGTTTGTAACGCGGTTTAGTGCGCTAGATTTACCAGCATTGGAGCGTCCTGCAAACGCAATTTCGATCCCTTCGTCTTCTGGTAAGTGACGAATATCAGGTGCACTGGTAATGAAATGCGTGTTTTGATAATGAATTTTTACGCTCACTGTTAACTCCATCTCGACTTTGTGTAGTCGATTGATTACTTTTTTGTGAATTTGTGTAAAATAACCGTGCTCGGCATAAGGTCGCCTATTGTACCATGAGTGGCAACATAGAGTGGTACTGGAAGCTTGATAATTATAATGGAATGTCATGAAGAAATTAGCGCTAATTTTGAGTCTTTTAGCCAGCTGCTCAGTATGGGCTCAAGGTAGTATTGAAGCTGGTAAAGCCAAATCACAAACATGTGTTGCCTGCCACGGTGCTGACGGCAACAGTCTGATCACTCAGTACCCTAAGCTGGCTGGTCAACACGAGAAATACCTAGAGAAGCAGTTAAAAGAGCTTAAGCTAGGTATGACGAGTGGTGGTAAGCAAGGTCGTTACGAGCCTGTAATGGGTGCAATGGCGATGCCTTTATCTGAAGAAGATATGGCTGACCTAGCGGCATACTACGCATCTCTCCCTATCTCTAGTAACTCTACTCCTGAAAATGTAGTAGATGAAGGTAAGGTTCTTTACACCGCGGGTAACGCAGAACGCGGCGTAACGGCTTGTATTGCTTGTCACGGCCCTCGTGGTAATGGTACCGAACTTTCTGGTTTCCCTAAGATTTCAGGTCAGCACGCAGATTACATCAAGGCTCAACTTGAGAAATTCCGCGATGGTAACCGTAATAACGACATGAATGCGATGATGCGTGATGTAGCTAAAAAGTTAACAGACGCAGATATTGATACCTTATCGAAGTACGTTGGTGGTTTACACTAATATGTCGGTTTCTTGCTCTTAGCCAGGGCAATGAAATGTACGTTCGAGCGAGATTGAAGAGACGCCCCGATCAGTAATGGTTGGGGCGTTTTCTTTTGTATTGATTTCATTTATGCGTTTTGTGTTAATGTCTAATTTATCAATGTGTGTTCGAATTGTGTACAAAAGTGTGAGCTCGCACTCTTGTAGTCTTTTTGTAAAAAGGTAAAGTAGCCGCCATCAGCTAGGAGCTGACTTAGATACGGATGGTCATCTAGTCTAACGGTATAGACAGAAACGGATCAGGCTAGGACAGCCCAGCAACAAGGTGTTAGAAAAGGATAGCCAAAACTCATCAGGATGATGAACAACAAACAAATTTGGCATGGAAAGCACCAATAACAAATGGAGATTTGTGTACCAAGTTGAGTATGCAAATTTTGGCCGATATAGGCAGATTTAGAGAGCGATAGGTTTTCCTATCGCTTTTTTTATTGATTTGATGAAAAAACACCCAATACCACTCCACTATAAACTCAGTTTCTGGTATGTTTCGCATCCCTGTTTAAGGATGTGCTATGTATACTTGTCCCTTATGCCATCACCAAGGCGTGAATCACTATTTTGAAGACAAACGCAGAGCCTATCTGCAGTGTCAGCAATGTGAACTGGTATTTGTTAAACCTGAACAAAGGTTAGAAGCAAAAGAAGAGAAAGCACACTATGATCTCCATGAGAACGATCCTAGTGATGCAGGCTATCGCCGTTTTCTATCTCGCATCGCGGATCCACTAACAGACAAAATTTCATCTAACTCACACGGGTTGGATTTTGGTTGTGGCCCAGGCCCTACGCTATCTATTATGTTAGAAGAAGCCGGACACACCATGGAGTTGTACGATATCTATTACCACCCAGAAACTTCTGTGTTGGAAAAAACGTATGACTTTATGACTGCCACGGAGGTGATAGAGCATCTTTATCACCCAGACAAAGTGTGGCAGCAATGGTTGAATTTAGTTAAACCCAAGGGCTGGATTGGTCTTATGACTAAGCTAGTAATAGACGTAGACGCGTTTGCTGGTTGGCACTACAAGAATGACCCGACACATGTCGTCTTCTTTAGTCGTCAAACATTCCAGTTTTTGGCAGAGCGGGATAAGCTCGAACTAGAATTTTTTGGAAATGATGTAATTTTACTGAGGAAAGTGCAGTAATGGGTCGTAGTAAGAAATCAAGAAAACCGGGAGCTCTTGGCGCTCCGGAACCTATGGTTACTCGTAACCGTAGTGAATCTGATGTTGAAGGTCGTGAACGTAAGCGTGTTAAAAAGCGTAAAGGCCTTAAGTCGGGCAGCCGTCACTCAGATGGTAGCGAAGCAAAACAGCGTAAAGCTGCACTAGCTCGCGACCCTCGTTTAGGCAGCAAGAAAAAAATCCCGCTGATTGTTGAACCAGCTAAGAAGTCGACGAAACAAGAGCGCAAGCTATCTAACGAACAAGAGTTAGAGATGCTTGAGAATGATGCTCAACTGAACACATTGCTAGATCGTATCGAAAATGGTGAAAACCTAGGTGCAGGTCTACAGAAGTTTGTTGATGAGAAACTTGATCGTATCGAACACCTAATGGGCCGCTTAGGTCTACTAGAGCCAGAAGACGATGAAGAAGAGATCTTCGAAGAAGCACCGGTTGCCTCTAAGAAGAAAGCGAGCTCTGACGAAGACTTGCTATCTCAATTCGAAGATTTCGATTTAGACAGCTTTAAAGGTTAATAGCCAATGAACGTAACCTTATTAGCAATTGCTGGTGGAATTATCATTCTCGGCTTGGGCTCTTACGCAGGTTACCTTCTACTTCAAGTGAAGAAGCAGACGGAGTTGCAAAAGCAGCATCAAGCACTTGCCATTGAAAAACGTAACGCGACGATTTACGAAAACGTAAATACTTTGTGCTTAGCGGGTATTCAAGGCCAGTGTGACTTACCTGAGATCAGTATCCGAGTGTGTATCATTATGGATAACGTTCAGGGTGATGAGCGTGTCGATTTTGATTCTGAGTATCCTGCTCTTTCTGAGCTGTACCATATCGTAAAAGATATGGCTCGCGGAGACGGAAGGCAGGAACTGACGAAGAAAGAGCGCATGCAGCAGAATCTCACACGCCATAAGGCGGAGACTCGCTTGAATGATGCGGTCATTGAAGACTTGAAAAGGTTGCAGGAGAAGGTTAAGCCGCTCAACAACCAAATCAATATTCAGATGCTCTAGTCACTAAGACTATTTAATATAGAGGCTTGTCTAACATTCAGTTTTTAAGACGCGCTGCTTTTAATACCTATGCATTTAAGACGCTTTGTCTTAAATGCATATTGTTTTTAGGTCGCCTTGTCTTTTAATAGACAATGTTAAATGAGCCTTCTTACCTTTTGCGTCTCGTTAATCCCGACGCTTTGTTAGTGATCAAGCTAGCAGTTCTGAGTTTTTGTCTGAAAAATTGATTTTGTCTTAGAACGACCTTACTGGTCGTGTGGCAAAATAACCCGTCTATATTTTAATGTATGTAAAATGATTTGAGAGACCTTAGGTTCTCGCGGATCTAAATTGGAAATACCGCTATGTCGAGCAAGCCAGTAACAACGAATCAGCAAATCGTTTGGGATCAAGAGATCTTAAATAAGTACAACTATTCGGGACCTCGTTACACCTCATACCCAACTGCGTTGGAGTTTCATGAAGCGTTTACTGTCGCTGATTACGACATGGCGTGTACTCAATATCCTGAGCGTCCACTCTCTCTTTACGTGCATATCCCATTCTGTCACAAGCTTTGTTACTACTGTGGTTGTAATAAAGTCATTACTCGTCACTCGCATAAAGCGGATGAGTACTTGGATGTGATTGAACATGAAATACGCCAACGCGCCTCTTTATTGAATGGCCGTAAAGTGACTCAACTGCACTTCGGTGGTGGTACACCAACGTTCTTGACCAAAACACAAATCACTCGTTTGATGGGTATTTTGCGTGAAGAGTTTAACTTCGTCGCTGACGCCGAAATCAGTATTGAAGTTGACCCGCGTGAAATTGAGCTAGACGTACTTGACCACCTTCGTAATGAAGGTTTCAACCGTCTGAGCATTGGTGTGCAAGACTTCAATAAAGAAGTACAGAAATTGGTTAACCGTGAGCAAGATGAAGAGTTCATCATTGCCATGGTTCAACGTGCGACAGAGCTAGGCTTCCGTTCAACTAACCTGGATTTGATCTACGGCCTACCAAAGCAGACTCAAGCTTTGTTCGCGGAAACATTGAAGCAAGTGTTAGAAATGAAACCGGGTCGTTTATCGGTATTTAACTACGCACACATGCCGCAACTGTTTGCTGCGCAGCGTAAGATTAAAGATGAAGATCTACCTGAAGCTAAAGAGAAGATGGCTATCTTACAAGATACTATCGAGACGCTAACCGGTGCGGGTTACCAGTTTATCGGTATGGATCACTTCGCATTACCTGAAGATGAGCTAGCAGTAGCACAGCGTGAAGGTATTCTGCATCGTAACTTCCAAGGTTACACCACTCAAGGTGAAGCTGACCTAATTGGCTTCGGTGTTTCTGCGATTTCTATGGTTGGCGATGCTTACGCACAAAACCAGAAAGAGCTGAAGAAGTACTACGCTCAGGTGAATGACCTGCGTCATGCACTTTGGAAAGGTGTGGCTCTAGACAGTGACGACCTTCTACGTCGTGAAGTGATCAAACAGCTTATCTGTAACTTTAAGCTTGATAAAACCATGATCGAATCTGAGTTCTTGGTTAACTTTAATCGCTACTTCAAAGAAGATTTAGAGCTTCTACAAACCTTTATCAACGATGAGTTGGTTGAAGTCGATGATAAAGAAATCCGCGTGACTTTGCGTGGCCGTTTGCTGATCCGTAACATCTGTATGTGTTTTGATAAATACCTACGTGCCAAGGCTCGCCAACAGCAATTCTCTCGCGTCATTTAATAGCTCGATAGAGAATAGAAAAATAAAAATGCCAGCATTATGCTGGCATTTTTGTATCTGACTCATTCGATTTCTGCTTGATTTAGGCAAGGCTCTCTTTGGTGCTCTCTTTGGCCTCTGCGTTTTGTTCGACTTTGTTATTCGCTTTAAACTTGGTGTTTTTCTTGGTGCCGAGGTCGGTAGGCCACTGATCAAATGGAACTGGACGACTGTATAAGAACCCTTGAGCCAGTGGGCATTTTAATTGCTTGAGGAGTTCTGCCTGTTGCTGTGTCTCAACGCCTTCTGCCACTAAGCTCACTTTGAAACCTTTGGTGATGTTAACGATGGCCGCGACGATTGAGCTGTCTAGGTTCTCTTTTTCGAGCTTTCTGACGAAGCTGCGATCGATCTTTAAGCAATCAAATGGCAGTTTGTGTAAGTAAGCCAGTGACGAATAGCCGGTACCAAAGTCATCAATTGCAATCGAGATACCTAGTGCTTTTAGCGTCAGCATATTATCGATGATGGTTTGGTCATTGTCGACGATGCGTGATTCAGTGATCTCTAGCGTCAGGTTTTGGGCTGGTAATTTGGTGTCACGCAGCGTGGTTTTAACCAATTCAATGAATCCGCTTTCACTCAGTTGGTCGACAGATAAGTTAACGTGAATAGAGAAGTCTTTATTCCATTTTCCAGATTCAATCGCTATTGCGGTATCTCGACATGACTTGTGCAAAATCTGCTTACCAATGTCGTATATCAATCCTGTTTCTTCTGCTAAAGGAATGAACTCCAAAGGTGAGATTATACCCTCGTCCGTTACCCAACGAGCCAAAGCCTCGGCACCTATGGTAGCTCCAGATTCCAGGTCGATTATAGGCTGATAGAAGGGCTCGAACTGCTGAAGCTCAATTGCCTTGTTAAGACGTGCCAGCATCTTGGTTCGATATCTCGATGCTTTGCCCATTTCTGGGTTGTAAATACTGACACTGGTTTTGTCTTGCTTTGCGTTGCTCAAGGCTATACTGCTGTTGCGTAGCAGCAGTGTAATGTCGTTGACGTTCGAGACATTCACGACCCCCATTGATACTTTGATGACCACGCTTTCTGATTCCATGGCAAATGGGGAGGTAAAAATTCGAAGTAAGCGGCTCGTCAGTAGCTGGACGTCATCTATTTGATTGATGTTAGGAGCGTAAATCGCAAATTCATCCCCGCCAGTTCGAGCTAACAGGAAGTTCGATGGCAGCGTACCTCTTAAACGAGCAGCCGCAATGATAAGCAGTTGGTCACCATTGTAATGGCCGAGGCTATCATTAATATCTCGAAAGCGGTCAATACCAATTAAGTAAAGTGTACCTTTTTCGTTTTCAGGGTTTTTCTTGGCTGTATCAATAAAGCCTTCACGACTATACAGTTTAGTTAATGAGTCATAGGTAAGTTGAGCCTGTAACGCCTGAAAAGAAGCCTTTAAATTGTTGGTCATTTCATTAAATGACGCAGTTAACATGCTAATTTCATAGATGTTGCCCGTTTTTGGCATGCTCGTATCCCAGTCACCTTTGGCGAGGCGCTTTGCTGCCCCTGCTGTTGAAGTGATGGGTTGAGTTACGCGATTAAAGGCAATTAATCCAGCGATAATACCAATGCAACTGAGCGTTAGACCGAGTAACCAGCTGTTTCTTTGGTTTTTTGGTAACTCACCAAGTAGGCTACTTTCTGGGATCGACATACCAATAAACCAAGTGATGCCGTGCTCATCTTCATAAGGGGTGATCTGGTTGAAGTATCGTTCGTTGTCTAGGCGGAAGCTAAAGCGCTGCACGGCCAAATTATCGATTAGGTGAAACTGGTCTACGTAGCTAGCACTTTCACGTATTACCGGGTTAGCACTCTCTGATGCCAGTAAGCGTTGGCCCTTATTGGTTTTCCCTGTTCCCCAAGAGACCACGCTACCTCCGCCTGAGTGAGCGACCAAGCGTTGCTGTTTATCAATGATATAAACAGAGGCATCCGTTTTATCTTTGAGTTCTTTGAGAAATGCATTGAAGGTATTGATCTTAATGTCGCTAACGACGACGGCTTTGAATTCGTTGTCATCATAGATAGGGGCGAGGGCAGATAAGGTGATCTCTTGGCGTTCATCTGCATTGGCATAAATTGGCGACCATACAGCCTTTTTTTGCGTCGAAACGGGTGTGTACCAAGGGCGGACTCTGGGGTCGTAACCTGAAATCACAGATCGAATGTCTTCGCTGATCTTGCTTCCACGGTAAATGACCAGCTGATCGCTAGTACGCTCGTCTTGTACCATCAAGGTATAGCCGTTGTTAGCTTCTTTACGAAAACCGACATAGTTACCATCTTCAGAACCAAAGCCGATCACATCGAGTTGAGGTATAGCAGTGAAATGGTCTGAAAACGTATAAAGAATGTAGTCTTGGACCTTGCTAAGGTTTCCCGCTTGGTAAAGGTGGTGGTAGCCGATGTTATGGCTGAGCGAGAGGTTCGCGTGAAATGGCTTTTCTAAAAAGTTGGACAGGCTTTGATGAACATGGTCAGTAAGTGATGTTAGTTGGCGTGCACTTACATCACTCACCATCTCTTTGTAGCTTTGCTTTTGAGTGAAAACCATTACGCTCATAGTGAAGAGAAATATCATCACGAATGGCAGAACCACTGCGGTTCTCAAGGTAATTTGCGTTTTCAAAGACATCTTTAGCTACAGTTTGGATAGATAGTGTACTGTAATTGTACCGATACTATTCAAAGCAAGCGACACTTTTTTAGCTTTAAAAAATATGTATCTAGAGGCATATAAATATCAGTACAACTCTTTGAGTTTACGAGTCAGGGTATTTCTTCCCCATCCTAAAACTTTCGCTGCATCTTGTTTATGGCCATTGGTATGGTTGAGTGCGGCCTCTAGTAATATACGCTCAAACTCAGGTAGAGCATACGTCAGTAGCTCTTTTTCACCAGAATCAAGTGCACTCTTGGCCCAGCTAGCCAGCAGTTGTTGCCAATTACCATCAGTACCTTCGCTGATCACAACCTTCTCTTCCAACAACTCAGGAGGAAGATCGGAAGGGAGTATTTCGCTACCGCTCGCCATTACTGTTAACCAACGACAAATGTTCTCAAGCTGACGTACGTTACCCGGCCAATTTAGCTGATTGAGCTTCATGATGGTCTCTGAGTGCAGTGTCTTCACTTCTACACCAAGCTCTTCAGCGGCGGAGGCTAGGAAGTGGTGAGTCAGCTTTTCAATGTCCTGTTTACGTTCGCGCAGTGCCGGAATATGGATTCGGATAACGTTCAGTCGATGGAAAAGGTCTTCACGAAAACCACCATCATGCACCAAGCGCTCAAGATCTTGGTGGGTTGCTGCAACGATACGAACATCAACCTTAACCGCAGAATGCCCACCTACGCGATAAAATTGACCATCAGAAAGCACGCGCAGTAGCCGAGTCTGAATATCGAGTGGCATATCGCCTATTTCATCAAGAAACAGAGTACCGCCGTTGGCTTGCTCAAAGCGTCCTTGGCGAACACTGTTAGCGCCAGTAAAAGCGCCTTTCTCGTGGCCAAACAGCTCTGATTCGATCAAGTCTTTAGGGATTGCCGCCATGTTTAACGCAATGAATGGCTTTTTAGCTCTTGGGCTGTGGCGATGCAGTGCGTGTGCGACTAATTCTTTACCAGTCCCCGATTCACCATTAATAAGAACCGAAATGGATGAACGAGACAAACGGCCAATAGCTCGGAAAACTTCCTGCATTGCCGGTGCTTCACCGATGATTTCTGGTGCGTTGGTTTCTTCGGCTACTTCGCTGGCTTGCTCGCGTTTCTGCTCTTGGCTGTGTGCGATGGCTCGCTCTACTAGAGTCAGTGTCTCATCAATATCGAACGGCTTTGGTAGATATTCAAAGGCGCCTTTTTGATAAGCATTCACCGCCGCATCGAGGTCTGAGTGCGCGGTCATAATGATCACTGGCAGGTCGGGAGAGCGCTGGTGAACTTGGTGTAACAGCTCAATCCCGTCAATGCCAGGCATGCGAATGTCGGACACCAAAACGTCTGGTGTTTCGCGCTCAAGAGCAAGCAATACGCTCTCAGCATCAGCAAATGTTTCACACTTTATATCCGCAGATGACAGTGTTCTTTCTACGACCCAGCGTATAGAACTGTCGTCATCGACGACCCAAACGTATCCCTTACTCATAATTCAATTCCTTTGCAGCCAAATCTATTGTGATAATCATTGTTGTTTTTATGATGTCTTTAATCTTTGTGTTACCGAGTTAAGCCTTTCGTCTCGCTGTCCAATCGCGAGGTTCTGTTGACCTAAATGGGTAGGTAAATCGTGAATGTGGTGTTGCCCGGCCAGCTCTCAACATCAATTTTTCCATTGTGCTGATCGATCAGGTTTTGAGAAATCGATAGTCCCAGCCCTGTGCCACCCTCTCGTCCGCTGACCATCGGGTAAAACAGCGTGTCTTTTAAATCATCGGGGATGCCGGGGCCGTTGTCGCAAATCTCAATGCGAGCGGCGAGTTTGTGTCGCTGACCATGAATGTTTGCTTGATGCACCGTTCTGGTGCGAATGGTGATTTTTCCTGATTCTTGAGCCTTCAGAATCTGCGCCGCATTACTCACAATATTGAGCATGGCTTGTTCTACCTGTGCCGAATCCATCAAGATGTCCGGTAGGCTCGGGTCGTAGTCTCGTTCGATGACGAGTGTTGAACCTGATTCTAGCTCGACGAGTTGCCTTACTTTTTCAAGTATTTGGTGAAGGTTCTCTTCCGATTTGGTCCCCGGTTTCTGTGGGCCAAGAAGGCGATCGACCAAAGCTCTCAGGCGGTCGGCTTGCTCAATAATGATCTGTGTATATTCATTAAGGGACTGATCAGGGAGCATTTTACCAAGTAGCTGCGCGGCTCCTCTTAATCCACCTAATGGGTTCTTAATCTCATGGGCTAATCCGCGCACCAATAGTTTAGCCGCTTGTTGTTGTGCGTGTTGGTTGAGCTCTTGGCTGAGGCGTCTTTGTTGATCTATCTTGCGCATCTCAACCAATAACAGCGTTTCTCGCTGCCAAGAGATTGGGCTCACCGTGACTTCAAGCATTAGTGGGCGGTTATCAACCACAAAGGTAACGTCACTGTCGGTAATGCTCTGGCCACTTTGTAGCGGTTGAGTCAACAGCGCTAAATCCAGTGAGGCGTGTTGGATAAGTTGGCTCAGAGGGTGATCAACGATACGTCGTGCACTTTGCGAAAAGAGTTGTTCAGCCGCCGGGTTGGCGTATCGGATATACAGTTGCTCATCGAGCATCAATGTTGAGGTCACCATATTGTCGAGAATGGCGCTGGAAAGATGATGTGTATCTATGCTGTCGCTTTTGGCTGATCGATTCACTATTTCGTCCTTGAACTGGTGTTTTTCTCACTGCACCAAATTGGTGCGCAGCTAAGTTCAAGTATGGCGCATATCAACCAGAAGCTAAAGATAATTCCTTAGAGTCGCTGAAAGCTGCTTCGATCAGGTGAAAAGTAGAGGTAATTTGGCCTCTTTTAACACATTGGCTTACTTGAGCGTCGCTCGATGTAAATACACGGTGACTGGACTAGTAGATGCAATAAGCTTGCCGCTTCTATGTGCTTGAATTGCAATGGTGTGAGTACCTCGATCGATACCTTTCAATTCCCAAATAGGTTGGGTTTGTGGAGCGCCATAACGACGACCATCGAGCATCAATTGCAACTGCTCTCCAATACCAAGCTTGCGGTTGAGTTCTATTTTTATTGGGATTAAGCCACGGTTGCTGCGGATGGTTTGATCATGAACTGGAGTCAGCATGGTGAGGGCTAGTTGAGCGGGTACCTCTCGTTTCGTGTTCTCTGTTTTTTCCTGAGTTTGAGCTGGTGTTGCCGTTTTCGTTGGAGATGAATCTGTTGAATCAACAGGCGTTGAGGTTTCAAATTCAGGGGCAGGCGCGGAAGCTTGTACGTCAGGCAAGCGAAGAGCTTTAGCATCTTGAGCGCTAGGAGTATCACTAAAGTGGATCACACCATTTTCATCTTCCCAGGTGTACACCGTTTGAGCAGAGCACGATAGTGTGACCATTAAACCGAAAAGTAACAGTATGTTTTTCATATCGTTAGCCTATTTTTTATAGCAAGGTTGCTTCACGTGTGCCGCTAATTTTGTTGTGCTTGATATCGAGTATGTTACGAGGGTTCAGGGGGAGGGAGAATAGAAAAAAGGCCCGCCTGCGAGGCGAGCCTAATATTTTTTAGTGCTTCTTACATGTTGCAGTAGCTTTTACTGCAGTAAGAATTACATGCTAACCGACTGAGGATTAAACTGAGTAGTACAGTTCAAACTCAAGTGGGTGTGTTGCCATGTTCACGCGTTGTACGTCGTCAGATTTCAGTGTGATGTAAGAATCAATGAAATCGTCAGAGAATACGCCGCCAGCTGTTAGGAACTCACGATCGTCGTCTAGCGCTTTAAGTGCTACTTCTAGAGATTCAGCAACGGTTGGGATTTCAGCCGCTTCTTCTGCTGGAAGGTCGTATAGATCTTTATCCATAGCTTCGCCTGGGTGGATCTTGTTCTTGATACCGTCAAGGCCAGCCATCAGCATTGCTGAGTAACATAGGTACGGGTTAGCTGCTGGGTCACCAAAACGTAGCTCGATACGACGTGCTTTCGGGCTTGGTACTACTGGGATACGGATAGAAGCAGAACGGTTACGTGCTGAGTAAGCAAGCATTACCGGAGCTTCAAAACCAGGTACAAGACGCTTGTACGAGTTAGTTGACGGGTTAGCAAATGCGTTGATTGCACGAGCGTGCTTGATTACACCACCGATGTAGTAAAGCGCCATTTCAGATAGGCCGCCGTACTTATCACCAGCAAAAAGGTTAACGCCGTCTTTTGCTAGAGATTGGTGAACGTGCATACCAGAACCGTTGTCACCAACGAGTGGCTTAGGCATGAATGTCGCTGTTTTACCAAATGCGTGAGCAACGTTGTGTACAACGTACTTGTAGATTTGAGTCTCATCCGCTTTTGTTGTTAGCGTGTTGAAGCGAGTTGCGATTTCGTTTTGACCCGCAGTTGCTACTTCGTGGTGGTGAGCTTCAACTACTAGGCCCATCTCTTCCATTACTAGACACATTGCTGAACGGATGTCTTGAGATGAATCTACAGGAGCAACTGGGAAGTAACCGCCTTTAACGCCAGGACGGTGACCTTTGTTACCGCCTTCGATGTCAGAACCTGTGTTCCAAGCTGCTTCTACATCATCAATCTTGAAGAAAGAACCAGACATGTCGTTTGAGAACTTAACGTCATCGAATAGGAAGAACTCTGGCTCTGGACCCACTAGAACTGTGTCTGCAATACCCGTAGAACGTAGGTATTCTTCAGAACGTTTAGCGATAGAGCGTGGGTCACGGTCGTAGCCTTGCATTGTTGCAGGCTCAAGGATGTCACAACGGATGTTTAGTGTTGCATCTTCTGTGAATGGGTCCAGTACAGCAGAAGCTGCGTCTGGCATCATTACCATGTCAGATTCATTAATGCCTTTCCAACCAGCTACTGAAGAGCCGTCAAACATTTTGCCTTCTTCGAAGAAGTCTGCGTCAACTTGGTGAGAAGGAATAGAGATGTGCTGCTCTTTACCTTTTGTATCAGTAAAACGTAAGTCGATAAATTTAACTTCGTTCTCTTGGATCAGGGATAGTACATTTTCTACTGACATCTTGGATAACCTCCAGTGTTATTAATTCGGTATTAGCTCGATTCGGTTGAAACCAGCATTGATTAATGTCTATACGTGCATTAATCGATGCTGATTTATCTATAGCCAAAAACGTGCCAAAAAAATTATTCCATTAATTTCAATGATTTACTTATTTGCTTGTTTTGCTTACTTTGCTTTTTGCACCAAAATGATCTGTGGTTGCACTGCATTGGTGCAATGATTTATCTGTGCACCAATATGAGACATAAGCGAACACCATTCAGCAATGAATTGCCTAAGTTGTCAATCCACTTTTGTTATTTTGCCGGAGATTTGATTGCCCACTTCGCGGGTGATGCTTTTCGATAACCCTACGAATTAGTCGACTAGACACTGTGCGGAACCAAAGTTAAGCGGATATGAATCGCTAATAAAGAAAAAAGCCTTGGTTGAGATCACATATTTCTGGGTTTTTGTCTAGAATCTGGTATATTATTGACCGTTTTTTAAATCAAGCTAGCGGTTATTATCCAAACTTTTGAGATAAGTGACGGCTACTTTTATGAGTGAATCGAGAATCCATGTCTACTCCACAGATTGATAAGTTAAGAAATATCGCGATCATCGCGCACGTTGACCACGGTAAAACGACTTTGGTTGATAAACTACTACAACAGTCAGGCACTCTTGAGTCTCGTGGTGAAGCTGAAGAGCGTGTCATGGATTCGAATGACATCGAAAAAGAGCGTGGCATTACAATCCTTGCTAAGAACACAGCAATCAACTGGAATGATTACCGCATCAACATCGTAGATACTCCGGGACACGCGGACTTCGGTGGTGAAGTTGAGCGTATCATGTCTATGGTTGATTCTGTTCTGCTTATCGTTGACGCAGTTGATGGCCCAATGCCTCAAACTCGTTTCGTAACGCAAAAAGCATTCGCACACGGTCTTAAGCCAATCGTTGTAATCAACAAGATTGACCGCCCAGGCGCTCGTCCTGATTGGGTTATGGATCAAGTATTCGACCTTTTCGACAACCTAGGTGCTACAGATGAGCAACTAGACTTCACCGTTGTTTACGCTTCAGCTCTAAACGGTTGGGCAACAATGACTGAAGGCGAAACTGGCGAGAACATGGAACCATTGTTCCAAGCTGTTGTTGATACAGTAGAAGCGCCAGCAGTTGACCTTGACGGTCCACTACAAATGCAAATTTCGCAACTTGATTACAGCTCTTACGTAGGTGTTATCGGTGTTGCTCGTGTTACTCGTGGTTCGGTTAAGCCAAACCAACAAGTAACTATCGTGAATGCTGAAGGCAAAAAACGTAACGGTAAAGTAGGTACTGTACTTGGTTACCTAGGCCTTGAGCGTCACGAAGTAGAACAAGCTAACGCTGGCGACATCATCGCAATCACAGGTCTTGGTGAGCTGAAAATTTCAGACACTATCTGTGACGTAAACAATGTTGAAGCAATGGAACCTCTATCTGTTGATGAACCAACAGTAACAATGACTTTCCAAGTAAACACTTCTCCGTTCGCGGGTAAAGAAGGTAAGTTTGTAACTTCACGTAACATCCTTGAGCGTCTTGAAAAAGAATTGGTTCATAACGTTGCACTACGTGTTGAAGAAACTGAAAGTCCAGACCGTTTCCGCGTATCAGGCCGTGGTGAGCTTCACCTTTCTATCCTGATCGAAAACATGCGTCGTGAAGGTTTCGAGCTAGCAGTATCTCGTCCAGAAGTAATCATCAAAGAAGAAGATGGTCAGAAAATGGAACCGTTCGAAACGGTTACTATCGATGTAGTTGAAGAGCACCAAGGTGCGATCATGGAAAGCATCGGTCTACGTAAGGGTGAGCTAACAGATATGGCACCAGATGGTAAAGGCCGTGTTCGCATGGACTTCATGATGCCTTCTCGTGGTCTTATCGGTTTCCAAACTGAATTCCTTACAATGACGTCTGGTTCTGGTCTTATTTACCACTCGTTCGATCACTACGGTCCTTACAAAGGCGGTATCATTGGTCAACGTAACAACGGTGTTCTAATCTCGAACGCGACTGGTAAAGCTCTTACTTACGCTCTATTCTTCCTTCAAGCTCGTGGTCGTCTATTCACAGAGCACGCTGATGAAGTTTATGAAGGTCAAGTAATCGGTATTCACAACCGTTCAAACGACCTGACAGTAAACTGTCTGAAAGGTAAGCAGCTAACGAACGTTCGTGCATCTGGTACTGATGAAGCACAAGTTCTTTCTCCACCGATCAAGCACACTCTAGAGCAAGCTCTTGAGTTTATCGATGAAGATGAACTAGTAGAAGTAACGCCACTTAACGTACGTATCCGTAAGAAGCTTCTTACTGAAAACGAACGTAAGCGTGCGGCACGTCCAGCTAAGGCTTAATTGCCAGCTGACTAGCTTCTAGCTATTCAAGCAATACGTTTTAGAATAAATAAGAAAGCCCCGAGTAGCCTAGCTGCTCGGGGCTTTTGTTTTGTATGGTGTTGGAGTAGGTACGGGTCAACGAGATACGAGATTCGAAGAGCGTGTTTCATCTCTATTTATCGAATCGTCATTCCAGAATCGAGGGACGAGATATCTGGAATCTTTCTTTTAAGGCATGCAAGAGATTCCCTATCACGCTCGTTCCTCACTGTAGGGAATGACGGTAGTTTGTTTAGATTCGAGTAAACGAGATACGGGACACGGGACACGAAGACCGTGTTTAGATGCGGGTAAGCGAGATACGAGAGCGTTCAAGTATTCGTCATCCTCAAGAGGGAGGAACGACCGAGTTGGGGATCTAGCTTTTGATTCCTAGGTGGCTTTCAACGAATTGAAGCCGCTCATCGACCGACATAAATGGCACCTCGACTACCTCATAACCTAGCTCTTGATAGACTCTGACTAGCGCGCCGTGAATCTCTAATGCCTCTTCAAACGGGTAAGGCCTCACATCATCCTGTACGTAAATTGATGCCTCAGGACGACAGAACAAGACTTGTGAGTGGTAGCCTTGGCTCGCTTCTCGGTAGTTCGCATCAACCTCAAGATTAGCCTGAGACAAGTAACCGCAGATATCTGGAATCGCGCGATCAAGAAAGGCAATTTGGTGCTGCTTCGCTTGCTCTTTTTGCTTGCTCATCACGTCTAAGCACAAGCGAGCAAAGCCCGGTAGGTCTAACCAAGGTAAGATACCGTTCTCAAGTTGGCTCTGTTGTTCTATCAATTGGCGAGAGGATTCTGAAAATATTGGGTAACCCGCGTTACCCAAGGCATTGAGCAGTGTTGTCTTCCCGGCTCCGGGGCCGCCTGTAATAATGATTGGCTTCATCGTGTTCTGTCTCTGCAACGCTACTTCTGATTCAGTTGAGCTAAGAATTTATCCGATTCTGCTATCGCAGCATTCATCTGTTCTATCGCGTAGGCGATGTCTTTTTCTAAGCTCATAAACTCGCCCTGCAACGAACCCACCGCGCTCGCATTTAGGTTGTGCTTGAGATAAAGGGTGTTGTCGCGAAGGGTGTTAAGTACAGGATCCATTTTCTTCTCAGCGCGTTTCATTGCTGAAAGCATGGTCTTGTAAGAGGATTTGGTTTCACGCAGCTTTTTCTCACTTGAACGACGCAGTGAATCGCTGGTGTAAAGGTCCAACTCTCCCTGCCACTCTGCAAATAGCGCATCCGACACATCTTCAATCGCAGCAATTCGGTCACTGACATTTTGCGCCGCTTTCTCGCTGTCTTGGTATTTATCGTTGATTTGGTTGTACATCTCTTCAAGGTCGCCGCCACTGAAGTTCGTCAGGCTACTCAAGGCTTCAAGTGCGCTAGTAAACTCTTCCTGAGCATCCTGCTGCGACTCTTTAGCGTCTTCTACTCTATCGACCATAATGTCACGCTTGTGGTAACCCACTTGCTCCATGGCGGAGTAATAAGCTGATTGGCATCCAGTAAGAGTAAAAATAGAGAGGACTATAACTATTAAATAAGGCATCCTAGTTTCCTATAGTTAAATAATATCAATCGTAGTAAATAACTGCTCAACCTAGCTTGTTAAAATGCTCGATAACGGCGTTAGACTTTTTGATTGTAGAATAACTACTTATCAAAAAGTGCCGCCTTGTTCTCAAGCCTTTTTCCTACGCTATTTTTGAACCCTTACTTGCTGTGATTGATATAACGGAATATTAATTAGGACTATGAACGAGTTACCAGGGAGTTACAAGTTGAAGATAAAAAAGGCCGCCACACTCAGCATTCAGTTTTCTCGCTATCTTTTGGCGCGTATGACGCACGATAGGGTCAATGTGAATGCGGGTTACTTGGCGTACATTACCTTGCTCTCAATTGTTCCGATGTTGACGGTTTTGCTCTCTATCTTATCGTCATTTTCAGTTTTTGCTGATGTTGGTTTGGTGATTCAAAACTTTGTCATTACTAACTTTGTTCCAGCTTCAGGGGATGCGGTGCATGGTGCTTTACTGGAATTTGTCGCCAATACTGGCAAGATGACGGCGGTCGGTAGTGTGTTCTTATTCATTGCTGCATTGATGCTGATCTCCAACATCGATAAGAACCTAAACTACATCTGGCGTGTTACGGAAAAGCGACGTGCTGTGTTGTCCTTTTCAATGTATTGGATGGTGCTAACGCTTGGACCTATTTTGATTGGGGCGAGTATTGCTGCAACGTCGTATGTGACATCTTTGAGCCTGTTACAAAACGAAGTTGTATCGAGTGCCTTTAATACCGTGATTCGTAAGCTCCCTCTAATTATCTCTTTCTTTGCGTTTTTTGGTCTGTATCTGTTGGTGCCCAACAAAAAGATACACTTTTCTCATGCGGCTGCGGGTTCTCTGGTCGCGGCTCTGTTGTTCGAGCTCAGTAAGAAAGGTTTTGCGGCTTACATTACTCAATTCCCTTCTTACCAGTTGATTTATGGCGCATTAGCGGCGATTCCGATTCTTTTTGTTTGGGTGTATTTGTGCTGGTTGATTGTGTTAGTGGGTGCTGAAGTGACGGCCGCGTTGGGCGAGCAGGAACAGTGGAGTGACTCGCAAGAAATGGTACACTCGTCGGATAAAGACAAAATCACAGAGCAAGGAAACAACAGTGATAGCACTGATCCAGAGAGTAAGTGAAGCTGCCGTCCGTGTTGATGGCGAAGTAGTGGGTGAGATTGAGCAAGGCTTATTGGTTCTGTTAGGCGTAGAAAAAGGTGATGACGAAGCCAAAGCCAAACGTTTGATGGAACGAGTGACCACTTATCGTGTCTTTGGAGATGAAGACGATAAAATGAATCTCAATGTAAAGCAGGTAGAAGGTAAGGTATTAGTGGTTTCTCAATTCACTCTGCCAGCTGATACTAAGAAAGGCACACGAGCAGGATTTTCTCGCGGTGCTCACCCAGAAGATGCAGAGCGTCTTTACAACTATTTCTCTGACCAGTGTGAATCAGTGTTGCCAACGGAACGTGGCCGATTCGCAGCCGACATGAAAGTGTCTTTGGTTAATGATGGCCCAGTAACATTCTGGCTGCAGGTTTAGGCTTAAAGGAATAAGCATGTTTAAACTCATAACACCGACCACCGAAAATCAACTGAACAAGTATTACCATTTTCGCTGGCAGATGCTCCGTGAACCTTGGCGAATGCCGGTAGGATCTGAGCGAGATGAATATGACCCAATGAGCCACCATCGCATGATTGTCGATGGTCGAGGTCGTCCGATGGCGATTGGTCGTCTCTATATCACACCAGATCTAGAGGGGCAGATTCGCTATATGGCGGTGAAGAACTCTCGCCAAAGTAAGGGCATGGGCTCACTTATCTTGGTTGCGCTAGAGTCACTAGCGCGTCAAGAAGGGGCGAAGCGTTTGGTGTGTAATGCACGTGAAGATGCGATCTCATTCTATGAGAAGAATGAGTTTGAACGTCGTGGTGAAATTAACGATCAACGCGGCCCTGTGCGTCACCAACAGATGGTGAAACCTCTTGATCCAATGGCTGATGTACTGCGCAAACCAGAATGGTGTAATGAGCTTCAGCAGCGTTGGGAAAATCAGATCCCGATCAGTGACAAAATGGGCATCAAGATTAACCAATACACGGGTTATCAGTTTGAGTGTAGCGCTCAATTGAATCCCAACCTTAACCCTCATAACACCATGTTTGCTGGCTCAGCTTTTACCTTGGCGACTCTAACGGGTTGGGGAATGACTTGGCTACTGATGAAAGAACGTGGGCTGACCGGTGATATCGTACTGGCAGACAGTAATATTCGTTATCGTCACCCAGTCGAGCAAAACCCAGTCGCATCTACGTCATTGGATGGGATCAGTGGCGATTTAGATCGCCTCGCGTCTGGCAGAAAAGCTCGCATCATCATTCATGTGACCATTAACAGTGGCGATGTGGAAGCGGTTGAGTTTACGGGAACCTACATGCTGATCCCTGACTATAAAAAGATACTCTCGACAGATTCTAATGTGAGCGAATAGCTAACACCTAACATTCTGTTGATTTGGTGAGATATTGACGGAAAGCGCTACTCCTGTGGAGTAGCGCTTTTTTGTTGGCAGTCGTTAATCTCAGAATACTCAGTTTGGGTGAGCTTTCCTGATATTTGGTGGCACGGGTCGGAAAGGGTAATTGAGAGGGTGTGTTGCTCGATTTTGAGCAAGTCGAGCTCTCCAGACATTTCGCCATTTAACGTTTGAACCCTTTGTTCGCCTTGCTCCGCTGCCGATGCACCAATAATGTGCACAGGTTCGAGTGTGAAGCGTCCACGGTCAAAATTCGCATTGAGCTCTGGGATTTCAAACACGTTATCAGTCGAGGTTTCAGAAAGCTTGTCATTAAAGGTCATCACACCTTGGCGAACGCTACCAGTGAGTTGACCTGTTGTGGAATAGCCGAGCATCAGTGAATCACCGTATAAACCCGCAGCTTGAAGTTCAAACTCGCCATAACCGGTTGCGTCGAGCGGTAATTCAAGTTGCTGAAGCATGGGCGCAATGGGTAACCCATCGGCAGAAATATCTATGCTCCACGGCTTGCTGATTTGGTTAAAATCGAGTGTCGCATTGGCTTCAACATAGCCATGCTTTAGTGGCATAAACAGGCGTGTCAGCGTCCATTTTCCTTGCTCGCTATTCATCTCAACCACTGGTTGAGCGCTAATAATGTTTTGGTAGCTGGCATCATTCGCGCTGGCCATCAGCTTTCCTTGCCACAGACCTAGCTTTCTATCTTGTAGAAGTTGAACTTGATCCCCCTCGATATGTAATCCTGAGACCTGCCAGTAAGGCTTTTGTGCGAGTTGAATAAGTTGGCTGCGTTCTATGTTAATTCGGCTAATTTCGACATTCTGGAGCTGCGTGAGCCAAGGTATCAAGCGAGTGGCGGGTGGAGGGCTATCTTGGCTTTCCGTAATCCACTTTATGCCTTGCAGGTCGAGCTGCGCTAATTGAATGCTGTTAGGGGTGACTTCGCCATTAAGTTGAACAGTGCCTTGTAGGAATTGAGTATAGAAATCTTCAATCAGAATCTGGTTCGTATCTAAATTGAGCTTGATACTTGGCTCGATGAACATGTCATCATCAATGGTCACTCCCTCTGCTTGCAGAGAGAAAATGGCTTTCTGTTGTTTCCATAGCTCAAAAGGCAGTTGGACATTTTCTAGTGAGGCATCAAAAGCTGCGAGGTGACCATATTGCCATTCCACGTCGCTGCGCAGAATATCTAAGCTGTTGATGTGATTGATCTGAATACCTGCTACATCCCACTCTTTGCTTAGGAGGCTTTGGGTCTGTTTCTGATTGAGTCGTAAGCCATCGATGGTCACATTCACGAGCGACCAACCTTGCTGATACTGCTCTGCTTGTCCGGAAATCTTGGCGCCACGCCAGTCAAACGAAGCACCATAAAGGGTGCTGTCACTCGGCTTTAGATCCAGGTCAATCAACAGGTTATCGAAGGCTTCGCCTTGCCAATACAACTGTGAGGCTGAGAGTTGGGTTTTGCCATAGGGCAGTAATGCGATGTTGTCATCCCACGTTGGATCGGAGATCTGGAGGTCGATGCCTCGCGCGTTAAATTCTGGCGTTGAAAAGTCGAGATTGTTGATGGCCAGCTGGTGGATCTTAATGCTTGGCTGGGTAAATAAAGAGGTGAGCGTTTCTAGGTCGTCGGCTGCTAACTGCAGGCCGCTGATCAAAACGGATTCAAAGACCAGTTTGGCCTCCGTAATCGAGCTGGAGCTGAACCAAAGGTCAATCTTGTCGATATACAGCGGTGTTTGTTTTTCAGGTTGGCTTTGGGTAATGCCCATTAAGGTAATGTGATAAGGCGTCTGGTACTCAATATCTTCAATGAGCACAGGTTGTTCAATCGCATGTTTGATAAAAAAGTTAGTAACATCCGCACGGTATTGAGTCTGCAGGCTTAATAGCAATGCTGCGATAGTTGCAACGGCGATAGCCAGCGCAATGCCGAACACCATGAATACCTTTTTCATTCCCTGAAAACCTTAAATTTCAATCGTCTCAAAACAGAGTGGAACAAAAAGGGACAAGCAGCAACAAAAAAGCCCCTCAAAAGAGGGGCTTGCTACAAAAATATCACTTTAAATTGGGCGTTCGCTTTTGGTTAAGCCCGAGCAGATGTTGGATTAGTCCAGTTGAGGACCTGCCGCAACCAGTGACTTACCTTCAGCGTTGTCTGTGTACTTATCAAAGTTGTTGATGAAGCGCTCTGCTAGATCTTTCGCTTTGCTTTCCCATTGTAGTGGGTCAGTGTACGTGTCGCGTGGGTCAAGGATCGCAGGGTCAACATCGTGCAACGCTAGCGGTACTTCTAGGTTAAACATAGGGATAACCTTAGTCTCAGCTTGGTCGATTGAGCCATCTAGGATAGCGTCGATGATGCCACGAGTATCTTGGATTGAGATACGTTTGCCTGTGCCATTCCAACCTGTGTTCACAAGGTAAGCTTCAGCGCCAGCTGCTTCCATACGCTTCACAAGCACTTCAGCGTACTGAGTTGGGTGAAGAGTTAAGAATGCCGCCCCAAATGCCGCAGAGAACGTTGGTGTTGGCTCAGTGATGCCACGCTCAGTGCCCGCTAGTTTCGCAGTGAAGCCAGATAGGAAGTGGTACTTCGTTTGCTCTGGAGTCAGTTTAGAAACAGGTGGTAGCACACCAAATGCATCAGCAGTCAGGAAGATAACCTTTTGAGCATGACCTGCTTTTGATACTGGCTTAACAATGTTGTCGATGTGGTGAATCGGGTAAGAAACACGAGTGTTTTCTGTTTTTGAACCGTCATCAAAATCGATAGAACCATCACCACGAACCGTTACGTTTTCTAGCAGTGCATCACGACGGATTGCATTGTAGATTTCAGGTTCTGCTTCTTTAGACAGGCGAATGGTCTTCGCGTAACAACCGCCTTCAAAGTTGAAGATACCGTCGTCGTCCCAACCGTGCTCATCATCACCGATTAGCTCACGCTTAGGATCCGTTGATAGGGTTGTTTTACCTGTACCAGACAGGCCGAAGAAGATGGCTACATCGCCTTTCTCGCCGACGTTTGCACTACAGTGCATTGACGCAATGCCTTGCAGAGGAAGCAGGTAGTTCATCATTGCGAACATACCTTTTTTCATCTCACCGCCGTACCAAGTACCACCGATGATTTGAACGCGCTCTGTTAGGTTGAAAGCAACGAAGTTTTCAGAGTTTAGACCCTGCTTTTCCCAGTTAGGGTTAGTTGTTTTAGCACCGTTCATGACCACGAAATCAGGTTCGAACGTTGCTAGCTCTTCGTCAGTTGGACGAATGAACATGTTCTTAACGAAGTGCGCTTGCCACGCTACTTCAGTAATAATACGTACGCTTAAGCGCGTATCTGGGTTAGCACCACAATAACCGTCAATGACAAACAGACGCTTGCCAGACAGCTGAGTTGTTACAAGCTCTTTTAGCTCATTCCATACTTCAGTTGTAATCGGTTTGTTGTCATTTTTGCCTTGATCTGACCACCACATGGTATCGCGTGTTGTGTCATCTTTAACAATGTACTTATCTTTTGGTGAGCGGCCAGTAAAGATACCAGTGTCAACCGCAACGGCGCCTAGTTCCGTTACTACGCCTTTTTCGTAGCCTTCCAAACCTGGCAGTGTTTCTTCAACGAATAACTGCTCGTAGCTAGGATTACGAAGAACTTCAGTAACGCCAGTCAGTCCGTGCTTAGTTAGATCAATTTGTGCAGCCTTAGTATGTTCCATAACGGTCATAGGTGCTCCTTGTAGGATATTTTGTAGGGATTTTGTATTAATTTTTTATTGTTATCTGCTCACCATGCTAGCAACGAGGCTCGGGGGAAACAGGGATATAGCTCAAAAAATATCCATATTAACCATGGGGTTTTAAGCGCCTCATCACATATTGGCCTGACTAGTCTATCCTGTACGCAAACCTTTGCGCTAGAGGAGAGAACATTATTAATTGATTAAAATTAAGAGGTGATTTTATTACGAGATGTTACGGAGTTTGCGATATTTTGATCACAAAAAAGGCCAGCGTAGTGCTGACCTTTTTGGGGTAAATTACGTGTTTTTGGTACGCCGTAAATTAATGAACCGTATTGCTGCCTTTATCTGCCGCTTCTGCATACAGAGCATCAACATCATTCTTGTCGAACGAGTAGTTTGTGCCACAGTAATCGCAGTGAAGAGCAACGCTGCCTTCAGTGCTAAGAATGTCGTAGATCTCTTCTTGAGCGACAGTAATGATAGCGGCACCGCTTCGGTCACGTGAACAACCACAGAAGAATTCAACCGGTTGTGGTGTGAACAGTTGTACTTTCTCTTGGTTGTACAAACGGTAAAGCAGTTCGTTTGCTTCTAGAGTGAATAGCTCTTCGTTTTTAACGGTGTCTGTTAGTTGCTCTAGGTGCTCGAAGTCGTCAGGAGTACCTGTGCCGTCTGGCATCACCTGTAGCAACATACCCGCAGCGTGTGCTTTGCCTTCATGCTCGCCCGTGCGCAACCATAGACGTGTCTTTAGTTGTTCAGAGTTTGCGAAGTAACCTTCAAGTACTTCAGCTAAAGTGTCACCTTCAAGACCAACGATACCTTGGTAACGCTCACCTTTCTTAGGATCGATAGTGATCACTAGGTGGCCTTTACCCATAAGGTCGTGTAGGCCAGCGTCGTCGGCAATGTCACCGTCAAAGCGAGCAACGCCACGAATCTTCTGATCGTTATCGCCATTGATAACAGCCAGAGATACAGGGCCATCACCTTGCAGTTGCATCGTGATAGAGCCTTCAAACTTTAGCGTCGCCGTGAGTAGCGTCGTTGAAACCAGTAGCTCACCCAACAACTTTTGTACTGGCGCTGGGTATTCCTTGCTAGAAATAATCTGTTGGTACGCTTCGTCCATCTGTACCAATTCACCACGTACCGATAGGTCTTCAAATAGGTAGCGATTTAAAACATTACTTGTAGACATTGGGTCTGCCATTTGGCTATTCCTTCTAGCTTATTGAGTCTTGAACTTGATGATGTCACGACGTTGCTTTTTATCTGGGCGACGTTCTGGTGCTGGGCTATGAGCATTAAGCTTGCGCTGTTGTGCAAACTCTTCTCTTTTTGCCAAGCTTTCGGTGGTTTCTTCATAGAGTGTTTGAGCGACCGGCGCCCCGCCACGGTGTGCGGATATTTTCTCTATGGTGACCGTCTTTTCTTCATTACCTTGGCGCAGAGTAATCACTGCCCCAAGTTCTACGATTTTGCTGGGTTTGCTGCGCTGACCATTATAGTGGACTTTGCCACCATCGACCATGTTGCGAGCAATAGATCGGGTTTTGTAAAAACGCGCTGCCCACAACCATTTATCGAGTCTGACAGCTTCATTAGTAGTTTTCATATAGGGCTGTGCCTTATTCAGTGAGAAATGAATGCGGTTTAACTGTAATGAACAGTGCGCAACATGCTTTTAATTACATTAAGTAGAAGCTTAAAGTGGAGGCGGTTGGCATTTTTTTCAAGTCATAATACAAAATAGCCATGTAATGCCGCTTTATCGATTTGCTATGATATAGTTCAGGATCTTATGCTTAAATAAGCTTGGTATCGAACGAATGAATAAAAAAGCTGAAAGTTTAATGATTTGCAGCATTTGTCGTCATGAAAAGGGGCAAGGAAAGTGAACTTTTTAGAGCTCAAGAATCGCGCAGGAAATTCTCCTGTGTTGAGCCGCTTATTAGAAAATGGATTTGTACTTCAGCAGAAACTAAGCCTAGCGATGTGTTGTGTGTTGATTGCAGCTTCCGCATGGATTTTAGGGCAGCTTGCATGGTTTATTGAGCCTGCAGAGCAAACCGTTGTGCCTTGGAAAGCAACGGCTTCATCGTCTTCTACTCCTCAATCGACCCTTGATATCTCTTCTTTGCAGCGGAGCAACCTTTTTGGTGCTTATAACCCAACAACGCCAGTTGTGGTTGAGCAGCAAGTTATCCAAGATGCACCAAAGACCCGATTGAACTTAGTTTTGGTCGGTGCAGTCGCTAGCTCTAATCCAAAACGAAGCTTAGCAGTGATCGCTAATCGCGGTACGCAGGCGACCTACGGAATAAATGAAGAGATAGAAGGCACTAGAGCTAAGCTTAAAGCCGTATTAGTCGATCGCGTGATCATTGATAACTCAGGTCGAGACGAAACCTTGATGCTTGAAGGTATTGAGTACAAGCGTTTAGCTGTCTCAGCCCCTGCGCCACCTCGCGCTTCTTCTTCGGTTCGTGGTAATAACCCTGTTTCAGCAGAACAGAAGCTAGATGAAATTAAAGCGAAGATAATGAAAGATCCGCAACAAATCTTCCAATATGTTCGACTGTCCCAGGTCAAGCGCGACGATAAAGTGATTGGTTATCGAGTGAGTCCAGGCAAAGATTCAGAACTTTTTAACTCAGTAGGGCTCCAAAACGGAGATATCGCGACTCAGTTAAATGGGCAAGACCTGACAGATCCCGCCGCTATGGGCAACATATTCCGTTCTATCTCAGAGCTGACAGAGCTAAATCTCGTCGTCGAGAGAGATGGTCAACAACATGAAGTGTTTATTGAATTTTAAAACTTTGCGTCTAACGAAGGACGAAAGTGTAGGAGAAGTACGTGAAGCATTGGTTTAAGAAAAGTGCATGGTTATTGGCAGGAAGCTTAATCTGCACACCCGCCGCCATCGCGAGTGATTTTAGTGCCAGCTTTAAAGGCACTGATATTCAAGAATTTATTAATATTGTTGGTCGTAATCTAGAGAAGACGATCATCGTCGACCCTTCGGTGCGCGGAAAAATCGATGTACGCAGCTACGACGTACTCAATGAAGAGCAATATTACAGCTTCTTCTTAAACGTATTAGAAGTGTACGGCTACGCAGTCGTTGAAATGGACTCGGGTGTTCTTAAGATCATCAAAGCGAAAGATTCTAAAACCTCGGCAATCCCAGTTGTTGGCGACCGTGATTCGATTACAGGCGACAGCGTGGTAACACGTGTTGTGACGGTTCGTAATGTTTCGGTTCGTGAGCTATCCCCTCTACTTCGCCAACTGAATGACAACGCGGGCGCGGGCAACGTGGTGCATTACGACCCTGCTAACATCATCTTGATTACCGGCCGAGCGGCGGTTGTAAACCGTTTAGCTGAAATCATCAAGCGTGTCGACCAAGCGGGTGATAAAGAGATTGAAGTTGTTGAACTGAAAAATGCTTCTGCGGCAGAAATGGTTCGTATTGTTGATGCTCTGAGTAAAACCACCGATGCTAAAAACACACCAGCATTCCTACAGCCTAAATTAGTTGCCGATGAGCGTACCAATGCAATTCTTATTTCAGGCGACCCTAAAGTACGTAGTCGTTTAAGAAAGTTGATTGAACAGCTCGATGTAGAGATGGCGACGAAAGGTAACAACCAAGTTATCTACCTTAAATACGCAAAAGCGGAAGACTTAGTCGATGTACTGAAAGGTGTGTCGGACAATCTACAATCAGAGAAGCAATCATCAACGAACGGTAGTTCATCGCAGCGTAACCAAGTGATGATTTCAGCGCACGGTGATACCAACTCGTTAGTGATTACTGCACAGCCGGACATCATGAACGCTTTGCAAGACGTGATCGCTCAACTTGATATCCGTCGTGCTCAAGTGTTGATTGAAGCCTTAATTGTTGAAATGGCAGAAGGCGACGGCGTTAACTTGGGTGTGCAGTGGGGCAACCTAGAAACGGGTGCCATGATTCAGTATAGCAATACTGGTGCATCGATTGGCGGTGTGATGGTGGGTCTAGAAGAAGCAAAAGATAAAACGGTTGATCGAGTTGTAACTCCAAGTGATGGATCGAAACCCTATACAGTGAAAGAGACAGAAAAGGGTGACTATTCAACCTTAGCTTCTGCACTGTCTGGCGTTAATGGTGCTGCAATGAGTGTGGTTATGGGTGACTGGACTGCCTTGATCAGTGCGGTAGCAACAGACTCAAACTCAAACATTCTGTCTTCTCCAAGTATTACGGTAATGGATAACGGCGAAGCGTCGTTTATCGTAGGTGAAGAGGTGCCTGTTCTAACCGGTTCTACAGCAGGGTCAAGCAACGATAACCCATTCCAAACGGTTGAGCGTAAAGAAGTGGGTATCAAGCTGAAAGTCGTGCCGCAAATTAATGAAGGTGACTCGGTTCAGCTGAAAATAGAACAAGAAGTATCGAACGTATTAGGCGCCAATGGTGCGGTTGATGTACGTTTTGCTAAGCGTCAACTGAACACGTCAGTGATTGTTCAAGACGGTCAAATGCTGGTGTTGGGTGGCTTGATTGACGAGCGCGCACTAGAGAGTGAATCTAAGGTGCCGTTCTTGGGTGATATACCAGTGCTTGGGCACCTGTTCAAATCAACCAGCACTCAGGTTGAGAAAAAGAACCTAATGGTATTCATCAAGCCAACCATTATTCGTGATGGCATGACTGCAGATGGTATTACACAGCGCAAATACAACTTTATTCGTGCTGAGCAGCTTTACAAGGCAGAGCAAGGCTTGAAACTGATGGATAACGACAATATTCCAGTACTCCCTAAGTTTGGCGACAGTATGAATCACCCTGCTGAAATCCAAGCCTTCATCGATCAAATGGAAACAGAATAATGGCTGAATTGGTAGGGGCGGCACGTACTTATCAGCGCTTGCCGTTTAGCTTTGCGAATCGCTACAAGATGGTGTTGGAATATCAGCACCCAGAGCGTCCGCCGGTACTTTATTACGTCGAACCTCTGAAATCGGCGGCGATCATTGAAGTCAGCCGTGTGGTGAAAAATGGTTTCACGCCACAAGCGATCAGTGCCGATGAATTTGATAAAAAACTGACGGATGCGTACCAGCGTGACTCGTCGGAAGCGCGTCAGCTAATGGAAGATATTGGTGCCGACAATGACGACTTTTTCTCGTTAGCGGAAGAGTTGCCACAAGACGAAGACTTGCTTGAATCAGAAGACGACGCACCCATCATCAAGTTAATTAATGCGATGTTGGGTGAGGCGATTAAAGAAGGTGCTTCGGATATACACATCGAAACCTTTGAAAAGTCACTCTGTATCCGTTTCCGAGTTGATGGTGTACTGCGTGATGTTCTAGCGCCAAGCCGTAAACTGGCTCCGCTGTTGGTTTCGCGTGTCAAGGTTATGGCTAAGCTAGATATTGCGGAAAAACGCGTGCCACAAGACGGTCGTATTTCTCTACGTATCGGTGGCCGAGCGGTTGATGTGCGTGTTTCAACCATGCCATCTTCGCATGGGGAACGTGTGGTAATGCGTCTGTTGGACAAAAACGCCACTCGCCTAGACTTGCACAGTTTAGGTATGACAGCAGAAAACCATGAAAACTTCCGTAAGCTGATTCAGCGCCCACACGGTATTATCTTGGTGACCGGCCCAACAGGTTCGGGTAAATCAACGACCTTGTACGCTGGCCTGCAAGAACTCAACAGCAATGAGCGAAATATCTTAACCGTTGAAGACCCAATCGAATTCGATATCGATGGCATTGGTCAAACGCAAGTGAACCCTAAGGTTGATATGACCTTTGCGCGTGGTTTACGTGCCATTCTTCGTCAAGATCCCGATGTGGTAATGATTGGTGAGATCCGTGATTTAGAAACCGCTGAGATCGCTGTACAAGCCTCTTTGACAGGTCACTTGGTTATGTCGACTCTCCATACCAATACGGCAATCGGGGCGATCACGCGTCTGCGTGATATGGGCATTGAACCCTTCTTGATCTCTTCTTCTCTGCTGGGTGTTTTGGCTCAGCGCTTGGTTCGTACTCTGTGTAACGACTGTAAAGAACCTTACGAAGCTGACAAAGAACAGAAAAAGCTGTTTGGTATGAAGAAGAAAGAGAGCCTCACACTTTACCATGCAAAAGGTTGTGAAGAGTGTGGCCATAAAGGTTATCGAGGTCGTACCGGTATTCATGAGCTACTAATGATTGACGATTCGGTACAAGAGCTGATTCACAGTGAAGCTGGCGAACAGGCAATTGAAAAAGCGATTCGTGGCACAACCCCAAGTATTCGAGATGATGGCTTGAGTAAAGTTCTGAAAGGGGTAACTTCCCTAGAAGAAGTGATGCGCGTGACTAAGGAAGTCTAGTATGGCGGCATTTGAATACAAAGCGCTGGATGCCAAAGGTAAGAGTAAAAAGGGCTCGATTGAAGCGGATAATGCTCGTCAGGCTCGCCAACGTTTAAAAGAACAAGGTTTGATGCCGGTTGAAATGACCGAAGCTAAGGCAAAAACAGCGAAAGGTGCTCAGCCATCGACCAGTTTTAAACGCGGCATTAGTACGCCTGATTTGGCGTTGATTACTCGTCAAATATCCACGCTCGTGCAATCTGGTATGCCGTTAGAAGAGTGTTTGAAAGCCGTTGCCGAACAGTCTGAAAAACCTCGTATTCGCACCATGCTACTCGCGGTGAGATCTAAGGTGACTGAAGGTTACTCGCTAGCGGATAGCTTGTCTGATTATCCCCATATCTTCGATGAGCTATTCAGAGCCATGGTTGCGGCGGGTGAGAAGTCTGGTCATTTAGATGCGGTGTTGGAACGCTTAGCCGATTATGCTGAAAATCGTCAGAAGATGCGCTCTAAACTGCTACAAGCGATGATCTACCCTGTGGTGCTGGTGGTGTTTGCGGTGACGATAGTCTCCTTCCTACTGGCAACCGTGGTGCCTAAGATCGTCGAGCCTATTATCCAAATGGGCCAAGAGCTTCCTCAATCGACGCAATTTTTATTAGCCTCGAGTGAATTTATCCAGAATTGGGGTATCCAATTACTGTTGTTGACCATTGTTGTGATTGTTCTTGTGAAGACAGCGCTGAAAAAGCCGGGCGTTCGCATGAGCTGGGATCGCAAATTATTGAGTATTCCGCTGATCGGCAAGATAGCGAAAGGGATCAATACCTCTCGTTTTGCACGAACACTCTCAATCTGTACTTCGAGTGCGATTCCAATCCTTGAAGGGATGAAGGTCGCGGTTGATGTGATGTCGAATCAACATGTGAAACAACAAGTCTTACAGGCTTCAGACAGTGTTAGAGAAGGCGCAAGCCTGCGTAAAGCACTGGATCAAACCAAACTCTTTCCACCGATGATGCTGCATATGATCGCCAGTGGTGAGCAGAGTGGTCAGTTGGAACAGATGCTGACAAGAGCGGCAGACAACCAAGACCAAAGCTTTGAGTCGACGGTTAATATCGCGTTAGGCATTTTCACCCCAGCGCTTATCGCGTTGATGGCCGGTTTGGTGCTGTTTATCGTGATGGCGACGCTGATGCCGATGCTTGAAATGAACAATTTAATGAGTGGATAACGTACTGCTCATCAGGCGTTAGTTTTTGGATTATCGAGAAGAAGGGCATTATTACCTTCAACTCGCTATCTGTAATTTGGAGAAAATAATGAAAAACAGAATGAAGAAACAATCAGGCTTTACCCTATTAGAAGTGATGGTTGTTGTGGTTATCCTTGGCGTCTTGGCGAGCTTTGTTGTACCTAACCTTTTGGGTAACAAAGAGAAGGCTGACCAACAAAAAGCCATCACGGATATCGTGGCGCTAGAGAACGCGCTAGATATGTACAAACTGGATAACAGCGTTTACCCAACAACGGATCAAGGTCTTGATGCATTGGTTTCTAAACCAAGCAGCCCAGAGCCTCGTAACTACCGTGACGGTGGCTACATTAAGCGTCTGCCTAACGACCCATGGGGCAATGAGTACCAATACCTAAGCCCTGGTGACAACGGTACGATTGATATCTTTACTCTTGGCGCTGATGGTCAAGAAGGCGGTGAAGGTATCGCTGCGGATATCGGTAACTGGAACATGCAGGATTTCCAATAAGCTTCGGCTTGTTGTCGGTTGATACGTTCCTGTTGTTTGATTCGTTATTGTTGCTTGATACGTCATTGTCGCTTGATACGTTATTGATGGTAGTACGCAAAAAATGGAGTCTACAAGGTGAAAACTAAGCAAAGACAGCCAGGTTTCACCTTGATTGAGATTCTTTTGGTGTTGGTATTACTGTCAGTAACTGCGGTCGCAGTGATCGCGACCATTCCTACCAATAGCAAAGATGTCGCCAAAAAATACGCTCAAAGCTTTTATCAACGAGTTCAATTACTCAATGAAGAGGCTATTCTGAGTGGCTTGGATTTTGGCGTTCGTGTCGATGAAAAGAAATCGACTTATATTCTGATGGCTCTTAAGTCAGAAGGTTGGCAAGAAGTCGAATTTGAAAAAATTCCCTCTTCAACTGAATTACCGGAAGAACTCGCGTTGTCACTGACTTTAGGTGGTGGCGCATGGGAAGACGATGATCGTTTGTTCAATCCCGGAAGCTTGTTTGATGAAGATATGTTTGCGGATCTGGAAGAGGAAAAGAAGCCCAAGCCACCTCAGATATACATCTTATCGAGTGCTGAAATGACGCCGTTTGTACTATCGTTTTATCCAAATACCGGAGACACCATACAAGATGGTTGGCGTATTCGCGTGTTGGACAATGGTGTGATTCGATTGCTAGAGCCGGGAGAAGAAGATGAAGAGGAATAACAGATCCCTTTATCGTTCTCGTGGTATGACTCTTGGTTCTCGAGGGATGACTCTGCTTGAAGTATTAGTTGCGCTGGCTATCTTCGCTACGGCGGCGATCAGTGTGATTCGTGCTGTCACCCAACACATTAATACCCTCAGTTATTTAGAAGAAAAAACCTTCGCGGCGATGGTTGTTGATAACCAGATGGCCTTAGTCATGCTGCATCCTGAGAAGCTTAAAAAAGCGCAGGGCACGCAAGAGTTAGCGGGAAGAGAGTGGTTCTGGAAGGTGACTCCCATCGATACTAGCGATAATTTATTAAAGGCGTTTGATGTGAGTGCAGCAACCAGTAAGAAAGCTTCTCCAGTGGTCACGGTGCGCAGTTATGTGGTCAATTAAAAGCGTGTGGTCAATTAAAAGCGTGTGGTCAATTAAAAGCGTGTGGTCAACTAAGAGCGTGTGGTTAAGTAGAATCGTGTCGTTAGCTAAGAGCAAGTCGCTAAGTAAAAGCATGTCGGCAAATCAGCATACGCCGCGTAAACAAGGTCTATCTTCGAAAG
Organism: Vibrio syngnathi; assembly: GCF_002119525.1. Classification (NCBI taxonomy): domain Bacteria; kingdom Pseudomonadati; phylum Pseudomonadota; class Gammaproteobacteria; order Vibrionales; family Vibrionaceae; genus Vibrio; species Vibrio syngnathi. The sequence continues at coordinate 3,130,373 of NZ_CP017916.1, read as the reverse complement.
GGAGAGGCTTTACTTTAATCGAAGTTTTGGTCTCAATTGCCATCTTTTCCACGTTAAGCATGGCGGCTTATCAGGTGGTTAATCAGGTGCAGCGAAGCAATGAACTCTCTATTGAGCGCAGTGCTCGTTTAAATCAACTGCAACGTAGTTTAGTCATTTTAGATAATGATTTTCGCCAGATGGCGGTACGAAAATTTCGTACCAATGGTGAAGAAGCATCATCTAAGCTGATCCTAATGAAAGAGTATTTACTGGATTCCGACAGTGTTGGCATCATGTTTACTCGCCTTGGTTGGCACAACCCACAGCAGCAGTTTCCTCGCGGAGAAGTCACTAAAGTTGGCTACCGCATTAAAGAAGAAACGCTTGAGCGTGTATGGTGGCGTTACCCCGATACACCTGCAGGTCAACAAGGTGTGATTACTCCTCTGCTTGATGATGTTGAGAACCTGGAGTTCGAGTTTTATGACGGAAGCCGCTGGGGCAAAGAGTGGCAAACCGATAAATCACTGCCTAAAGCGGTGAGGCTCAAGTTGACCTTAAAAGACTATGGCGAGATAGAACGTGTTTATCTCACCCCCGGAGGCGCCCTAGATCAGGTCGATGATGCTTCAAATAGTGACTCTTCAGGCAGTAATGAGGGGAATAATGATTCATCAAACTAACAAGCCTGCACTGACAAGGTCTGCAGTGGGGCGTAAGCAGCGTGGTGTCGTGCTGATCATTATTCTGATGCTACTGGCGATCATGGCCACCATAGCTGGCAGTATGTCGGAGCGCCTGTTTACTCAATTCAAGCGCGTTGGCAATCAACTGAATTACCAACAGGCTTACTGGTACAGCATTGGTGTAGAAGCGCTTGTCCAAGACGGCATTAGGCAAAGTTATAAAGATAGTGATACGGTGAACTTAAGCCAACCATGGGCGTTAGAAGAGCAGGTATACCCATTGGATTATGGCCAAGTTAAAGGGCGTATCGTTGATGCGCAGGCGTGTTTCAATCTTAATGCGCTCGCTGGGATTACGACGACATCAAGTAACCAAACCCCTTATTTAGTGAAGGTTTGGCAAACCTTACTGGAAAACCAAGATGTGGAGCCTTATCAGGCTGAGGTTATCGCAAATTCAAGTTGGGAGTTTTTGGACTCTGATACTCGAGCCACCTCTTCTACGGGTGTCGAAGACAGCACTTATGAGGCGATGAAGCCAGCTTATTTGGCGGCGAATGGCTTAATGGCGGATGAATCGGAGCTGCGAGCCGTTTATCAGGTCTCTGGTGAGGCAATGGAAAAGGTACATCCATTCATTTGCGCTTTGCCCACTGACGATTTCCGATTGAATGTGAATACACTCTCGGAAAAACAAGCCCCTTTATTGGAAGCGATGTTTGCACCCGGTCTAAGTGAATCGGATGCCAAACAGCTGATAGACAAGCGCCCATTTGATGGCTGGGATTCGGTGGACGCGTTTATGGCTGAGCCTGCTATTGTTGGTGTGAGTGCTGAAGTCAGCAAGCAAGCGAAAGCATATTTAACTGTAGATAGCGCCTATTTTGAGCTAGATGCAGAGGTATTAGTTGAGCAGTCTCGTGTACGTATACGAACGCTTTTCTATAGTAGTAATAGAGAAACAGTGACGGTAGTACGCCGTCGTTTTGGAGGAATCCGTGAGCGAGTTTCTGACCGTTCGACTGAGTAGCGAGCCACAAAGCCCAGTGCAGTGGTTGGTTTGGTCGACAAGCCAACAAGAAGTGATAGCAAGTGGTGAGCTGTCTAGCTGGGATCAGCTTGATGAGTTAACGCCTTACGCTGAAAAGCGCAGCTGTATCGCTTTATTGCCGGGAAATGAGTGCTTAATTAAGCGTGTTGAAATTCCGAAAGGTGCTGCTCGCCAGTTCGACTCTATGCTGCCATTTTTGTTAGAAGACGAAGTGGCACAAGATATCGAAGACTTACATCTAACCATTTTAGATAAAGATGCAACGCACGCTACTGTGTGTGGTGTAGATCGCGAATGGTTAAAACAAGCTTTAGACCAGTTTCGCAAAGCCAATATTATTTTTCGTAAGGTGCTACCAGATACACTAGCCGTGCCTGTTGAAGATCAAGGCATCAGTGCGTTGCAAATCGACCAGCATTGGTTATTGCGTCAAGGTCACTCTCAACGTCAAGGTAACTATCAAGCCGTATCGATCAGCGAAGCATGGTTGCCGATGTTTTTGCAAAGTGATTGGGTTGTCGCTGGTGAGGAAGAGCAAGCGATGACTATCTTCAGCTATACCGCAATGCCGAGCGACGACGTTCAACAGCAAAGCGGTCTCGAGTGGCAAGAAAAGCCTGCGGAATTGGTGATGTCTTTATTGAGTCAGCAAGCGATCACAAGCGGCGTAAATTTACTGACTGGCACCTTTAAAACCAAATCTTCTTTCAGTAAATATTGGCGTGTATGGCAGAAGGTGGCGATTGCTGCTTGCTTGCTGGTGGCCGTGATTGTGACTCAACAAGTGTTGAAGGTGCAGCAATACGAAGCACAAGCACAAGCCTATCGCATGGAGAGTGAGCGTATCTTTAGAGCCGTTCTGCCAGGTAAACAACGAATTCCGACAGTAAGCTACCTTAAGCGTCAGATGAATGATGAAGCTAAGAAATACGGTGGTTCAGGCGATGGTGACTCCTTACTTGGTTGGTTAGCATTGCTGCCAGAAACGTTAGGACAAGTGAAATCGATCGAAGTCGAAAGCATTCGCTATGATGGCAATCGCTCTGAAGTTCGATTACAAGCTAAAAGCGCTGATTTTCAACATTTTGAGACGGCTAAAGTGAAACTTGAAGAGAAGTTTTCCGTTGAACAAGGGCCATTGAACCGTAATGGCGATGCCGTATTTGGCAGTTTTACCCTTAAGCCCCGTCAGTAACTGCGCAAGGAGATCAGTGATGAGAAATATAATTGAACCACTCCAAGCGTGGTGGACTTCAATAAGTCAGAGGGAACAACGATTAGTCGTTGGTTGCTCAATTTTATTGGTTGTGGGTATCATTTATTGGGGGCTAATACAGCCACTCAGTCAGCGAGCTGAACTGGCACAGAGTCGTATCCAAAGTGAAAAGCAACTACTGGCTTGGGTAACCAATAAAGCCAATGAAGTGGTTGAACTAAGAGGCAATGGTGGCATCAGTGCTAGTCAGCCTTTGAACCAATCTGTACCCGCATCTATGCGTCGCTTCAAGATTGAATTGATACGAGTGCAACCACGTGGCGAGATGCTACAAGTGTGGATTAAACCTGTGCCATTTAATAAGTTCGTTGACTGGCTGACATACCTGAAAGAAAAGCAGGGTGTTGAGGTCGAATTTATGGATATTGATCGCTCTGATAGCCCTGGGGTTATTGACGTCAACCGACTACAGTTTAAACGAGGTTAATGTGAAACGCGGTATATCTTTTAAATATGGCCTGCTATTTAGTAGCATCTTTATCGTTTTTTTCTCGGTAAGTTTACTCCTGAACTTACCGGCTTTTTTTGTTCTCAAACATGCGCCTGTTGTACGTGGTTTAAGCATTGAAGGCGTTGAGGGCACCGTTTGGCAAGGTCGCGCTAACAATATTGCGTGGCAGCGTGTCAATTACGGCTCAGTGCAGTGGGACTTCCAGTTCTCTAAACTATTCCAAGCCAAAGCAGAACTTGCGGTTCGCTTTGGTCGTAACAGCGACATGAACTTATCTGGTAAAGGGCTTGTCGGGTATAGCATGAGCGGTGCTTACGCGGAAAACTTAGTGGCATCAATACCGGCTAGCAACGTGATGAAATATGCGCCCACGATACCTGTGCCGATTTCAATTACTGGGCAAGTTGAACTGACTATCAAACATGCTGTTCATGCTCAACCTTGGTGCCAATCGGGTGAAGGTACGCTTGCTTGGTCTGGTGCTGCGGCTGATTCTCCGGTGGGAGCGTTAGATTTTGGCCCTGTGATTGCGGACATAACCTGTGAAGACAGCACAATTGCAGCAAAAGGTGCTCAGAAGAGCGATCAGGTAGACAGTGAGTTCTCGGCGAGCGTAACGCCGAATCAAAGCTACACCTCGGCTGCATGGTTTAAGCCGGGTGCTGAATTCCCACCTGCGATGCAGAGTCAGCTTAAGTGGTTGGGTAATCCTGATAGCCAAGGTAAATACCAATTTACTTATCAAGGCCGTTTTTAGCCCAGTATTTACTTCTGAGCTAGTCTTTATAGGTTAGTCAATTGGGCGATCAAATCGCGAGATATAAAAAACGGGCACCTCACTGAGGTGCCCGTTTTGTTTGTTTTGAAAATCTAGAGGATATCTGACGGTTAAAGAGAGCAAACAAGCCTAGTCTTTACCTTGTAAGATTTCTGCCCACGGTAAGTCAGCATCACCAAGCACAATGAAGTTTGGGTTTTCTAGCGTCTCTCTTTCATTGTACGAAAGCGGCTCTAACTGGGTACTTAAGATTCGTCCGCCAGCTTCTTCAACAATGCACTGGGTTGCCGCGGTATCCCACTCTCCGGTTGGTCCAATGCGCAGATAACAATCGACAGCACCTTCTGCGACTAAACATGCTTTAAGCGCAGCAGAGCCAAGAGGAACTAAGTCGTAGTTCCAAGCAGAGCTCATACGGTTAGTGATGCGATTGATGTCTTGGCGACGGCTGATTGCCATCGCGATCGATTGGTTTGGTAGCTCGTGACGATGCGTTTTGATTTTAACGCTGTCATTAAGGTCTGGAATTTTCCATGCACCTTTACCACTGTAAGCGTAATAACTCACACCTGAAACCGGTGCGTACACGACGCCCATTACCGGCTTGTTGTGTTCGATTAGGGCGATAATTGTCGCGAAATCACCACTTCTAGCGATGAACTCCTGCGTGCCATCTAATGGGTCAACCAACCAGTAGCGATCCCATTGAGAGCGTTGCTCTAGGCTGATGTCGGCGTCTTCTTCTGATAATACGGGAATATCAGGCGTGAGTTCAGTGAGCTTTTTTAATATCAGCTTATGTGCGGCAAGATCGGCACTGGTTACCGGAGTGTCATCACTCTTGATGAACTCTTCGTAATCCTTTTTCTCGTAAATCTCTAAGATGAGTTGGCCTGCAGAGCGAGCAATCTCAATGATAGAGGGTAGGAGGTGAGACAAATCTTTTGTTATTGGCATAAATATTCTCTTACTCTTCGAGCGAGCCTGAATGTTCTAATTATTGTTTAATACACGAAGGGCTAATAGTAGGGCGGTAATACTGCGAGCCTCACAGAAGTCGAGATGTGTTAATAGCTCTTCAGCTTGAGCAAGTGGCCAGCGCACAATGTCTAGTGGCTCTGGCTCATCACCTTCTAGTTTCTCTGGGTAGAGTTCTTCTGCGATAAACAGCGTCATTTTGCTAGAGAAATAAGAGGGTGCGAGAATCACATCTTTTAAAGGCGTGAGTTTATTAGCACCGAAGCCAATCTCTTCTTTTAGTTCACGAACGGCGGCTTCATTGGGCTGCTCACCTGGATCAATGAGCCCTTTTGGAAAGCCCAATTCATAGCGTTCAGTGCCTGCTGCGTATTCACGCACTAACAGAATGTCGCCTTGTTCAGTAATCGGAACCATCATCACTGCGTTGCGGCCGCTGGGTTTCATGCGTTCGTAGGTACGCTCTTCACCGTTTGAAAAGCGTAAATCGAGAGACTCGATAGAGAATAGTTTTGATTGAGCGACAGTTTGTTGATCCAAAATTTCTGGCTTGGTCCTTTTTGTCATTGCGCTCGCTCCTCAGCTCATTGGAATTCTTTCTTATAAAGTCATTCTAATATAGGGGAAATGACGGTGAGTTCCTAGATCCTAGTTTTCATATCCTAGAATTATTGGAGCAGGAACCGATTGCGATCACTTGAATACCTTACTGCAAATGGTAACGCCCCACTATTATTGGCATTGAACGAGAAATAGACGGTTCGAAAGTGCTTTGCTGTTTTAAACACAAAAAAAGGTTGATGCTTGCGCATCAACCTTTTGATTGAATCTTTAACTATCTACTGGCTAAGACTGTATGAGTGCTTAGTCGTAAAGTGATTAGTAGTAAGAGTGCTCACCACGATCGTGTTCAGTGGCATCACGAACAGCTGTCAATTCACCTTCGAATTGTTGAAGAAGTTCTTTCTCGATGCCTTCTTTTAGCGTTACATCAACCATTGAACAACCGTTACAACCACCGCCGAATGCAACGATAGCAGCACCTTCTTCAGTGATCTCTACTAGGCTAACGTGACCGCCGTGGCCAGCAAGCTGTGGGTTCACTTGGGTTTGGATTGCATACTCAACACGCTCTATCAGAGTTGCGTCGTCTGATACTTTACGCATTTTAGCGTTTGGTGCTTTAAGCGTTAGTTGAGAGCCCATTTTGTCAGTCACGAAGTCAATCTCAGCTTCGTCTAGGAATGGTAGGCTTAACTCATCTACGTATGCCGAAAAAGCGTCGAAAGAAAGCTTAGTGTCAGACGCTTCGATAGCATCTGTTGGGCAGTAAGAAACACCACACTCAGCGTTTTGTGTGCCTGGGTTTACCACGAACACACGAATGTTTGTACCTTCAGGCTGCTGTGACAGCAGATTGGCAAAGTGAGTTTGAGCTGTTTCTGTAATAGTAATATTTGACACGACGAATACCTGAGTAGATTTGTAGGTTATTAGCGCCATTCTACTCCTGTCAGACTTGTAATTCAGCCCTTTTTTGTTGGATTGCTGTACAAGTAGCGATTCACAGCTTCTATCCAGAGGGCTCAGGAGTGCGGCAGATGCAGTAAATATCAATCCTTTTCACGCCCACTTCAAGTAGTAATTGGCATAATTGATACACTGTACTGCCTGTGGTTACAACATCATCAATTATCGCGACGTGAGAAGGGATAGCTCCTTGAAAGTCTTGTTTTCGAAGCGTAAAAGCGCTCTTTAGATTGTGTAATCGTGCGGATTTAGTCAGCCCTTGCTGAGAAGCCGTTGAGCGAATTCGACGGAACAGCACCTCAGCTTCAACGCCAAGTTCTTGAGCTGTGTAATTAGCAAGCAGCTGACTTTGATTAAAGCCACGATGAATATATCGACGCCAATGCAAAGGGACACTGGTGATCAGCGGAGCAGGGTGCTCGATACGTGAAGCCAATAACTTTGTCAGATCGCGTGCAAACCAAAACTTATCGGCGTACTTCATTTGTTGAATGTAACGTGCTGTTGGAAAGGTGTAATCCCCAACGCAATAGAGACGATGCCAAGGTGGAGGTTGAGATAAACACTGTCCGCACTGCTCTATTGTGAGCAGTGTTTTTAAACCACATCGTTGGCAGCGAGGAACTGACTCAAAGAGATTAAGACAAGAATCACACCATCGAGGGTGAGCATCACTGTGCGACTTATCTAGCTTGCACAGATGGCATTGAGGTGTGACCAGACGTGGTGTGTGTTTTTGTAGCCAATCAGATAACATAGCTTGCGATGCTTTTGGGTTAGGGTGTTCCTTTTGCTCACAATACTGAAAAGCGCGGATTATCGCTGATGGAAAAAGTAGGGAATATCGAGAATGAGTGACACGTTATATTGGCATGTTTCTGGGCAAGGGCCTGATTTGGTTCTGGTCCACGGCTGGGGAATGAACGGTGCGGTATGGCAACAAACCGTTGATGCATTACAAGCTGATTTTCGAGTGCATGTTGTCGATTTACCAGGGTATGGACACAGCGCGCACTGCCACGCTCAAGATCTTGAAGAGATAGCTCAGCAACTATTGGCCGACGCGCCCAAGCAAGCTATTTGGGTTGGTTGGTCACTCGGAGGCTTGGTCGCGACGCACATGGCGTTGCATCATTCCGATTACGTAAGCAAATTGGTGACTGTTGCCAGTTCTCCTAAATTCGCCGCGGCAAAAGAGCCGGTGTTATGGCGAGGCATTCAGCCAAACGTATTAAGCGCATTCACCGAACAGCTAGTTGAAGATTTCCAAACCACCATCGAACGCTTTATGGCACTGCAAGCCATGGGCAGCCCTTCTGCAAGACAAGATGTCAAACAGCTCAAGCAAGCGGTGCTGTCTCGTCCGCTACCGAATCCTGATTCTTTGTTAGCGGGTTTGAAAATGCTGTCAGACGTTGACCTCCGTGAACAACTGCCGCAAATCTCTGTGCCTATGCTGCGCTTGTACGGGAGACTGGATGGATTGGTGCCAATCAAAGTAGCAAAAGATCTGGGTAGCGCGCTGCCTCATACCGAACAATATATCTTCACGCAGTCTTCACATGCCCCGTTTATGACAGAAGCCGATGCCTTTTGCAGTGAACTAGTTAGCTTCGCGCAAAAATAATCGCTAAATTTATCGCTGGCTTGGTCGATATATAACCTAACCAACATGTTGCATGATACTCAGACCTAACTCTCTCCAGAGTTGATTGCGGTAAGTTGGGCTATGCCTGTTGTGCTTACTCGGCACACCAGTGTTATGGCTATAGCGATGGGCGATTCTTGAGGAGAGTTCGCGATGATTGTGTCACCTGCAACTGCAGTAAGTGTGCCACTGATCGCCCCGTCCGTTAATGTGCAAACAGAGCAAGTTGCGCGTGATAATAGAGTCCGAGAGCCTGTTGCTCCCGCAGTAGCATTGGCGAGAACCAATGCAGAGCGTAAGGTAAAATCAGACGATAAACGAAGGCAGCAGTCGGCTTGGGATCCTTCAGACCATCCAGGTTATGAAATGGAGAACGAGTCAGAGGCCAATTCGGTTAGCCATGAAGAGCCACAAGATCCTTTTGACAGGCTATTCAGCTTATTAGCACTGAGAACATACAGTGCTGATCAAGGAAAGGGCTATACCATGCGTTTCCGCCTGCCAAAGCATGTTTTAGATGCGGCGATTCAAGAGGGACAGATGGAGAAACGACGTAAGGTCATAAAATATCATTATGGTCATGCTGTTGCGCCTCATGCTCCATCAGAGATGCTGGTCGTACTATGAATCGCAGATTCATGATTCGATTAAACTTCGATGTCTTTTTTGAACACATAATAAAAAAACCTGCATACCCTAAGGGATGCAGGTTTTCTGTTTTCAGCACATCAGTTTTTCAGATGCGCTAACGGATTACTTTTTCGCTTTTGCAAAAGCAGCGGCAAAAGCACCACCCATCGCCGCGTTTTGTTGCAGTTCCTCACGACGGCGTTGTCCACCTTGCGAATTTTGATTCGGACGGTTTTGTGTGCGAGGTGCACTTGAACGTTGTGCACGGTTGTCTTGGCCGGGTTCATCTTTCATACGCATGCTTAGTGCAATGCGTTTACGTTGAACATCGACTTCCATTACCTTCACTTTCACGATGTCACCTGCTTTAACTACTTCTCGTGGGTCAGAGACAAAGCGATCGGTTAGCGCTGAAATATGCACTAAGCCGTCTTGGTGGACACCAATATCAACGAACGCACCAAAGTTAGCTACGTTCGACACTACACCTTCTAAGATCATGCCGGGTTCTAGGTCAGACATGCTATTTACGCCATCGGCGAAGGTTGCTGTCTTGAATTCAGGACGAGGATCTCGACCCGGCTTATCCAGCTCCTTGATTATGTCGGTTACGGTTGGTACACCGAAGTTCTCATTGGTGTAATCAACCGCATGTAAACCACGTAAGAAGTCTGTATTACCCACCAGAGACTTGATGTCTTTGTGGTTCTTCTCGGCGATGGTTTTCACCAGTGGGTAAGCTTCTGGGTGAACCGAAGATGCGTCTAGAGGGTTCTTACCATCCATGATACGTAGGAAGCCAGCACACTGTTCAAAGGCTTTTGGCCCTAAACGAGCCACTTTTTTCAGCGTAGTACGCGCTTCAAAGCGACCATTTTCATCGCGGTAATCTACGATGTTCTGAGCGATGGTGTTAGAGAGACCAGCAACACGAGTCAGAAGCGCTGCAGAGGCGGTATTCACATCAACACCAACCGCGTTTACACAGTCTTCGACAATCGCATCTAGGCGCTTAGCGAGCATGGTTTGGCTCACATCGTGTTGGTATTGGCCCACACCGATCGATTTAGGGTCAATCTTAACTAGTTCTGCCAGTGGATCTTGCAGACGACGAGCAATAGACACCGCACCACGAATCGATACATCCATATTCGGGAATTCTTTCGCCGCTAGCTCAGACGCTGAATAAACCGATGCGCCTGCTTCGCTAACAATGATTTTCTGTGCTGTAAGGTTGCCACGCTTAATCACATCAGCAACAAAGCTGTCTGTTTCGCGTGAAGCCGTGCCGTTACCAATCGCAATCAAATCAACATTGTATTGACGAACCATTTGCTCAACAATATGAGCTGACTTTTCGTATTGCTTTTGCGGTGGGTGAGGGTAAATAGTCTCTGTTGCCAGAACCTTACCGGTTGAATCCACCACGGCGATTTTCGAACCAGTACGTAAACCCGGATCCAAGCCTAAGGTTGCACGAGGGCCAGCAGGCGCCGCCATCAACAAGTCTTTAAGGTTGGTTGCGAACACCTCAATCGCTTCGATTTCACCGCGTTCTTTCATCGCGCCCATAAGCTCAGTTTCCATGTGCATAGAAACCTTGATGCGCCATGCCCAGCTAATCACTTGCTTACGCCATGTATCTGCAGGTGCGCTGCTTAGGGTAATACCGTAGTGATCAGAGATGATGTTCTCGCAGTAAGAACCGCGTACACCTTCTTCTTGTTCTGGGTCAGCATTCATTGCCAACGTTAGGAAGCCTTCATTTCGACCTCGCAACATGGCTAACGCACGGTGTGAAGGTACTTTGTTTAGCGTTTCGTTATGTTCGAAGTAGTCTTTGAATTTCTCGCCAGCTTGCTCTTTGCCTGCCACGACACGTGAAACGAGCTCAGAGTTGCGTGTTAGATGTTGGCGAATCTTTTCAAGTAGGTTTGCGTCTTCTGCAATACGCTCCATCACGATTGCACGTGCCCCATCGAGTGCGGCTTTAGTATCAGCAATGCCTTTATCGCTGCTGATGAAGTTAGCGGCTTCGGTTTCAGGATCGTGCTGTGGTTCATTCCAAAGTGTATCGGCAAGTGGCTCTAAGCCTGCTTCGATTGCGATCTGACCTTTGGTACGACGCTTTGGTTTGTATGGCAGGTATAGATCTTCTAGGCGCGTCTTGCTGTCGGCTTGAGTGATATCACGCTCTAATTCTGGCGTGAGTTTGCCTTGGTCTTGAATCGACTTCAGGATCGTTTGGCGGCGATCGTCAAGTTCGCGAAGGTATGAAAGGCGACTATCAAGGTTACGTAGTTGGGTATCGTCTAAGCCACCCGTGACTTCTTTACGGTAGCGGGCAATAAAGGGAACGGTGTTACCGTCGTCAATTAGGTTGACTGCGGCGATGACTTGCTCTGAACGAACATTCAGTTCTTCAGCAATCAGTCGACAGATAGCTTGGCTCATCCGATGAATCTCTTATTTAATATCATGACAAATACATGGGGGTGAGCGTACGCTTTTTCTAGCTTTGGCTGTGTAATTATCGTGTCAGAAGTCGAATTTCCGTTTGTGATATCCGCTTTGTGCGAGATCTCTCACACGTGATGTAAGCCTAAGTCGCCTTAAACCTGTCAATATGTCTTAATTTAATTGTAAGTTGTTGATTTTTAATTACATGATGTTTTGATGCGTATTTCTCACCTGAAATGTTTTTTGGGACTATCTAGGAAACTCGCCCAAATACCGTAATATTTAACTTGTCGACAGGGAGTTGGCAGGAACAGGAAAAAGCCTAATGGACTAGGTATCTTCAGGATGAAGATTTGATTACTTAGGATGAGTGGTCAGCAAGGAAGTAATAATCTCTGGATGAGATTCGCCAGTCAGGATGACAGGCTAGAATGGACACCGCTAGGATGGCGATGAACAAAAAGGAAATTGGTTAAAGGATTTAGCCACTATCAAGGACAGATGCAGGGAGCACCTTATCTCGAAGAGATAAACAGTAGCCGGATTGCTGCGATAGAGACTTAACCCCGCCAGGCGCAAGCCTAGCGGGGTTTTCTTTTATCTGGAGTTTGGGTTTGCTTGAACACTCAGCTCATCGCTAAGTGTTTATTAGGTTTGATTATTCGTCGTCTGCGTAGCGAATCGAATTGATAAACCATTCTTTTATGCCTTCCGGGGTCTTCACCTCGAACTCATCGTCGACTTCCTTTTTAAGCAAAGCTCTAGCCATAGGTGAGTCGATAGAGATATAGCCTTTGGCATCGCCGTAGATCTCTTCAGGACCGACAATGCGAAACTTCTTAATTTCCCCATCATCATTCTCAATTTCCACCCAAGCACCGAAAAATACCTTACCTTCTTGTTGCGGAGAATAATCAACGATCGTGACATCAGGTAGGAACTTACGCAGGAAACGTACTCGGCGATCTATTTGACGAAGTAAACGCTTATTGAAGGTGTAATCTGCGTTTTCTGAACGATCTCCAAGGCTTGCAGCCCATGTGACTATTTTGGTTATTTCTGGACGCTTCTCGTGCCATAAGTGGTCATGTTCTGCTTTGAGCTTGTTATAACCTTCGCGGGTGATAAGTTTGGTTTTCATAAATCTGACTTAATGAAATGATGATCTAAGATAGAATATATAGAAAGGCAACATACGTTAACAATTATTTAGGCGACTTTTCCCTCAATAATGTTACATTTTTAATGTCTTATACCAATATACAATTTACCAAGAATGCTTAACCTTAGGTTTAAGCTTTAATAGGTGGAACCATTACATGCAAGAAAACTACAAAATTTTAGTGGTCGATGACGATGCTCGTTTACGTGCACTGCTAGAACGCTATCTGTCAGAGCAAGGCTTTCAAGTGCGTAGCGTGGCAAACAGTGAGCAGATGGACCGCCTGTTAACCCGTGAAAACTTTCACTTGATGGTATTGGATTTAATGTTGCCGGGCGAAGACGGTCTTTCGATCTGTCGTCGTCTAAGAAACGCAAACAACTCGCTACCAATTCTGATGCTGACCGCAAAGGGTGACGAAGTGGATCGCATTGTGGGTTTGGAAGTGGGTGCTGATGATTACCTGCCAAAACCATTTAACCCGCGTGAACTGCTTGCTCGTATCAAAGCGGTAATGCGTCGCCAAGTGATTGAAGCACCGGGCGCGCCAAGCACAGAAGAGTCTGTGGTTGAGTTTGGTGAGTTCCGCCTAAACCTAGGTACACGTGAAATGTTCCGCGGTGAAGAGCCTATGCCTCTTACCTCTGGTGAATTTGCGGTTCTTAAGTCACTGGTCACTAACGCTCGTGAGCCAATGTCTCGCGATAAGCTGATGAACATGGCGCGTGGCCGTGAATATTCAGCAATGGAACGTTCTATCGATGTTCAGATTTCGCGTTTGCGTCGTCTAGTAGAAGAAGATCCAAGCAAACCTCGTTATATCCAAACGGTGTGGGGCTTGGGTTATGTATTCGTTCCAGATGGCAAAGCTGTGTAATCTAGCTTTGCTTGTTCTGTGATTCAGAATTCTTTATTTACGGGTCATCTCATTAATATGCGATGGCCCGTTTTATATTCAGCACAATGGTTTACAGCTATAGTTCCCACTATATCCCTTTATCATCCCTCACTTTAGGTCTTCTATGCGCATACGTAGCTCCTTTACTCAGTCGATAGTGCTCTTCTTAACCCTGTTGGTTGCTAGCCAAATCTTTTCGTATTACGCGGTGTTTAACTACGCTTTGATGCCGAGTTTGCAGCAGTTTAATAAGATATTGGCACATGAGCTAAACCTAGTATTGGACCAAGGCAGCGATATCGAGATTGATGCGCCACTGCGTCAGCGGGTACTTGAGCAGCTCGGGGTTACGGTTCATGCCAAGGACAGTGAAGCTGCGGGCGAGTACTACCATGCGGTCGCGATAGACCTAATGAGTGAGGAAATGACCAAAGAGCTCGGCTCTGAGACCGAAGTGCGATTGGTTTTGGGCAAAGAAAGTTACGTGTTGTGGATGGACATTGCGCAGTTGCCTAACTCCTTGATTCGTATTCCCCTGTCTGAGCTCCAAGAAGAAGACTTTGCGCCTCTATTTCGTAACAGCCTGATCATGGCGTTGTTGATTGTTGCTGGTGGGTGGCTGTTTATCCGCTTGCAAAATCGGCCGTTGATAGCCCTAGAGAAAGCCGCGCAAGGTGTTGGGCGAGGTGATATTCCACCGCCCTTACCAGTACAAGGTGCGCAAGAGATTCGCTCGGTAACCCGAGCCTTTAATCAGATGTCGAAAGGTATCCAAGAACTCGAAGAAGACCGCGCTTTGTTGATGGCAGGTATCAGTCATGATTTACGTACTCCGTTAACGCGTATTCGCTTAGCGACCGAGATGATGTCGCCAGAAGACAGTTACTTAGCGGAAGGGATCATCAGTGATACTGAAGAGTGTAACGAGATCATCAGCCAGTTTATGGACTATTTAAAGCCAGTTGATCGAGATTCATTCCAAGCGGTGTTTGTTGACGATATTGCGCGCGAGGTCTCTAGCTCTGAAGGTGGCTATGAGGTCCAGATTGAAACTGATATTCCAGAAACCATGAAACCTGCGATAGGTAACCCGATCGCGATGAAGCGTGCGGTGAGTAACTTGGTGGTGAACGCGCTGCGCTACGGTAATGGCTGGGTCAAGGTATCGACTGGCATGACTGCGGATAACAAACTGGCTTGGGTAACGGTGGAAGATAATGGCCCAGGTATCCCGCAGGATCAAATTGGGAAGTTGTTTGAACCGTTCACGCGTGGTGATACCGCTCGAGGCAGTGAAGGGACAGGTTTAGGCTTGGCAATTGTGAAACGTATTGTCAGTCAGCATCAAGGTGCCGTTGTGGTCAATAACCGCAGTGAAGGTGGCTTGAAGGCGCAGATCAGTTTCCCTGTTAAGCCCTAGTTATTATCGGTCCGTGTGCCGACGATAAGTTCGGTTCGGGGAATGGTTAAGAGATCCCTGACTCGGTCATTCTTCCCTCTCGGGGATGACGAATTGCTAACCATGGACCTTGATGACGGAAGTTTATTTTGATCGTCATTCCCTATCGTGAGGAACGAACGAATAGGGAATCTCGCTCTTGCTTGATGAGAGTAGCGCACAGTAAAAAGGCTTCCTTGAAGGGAAGCCTTTTTGTTTTTTATGCGGTCTCAGCGTTAGCTAAGCCTTGGAATAAACATCGCGTTCACCCAACCAGCGGTTGATGATCGCCTTGGCGTTATCTGGGTAGCTATCGTGAATATGACGCGCAATACGCTGCACTTCAGGGATCAAACGTTGGTCTCGTACCAAGTCAGCAATCTTAAAGTCTGCCAAGCCCGTTTGCTTCGTTCCAAGTAGTTCACCGGGGCCACGAATCTCTAAATCACGCTGAGCAATAACAAAGCCATCGTTACTTTCACGCAGCACACCTAAGCGCTTCTGAGCGGTTTTAGACAGTGGCGAGTGATACAGCAGTACACAATGGCTTGCGACTGAACCACGGCCAACACGGCCTCGTAGTTGGTGCAGTTGTGCTAGGCCAAGACGCTCTGGATTCTCGATGATCATTAAGCTCGAATTAGGCACATCCACACCTACTTCAATCACGGTAGTCGCGACCAACAAATGCAGTTTGTTCTCTTTGAATTCCTGCATTACTGCTTGCTTCTCGGCTGGCTTCATTCGGCCGTGCACGAGACCAATTTTGACGTCAGGCAGTTTGCGTTGCAGCTCTTCAGCAGTATCAGCCGCAGCTTGAGCTTCTAATACTTCGGACTCATCAATCAGCGTACATACCCAATAGGCTTGTTTGCCTTCATTAAGACACGCATTTTTCACACGTTCGACAATGTCATCCCGCTTGGTATCAGGAATCGCCACGGTTTGAATTGGTGTTCGACCCGGTGGCAACTCATCAATAATTGAGGTTTCGAGGTCGGCATAGGCCGTCATCGCTAACGTTCGTGGAATCGGTGTTGCCGTCATGACTAATTGGTGTGGGTAATAACCTTGCTTTGCACCTTTCTCACGCAGCTCTAATCGCTGGTGGACGCCAAATCGGTGCTGCTCATCAATGATTACTAAGCCAAGGTTTTTGAACTCGACATGTTCTTGGAACAAAGCATGAGTACCGACCACCATTTGTGCTTCACCACTGGCAATACGAACGAGCTCGGTTTCGCGAGCTTTGCCTTTGAGTTTGCCTGCTAGCCACCCAACTTGAATGCCCATCGCCTCAAACCAGTTAGCAAAGTTGATCGCGTGTTGTTCCGCAAGCAATTCGGTGGGTGCCATTAGCGCAACTTGTTGACCGTGTTCGAGTGCGCGAACAGCCGCAAGCGCAGCGACCAAAGTTTTACCTGAGCCTACATCGCCCTGAACTAAACGCATCATTGGGTGCGGCTTTTCAAGGTCAGCTTCGATCTCTTTGGTGACCCGTGCTTGTGCATTGGTTGGCGAGAACGGTAACTGAGCGAGTAGCTTATCTTTAAGAGTATTTACTGGAGGAAAAGGCATCGCTTTGTCTTGTTGCCCCTTACTACGAACAGACAGCATCGATAAGTTCTGAGCCAGTAGCTCTTCCATAATCAGGCGTAGCTGCGCAGGGTGTTTACCTTCATCAAACAACTCTAGGTCGATTCCTGGTGGCGGTCTATGAATGGTATGCAGTGCTTGTGCGAGGGTAATTTGGTGATCGTATAAACCTGATGGTAGCAGCTCATTCACTGCGGCTTTGTCGATTAGCTCTAACGCTTGGTCGGTAAGGTTACGCAGCGTGACTTGTCTTAGCCCTTCGGTGGTTGGATACACCGGAGTTAGGTTAGCTTCAACATCTGGCTGTTGCCTAGGAGCAAAGAATTTGTAGTCTGGATGGACGATCTCAAGCCCCATGTTACCGCGCTTGATCTCACCATAGGCATGCACTTGTTTGCCTTCGGCAAAGTTATTCTTCATACCTGCGGTGAAGTTGAAAAAGCGTAGGGTAATAGTGCCGTTACCATCGCTGATCTTTACTGCGAGCATCTTACGTTTACCGAAAATGGTATCGACATGCATTACCTTGCCTTGCACTGCAGCCCATAAGCCCGCGTGCAGTTTTACGATTGGGTAGATACGTGTTCTATCTTCGTAGCGCAAAGGCAGGTGAAAAAGCAGATCTTGTACGTTGTTAAGCCCAACCTTTTCCAGTTTCTCTGCGACTTTTGCGCCGACTCCAGATAAAGAGTTGAGAGGGATAGCAGATAAAAGCTGTGACATAACAAGGCTCATAAACGTAAGAGAGATAATCTATTCAAGCATTTTACTGGATTTTTGTACAGGCATGAATAGCATGAAGTGAGGGGAAATTCTAGGATTGCAGACATAAAAAATCCCCTTAAGCGATAAAGCATTAAGGGGATTTAAATTCTTAGCAAAGCTGCTAACAAGTTCGAACGTTAGTTCTTACGACGTCTTACTTTGAGCGCGTGTGGCATCACACGTAGCTTCTTCATAATGCTCGCTAAATGAACTCGATCTTTAGTGGTCAACAAGATAGTTACTGTGTACAAGCGTCCGTCACGTTCTTCGGTTGAGATACCGTGAATGTTCGAGCCTGTTTTCGAGATAACGTTAGTTAGCTCAGCCAGTGCACCTTGATGGTTCTGCAATTCGACCTGAAGTTCAGCGGTGAACTCTTGGTTGTAATCGTCAGACCATTCAACCGCCATGTATTTATCCGGTTCTTTCTGGTAACCACGAACGTTTGGACACGTTTCACGGTGCACCACAAGGCCACGACCTGGAGATACATGGGCTATGATGTGATCATCTGGAATCGGGTGACAACAGTTAGCGAACGTTAGTAGCAGGCCTTCAGCGCCACGGATAGGCAATTTCTTCCTCGGCGTATCGCTGTTGTTTACTACTTCAGTCAGTTCGTCAGCATCACCTAGTAAACGACGAGCAATAACGATACTCATCAGTTCACCAAGACCAATCGATGCTAGCAAGTCTTCAACGTTTTCTAAGCGTAAGTCTGACAGTACATGTTCGATATTCTCTTGACCGACATCGGCAATAGAGTGTTCACCAAGTGCATGGTTCAGTAGGCGACGGCCAAGGGTAATCGACTCTTCACGACGCATCGTTTTCAGAACCTGACGGATCTTCGTACGCGCACGTGAGGTCACCACGTAGTTGAGCCATGCTGCATTTGGACGTGCGCCCGGAGCACTGATGATCTCAATGGTTTGGCCATTCTTCAGCGACTTGCTGAGTGGGTAAGGGTTCATGTCGACACGAGCCCCTACACACATGTTGCCGACGTCGGTATGTACCGCGTAAGCAAAGTCGACCGCTGTTGCACCTGCTGGAAGTTCGACAATGCGACCTTTCGGCGTGAATACGAAGATCTCATCTGGGAACAGATCAGATTTAACGTTTTCAATGAATTCGAATGAGTTCCCTGCGCTTTGTTGCAGCTCAAGTAAGCTCTGCATCCAACGTTGTGCTTTAACCTGTGCGGTTGTCCCGTTGCTACTGCGTGAGCCATTGCCTTTGTAAGACCAGTGTGCCGCGACACCTTTATCTGCCATTTGCTCCATATCTTCCGTACGGATCTGGACCTCAACAGGCACCCCGTGAGGGCCGATCATTGACGTGTGCAGAGATTGGTAGCCGTTGGCTTTTGGTACCGCAATATAGTCTTTCATGCGGCCAGGACGAGGCTTGTACAGGCTGTGAGCCTGACCAAGTACGCGATAGCAAGTATCTGGGGTATCAACCACTACGCGGAAAGCGTAGATGTCCATAATGGTGTGGAAGCGCTGCTCTTTGGTTTTCATCTTGTTATAGATGGAGAACAGGTTCTTTTCACGACCAAGTACGCGAGCAGGCAAACCGACTTCTTCAAGGCGGCCTTCGATTTCGCTATGGATACGTTGGATCATCTCCTTACGGTTACCACGCGCAGCTTTCACTACGTTTTTCAGGACGCGATAACGGTTAGGATAAAGGGCTTCGAAGCCCAGCTCTTCTAGTTCGGTCTTGATGTTATGAATACCAAGACGGTGAGCTAGCGGAGAATAAATTTCGAGGGTTTCACGAGCAATACGACGCTTTTTATCAGGACGAAGTGCCCCAAGCGTACGCATGTTGTGAGTACGGTCAGCTAATTTGATCAAGATAACGCGGATGTCTTGCACCATAGCGAGAACCATCTTACGGAAGTTCTCTGCTTGCGCTTCTTTGCGATCACGAAATTTAAGCTTATCCAGCTTAGATACACCATCAACCAATTCAGCAACGGTATTGCCGAATTGAGCTTCTAGCTCCTCTTTTGTAACTTCAGTATCTTCAATTACATCGTGGAGTAGGGCTGCTTGCAGAGTTTCGATATCCAGACGCATTTCTGCCAGGATTCTTGAAACCGCTACAGGGTGGATAATGTATGGTTCACCCGTTGAACGGGTTTGCCCTTCATGGGCGTCTCTCGCTACCACATAAGATTGACGCAGAGCCTCAATTTGAGGCTCTGTTAGGTATTCTTGGGCAACGTCTTTGAGGCTATCGAATAGATACAAATTAAAGGCCCGGAAGGTTAATTAGTTCGAATGACGTTGATTCTATCAGCGAATATGAGCTATCGAGTGTGCGCGATGCTGCTTACTGCTGCAAGTTCAGCCGCTTCTTGCTCTTGTTGCTCTTGACGCTCACGAGCATCTAGTACGTCTTTAGTGATAAGACCTTCTTCGATTTCGCGAAGAGCGATAACCGTTGGCTTATCGTTTTCTTCAGGCACTAGTGAATCTTTGCCGCCAGTTTGCATTTGACGTGCGCGGCGAGCCGCAATAAGAACTAGGTCGAAACGGTTGCCAACTTTTTCAACAGCGTCTTGAACAGTTACGCGTGCCATGAGGACTCCAAATAGTAATTAACTAATAAATTTTAGATGACGAGAAAGTATACAAGTTTAACTAGAGACTTTCTAGCTCACCGTATACTTATCTCAATGGAAAATCTAGGGGATCTAGATTATTCCGCTAATAAAGCAGTAAGCATGCCGCTGTATTTAGCTGCTTGCTTATCTTCTTTTAAGCGCTCCGCACGAATGATTGCTCTGAAGTCCATTAAGGCTGCATCAAAGTCATCATTCACGATCACATAATCATATTCTGCATAGTGAGAAATTTCTGATTTTGCTTCGCTCATGCGTTTCGCAATAACTTCGTCGCTATCTTGACCGCGAACATTCAAACGACGCTCTAGCTCACCATTTGACGGTGGAAGAATGAAGACACTCTTCGCTTGAGGCATTTGTTCACGGATCTGACGAGCACCTTGCCAGTCGATATCGAGGAATACATCGATACCGCGGTCTAGGTTTTCTTCAATCCAAACGCGTGAAGTACCGTAGTAGTTGCCGAATACTTCAGCGTATTCTAGGAACTCACCTTTACCAATAAGGTCTTCAAAATGATGCTTCTCTACGAAGTGGTAGTGAACACCATTTTCTTCACCAGGGCGCATACCGCGAGTGGTGTGTGAAACAGATACCTTCATTGCGTAGGTTGGATTGGTTTCTAGCATTGCTGAGATCAAGCTCGACTTACCTGCGCCACTAGGTGCAGATACGATGTAAAGAGTACCTTTGCCCATCTGTATAATTCCACTGTTGGTTGGATTGAGTGAAGGTGATAACCCGACACTATAAAAGATAGCACTGACCCTAATTTTTGTTCCGGTGGTGCATCTACTCATTGTTCCGGTGGTTACATCTATAAAGAGATAACGAGTGAAACTAATAGAGACAATTGGTGAAAATTAGGTCAGAAAAATGGAGGCGAAGAGTAGCATATTTAGATGATTGAGAACAACTGACTTGATCGTTATTTATTGGAGAATGATCTTGCTAAGGATCGTTGTATAAATGTAATGACTCGTCATATTCACTTTTTTATGTGATCTCGATAAAATTTGTTGAAGTTTTAATCTCAATCCTTACAATCCGCGCAAACGATTAAATGCTGTATATGTCTAGTAAAAAGGTCTAGATGTTTCTACTACCGAGCCTACCTTGGTGACTACAGTTTTTAGTGTAGAGATCCCTCTATTCTCACAGCATTTGAATCTCAAATTTCTTAATTTAATACATAGGTTTTGTTGTGAATACCGACTCCACCCTGAAAGCCCAGAAGACATCTGGCTCACTTGACACCATGTTCAAACTCTCAGAGAGAAAGACCACGATCAGCACTGAGCTATACGCAGGTTTTATTACCTTTTTAGCGATGAGTTATATCTTGGCGGTTAACCCAGCAATTTTGGGTGGCATTCCGGGAATGGACAAAGGTGCAGTCTTTACGGCGACCGCTCTTTCTGCTGCTATTGCAACGCTTATCATGGGCATTTGGGGTAACTATCCAGTCATGCTAGCACCTGGCATGAGCATGAATGGCTTCTTCAAAGGTTTATTGTTAAGTGGTTCAGTAGCGGTACTTTGGAATGAAGCATTATTTGGCATCTTCCTATCGGGTATTCTTTATCTTGCTTTCTCATTGACCAATATCCGTAAGTCGATGATTGAATCGATTCCTGAAGATTTGAAGTTGGCGATTACTGTCTCTCTCGGCTTGTTCATTGCTTTCTTAGGCCTTAAGAATGCGGGGATCATCGTTTCTAACCCGTTCGTACTGGTTGGCTTAGGTGACATTTCCGATCCGAAGGTGATTATCGCTTATGTGAGTATCTTCATCGCATTGGGCTGTATGGTTCGTGACATTAAACTAGCAACCTTCATCTCGTTCGTTTCTGCTATCGCGCTGACCATTCTTGCTGATGTATTCATGGGCACATCAAACGCACCCATCCCAGACCAATTCTTTTCAATGCCCCCAAGTATGGCGGGCAGCTTTGGCGCTATCTTTGATTTCTCTGCTTTTACGCCTGAGAAAATGTTCGATTTGTTGTTCATCGTACTTATCTTCCTGATTGTCGATTTCTTTGATGGTTTGAGCACGATTGTCGGCGTTGGCCGCGATGCGGGCATCATCGACAAAGACGGTAAGGTGCCAAACGCGAAATCGGCGCTAGTGGCAGATGCGGGCGGTACGGTGATTGGTTCGATTCTTGGTACCACATCGATCACTGCTTTCTCTGAATCGGGTATTGCTTCTTCTCAAGGTGCGAAAACAGGTTTAGCGGCAGTCATGGTGGCTGGCCTATTCCTAGTGTCTCTATTCCTATACCCAATCTTCTCTATCTTCTCAGCGGCAATGGTCGCGCCTGCGATGGTTGTGGTAGGCATCTACATGGTGGGTCGTCTTGGTCAGATTAACTGGGAAAAGAAAGAGTCACGCATTGCAGCCTTCTTTACCATTATGTTCACCGTTCTAAGCTTCTCTCCAGCAAACGGCATGGCGATGGGCTTCATCAGCTACGCATTCACGATGGTTGTGGCAGGTAAGCGCAAAGAAGTGCACCCATTGATCTACGGGCTGTGTGTGGTGTTCTTAACGTACCTGATTCTGTTGTAAGGTTAGTTAGCCACTAGAAAGTAGCTAAGTAAAAAAACAAGTCGATGGCTCTGCAGTGAATGTGGGGCCATTTTTGTATCTGTATCTGTATCTGTATCTGTATCTGCAAGCTTAGCTAATCGTTAATTGATGGCGTCATTCTAAAGTCGATGCTTTGAGAGTGCGCGACTTATATAGATGCATGCTAATGTAGAGACTGGATTAATTATTTTTTGAAGAGTGACTATGCCTTCTCACTTACCTAAATCTTTTAGTAAGCCGTTTTTAAAAGTATTTCACATTATGGAAGCGGTATTGCTGGTGGCGATCACGCTCGCGACCTTGTTTGCGATGGTCGAAGAGTTCATGCATGTTTTTGCTGAACGCCGAGTCCAGTTGACCGATATTCTACTGATGTTCATCTATTTAGAAGTGTTGGCGATGGTTCAGCAGTTTGTGATGAACGGTAAGATCCCGGTTCGATACCCAATCTATATCGCGATGATGGCAATAGCCCGTTACATCACGTTAGGCATGAAAGAGTTGGATGCAGTACTCATCGTTTGGTTGTCTGTTGCAGCGTTTATCTTAGCAGCGGCAACACTTTTGATTCGAGTAGGGCACCATTACTGGCCATATGTGGATCTTCGAACCAAGCAGCCGGATGAGTAATTCAATTAACTGAAATATGATGATCTAAAAAATTCGCCCAGCACTGCTGGGCGAACTCATTTAGTAACATACTAACCTGATAAGCAGTGTTAGAAGTTATAGATCAGTGCGATTTCAACACGAGAAATGTCATCACTGCTACTGCCGACTACGTCACGTGTGTAGTCGCTATCTAATGCGTAGTACATATTTAACTCAGACTTTAAGTTGCCTGTGATGTAATTATGGAATTGCAGATAGAACTGGGTGTAAGCGTATTTTTCGTCAGACTCTGCACCAAATAATACATCTTGGTTGAGTGTGTAGATTGCATCATCTGTGTTGGCACGCCATGTCGACATAAAGCCAGCGATGATGGATTGTTTCGGCTGATACTCAATCACAGTGTAAGAACCGACCTGCATTGCGTTACCGTAAGCGCCATCATGCGCGAAACCCAGTGGGTCACCTGTCCACAAAGGGTTAAACGTGTTCACTTTGTCGCTGTCTTTATCTGAACCTGATGCGTAATGTAGGTTCAGACCTAAGCGATAGTTCCAGTCTGCTTTCCAGTTGTAGTTCAAATCGGCATAAGCCATGTAGGCTGAGATATCTTTACCTGCATGATCGCCAAATTGGTAAACACCATCGAGCATGTAACCAAATCCTTCACTCACAAAATCATGTGCATGTAAGCCTAAAACTTGAATGTCGACATCACCGTCAGGTGCATTAACAAAGCTTTCATTGGTGAGTTTATTACTCATTATGTAGGCTTGCATTGCCCCGAAGTCAGTTCTCCAATTAGCGAATAAGCCGGTCGATTTTTTGCCATTGGTTTTATCATCCCAGTTACCACCGAAGCTGCCATCTTTGTAGAGAGGGAATACTTCCTCGCCGTAGTATGCGTCAAAATTGATGCCTGCTACGCTGTATTTTGCGCTGGCTGCATTCCAACTTGATTGAACTGGCGTTGGTTCACGGTTCATCATTTGCCATTCATTTAAGTATATTTCTTGGCGACCAAGGCGGGTACTTAGGTATTGCTCACCGTCATCGAGTAATTTGAATTCGGTAAACAACTGGTGGAAGTCAGTACCGGCATCGTCTACTGGACCCGGACTATCGAGGTTAGTGTAATTGGTTCGAATTTCACCAAATACACGCATCCAGTCTTGGTAAGTCACATCGGTGGAGAATTGCATGCGAGTACGCAGTTCATTTTTCTTGCGGTTTTCTCCGTCGTACATGTGATTCCAGCGGTTATCGAGTGCGGCTTTTACATTACCGCTAAATGAGACTTTCCAGTCACCACTGTCATCAATATCTAAGCGTTTGAGTTTTTCTGAAAAGCTTTTTTGACTTTCGTCTAGACCATCGACATAGCTCCAGTCTTCATTGGTTCTATCTCCCCAGAAGGCGATAGGGTTGCGCTCAGACCAGCTTGATGTTGTATTTTCGTTTGCGTGTAGGACGCCAGAAACACAAAGAGCAAGTAAAGTAACTGCATGTTTAGTTATTGTTTTCATTTTTATAATTTCCATATTTCAGGTGCACGAACCCCTTCCTGTGACTTGTAGCCACAGGAGAGATTGCAATTGCTAAGGTTTTATAAACTCGTAACGGTAGGGTTACCGAGGAAGTGCTTGGTTAAGAATCAATGCCAAGGGCTTCTTTGATACCAGACGCAATCGTAATAACGTTCGCTCCGTATATCACTTGAATGCCTTTGTTCATTCTGACGACTCCAATAGCGTTGAGCTGTTGTTTCCATACTTTATCGCTCGCGGCTAGCGACTCGTCGTGCAGCGAAACACGCAGTCGAGTCGCACAGTTTGTTACGTTCTCGATGTTGTCTGCACCGCCAAGCGCTTCAATGATTTCAACTGGCAGACCTTTTGAGGTTTGCTCTTTTTTCTTTTTAAAGTCTTCCTTTGAGTAAAGTGCGATATCGCCATCTTCGTCTTCGCGACCTGGGGTTTTTGAATCAAACTTCAGGATGAAGAACTTGAATGTGTAGAAGTAAATCGCGAAGTATAGTGGGATAATCCACAATAGAGCCCAAGCATGAACCTTTTCAGGTTGTAGTAGGTTAGGCACCATAAATAGCAGCTGATTACCGTGAATTGAAACACCCATCATTTCGGTGATCACATAAGCAAGACCATTTAGCGGAACATGCACTGCAAAGAATAGGAATGGTTGGACGAATAGGAAGGTGTATTCCAGTGGCTCGGTAATACCGATAACAGCAGCCGTAAATACTGCAGGCACCATGATAGCGGCTACCTTCTTACGATTGGCTGTTTTTGCTGTTACGTACATTGCATAAGCAGCACCCGTTAGGCCACCAATTTGGATTGGAATACGACCGCTGGTAAAGTTATGTGTAATGTAGCTCGTTGTCTCTGGTGAACTCATTTGGCCATTCATGATGTTACGAACACCTTCGTAAACAACACCATCAATCTCCATTACGCCACCAACACGAGTGTATTCAATAGGGAAGGCGATAAGGTGATGTAAGCCAAATGGCAATAAGCCTTTGTCAAATACGCCAAATAGGAAAGAGCCAAAAATACCTGAGCTAGTAATCAAGGTAGTGATGGACTGCAGTGCCCCAGCGATCGGCGGCCAAGCGTAGTAAACAAACAGCGCGATAGGCATGATAGCGAAGTAAGCGAAAATCACTACGGCACGAGGGCCAGAGAAGAAGCTCAAGAGTGCAGGCATTTCGAATTTGTAGTAACGGTTGTGGATCCAAGCCGTAATACAACCAACAAGAATACCGCTAAAGATCCCCATGTTGTAAGCGAAGATACCTAGAGACTCACCCCATAAAGAGTTGAAGTTTTGCGCTGCTACTTTGTCGTAGCCAGCATCATTCATTAATGACGCAACGCTTGTGGTTTCTTGAGTCCATCCGTGAAATGCAGCGATCGACCCGATAGCGACATTGAAACACATGAACATGGTAAAGCCAGTGAAGGCTGCCCAACCTTTTTCA
Organism: Vibrio syngnathi; assembly: GCF_002119525.1. NCBI lineage: Bacteria > Pseudomonadati > Pseudomonadota > Gammaproteobacteria > Vibrionales > Vibrionaceae > Vibrio > Vibrio syngnathi. Next base: position 3,104,191 of record NZ_CP017916.1, on the reverse strand, counting down.
GATTTCGCCAGCGCGAACGCTAGACCAATCGCAAAGAAAGGCGGTAGGTTGCGCATGACCATCAAGCCAAGATCTAACATCAGCTTAAAGAATGCCCAAATAACAGAGTCGGTAGCAGACATTTGGTTTACAACACCAGCGCCTACACCAATAAATATACCTGCGATAACCAGTACGATGATGGATACCATCATACCTCCAGCAAGTGCTTGAACCTTATCTCTCATAATTTACTCCTAAAGTGATATGAGAACTTTCACGTATATTGTTATTGCTCTTTTTAATGACTCGAGGCTGAGCCTTTCATTAGGCTCATGGACACGAGTCACATCACCAGGAAAAGTAGGTCCGAATGCCACACCATTGTTTAGCGCGCGCGCGTAAGAAGCCGCACCTTTACTAAAGCACTGAGCGTCCATTTTGGTAACTTCGGAATAAGCTTTTCCCATTGCTTGGATAAGTTCACTTTCGGGTGAGAGGTAAGATAGAGGTAAGTACTGGTGTTCAATCAATCTCACTCCGTATTGTTGGGATACATACTGGAGTTGGGTACGAGCTTGATCGATAGTCAGTCCTTTAGGAAACCGAAAATCAAAATCCAAGTTGTAGCCATGTTGATTCAAATTGATGGAGGAGACACAGCATGTAGTCGACCCCATTTCATTATCTTGGTGTGCTAGCCCTAATTTCGAAGCATCATTGGAATCACTAAAACACGCGTCTAGTAAATCAATTAAATTTCGAGAGTTAGTGTCTAACCCTTCAACATGTCGCATGTGACGAACAAACTGATCCATACAGTTATCGACCTTATGCGGGTTGCGAGATTTCTCCCACGGCGTTGACAACTCAACGCAGTACAACTCCTTTTGTTGGTGGTTGTCACTTTGTGCCACATTGGCAAGAGTGACCGTTGCTGAAGTTTCAAATATTGCTGCTACTTCAGCCGCTTTTTCTCCTGTCAGATAAATCGATAATTGATAGCAGGTGGATGTTCTGTCACGCTCACTTTCAATGCTTACGATCTGACAAGTTCCTAGGCCATTGTGAGTTGGGAATTCTCGTTGTAATGACGCATATAGGATGCCTTTTTCTCCATTAACGATTGGGAAGTCGCCATCTGGAGAGAAACCATAATCCGGTTGAGGGTTATGATTAAAATAATGCTCTACACATTCCCAAGTTGTCTCTTCTGCGCCGCCGATGATTACTCTTATTTTTTTGTCGAGTCTTACATCAAGCGCTTTAAACATCTTGAGAATATACAGACTGGCCATTAACGGGCCTTTGTTGTCGGTAACGCCTCGCCCTAATAAGTCATCACCGTGTTGGTGCATCTCAAATGCAGGGGTTAACCATGAGTCCAAATTACCTGCTTCTACCACATCTACATGATGCAATATGCCGATTTCTTGTAAGCCTTCGCCATGGCTGATGTCCAAGGCATAACCATCATGATCACGGACTTCAAACCCTTCTCGTTTCGCCCAGTTAATTAGAAAGTCGAATGCGTTTCTAATCGGTAAACCAAAAGGAGCATTGGGTGAACAGCTGCTGATATCTCGTACAGACGGAATAGCAATTAGCTCAGATAGATCACGCGTAAACGTTTCAATATTTGAATCAAAATAGCGCAGTGTTTGAGCTGAAAAATTGCTTTCCGTCATGTTTTATTCCTAAATTATCCTTACTGACATGCTTGTAAATAGACTTGCAAGCGAGGTCTCATTTTGATTATAAATCCCAGCTATTGAACGTGTTATTTTGATAATAAATACGTACCTTCTGCATTCGAAAAAGCCATGAAATCGGCCGTTCTTTGCGCGAAAATACCGTTCTCGACGACGCCAGGAATAGCGTTAATTTGGAGTTCTAATCGCTTTGGTTCAGCGATGTCCAAATGAGCAACATCGAGAATGATATTGCCGTTATCAGTGGTGCAGTCTTGACGCAACGTCGGGTGTCCACCAAGGCTTTGTAAGGCATTAAACACAGCGGTTTGTGCGGCAGGTAAAACCTCTACAGGGAGTGGGAACTTTCCGAGTTGAGTGACCAATCGACCGCTATCCGCGATGGTGATGAAGCTTAGAGCAAGCGTCGCGAGTACTTTTTCACGAGCCAGTGCTGCACCACCACCTTTCACGGTCATGCCGGTTGTAAGACCTTCATCAATGCCATCAATGTAGAAATCAACACGGCCACATTCAGATATGGATATCTCATTCAGCCCTGCAGAGGATAAAGCTCGACTTGAGCGAACCGAACTGGATACGCAATGAGCAAACTCAGCGCCACTCTCTTTCAATAGTTGAATGAAAACTTCAACTGTTGCACCAGTGCCGATACCAATCACGCTAGAAGGTGTTAGCGTTTTTAGGACTTGCTCTAAGGCTACTTTTGCAGCCTTAGTTCGCAGGCAGTCTTGGCTTTGGTTTTCAATAAAGCGTTGTGCCATGCTCATATTACTTCTCCAGAACCGCTAGGGATTTTTCAACGATGTTTTCAACCGTAAATCCAAACATTTCGAAGAGTTGCTCTGCTGGTGCTGATTCACCAAAGCTTGTCATTCCCACAATGTCGCCGTGTAGCCCGACATACTTGAACCAGTAGTCACGGATACCAGCTTCTATGGCAACTCGTGCTGTAACATGGCTTGGTAAAACCTGTTCCTTGTATTCCGCGCTTTGTGCGTCAAAAATATCGGTGGCCGGCATTGAAACTACGCGGCAGCGAACATGGCTGAGTTGTACTTTTGCTTCCATGGCGAGTGCTACTTCAGAGCCCGTAGCGATTAGAATCAGCTGTGGGTCACCTTCACAGTCAGAAAGGATGTATCCACCTTTCGCTACATTGGAAAGCGTGTCTTGATCACGTTCGAATTGAACAAGGTTCTGGCGAGAGAAAATCAATGACGTTGGGCCATCAAAACGTTCGATAGCAGACTTCCAAGCCACCGCGGTTTCTACTTGGTCGCAAGGACGCCAAGTGCTCATGTTTGGGGTAAGTCGAAGCGATGCGATTTGTTCAACCGGTTGGTGTGTCGGACCATCTTCCCCCAAACCGATAGAGTCATGGGTATAAACGAAGATACTGCGTTGCTTCATTAGTGCTGCCATACGAAGCGCGTTACGAGCGTACTCCATGAACATCAAGAACGTACCGCCGTATGGGATAAAGCCACCATGCAACGCCACGCCATTCATCATTGCAGACATCGCAAATTCACGAACGCCGTAACTCAAGTAGTTTCCTGACGCATCTTGAGCGGTAATTGCTTTTGAGCCTGACCAGTTAGTTAAGTTTGAAGGGGTTAAATCGGCAGAACCTCCCAAAAACTCTGGCAGTAATGGTCCGAATGCTTCAATAGTATTTTGTGATGCTTTGCGAGTCGCGATGGTTTGTGGATTCGCTTGCAAAGTCTGGATTAGATCTTGAGTGTGCTGATCCCAATTTTCAGGTAATAGGTTCTGGCTACGACGCAAAAACTCAGCGGCTAATTCTGGGTGCGCCTCTTGATAAGCATTGAAACGTGTTTGCCAGTCATCTTCATTGCTTTGTCCTTTATCTTTCCCATCCCATGCTTGGTATACATCTTGAGGAATTTCAAATTCAGGATGGTCCCAGCCGAGGTTGAGTCGAACCAATGCGACTTCATCAGCACCTAACGGAGCACCATGACAGTCATGACTGGCTGACTTGTTTGGTGAGCCAAAACCAATCACGGTTTTGCAGCAAATTAAGGTTGGTTTATCTGTTACGGCTTTAGCTTCAGTAATCGCTTTGTGAATATCATCAGCGTTATGACCATCAACATCAGCAATAACATGCCAACCGTAGGCTTCAAAACGTTTTGGTGTGTCATCAGAGAACCAGCCGTCGACTTCGCCATCAATCGAAATGCCATTGTCATCCCAAAAAGCGACCAGCTTCCCTAGTCCAAGCGTACCGGCAAGTGAACATGCTTCATGAGAAATACCTTCCATCATGCAGCCGTCGCCCATGAACACGTAGGTGTGGTGATCAACAATATCGTGGCCTTCACGGTTGAACTGTTCAGCCAGCACCTTTTCAGCCAAAGCCATGCCGACACCGTTGGTGATGCCTTGCCCTAATGGGCCTGTAGTGGTTTCAATACCTGGAGCGTAACCGTATTCAGGGTGACCTGCGGTTTTACTGTGTAATTGACGGAAAGATTTGATGTCATCCATTGATAGCTCGTAACCAGATAGGTGTAACAAGCTATAGATAAGCATTGAGCCATGGCCATTCGACAAGATAAAACGGTCGCGGTCGGCCCAGTTAGGGTTGCTCGGATTGTGTTTTAGAAAATCACGCCATAGAACTTCAGCGATATCGGCCATGCCCATCGGTGCTCCGGGGTGGCCCGAGCCTGCTTTTTGTACAGCGTCCATGCTTAGAACGCGAATAGCGTCAGCTAATTTAGTTCGTGTAATCATTATGCTTCTCCTACAGGCGTGCTTCGATCATGGTTTCTAACTTGCCTTGATCGACTGCAAAGTTACGGATGCCTTCGGCTAGCTTTTCTGTTGCCATCGGGTCTTGGTTCATCTCCCAGCGGAACTGTGCTTCAGTCATAGCTGTTGGTGTATCTTTGATGGTGTCACGGTCGGCAAAGAGTAGGCGCTCAACAGAGCCTTCTTGTGCTGCAAGTTGGTCTAAAATTGCAGGGCCTATGGTCAAACGGTCACAGCCCGCTAATGCTAGGACTTCATCGGCATTGCGGAAGCTCGCGCCCATCACAACCGTGTTGTAGCCATGATCTTTGTAGTAGTTGTAAATTTCAGATACTGAAACGACACCAGGATCTTCATGAGGAAGGTACTCTTTTTTATCGGTATTGGTTTTGTACCAATCTAGGATACGACCGACAAAAGGTGAGATTAAGAAAACACCAGCTTCTGCACAGGCTTTGGCTTGTGCAAAGTTGAACAGCAGAGTTAGGTTGCAGTTGATGCCTTCTTTCTCTAGCTCTTGAGCTGCTCGAATGCCTTCCCAAGTTGACGCTAACTTAATTAGGATTCGGTCGTTACTGATGCCAGCTTCGTTATACATGCCGATAAGCTTACGAGCTTTTGCCAAGCTTGCGACTCTGTCGAATGACATACGAGCGTCGACTTCTGTTGAGATGCGCCCCGGTACCGTTTTTAGAATTTCTAAACCAATGTTGACCGCCAGTTTGTCTCCAGCGTCGATCAACTGTTGTGATTTGTCGTTGCTTTGTGCTTTTGCCCAAGTGATCGCATCGGCGATTAAGTGATCGTATTGCGGCATTTCTGCGGCTTTTAGTACTAGAGATGGGTTAGTTGTGGCGTCTTCAGGTTGAAATGCAGCAATAGCATCAATATCACCTGTGTCGGCAACGACAGTGGTGTGCTTTTTCAGTTGTTCTAATTTATTCATTGTTCATTCTCGGTAAGTTGGTTTATCAATTGCAGTAGCGTTTGATCATTCATCGAACTCAGCACCACGTTGGCTAGCGAGACATCGAGGTGACGAGTGAGCAAATTGGTTACTGCAACTGTTGGTATTCCTGCCGATCGAGCCGCCATAATTCCAGGAGGGGAATCTTCGAAAGCGATGGCTTGATGGGCAGATACACCGAGTTGTTCTAATGCCGCTAAATACACATCGGGATGTGGTTTCCGTCTATCTGAGGCAATGTCTTCTGCTCCGATAAAGCAGTCGAAATAGTGTGTAAGGTTCAAACGATTCAGAATTGGCATGTAATGATCAGCCTCTGAGCTGGTGGCCAGTGCAATGCTCAATGAGTGTGATTTAGCAAAGTCTAGATACTGACGGACACCTTCTCGTTCTGTTATTGAAGCAATTAATTGGTAGGCATGAGCGATCACTCGATCGCGAATTTGTGAATCGGACAGCTTTTGATTCGACGCTTTGTTGAATAGTTGATAAAGGTAGGTTGCTGGCGCTGAGCTCCCAACTAGGCCAGCAACCTGGAGTGGCGAAACTTCAACGCCGTATGGTTTTAACAAAGCTTCCCAGGCTTTGAACATACAGGTTTCTGTATCGACGAGAAGACCATCGAAGTCAAAGACCAACGCTTTTAGGTTACTGGCAATGAATTCCTCTCTTTCCAATTTCAAAGCTGTATGACCTAAAGTGTTGTTCTTGCATTCCATGTTTCAATCTCCATTTTCTTTAATTATGACAAACGTGAATTTGTGACTGTCGCTTATTCAACCAAACTGGCCTGCAATACTTTTTTCATTTCTTCACCACTGGTTAGTGGTAGATCAAAGCAAAAAGCCGGCTCCAACTTTTGAACATCTTCTTTGGTGACACCTACTTGAGTTAAGTTCGATTCAAGACCGATGCGTTCAAGGAATTTCACAAGAGCAGCCGCTAATGATTGAGCTTTTTCTTCGGTACTTCCCACAGCACCAAATAACTCAGCCACTTGAGCAAATCTCTCTGGTTGCTTGCGCCATTGAAGTTGTGCATAAGCTGGATAAACCACTGCGAGTGTTAACCCATGTGGTAGGTTTGTTTTGCTACTACCTAAGATTTCGCCTAAAGGGTGTGGCGCCCCCGCACCGCCATTAGCTAGCGAGATCCCGCCAAGTGTGTCTGCTTTCGCGAGTTGGCAGCGGCCATGTAAATCTGCGCCGTTGTCGACAACACTCGGTAGGTGATCAATGACAAGCTTCATTGCTTCTAACGCCATACCATCAACAAATGGAGATGGTCGAGTACCCGTAAATGATTCAAACGCATGTGAAAAAGCATCAAATCCTGTCATAGCTGTCATACGTGGAGGCAGTGTCAGCATGAGCTCTGGATCGATTAACGCTTCACAAGGGAAAAATTCAGGGTGAAACAGTGTTAGCTTTGCATGTTGCTCAAGGTCGGTAATCACTGCCGCTTGCGTCACTTGAGAGCCAGTTCCCGATGTTGTAGGTACAGCGATCAAAGGTACGACTTTCGCGGGTAGTGGGTTGACGTCCCCAAACGGTGAATCATAAGTGGCAAACCAATGAGCCCAATCTAGAGACTCTGTATTGATCGTTGCCGAAATGATTTTTGCTGTATCAATCGATGAACCACCACCAATGGCCAAAACCACATCACAGTTATTTCCGATGGCCACTTGGCGGCCAAGTTCAACGACGGTTGTAGGCGGATTCGGTACGACACCATCAAAATGAGTCACTTCAATTCCTTGCTCTGAAAGCAAAGTAAAAATGCGGTCATAGGCTGGCTTTACTGCATCAAAAATAGGTTCGGATACTACTAGGCAACGTGTGCCATATTGAGCGATAAGCTGACCTATTTTCTGAATCTCACCCGCACCAAAGGTTAGCTTGGTCGGTTGATAGTGTTGAAACTGTGTCATGGTTTAATCCTTGGTAGTGGTGCCAAACCCGAGCATAGAGGGGGGTAGGTTTAGCACCGTTATTTCTAGATTGCTGTGGCGCATCGATTCGATAGAAACTGCGCTAGGCAATTACTTAAACGGTTTCGACTTCTTTTGTGTCTGCCGCTGCTTTATCTTCCAGTTGGTCGATTGCTGCGCGGAAGTCACGAACGCCTGCTGTGATGCCGTCTTTGTGGCCAAAGATATTTGTCGATGCAACCATCACATCAATATCTTCATTAAGCAGTTCTTCGATGTTGTGGTTACGGATACCGCCATCTACACATAGCTCACAGTTAGGGTTGCGTTCGTTGATGAGTTCACGTGCTTCGCGGATCATTGCAATCGCAGATTTGCGCCATAACCATTCATCATCGCCATCAGTAATGCCGTGAATAACAATGTGTAAACGGTCTAGGTAGTAGATAGATTCTTTAACAAATGACACTGGCGTTAATGCACCAACGGTTAAACCAAATTTCATACCGTGGTTTTGACAGTACTTAATGATGTAACACAGAGGAGCACCGATAAAATGCTCAGCTGGTAGAATCAGCATGTCTGCACCAGCAGCTGCGATTTTATCGATAAATAATTTGTCGCAATCTTTGAAGTAAGCGTGAACTTCAATTGGCTTTTCAGTGTAAGGACGAATGCCTTCAACAATTTGATGCCCCCCCATCAATTGCAGGTTTTTCAGGTCATGCATATCTGCTGCATCACAGTGGATGTAATCGGCACCAGCATCAGATACTTCTTTCACTACGTCTGCAATGTGGCCGTAATCTACGTGTGCTAATCCTGCGGCAATTTTTACTTTTTTCATGATTTATCCTTAGTAACTAAAAGTGTTTTGGCATGTGTGTTGGCCTTCTTGCACTATCAAGCGAAGGTACTGGCCAATTCCACAGCCGTTGTTATTGGTAACAATTAGATTAGCCATGCCTTTTAAAGCAGGGCTGGCATTAGCCATTGCGACAGGTTCTCCGACAAGTCGGAACATAGAGGCATCGTTGTCCCCATCCCCAAAAGCAATGGTGTTATGAGATGAAATTCTTTGGTCATTTAGCCACTGCTGAAGAGCGTGGCCTTTGGTGGCTGCTTTAGACGTAATGTCCAATTTATTCGGTGTTGATAAGTCAGCTTGGAAGTGCGTTTTTAAGGAATCTCGTAACTGGTTTAGAGATTCTTTGTCTTGGCTAGACACTAATACCTTGTATACATCGCCACTGCGAGCGATGAGTTCGGTCAGCGTTGGGATGATCTGCAGCTCCATTGCGGCATTAATAACCTCAGCCTTTTTTTCTAAACCCTTTGTATGAGTTGATTCTTTTTGAGCAAAGATGCCTTTACTTGAATAGATGGTGAAGGTGAAATGTCCATCATTCAGTAAGCTCAACAGACCCGTTAGTGATTCATGACTAATTGTGTGCTGATGTTGAACACGTTGTGTTTTAGGGTCATAAATATAGGCACCATTGCAGCAGATGATTGGTAGCGATAATTGAAGTTGGTCAACATATGGCATCATCAGCTGGTGCGGTCTACCACTCGCCAAGCTCACCTGATATCCATTATTAACGGCAAGACAAATCGCTTGTTTGTTAGTCACGCAGATCTGCTCAGCATCACTTAACAGTGTTCCATCTAAATCAATCATTACTGCTTGGTATTTCATTTTACTCTCCAGTGACTTCTCATGACGCAAGTTGACTATAAGTGGTCAAATGCGGTCACGTAAAGTCATTTTTGATTTATTGTGAACAAAATAATGGTGTTGATCACATATTTTAAGTCAGAATACTTCATAAAAGGTCATATTAAGAATTCAATTGCTCAAAAGTTCATAATGCGTCAAAATACTTCAAAAGAACTTAATGGTATGAACAATGAATGAAGCTCAGCGTCATAGAAGCTTGTTGGATCATCTAGCAAGTCACACGTTTATAACGACAAATGACTATGTAAAGATGTTAGATATCTCTTTATCTACAGCTCGTCGGGACATTACAAAGTTGGCGGAAGAAGGAAGGCTGAAAAAAATCCGTAATGGGGCAGAGGTAATCAATTTTGACTCGTCCCTAGCCGCAACTCATGCACCAAGCAGCTTTATCCCCTGCGAAACAGATATAGAAAGCTATGTAGCGAAAAAGCGAATTGCTAAAGCTGCGGCAGATATGTGTGAAGAACACGACAGTATTATTGTGAGTGGTAGCAATACGACTTTTTTGATGGGAGAGCATTTAGCGCATCGTGATGTGCAAGTTGTGACGAATTTTATGCCATTGGCTTATCAGCTGATTAGTCAAGATCATCAAAGTATCATCATACTTGGTGGCCAATATCTACCCGAACGTCAGATCACTATTTCTCCAGATGAAGAAGCAGCAGATGACCATAAAAGTCGTTTTGTCTTCTTTACGGGTACGGGTGTTACGACAGCTGGCGTGCATACCTCTGATCTATTGGTCTATATGGCAGAGAAAAAGCTGCTGGAGTATGGTGATCGTATTGTGGCTCTGATAGATAGCAGCAAAGTAGGTAAGCATGGTGGGAAGTTACTCGCTACCGCTTCTCAGATTGACACATTGATTACAGATGACGGCGCTGACCCTAAGGTGCTTGATGCTTTACGAGAACTTGGTGTGAAGATACTGGTAGTTTAGTTACGTGGAGAGTGCTGTTGCGGCGTTTGTTTTTGCTTTTGTCGTACTCTTGATTCTAGTAGAACATTATTACTGGCCATATGTGGATCTTCGAACCAAGCAGCCGGATGAATAATTTTTTAAGATCAAAGCGTTATAAATGAGCTTAATGGCGTAGTAAGGCTGTAATCTGAGTCAACCGAACAAAAAAACATCAATTATTTTCAAATAAAGCTTTACAACCCGACCCAGATCACCAAGAATGGCCTCGCTCTGTTTTCAGAGTTATTAAATGAAACATCAGTTGTAAAGTAAAACCCTTAGTATTGCTTCATTGTTATTCTCAGTGTTTCCCTTGGCTTCATAGATACATTAAATAATTCAAGCTTTCAGCGCATCGCACTTTTGGCGATTAATTTTTTATTTTTATATAAGGGACACATCATGTCTAACAAAACAAACGGCGTAGTAAAATGGTTTAACGAAGAGAAAGGTTTCGGTTTCCTAACTCAAGACAACGGCGGCGCTGACGTATTCGTTCACTTCCGTGCTATCGCTTCTGAAGGTTTCAAGACTCTTAAAGAAGGCCAACAAGTGTCTTTCGAAGTAGAGCAAGGCCAAAAAGGTCTTCAAGCTGCAAACGTTGTAGCTCTATAAGATTTTAAGTCGGCGCAGGTTGCAATAGCAACTTGCGTCACTTTCTCTCTCAAACCAGTTTTACCGTAACATTCTTCTCCACTTGCAACACCTCCTCTTAATATTAAAAATCCTTTTGTACACCTGCTCAGTTCTATCTATCGCTGTATCTATTTTTTGTGCTAAGTACATCTCCGGCGTAATAATCTGCTCACTTAGTCATCCTGATTGTCATTATTGTATCCATAAAAAAAGCCCCAAAAACTAGGAGCTTATCTTGATCTAATCAACACTGATTCAGCTAGTGGCTATCCACAGTGTGTTACTGACGAACTGTTATTCAATGTTCTGGATCTGCTCACGCATTTGTTCGATAAGAACTTTAAGCTCAACGCCCGATGCTGTGATGTCTGTGCTGATAGACTTAGATGCTAGCGTGTTTGATTCACGGTTGAACTCTTGCATCATGAAGTCAAGTTTACGGCCACAAGCGCCACCTTTCTTCAATACTACATTCGCTTCTTTCACGTGAGAGTCTAGGCGGTCTAGTTCTTCTGCTACGTCTGACTTCTGAGCCAGTAGGATAAGCTCTTGCTCAACGCGAGAACCTTCAAGTTCAATCTTCGCATCTTCAAATTTGGTAAGAAGACGCTCACGTTGCCATTCTAGGATCTCAGGCATGCGTGCACGAACTTTAACGACTTCTTCAGTGATTGCATCTAAACGCTGAACGATGAGCGCTTTCATGTTTTCGCCTTCACGAGCACGAGCGTCAATGAATTCTGCGATGGCATCGTTGAATGCTTCAAGTAGATCTTTGTTGATGGTATCCATGTCTTGCTCTGGAGTTTCCATTACGCCAGGCCAGTTCATTATTTGGAATGGGTTCAAACGGCTGTCTTCACCTGTCATCGTCATTACTTGGTTAGCAGCATTGATTACTTGCTGAGCCAAACTTTCGTTAATGCTTAGCTCGCCTTTCGCAGCTGGGTTTGCTTCAAAACGTAGGTTACATTCAACCTTGCCGCGCGCTAGACGCTTACGGAAACGCTCACGTAAGATTGGCTCTAAACCACGGAACTGTTCAGGCATACGGAAGTAAGTTTCAAGGTAGCGTTGGTTTACACTACGGATTTCCCATACTGCTGTGCCCCAATCGCCTTTTACTTCTTTGCGCGCGTACGCGGTCATACTATAAATCATCGAATTTTCCTGTCTTTTATAATTCTGAAAATAACGCGCACGCATAGTATCACGATATGAGGTGCTCCCGAAGCTTGTCGCTTTTCACTATAAATAGCCTTTCATTATAAATAGCTTTGAACGGTAAATAGATTTGAACGGTAAATAGATTTGAAAGATAAACTGCTATATAATCTTGCCCCAATCAAAACTGTCTCACCCCTTTCTTAGGTGATGCACTCTTTCGATAGTAAATCACTTCAGACTGTTAATAAGGTAGATACCAATGCGTCCAAATGACCGCGCTGTAGATCAAATTCGTCCAATTAAAATTACTCGTAACTACACAGCTTATGCTGAAGGTTCTGTATTAGTTGAGTTCGGCAACACTAAAGTTCTATGTAATGCGACGGTAGAAGAAAACGTACCGCGTTGGTTAAAAGGCCAAGGAAAGGGTTGGGTAACCGCTGAATACGGCATGCTTCCACGTGCAACGCACACTCGTAACCGTCGTGAAGCGGCGAGCGGTAAGCAAGGTGGTCGTACGATGGAAATCCAACGTCTGATCGCGCGTAGCCTACGTGCTGTTGTTGATCTAAAAGTCATGGGTGAAATCATGATCACTGTCGATTGTGATGTTATCCAAGCAGACGGTGGTACTCGTACTGCTTCTATCTCAGGTGCAAGCGTTGCAATGGCTGACGCTATCAACAGCTTACTAGCAAGCGGCAAACTGAAAAAGAACCCAATGAAAGGCCACGTAGCGGCAGTTTCAGTGGGCATCGTTGGTGCACAAGCACTGTGTGACCTTGAGTACGTTGAAGACTCAGCAGCTGATACCGACATGAACGTTGTAATGACGGAAGACGGTAAGATGATCGAGATTCAAGGCACCGCAGAAGGCGAACCGTTCAGCCACGAAGAGCTGATGCAGCTTTTAGCCCTGGCAAATAAGGGCATTGCCGATATCGTCGAAGCGCAGAAGTCGGCGTTAGCAGAATAGTTTTTAGATAGCTCCTTTCACAAGGAGCTATTTTTTTATCTTCGTCGTATTCGCGCCCTCCGCGTTGTTAACTGCGCTTACTCACCCGAATCACTTACTACTCGTAAGCTCACGGGGTTCGCAAGCTTGTTGCCTAGCGGAAAGCACGACTACTTAGAAGATACTGAGATGAGTTTAAGTTAATTAAGTTTTATTGAATAAACGTAGAGGAAAAACATGAAAGCATATCAACGTGAATTTATTGAATTTGCACTAGAGAAAGAAGTACTTAAGTTTGGTGAGTTTACTTTAAAGTCTGGCCGTAAGAGCCCTTACTTCTTCAATGCTGGATTGTTTAATACAGGTCGTGACCTAGCACGTTTAGGTCGCTTCTACGCAGCAGCATTGGCAGATTCAGGTATTGAGTTCGATGTACTATTTGGCCCTGCATACAAAGGCATCCCAATCGCAACAACAACAGCGGTTGCACTAGCGGATCACCATGATGTGGACACGCCTTACTGCTTCAACCGTAAAGAAGCGAAAAACCACGGTGAAGGTGGCAACCTAGTGGGTAGCGAACTTGAAGGTCGCATCATGCTAGTGGATGATGTGATCACTGCTGGTACTGCGATTCGTGAGTCGATGGAAATCATCCAAGCAAACGGCGCTGATTTAGCGGGTGTGCTTGTTGCTATCGACCGTCAAGAGAAGGGCAAAGGTGAGTTGTCTGCGATTCAAGAAGTAGAGCGTGACTTCGGTTGTGCGATTATCTCAATCGTTAGCCTGACTGATTTAGTGACTTTTCTTGAAGAGAAAGGCACAGACGCAGCACATCTTGAGTCAGTAAAAGCGTACCGAGCTCAATACGGAATCTAATTCGTAAACTGAAGAAGTTGAACCTAATGGTTTAGTTCCCTCTGTTTAGAGTTTAAAAAAAGAAAAATGCCCGAGAGATGCAACTCTTTCGGGCATTTTTTTACTTAAATCTTATTGGACAGAACAAGGCTCGTTTACTTGTAACGAATGCCTTTTTCCGCTTCTGGATCTTCCATGGTTTTGAAGCGCTTGTGTAGCCACATCCATTGCTCTGGGGCTCTTAAGATAATCTTCTCAAGATAGCGGTTCATATACGCTGCTGCCGCTTTTTCATCTTTCTGCGGATAGTTATCTTCGATTGATTCGTCGGCCATGATTTCATATTTACCGTCGGCATTTCTAAAGCCAGACCCAATAACGACCGCGCATCGACTGGTGTAAGCCAAAATGCTGGTTCCAGTGGTGGTGCTTGCATCCTCTACTGCAAAGAAAGGTACGAATACAGATTTATTGCGACCGTAGTCATGATCAGGGAGGTAGAAAAGGGTCTCACCTTGTCGCAGTCTTCGGATCATACGTTTTACGTCTTTACGGTGAACTAGACGGTTGCCGTTTTGAGTTCGACCGCGGTATTGAATGAACTCATAAGCTGGGTTGTTATGCGGGCGATAAACACCTAGGCCAGGAATACCCAAGATCGGCATTGCTCGGGCTGTGATCTCTAGATTCAAGGCATGAACACAACATAGTAGAACGCCTTTACCGTTAGCCTGATGACTACGAAGAACTTCGGTATCTTTATCAACTAGGATGCGCTTGAAGCGCCATGTTGGCCAAAACCACGTAATACCGGTTTCAACCAATGCCATACCAGTATTTTTAAAATTCTCGCTGACCATTGCCGCGACTTCATCTGCTGGCTTATCGGGGAAGGCTAATTCCAAGTTACGTGTCGCTACCGCTACGCGTTTTTTTCCATAGCGGGCACCAAGAGCACCTAACGAACGGCCTAATAGTAGTAATACTCGGTAAGGTAGAATGTTGACTATAAAAGCCAGTAACCCAAAGCCAAACCAAACTCCCCAATATTTAGGGTGCAGTAGTGCTAGGGTAAAAGGTGGCTTATTAATAACGTGTTGTACCGTGCTACTTGCAGGAGAGTTTTTCGTCGTCATAACCATCACTTAAGATATTGAGTTTACTTAATCTGAGCGCTGAGTAGAGCCCAATAAGCATCAAAGTTTTCTGTCGGTTGATATTTGAAGTCCGAGCGAACAAATCGATTTAAACTTCCTTCAACCTGACCTAACAATTGAGCCGCTAAGATTTTTTCATCAACCGGGAATGACTTCCCTTCTCGAAGCTTTCTTTCTCGTAGAATTTGACGAAGTTGTGTCTCAATACGTTCGAAAAGCTGATTGATGCGATCGCGTAGGCGTTCATTTTCAAACATTAGAGCATGACCAGACAAAATTCGAGTCAGGCCTGGGTTACGTTCTGAGAAAACCAAGATAAGTTGTAGCACTAGGCGTATGCGCTCTAGTGTGTCTTTCTCTTCATCTAGAATACGGTTGATTCGAGACATCAACGCTTCTTCAATGAACTCGATCAAGCCTTCAAACATGCGAGCTTTGCTTGGGAAGTGGCGGTATAACGCAGCTTCAGAAACACCAACTTGCTTGGCCAACTTTACCGTTGTGATACGAGAAGCACCTTCGGTCGATTCCAACATTTGTGCTAGAGCTTGCAGGATTTCTTCACGACGGTTTGATTTTCGAGTACCGGCCATCTATTTACTTCCTTTCCTAAAGATGAGGATTGAGTGAAGCAGGATTATAAACACCATTCAATTCTGTTCCTAGTTTTGTAAGACCTAGGTCAACAGAATCGAGAGGTGTCAGCGTATTGTCAGGGTAAAATTGTGCGTTTATACGTCAATAAGCTGTTGGATCTGATTAAGGATCTGGAATCCAAGAGAGTCTTTGCTATCTAGAGGTAGAGATTTATCGCCACCTTTCCAATAAAGGTGCAACTCATTACGACTACTATTAAAGCCTTGGCCTTCGACAGAGACATCGTTAGCACAAATCATATCGAGGTTCTTTCTTTCCAGTTTTCCGCGCGCATACTTCTCGACATCTTGAGTTTCTGCTGCGAAGCCGACAGTAAATGGACGATCTTCAGTCATTGAGGCAACGGAAGCCACAATGTCTGGGTTCTTAACCATTTGAATGGTCATGTCATCTTTACCATCGACTTTTTTAAGCTTCTGGTCTGCAATGCTCTCTGGGCGGTAATCGGCAACCGCAGCGCAGCTGATGAAAATATCGTGTTGAGCAGCATTGGCACTAACCGCATCAAACATCTGTTGTGCGCTGTCGACATCAATGCGATTAACCTTGTTTGGCGTCGTTAATGAAACCGGGCCGCTAATTAGAGTCACAGTGGCGCCTTGTTTCGCGGCCGATTCAGCCAGTGCATAGCCCATCTTTCCCGAGCTATGGTTAGTAATGTAACGAACCGGGTCGATCGCTTCGCGAGTTGGACCCGCAGTAATTAACACAGAACGGCCAGCAAGCGGCTTAGGTTGGAAGAAGTCTTCACAACGATGTACGAGTTGCATTGGCTCTAACATGCGACCCATACCAACATCACCACAGGCTTGCTCACCAGCCGCGGGTCCCCAGATTTCACAGCCACGACGTTTTAACGTTGCGATGTTCTCTTGAGTTGCCGGGTGGCTGTACATCTGTTGGTTCATTGCTGGGGATACCGCAACTGGCGCATCGGTTGCTAAAACCAGAGTGGTCAGTAGGTCGTTACCCATTCCTGCGGTCATGCGCGCAATCAGGTCAGCGGTTGCGGGTGCTAATAACACGAGGTCAGCCCATTTCGCCAGTTCGATGTGCCCCATCGAAGCTTCAGCCGCAGGATCAAGCAAACTATCAGACACTGGCCTTCCAGAGACGGCTTGCA
The DNA here is from genome assembly GCF_002119525.1 of Vibrio syngnathi. Lineage (NCBI taxonomy): Bacteria > Pseudomonadati > Pseudomonadota > Gammaproteobacteria > Vibrionales > Vibrionaceae > Vibrio > Vibrio syngnathi. Next base: position 3,087,555 of record NZ_CP017916.1, on the reverse strand, counting down.
TGGTGAGAGGAGTAATGAACTCCTTAGCCGCATTAGTCATGACGACTTGTACTTGCGCACCACGTTCGATTAAGCGTCGAGTCAGTTCGGCACATTTATAAGCTGCGATACCACCACTAATGCCAAGGAGGATTTTTTTTCCAGCTAGGCCTTGTTGGTCAGCGTTATCCAGTTGATTAACCAATGTTTGCATGATTCTGTTCCTTAATTTCTCTGGGACTAACGATATCAGAACAAAGGATTAGTGCCTAGAAGCAGAATTGGAACAGGTTTGACACTCATCAAGTTGATGTTATCAAACTTATCAATTACACGGTTTTGCTAGGCATTAGTCTTCTTTATAACGCTGTGGAAGCTATCCGTAGACAAACGGATTAGGCTGATGGATCGTATTCATCACCCTAGATAGCCTTTATATGCCTATAAGTAAAATGCCTGTTGAGTCGATGCCAAGAGAAAAGTTACTGAGTAGAGGTCCTGACTCCTTAAGTGATGCGGAGTTGTTAGCTATATTTCTTCGGACGGGCACACAAGGAATGAACGTTTTAGAGCTATCAGACAAGTTGATCAAAGATTTTGGTTCGCTTCGCCATCTTTTTTCTGCAACGGAGGCCGAGTTTTGTGCCCATAAAGGGATGGGGCAGGCGAAATATGTCCAGTTGCAGGCTGTTTTGGAGATGACGCAACGTTATTTGGCCGAGACTTTATCTCGAGGGGATGCACTAACTAGCCCAAGTCACACCAAGTTGTATCTTTCGAGTATATTGCGTGATCGCCAGCGAGAAGCCTTCTATATATTGTTCCTAGATAACCAAAACAGAGTAATAAAGGATGAAGTGATGTTTGAAGGAACCATCGATGCAGCATCTGTTTACCCAAGAGAAGTGGTTAAACGGGCACTTCATCATAATGCAGCCGCTTTAATCCTAGCGCACAACCATCCTTCCGGTGTCGCAGAGCCAAGCCAAGCAGATAGGCGAATTACACGTAGATTAACCGACGCATTGGCACTAGTGGACATCCGAATTCTCGACCATTTTGTCGTTGGAGATGGCGAAGTTATCTCTTTTGCAGAGCGCGGATGGATTTGAATCACATTTTAGGTTGTTAGTTGCGTTAAATCTGCTATCATTCCGCCCACATTTTAGAACCTTAAATCAGCTCTGATTACTCAAATAGCTGCCCTGTTCAAAAAAAGATCACGAAATCCTTAAAAAGGATCTGTTCGGGTCTTGAGCAATGCATGTCAAGTTAGTATAATACGCGACCTTTGATAGCCTTGAATGGATTTTCCATTATGGTTTTTACCTCTATTTTCAGAATTGATAGAGAGGTTCGGCCACCAAGGTTGATATCGAGCTGAAACGATTTGGAGAGACATTCATGTCCCGAGTATGTCAAGTAACTGGTAAGCGTCCAGTAACGGGTAACAACCGTTCACACGCACGCAATGCTACCAAGCGTCGTTTTCTGCCGAACCTACAAACTCACCGTTTCTGGGTAGAGAGCGAAAAACGTTTTGTTAAACTACGTCTAACTGCTAAAGGCATGCGTATTATTGATAAGAAAGGCATCGATGCTGTTCTTGTTGATATCCGTGCACGTGGCGAAAACGTTTAAGAGGAATTAAGCAATGGCTAAAGGCATTCGTGAGAAAATCCGTCTAGTATCTTCTGCTGGAACTGGTCACTTCTACACAACTGACAAGAACAAGCGTAACATGCCAGGCAAATTTGAGATCAAAAAGTTTGATCCAGTAGTTCGCCAGCACGTTATGTACAAAGAAGCTAAAATCAAGTAATTGATAGCCCCTTTGTCTCTTCTTTTATAGAAGAATAAATTAAAAACCCAGCTTATAGCTGGGTTTTTTTATGCCCAAAATTTGGGAAGCCCCAGTGTTTTTGATAAGGGTAAGCATTATTGGCTCAATTTGGCACCTACCGTACAGACGTTACACTTGCCGATGAGCTTATGTGATAGAAAATCACTCAGGATAGAATGTGTCGCCATTTTCACGATATACTGAACACTCAATAGGTTAGATGAGCAGAATCAGATGAGATATCGTGGACGCCGGTGGAACAACATACTCATGTTCAGTGTGATCGCTTTTATTGGCGTGTTAAACCTTCCAACTTTGATCAAAACGTACCTTATCGAGCCTGAACCTGAAGTTAAGGTCAGCGGTTCTTATCCTTCTCTTTTAAATCCAGCAGCTGAGCTTCAAGCTTTGCATTTTGCTAATTGGTCAGTTGTACTCGAAGACGATCATTGGGCTTATCAATTTAAAGACATAGTGCTTCCTCAAACTACCAGTGCACAAGAGTTGTCACAGAGATGGCAGGAACTTGTGGGCACCGAAGTTGACTCTCAAACCTATACCGATCTCTCACCACAATTGAATACCCCGCACACCATTGAGGTGTGGTATCAAGATCAAGAAGAACCACAACGTATTACTTATTATCAACTACCTCAGTTCTGGTTGCTAAAAAACTGGAATGATCAGTGGTTAGCGGTGTCTATTGAAGAAAGCTACCTGTTTCCAGAATTTAGCTCAGAAGATTCATTTAAATCAGACAAGCTATCTATATCAGATGAAGCATCTCTATCGGACGATTAACTATGCCTGAATTACCCGAAGTTGAAGTAAGCCGCATGGGGATCTCGCCTCATTTAGTTGGCGAGACGATTAAAACGCTTACCTTTCGTACCCCCAAGCTGCGCTGGGATATCCCACAAGAGCTTAAACGATTAGAAGGGCAGGTGATTCGCTCTATCTCGCGTCGCGCAAAGTACCTACTGATTGAAACCGATATGGGCACAGCCATTGTTCACCTTGGTATGTCTGGCTCACTGCGCGTGTTAGACGCAGATTTCTCGCCAGCAAAACACGATCACGTGGATCTTAAGCTAACCAATGGCAAGATATTGCGTTACAACGATCCGCGTCGTTTTGGTGCTTGGCTATGGTCGGCGCCTGATGAGATACATACTGTACTACTTGGCTCTGGTCCTGAGCCGTTAACCGATGACTTCAACGCAGATTACATTGCCGAGAAAGCAGAAAAGCGTAAGGTTGCCGTCAAACAGTTCATTATGGACAACAAAGTCGTGGTCGGTGTGGGTAATATCTACGCCAATGAAGCTCTGTTTTCTTCACGAATTAATCCTTTGCGCTCTGCAAGTAAGGTTACAAAACAAGAGTGGCTCTTGTTAACCAAAGAGATCAAGCAAGTACTCGCGACGGCTATCAGACAGGGTGGAACAACGCTAAAAGACTTTGCCCAAGCGGATGGAAAACCGGGATATTTTGCTCAAGAGCTGCAGGTTTATGGTAAGGCGGGTGAACAGTGTCCTAACTGTGAAGAGCTGATTCAGGAACTTAAAATAGGGCAAAGAAACACGTTTTATTGCTCTAGCTGTCAGGTATAGATGTGTCCTTCTCAATACAGAAGTTGATATCACTTGAAGCTGTGTCTAGGGCACTTTATCTGATAAAATTACAGGTATTATTGTGGGATTTATCGTCTTCATTTCTAAAGGCAGAGTCTACCTCTAGAGCTTTGTAGATAATTCCTTACCTATGGCTGCTGACTTTGCCTTCGTTACATTACGCAAAAATAAAATATAAAGAGAAACTATGAAGATATTTTATTATCTAAAACATGCCTTGCTCTCTATCGCACCTCGTTTGTATTTTTCAAAACAGTTTGAAAAGCTGGAAAAGTCATATTCCGATCAAGCTGACTATATAAAAAGCAGAGTAAATTATTATGTGAAAGGGCTCGGCGACTTTGATAAGGCTAGTCTAAGCTGCGAGATTAGTAATTATTCTCGAAAAGGCTATACATCTTATTTCTTTGATCTTAAAGAGTTTCTTCATTATTTTCCAAAGTACTTTCGTTTCAGTTACTACTTTGGTGATGAAACGCATATAGAGCCAGTTCCAACGTTATTTAAAGCTCGTCCGATTGATGGGAACAATAGTAACTCTGTACTATTTAAATTAGATAAGCGTCGTCATTTCCGATTCGTGGATGATAGCTTAAGTTTTTCTGATAAAAAAAATATGGCCGTGTTTCGTGGTGCTGTGACTCAACCACATAGAATTCGTTTTATGGAAACTCTGTATGGTCATCCACTGATGAATGCAGGTCAATCGAATACTTCAGAGCAACACCCAGAGTGGCAACAGCCATTTATGACAGTAGAAGAGCAGCTTCAATACAAATTCATTATTTGTCTTGAAGGGAACGATGTTGCATCAAACTTGAAATGGGCAATGTCTTCAAACTCACTTGTCGTTACTCCAAAAATGAAATTTGAAACGTGGTTTATGGAAGGCACTCTGCAGCCAGGCATACATTATGTAGAGGTGAAGGATGACTGGTCGGATTTTGAGCAAAAAATCAAATACTATTTAGACAACCCTAAAGAGTCTGAACAGATGATCAAAAATGCGCATGAATACCTTGCTCCTTTCCAAGATGAACAACTAGAAAAATTGGTTTGCATTAAAACACTTCAAGAATATTTTAGACTATCTGGCCAAGCTATTAACGAACACGCTATTAACGAGCAAGACAAATGAAAATTCTGATTATTGGCCCGTCATGGGTTGGAGACATGGTAATGTCTCAAGGCTTATATATTGAGTTGCAAAGACAGTATCCTGACGCAAAAATTGATGTTTTAGCGCCAGCGTGGTGTAAGCCTATTTTGGAAAGAATGCCACAAGTCAATCAAGCTCTTGAAATGCCACTAGGGCATGGGCAATTTGATCTGAAATCTCGTTATAAGATCGGCAAATCGTTGAGGGAAGTACAGTACGATAAAGCGTACGTATTACCTAACTCCGCGAAATCAGCTTTGATTCCCCTGTTTGCACGCGTTCCTGAACGAGTTGGCTGGAAAGGTGAAATGCGTTTTGGTTTGCTTAATGACGTTAGAACCAATAAAAAAGCGTTTCAATACATGTTAGAGCGGTATGTAGCGTTAGCGCACCCTAAAGCTGAAATGACGGGTAGTGGTTGTTTAGGTGAATTGTCATCATTACCTTTTCCAAGCCTACAAGTTGTTGACTCCAGCCAACAAGAGGCTATGGAGCAATTTGGTTTAAACAATCAAAGGCCTGTCCTTGGTTTATGTCCTGGTGCTGAGTTTGGCCCTGCGAAACGTTGGCCTGATAATCACTTTGCAACAGCAGCGACAGCGATGATAAAGCAAGGTTACCAAGTGTGGTTGTTTGGCTCGGCTAAAGATCGTGAAGTAACCCAAAAGATAATCGAACAAGTCCCTGTTAATATGCAGCAGCATTGCTTCAATTTAGCTGGAGATACGAGCTTAATTCAGGCTGTAGACTTGATCGGGGCTTGTCGTACTGTCGTTAGCAATGATTCTGGGCTGATGCATGTGGCCGCTGCGGTGGGCTGTAATGTCGTGGCTGTTTACGGCTCTAGTTCACCTAAATATACGCCTCCGCTAACCAACAAACTGGCGATCATCAATACCGATATTGAGTGCCGACCTTGCTTTGAACGAACTTGTCCCAAGCAGCACCTAAAGTGCCTAACTGAGTTAATGCCGAGTAGAGTCATTAGTGCTATTGAGCAGTTTGATGTTATTTCTCAAGGCAAAATATAAATAAGGTCGTTATATGAGCATCGTCGTTCGTTGGGCCTATACTGCGCTACTTTTCCTTGTTAGCCCTATTCTGCTTTGGGGCTTATATCGCTCCAAAGCAAACAAACCGCCTTTTGGTCATCGCTGGAAAGAGCATTTCGGATTTACACCGCCTATTAAGAATAGACAATCGGGTGTGATTTGGATTCATGCCGTTTCAGTAGGGGAAGTGCTGGCGAGTAAAAAGTTAGTTGAACAACTGGCGATACAAAACCCAGATAAAAGAATACTGATCACTACAACAACGAGTACAGGCGCTGAGCAGGTCGAAAAGATGAGCGGTTCGATTAGCCATCGTTATATGCCTATTGATTTTAGTTGGTGTGTTCAACGTTTTATCAACCGCGTTCAGCCAGACAACATGCTCATTATTGAAACGGAATTATGGCCAAACACCATTAACACCGTTGCTAAAAATGATATTCCGATGATATTAGTCAATGGACGATTATCCGAAAAATCAGCCAGTAATTATCAAAAAATGAGTTCGTTAATTTATCCGACAATTTCTAAGTTAAGTTTAATATTGACGGTACACTCTGATGATAAATCTCGATTTGAGTTACTAGGTGCGCCGAGCGAAAAAGTCATTGTCACAGGGTCAATTAAGTACGATGTGTCGATTGATAATCATGTAATCGCACAAGGTGAACATCTTAAAAGTATTTTGGGACAGGATAGGCAAGTTTTGGTCGCAGCGAGCACTCATGCGGGCGAAGATGAACAAATATTTAGAGCTTATCAACAAGCCAAAATCCAACTGCCAAAATTACTCTTAGTGATAGTACCTCGTCACCCTGAACGGTTTGATTCAGTTGCTGAATTGGCCAAAAACCAAGGCTTAGTTTTGGTTCGTCGAACCGAAGTTGTTGACGAGTTACCGCTCGATGTCGACGTTTACTTGGGGGATACGATGGGAGAGCTTATGGTTATGCTTTCTGCGAGCGATCTTGTTTTTATGGGAGGAAGCCTACTTGGAAAGAAAGTAGGAGGGCATAACTTCATCGAACCTGCATTGCTTCAAAAATACTGCTTAACAGGGCCGAGCTATTTCAATTTTGCAGACCTGGCGAATCAATTGATCGACTCGAGCGCACTGTCTGTTGTAGCCGATGAGAATGAGCTTGCTTTACAAATGATCAGTGCATTATCCAAGCCTAAAGAGTTAATTGAAAAAGGGCGAATAGGCTATGGTATAGTTCAACAGAATCAAGGTGCGTTACAACAAACACTCCAATTGATACATCATTCAGTCACCAATAATCAGTCAACCAATATTGAGACATCACCATGATCAAAACTTTTGTTATTCATGTAAGCAAAGGCTACGAAGAACGTAGAAAACATATAGATAAGCACCTGCCAGAAGTGGGCATCACTGATTACGAATATATGTTAGCTGGTGATATCGATGATCTATCTGATGACGTTAGAAATGGTTTTTTTGACGACTCACTGAGGCTCCCTGAGAAGTCTTGCTTTTATAAGCACTACTTAGTGATGAAAAAAGTCGTAGAAGAACAAATTCCACAAGTATTAGTGTTAGAAGATGATGCTTTTTTAAATAGCGATTTTATTGAGCAACTAGAAGCTTTCCAAAATGAACTTCGTGGTGAAGAAAGGTATCTTGTCAATATTGAAGAGGCGTCGAGCTTAGTACCTGCATCAGTAAGAGTTCCAAATCAACATCTGTACTTGTGTAAAACGAACAAGCTTACTGGTGGTTTGCTTTATGACCTTAGTTTTGCTCGTGCAATGGTAGAGCATATGGAAAGCAATATAACTGACGCACCTATTGATGGCTATATTGGTAATGAGCGAACGACATTAGAGTACAATATTTTTTGGACACACCCACCTTTGGTTCGTCAGGGCAGTAAAACCGGTGCATTTGATAGTGAGTTGAGTGGTAGAACCTCAGGACTTTATGCGACGGTTAGAAGTTGGTTTAAAGAGGGATACCGAACTCATGTTCGAAGCCATGTCAGCAGCAAGCACAAAGCACTTTTTAAAAATATTACGAAGTACTAAATTATGAAATCAGAATTGGCTAGAAAACACTTAACATTTGTCATTTATGGCAATGATAGAACTTACTATCAAGGCGCAAGATTTTGCATTTTGTCTTTTTTAGCCAATTGGGTTGAGGCAAATGGAACTAGGCCTGAAATTTCTGTTCTAGCAGAAGAGCCTGAGCACTTCGCTAATATGCCAATTAAAGTGTTTCCGATATCGCCAGCTCAAAAGGCTGAATGGAGTCTAGACAATACTTATCACTTTAGAATCAAGAACCGCGGCTTAAAATATCTTTGTGATAATTTAGAGTTGAGTCCTGAAGATAAACTGCTTTTTTTAGATACAGATACGTATTTTAACGTGCCAACAAACGTCTACTTCGACTCTATATCGGATAAAAACGCGTTACTGTTTTGCTCTGAAGTGAACATCAATACTTTGCCAAGCACCAATGAATACGCACATATTAGAGATAGAGATATAAAGCTTATGGATGGCAGTGTCTACCGCACCAATCCAGACTCAGTTATGTGGGCGTCGGCAGTCATCGGTATCACCGGGAAACACACATCAGCTTTTGATTATGCCGATGTGTTGATTCAAGCGTTACGTCAAGAAGGGTGTGAGGCGCACACTTTAGAGCAGTTTGCGTTATCTGAAGCGCTCTCTACACAGGTGAATATTGAACCAGCGAAAGCTTGGCTCAATCATTATTCAACGAGTGGACGAAAAGACTGGGCGAGAACGGTGTTGGAACAGTTCTTTGAAGCACATGGAGATAAACCATTTGAAGAGCAAATACGCTTAGCTAAAGAAGTGTCCTTCAAGCGCCCTCTTGCTGAAGTGATTCGAGGGCATATCTATAAAAAGAAAAAGAAACTTCGTAAGTTATTTGGTTTGAAAGAAGAATAAATCACAGTTTCTCAAGGGTACTCACTTTGTACCCTTGTTCAATTTGTGAAAAATCAAAGTGCTGAGCATCAATCCTTCCTAATCGAACTTCTTTTTCGAATGAGCGCTCGAGTCGCTTTAGATTACTCTCTTTCCAGTTGCTGCCTGTCTGCGTTAAGCATTTATCAAAATCGATAATCCAAACCTTACCTGCTTTATCTACGAGAATGTTATGGATATTGAGGTCGGTATGATTGACCCCTGCATCGTGCATTTTTCGAATTTGATGGCCAATATCGTTGAAATGGGTATCGGATAGTTTTTTGTTCGACAATATCTTTACTAAGTCTTCTGCGTCGGAAATCTTTTCAATTAAAATATCGGCTTTGTAAACGATCCCTTCTCTCGATACCTTTGCAGCAACTGGGCTTGGGACATTAACGTTATGTTTAGCTAGAAGCTCAAGTAACATTAACTCTTGGTATGCTCGTGAGCTCTCTAATCCAGTAAATAAATAGCTGTCTCGAACGAGTTTTCCAAACAAGCCGCCGCGGTGATAATGTCGAAGAGCGAAATCGCTTTTTTCTCCCTTAACAAACCATGTTGTTCCTCTACCTTGAGCGTGCCCCAGTATTGCTTGATTCGCCTTCCAATAATCCACAGAAAAAGCCAATTCAACGTCTTCGGTGAGTAATTTAGGATTATACCAGTACGTTGTTTTATGGATTTGCTTTGTTGTAAACATGAATCACTGTCTCGTATTGGGGAGTTTATGGCATACTTGGTAGAACAGTATATCAAACGCCGAACAGATTAATGAACGATTCATGTAGTTACCAAAAAATATTAGTTGTTGCCACTCATTGCATTGGTGATAGTTTGTTGATCTCTGCTTTTACCCATAGTCTGAGAAAAGCGTTTCCGACCGCAACAATAGATGTGTTAGTGAATGCTAGAGGGGAGATGGTTTTTGGTACCAATCCAGACGTTGACTCTTTAGTTGAAATTCCGCCAAGAGCATCAATTAAGGACTATTACCGGATTTTAAAAGCGCATGGTCGATATGATTTAGTCATCAATGAAATGCTTAATGATAGAACCGCTATCTATAGTTTTATCTTTGGCAAGAAAAGACTTGGTGCAATTGATGAATCGCTTTCTGGAGCATGGGTTAAAAAGTTAATTTATACTCATTACATTAAAGAACAGCATCGTTTTGAGCATAAAATGAGTCGCGTTGCTCGTATGCTGGATACCATAGATGTTAATTGTATTGCACGGCTAGTCTCTCCCGAAGAGTTATTACCTTCAGCGGTTCAAAAGAGATTGCCATCAAACTACATTGTTGTTCATGCGCCATCCTCCAACGAAATTAAGCAGTGGCCAGTCTCGTATTGGGTTGAAGTCATCAATCGTCTGATATCTACAGGTTATAATATTGTCTTATCTGGCGCTAAATTAGAACGAGACGAGACCATTGTTGAACAAATCATTAGCCAAGTTCCTGAATCGAATCAACTGGTCAGTGTTTTGGGGGAATTATCATTAGCTCAAACCTCTGTATTAATAAAACACAGTGATGGTTTTGTTGGACCTGATAGTGGCCCGGGTCACCTCGCATCAGGTTACTCTATCCCAATTGTATCTATTATTAGCGTAGCGCCAGCAAGCATGTGGTCACCTTGGCCATATGAAGAGCCAATTGATGTAACGAACAATTTATACAGCAATGGTGTTAGCTCCCAAAGAGTCGCTAATATTCGACTTGTGCAATCTGAACGTAATTGCGTCCCTTGTTATAAAAACAGATGTCAAATTAGCGATGATGTCTATTCGCCATGCCTTCAAGATATCAAGCCAGATAACGTTGTTTCTGCTGTTCTAGAAATGATGCCATTGGAATCGATCAATGAATAACGCTCTTTCTGCTCCAAAATCTATTTGTATTCTGCGTTTATCTGCCATTGGTGACGTTTGTCATGCCCTTTCTGTGGTGCAACTTATTCAAGCTACCTATCCAGAATGTCAGATCACGTGGGTGATGGGAAAAATCGAAGCTCAATTACTTGGTGATATACCTGGAATTCAAGTTGTAGTGTTTGATAAAAAACGCGGCCTAAAAGGAATGAAAGAAGTATGGGTATCCCTGCGTCCAACTCGGTTTGATTATTTACTGCATATGCAAGTTGCATTAAGAGCCAGTCTGTTAACGTTAGGAATAAAGGCAAAAGTAAAACTTGGTTTTAGTTGGACACGTGCTAAAGAGGGGCAGTGGCTCTTTACCAATCGCAAGCTACCAAAAACGGACGCATCTCATGTGTTAGATAATTTTTCTGAATTTGCTTACTTTTTGGGATGTCCCAAACAGGTGCCGACATGGGATCTTGCTTTGTCTGATGAAGATCAAAGACTATCGATGGAGCTTGCGCATGAGCCGTATATTGTTATTAGCCCTGCCGCGAGTAAAGATGAGAGAAACTGGTTAGTTGAGCGCTATGCCGCTGTCGCCGATCACGCTTATCAGTTAGGCTTTAAAGTGGTTTTTTGTGGTGCTCCAACGGATAGAGAGCGCAATTTAACCGACAATATCTCTCAGCACATGACATCACCTTGTATTAACTTAGTAGGATCAACCTCGTTAAAGCAGCTTACCGCAGTGATTGGTAAATCCAGTGTTGTGATCGCTCCTGATTCAGGGCCTGCACACATTGCGACGACTCAAGGTGTCCCCGTGATTGGTTTGTATGCGCACAGTAACCCAATGCGAACAGGGCCTTACCATAGTTTAGACAGTGTGGTTTCTGTCTATGAACAGATTGCTGAAGAGCAACACGGTAAAGCGGTTGACGAGCTTCCATGGGGAACCCGAGTAAAAGGAAAAGATTTTATGGCTCTTATTTCTACAGAATCGGTGATTGAGCAGCTAGACCGTGTATTAGGCCGATTGAAAAACAAGAAAACATCCAGTGAATAAAGGAATGTCATGAAAATAGCAATATACCCAGGTACTTTTGATCCAGTGACTAACGGCCATTATGACTTAATTAAACGTGCCTCATGTATGTTTGAAAAACTTGTCATTGGTGTCGCAGAGAGCCCAAGTAAAGCCACCTTATTTAGCTTAGATGAGCGTGTGGCCTTATTGCGAGAAACTTGCCATGAATTACCTAATGTTTCCGTTGAAGGTTTTAGCGGTTTGCTGGTTGATTTCGCGACCGAGCAAAACGCCTCAATTTTGGTGCGTGGCTTAAGAACGACAATGGACTTTGAGTATGAATTTGGTTTGACGACAATGTATCGTCGATTAAAACCAGAACTAGAGAGCTTGTTTTTGACACCTTCAGAAGAGTTTGCTTTTTTATCATCAACATTGGTTCGTGAAGTCGCTATTCATGGTGGAGACATAGAGCAATTTGTTCCAGAGTGTGTTCATCAAGCTGTTGTCGCTAAAGTAAAAGCTTTTAAAAATTAAGTGATTATGAATATTTTAATGTATACAAGAGCCACGTTACCTGTGGTGAATTATGGTGGAACCGAACGAGTCATTTGGGACTTAGTTTATGCTTTGCATCTTGCCGGGCACCGAGTGACGCTGCTCGCTGGCAAAGGCACAAAGTGTGATTGGGCGAGAGTCATCGAGTATCAACCGAATGTACCACTGCAAAGTCAGCTTCCAAATGATATTGATGTTGTACATTTCCACTCTGATCTAGAGCCTATCTCTTATCCCTACATTTTAACGCAGCATGGTAATTCAGACGGCCCTATTGACCCTAATACCGTCTTTGTTTCATCTCAGCACGCAAAAAATCATGGTGCACAAGCTTATGTGTACAATGGCTTGAATTGGGATAACTACCAAAAGCCTAACTTTAACTTGAAACGAGAACGTTTCCATTTTCTTGGGAAAGCGGCGTGGCGAGTTAAAAATGTTCAAGGTGCCATTGATATTACCAAGAAAGCTGGCCAGCAGCTTGATGTCTTGGGCGGGCATCGCTTGAACCTAAAAATGGGTTTCAGGTTAACGTTAGATCGTCATGTTCGTTTTTTAGGGATGGTGGACGATACAACGAAATCTCAGATCATGACTCAGTCAAAAGGTCTGATATTCCCCGTGACTTGGCATGAACCGTTTGGCTTAGCGATTACAGAGAGTTTGTATTTTGGTTGCCCTGTGTTTGGTACACCCTATGGCTCACTGCCGGAATTAGTTTCTAGTGAGGTAGGTCTTTTATCGAGCTGTGAACAAGAGCTCGTAGAGGGGATCTTAAATTCTGACACCTATGATTCAGCTCGTTGTAATGAATACGCGAGAGATCAATTCAATGCCAATGTCATGGCTGCAGCGTATGTTAGTTATTACGAGAAGGTAGTTGAAGGTAATAAAGCCAATAGTGCATTAGGAAGTATTGTCGAGTCTTTTAAAAGGTTGCCTTATGAACGATAAATTGAAACCGAAACTGGTTTTTGTAGGCTATAAGCAACAGTATGAAAAACTAGAAATTGACGTCCTATCGTCTGATTATGAAAAGCATCATATTTTCCTAAGTAAGTGGCTAGTTAAATTGGTTTCCTTTTTATTTTTCTATAGTAAAAAACATTATCATGAGGCTTATGGAGCGATCATAAGACGAAAAATAAAGGCACTAAATGGCTTCGATGTCATATTCACCACCGACTCTTTGAGGGATATAAAGTCGATATCAAAGGTAGATGGGAGGAAGGTGATTGTTTTTAGAAATGTCACAGATGGAAGCCTGAACCATCATCTAAAAGGTTTCGAAACGTATACTTTTGATGAAGGTGATGCGGAAAAGTACAACTTTAAGCATATTTACCTACCTATGCCTCAACTTAAAATCATCGATGAGATAGCAAAATCATCTGATTACGATGTTTCTTTTGTTGGTGTTGATAAAGGAAGGAAAGAAAAGGTTCAAAAAATAAAAGATGCACTGGATGGGTTTAAGTGCAATTTTATTGTTTTTGACAAGAAACCGTCTTATTCCTATGTTGAATACCTAACCGTGATGCTCAATACCAAATGTGTATTGGAAATGGTTCTTGATGGACAGACGTCTGATACTATGAGGGTTAAAGAAGCGTTATATGCTCGAAAAAAAGTAATCACGAATAATACGAGTCTTTACAATCACCCTTTATACTCAAAAGATAACTTTCTTATATTTGACTCTCTAAATGAACTTGCTAGTAATATTGAAGGCTTTATCTCTAGCGACTTTGACGAATCAGTTTTGATTAAGCTTGAAGATTATACTGTTGATGGTTTTTATCACAAACTCCTATCTGGTAATGGCGAATAGACTCATTATGAAAAAAATCATACGCAAGATTAAGAAGCTAATATTCATTCGTGATCAAAAAAAACAGAAGAACTTCCTTTCTCGAAAATCAAACTTTACAGACACTCAATTTGAAGGCTGTAACTCTGTAGCAAGTGATTGTGATGTGAATGCTTCATATATTGGCTTCGGTACTTATATTGATACTCATTGTAATATGAACAATGTCAAAATAGGTCGTTTTTGCTCGATTGCTAATAATGTGAAAATTGTCCTAAATAACCACCCGGTCAATGATTATGTGTCGACTCACCCTTGCTTTCATCGAGCAGATCATCGACTGATGCAGAAACAAGGATTGGATTTTAACAAAGGTACTATTTACTCGCATACTAAGTATGTTGAGGAGCATTACCAAGTTGTTGTTGGATCCGATGTTTGGATTGGTGAAGACGTGAAAATATTCCCAGGAGTGGCTATCGGGCATGGTGCAGTGATTGCAACAGGTTCTATTGTGACCAAAGATGTAGAAGCATTCAGTATTGTGGGTGGTGTTCCAGCGAAGGAAATTAAGAAGCGCTTTACTGAAGAGGAAAGAGAAGCTCTTTTAATGGAACAGTGGTGGGAATGGCCACTTGAAAAAATCAAAGAGCATCAAGGTGCCTTTATTAATATCAAAGATTTTAAGTTATTGATTAGTTAGAAACTTCTAACTAATCAATCGAGTCTATATGCCTACGTGTAGGTTTATACCCATATGTAGGTTAATAACCCACATATGGGTCTTGTCCATTCCTGCGTGTTTTTAACAACTTTAAAATCCACATGTACTGCTCAGGTTTCGGATTAACAAAACCTTCAACGACTTCATTCATTGCCCTAGCGTCTTGATGTTCATCGCCGGATAACTCAATGGGCGCTTTGATTTCAATTTCGTACTTACCCGTCTCAATATTATAGCTGGCAAAAGTCGGAACAATCTTCGCTCGGCTTACTTTTGCTAGTTTTCCAAGTCCGGGCAAGGTCGCTTTTTCAGTCGCAAAGAAGTCTGAGAATACACTCTGCTCTGGGCCATGGTCTTGATCTGGCAGGTAATATCCCAAGTAGCCATCTTTGACTGATTTGATAAAAGGCTTAATGCCGCCACTGCGATCATAAACTCGCCCGCCATACTGAACTCTTTGCTTGTGCATGAGCCAATCGGTCAGAGGGTTTTTCTGGCTATTTGCCATCGCAGAAACGGGTAAGCCTCTTGAAGCTAAAAGGATTGCCGGAATGTCGATGCACCAAGAGTGAGGTACGAGCAAAATAGCACTTTGATTGTCTTGCTGTAGCTGCTGTAAGTGTTCTAATCCAATGATTTCTGAGTGCCTTTCAAGCCAGCGTTTACTGCGTAATGATATGGCAGGAAAACCAAGTAAAAAGGCGCCAGCAGTTGTTAGGCAATTGGTTAGAATGGTTTCACGCTCTTGAACAGACTTTTCTGGAAAACAAAGCGCGAGGTTTATACGTGCCTTTTGTACTGAGCCACGTTGCTTCTTCGCCATTTTTGTCGCCACTAATTTTGCTATGGCTACTCGAATCGAGTTTGGCAGCAAAGAAATGGGTAGACATAGGCATAGCCCGAGCCAAGTTCCCCAGTGTTTTGGTGATAAAAACGCACTGATGAATTTAGGATTGTATGCTTTAGGATCGTAGTCGTCGCGTTGAGTTGTCACTGTAAACCTTTAACTGGCGATATATATTGAACAAGCTAACAGTATACCGTTAGCTTGTTTTCAGGAGAGTGTAATCTAGCGATTAACGGACTGCATGTACTCGCTGACACCTTCAGCAACCGATTTAAATTGAACATCGCAACCGGCATTACGCAACTTAGTTAAATCAGCTTGAGTAAACTCTTGGTAAGCACCTTTCAAATGCTCAGGGAATGGGATAGTTTCAATCTCTCCCTTACCGTGATGTTTAATCACCGCTTTTGCGACTTCTTCAAATGATTCGGCATTACCTGTACCTAGGTTGAAGATACCTGATACGCCATTTTTTAAGAACCACAGGTTTACGGCCGCAACATCACCCACATACACAAAATCACGCTTGAAGGTTTCGCTTCCTGCGAATAATTTCGGGTTTTCACCAGCGTTCATTTGATTGTTTAGGTGGAAAGCGACAGAAGCCATGCTGCCTTTGTGCTGTTCACGTGGACCGTAGACATTGAAGTATCGAAACCCAGTGATTTGAGAAAGCGTTTCGTTGTGTGCAGTTGCATCTGCAGTTAAGCGACGCACATAGTTATCAAATTGCTGTTTTGAATAGCCGTATACGTTTAGCGCGCCTTCGTACTGCGGCTCTTCGATAAAGGTATCGGTTTCACCATAAGTGGCAGCAGAAGAAGCATACAAGAACGGAATCTCACGCTCGATACAGTAATGCAGTAACTCTTTAGAGTATTCATAGTTGTTGAGCATCATGTATTTGCCATCCCACTCGGTGGTCGCAGAACATGCACCTTCATGGAAAATAGCCTCAATATGACCGAAATCATCACCAGCCATAACTTGAGTTAGAAAGTCATCACGATCCATGTAATCGGTGATATCTAGGTCAACCAGGTTCTTAAATTTTTTGCCATCTTTTAAGTTGTCGACAACTAGAATATCGTTGTGGCCTGCTTCATTGAGCGCCTTAACAATATTGCTGCCAATCATGCCTGCACCACCAGTTACGATAATCATATTTCTTCCTACTTTTTTGAATACAAACTCACACGAGTATAGCAAGGAACAAACGAAGCGAGCTAGCGGAATAATTCTTTAATTCTAGTGTGATATGATTGTGTTAATCTAGTCATTATTACCTACTCACAACACGATCTTGTCGGTCTTAGTATGAAAGATTCTACGTCTTCGACTTTTTTTGAAGGGCGGCTTACGCGCGACATGAGCGTTGTTTAGTCGCAATTGATTCTGAACTATTTTAGTTGGTGAGCATTTGAGCTGGTATTAACGTATCGAACTATCCTTCGAATAGTAATAAATAGATTTGCAAAATTAGAAGAACTTTTCCTTTGAATTTTAGGGTTTTAGAAATCTCATGAAGATATTAGTTACAGGCGGCGCTGGCTTCATCGGTTCAGCAGTCATTCGTCACATTATAAATAATACATCTTGCAGCGTCGTGAATGTTGATAAGTTGACTTATGCGGGTAACTTAGAGTCTCTTGTTGATGTGGGAGAGCACGAACGCTATGCATTTGAAGCGGTGGATATTTGTAATCGTACTGAGCTAGACCGTATTTTTGAGCAGCATAAGCCTGATGCAGTAATGCACTTGGCTGCTGAATCTCATGTTGACCGTTCGATTGACGGCCCTGCTGCATTTATCGAAACTAATATTGTTGGTACATATACATTACTTGAAGCAACTAGAGCCTATTGGAATGAGCTTTCTGAAAGTGATAAAGCTGCTTTTCGTTTCCACCATATCTCTACTGACGAAGTCTATGGCGACTTAGAAGGTACGGATGACTTGTTTACTGAGACGACGTCGTATGAGCCATCAAGCCCATACTCCGCTTCGAAAGCTTCTTCTGATCATCTGGTCCGAGCTTGGCTACGCACCTATGGTTTACCAACCGTCGTAACTAATTGCTCAAATAACTACGGCCCTTACCACTTCCCTGAAAAATTAATCCCATTGATGATCTTGAATGCTCTCGATGGAAAACCTCTGCCAGTGTATGGCAACGGTATGCAAATCCGTGATTGGCTGTTTGTCGAAGACCACGCACGAGCGTTGTACAAGGTGGTCACTGAAGGTGAGGTAGGTGAAACCTATAATATTGGTGGTCACAATGAAAAAGCAAACATTGATGTAGTAAAAACGATCTGTTCATTACTTGAAGAGTTGGTGCCCAATAAGCCAGAAGGTGTGGGTAACTACCTTGACTTAGTAACTTATGTCACTGATAGACCTGGACATGATGTACGTTATGCAATCGATGCGTCAAAGATCGAACGTGAATTGGGTTGGAAGCCTGAAGAAACTTTCGAATCAGGTATTCGTAAAACAGTCGAGTGGTACTTAGAGAATAAACAATGGTGGTCACGCGTATTAGATGGCTCTTACGCTGGTGAACGCTTAGGTGTTTCTTCAGATTTAGTTGTAAATGGTAAGGTTGATAAGTAATGAAAGGGATTGTTCTTGCTGGAGGCTCAGGCACGCGTTTATATCCACTTACTCGCGGCGTATCAAAACAGCTTTTGCCCATTTACGATAAGCCGATGGTTTTTTACCCCATCTCGACGTTAATGCTTGCTGGTATCAAAGATATTTTGATTATTACGACCCCTGAGGATAACGCTGGTTTTCAACGCTTACTTGGTGATGGCTCAGATTTTGGCATCAACCTTGAGTATGCAATTCAACCAAGCCCTGATGGTTTAGCGCAAGCTTTTATCATAGGTGAAGAGTTTATTGGTGATGACAGTGTTTGTTTGGTGTTAGGGGATAATATCTTCTACGGACAGTCTTTTTCTAGAACGCTACAAAATGCCGCTTCAAAAGAGTCTGGTGCTACTGTTTTTGGCTATCAAGTTAAAGATCCTGAGCGTTTTGGCGTGGTTGAATTTGATGAAAAAATGAAAGCTGTTTCGATTGAAGAAAAGCCTGCAATACCAAAATCTAACTATGCGGTAACCGGTTTGTATTTCTACGATAATCGAGTTGTAGAAATGGCAAAGCAAGTGAAGCCATCTCTTCGAGGTGAGTTGGAAATTACCACTCTCAATGAAATGTATCTAAATGATGGTTCTCTGAATGTGGAACTATTAGGTCGTGGTTTTGCGTGGCTAGATACAGGGACACATGAAAGTCTTCATGAGGCTTCATCTTTTGTTCAAACTATTGAAAATGTACAAGGGCTAAAGGTTGCTTGTTTAGAAGAGATAGCTTGGCGTAATGGTTGGTTAACTGATGAGCAAATGTTAATACTTGCTAAGCCAATGATGAAAAATGAATACGGTCAGTATTTGACTCGTTTAGTCACGGAACTTCAAAAGAAGGCAAAAGCTTAATGCGCGTACTAATTACTGGCTGTAATGGTCAAGTTGGCTCTTGTCTAACTAAACAACTGTCTAACAATGAGAATACATTGGTATTAGCGCTTGATAGAGAGCATCTTGATATTACGAGCCAAGAGTCTGTCAATGCCGTTGTTAGCGAATTTCAACCTACTATTATTATCAATGCAGCGGCGCATACTGCGGTTGATAAAGCTGAAGAGGAAGTTGAGCTTTCTTATGCGATCAATCGTGATGGTCCTAAGTTCTTAGCGCAAGCTGCGCAAAACCTAGGGGCCGCGATTCTACATATTTCGACGGACTATGTTTTTGAAGGCGATAAAGTAGGAGAGTATCTAGAGAGTGATCTCACAAACCCGCAAGGTGTTTACGGTAAAAGTAAGTTAGCTGGTGAAATAGCTGTTACCGAAGCGTGTGATAAACATATCATTCTTCGCACTGCTTGGGTGTTTGGTGAGAATGGCAATAATTTCGTTAAGACCATGCTTCGCTTAGGTGAAAACCGAGATACATTGAGTATCGTGGGTGACCAGTTTGGTGGGCCTACGTATGCAGGTGATATAGCAAGTACCTTGATCAAAATCGCGAACCTCATTAACGAAGGTGATGTGGTGGAATATGGTGTTTATCACTATTCGGGTCTGCCGCATGTGAGTTGGTTTGAATTTGCTGATGCTGTTTTCAATATTGCAGTCGAGCAAGGTGTCATTGCAAGCAAACCGAGCCTCACGAGTATTGCGACCGAACAATATCCCACGCCAGCAAAGCGTCCAAGCAATTCTCAATTGAGTACAGAGAAAATTATGACTCTTCTCGCGGTCGAGCCTAGTGACTGGAAGGCGGCATTAAGCAATATCAAAGCGTACGCAGGATAAAATAATGAAAGTGATAGATACCCGCATAGCTGATGTTAAAATTATAGAACCCCAAGTATTTGGTGACGAGCGCGGTTTTTTCATGGAAACGTGGAACAAAAAACAATTTGAAAAATTAGTCACAGGTAAGCCAACACAATTTGTACAAGATAACCACTCTAAGTCTAAGAAGGGTATTTTACGCGGTTTACATTACCAAACTGAAAATACCCAAGGTAAATTAGTTCGGGTTATTTCGGGAGAGGTATTTGATGTTGCTGTTGATATCCGCAAAGACTCTGCGACCTTTGGTCAATGGGTTGGAGAGATTCTTTCCGCAGAAAATAAGCGTCAAATGTGGGTGCCCGAAGGTTTTGCTCATGGTTTTTATGTGACGAGCGATATGGCTGAGTTTGTTTATAAGTGTACGGACTTTTATAACCCAGATGCGGAAATGTCAATCGCGTGGAATGATCCGGAACTGGGTGTTGAGTGGCCTTTGACTCAAGAGCAATCTATTCAGCTATCGGAGAAAGATAAATGTGCGCTCTCTTTTTCACAGGCTCTAAAATCTATATTGTAATCAATAGACCTAGCTAATTTGAGGGACGATTGATTCCACTCTATTTTCGTCAGAGCTAATTCGACCAGATGTGAACAGGTCGATCTATCTGTTTAGTGGCGATATACTGAACCACTAAACGGATAGGGATCTAATTGCTAATGAAAACACGTGACAAGATTGTTTACGCAGCTCTAGAGCTTTTTAATGAGCATGGCGAGCGTAGTATTACGACCAATCATATTGCTGAACACATCGAAATCAGCCCTGGTAACCTCTATTACCACTTCCGCAACAAACAAGAAATTGTACGTGATATCTTTACTCTCTATTCGACAGAGTTGCTTGAAAGGTTTACTCCGATTCAAGGGCAGCAAGAAAGCCTGACGCTACTAAAGAGCTACTTAGATTCCATCTTCACGTTGATGTGGAAGTATCGATTCTTCTATGCAAATTTGCCTGAAATATTGTCACGTGATGAAAAACTGCACCTTGATTACATGGCCGTTCAAGAAAAGCTGCAAACGAATCTTGTGGATATTATGAGAGCCTTTGTTGAGTTGAACTTGCTCAAAGCAACCGATACAGAAATGAAATCGATGGTGACTTCTCTTCACTTGATCGCATCGGGTTGGTTGGCGTATCAGTCTGCGATGTCTCCAAAAGCTCAAATTACAGAGCAAGTTGTGCATCAAGGAATGTTGCAGATGATCGCCACGGTTAAACCGATTGCAACTACTCAAGGCTTTGAGCAGCTGACATTGTTAGAAGATGGTGTAAGAGCGTTGAACAGCAAATAAAAGCGAAGATGTGGGTAAGCGGTAAGTGGGATTCGGGTAACGAGAGCGGGAAAGCGCAGATTCGAGTGGTGGGATATAAATCGCGACGTCATTCCCTACAGCGAGGAACGAGCGTGATAGGGAATCTTTTTATGTCAGGGCTCGAAAGATGACTCACGGCAATGTGAGATAGAGATTCCAGATATTTCGTCCCTCAATTCTGGAATGACTGAGTTTGATAAATGCGAATTCAGAGATTTTCAGCTCTTTGGGCTTGCTCTTCGCATCTCGGTTACTTATATCTCGTATCTGTTTTTACCTAACTAACCATCTTTTCGGATTTTGAGCTTGGCTGTTTCTACGAATTTCAAAGTACAGCGATGGGCGGGTTTGTCCACCAGTGTCACCTGCGAGAGCAATAGCCTCACCAGCTTTAACCTTGTCACCTTCTTTCTTTAAAAGCGCTTGGTTAAAGCCATACAGTGTCATATCACCTTTACCGTGATCAAGCAGTACCACTAAACCATACCCACGTAAATACTCAGCGAATACGACGGTGCCTGAGTAAACAGACTTTACCTGCTGACCGTATTTCGCTTTGATCACCATACCTTTCCAATTTACCTGGCCGGTTTGGCGTGAGCCGTAGTTATGCAGAACTTTATCTTTGATTGGCCAAGGCAGTTTACCTTTACGTTTGGCTAAGCCATCCATAGGAATAGCATTGCGTCTCTCTCGAGCGGCTTTTTCTGCTTTCGCTATTTCGGCTTTTAGGCGAGTTTCATTGCGTTGAAGTTCGGCTAAGTAATTTTTGTCGCCAGAGATGTTTTTCTTAATACTGCCGACGGTCTTTTTACGCAGTGATTGGGTCTGCGATAGTTTATCGCGCTTTGCTACCTGTTGTTTTAACAGTGTTGCTATTTGTTCTTGCTCAAGTTGGCGTTGCTTATGGCTTTCTTCTAACTCAAGTTGAGTTTGTTCGATCGTTTTGATTGTGGCAGAGCGTACTTTGGCGAGGTGTTGGTAATAGTGACTGATGCGGTCTTCTTCAACGCCAGTATTTAGGATGTGAGAAGAGGCTTTGGCTCTGCTGGTCATGTAGTAAGTCTGAATCAGCTGCTCTAACTTATCGGTATGGGCTTTTTTCTGTGCTGTAAGCGCTTTAATCTTATTATCTAAGCTAGCAACATTAGCATTGGCGGTATTGAGTTGTTTTTTACTTGTTTTAATGGCTTTTTCAAGCAAGGAGATAGAGAGCTCTTGTTGCTTGAGGTTTGCTTGTAAATTGTCGAGCTTCTTCTGTTGTGAGGATAGTGTTTTTTGTTGACGAGATATCTCACTCGACACACCTTTCAGCTCCCCTTTCGATGCGGCAAGTGGCGATGTTGAGAAGAAAACAGCGCAAAGGCTGGCTGATATCAAAAGAACAGTGCTAATTACTTGGACTGGTTTCATCATTATCGTCATGTTGCTCTTATTAGTTTTCAGCATCTGCTCTTAAGTCTTTCGTATCTCGGCTCATCGAACCTAGAATCAGCTCTTATATTCCATCACCATGAATGAAATTTTGCGAGCGACCATTGAAGCCTTGGTCCATATCTAAAGATGGTTTATCTGTTTTCGGTTTTCCGACAATTTTTGCAGGAACGCCTGCGACTGTTGTATGAGGTGGTACGGCTTGTAGTACAACAGAGCAAGACCCAATCTTCGCGCCTTCACCTACTTCAATGTTGCCGAGTATTTTAGCACCGGCCCCAATCATCACACCTTCGCGAATCTTAGGGTGACGATCGCCGCCTTCTTTACCGGTACCACCAAGGGTCACGTCTTGAAGGATCGATACATCATTTTCGACGATAGCAGTTTCACCAATCACGATACCAGTGGCGTGGTCGAGCATGATAGCTTTACCGATACGAGCCGCTGGGTGAATATCAACTTGGCAAGCAACTGAAATTTGGTTTTGTAGGTAAGTAGCAAGTGCGATACGCCCTTGTTTCCACAACCAATTAGCTACTCGGTAACCTTGCAGAGCGTGGTAGCCTTTCAGATAAAGTAGAGGCATCGAGTACATTTCGACCGCAGGATCTCGATTTACCGTTGCGCAAATATCACAAGCAGCAGCATCAATAATCGATTGATCTTGCTTAAATGCTTGCTCAACTACTTCACGGACTGCCATTGCTGGCATTGAAGCTGTCTTTAACTTGTTTGCTAGGATGTAGCTAAGGGCAGCGCCTAAACTTTCATGGTTGATAATCGTTGCATGGTAAAAACTCGCTAGCATAGGCTCTTGCTCAGACTGCTGTCGAGCTTCTTTCACAATGCATTGCCAAACTTTTTGTTGTTCACAGTGTTTCATTTTTCCATCCATTCCTTTAAACCAGATACGCGTAGCGAGATGAGAGATACGAAAAGCTTAGAAAAACCAATTAGCGTAAATGAGATTCCAGATACTTTGTTCCTCAATTCTGGAATGACGAACATTATATTAACGTTATCTTCAAGAGTGAGGAGCGAGTTGGAGAACTTTGTTTGAGTCATTTACTTTATGCTATTCGCATCTTGATTCCCCGTACCTCTAACTCTCTTCGTATCTGCTCTTACTATCTTTCTGACTTTTTGTCTCTAGCAAGCAGATCTTGTGCTGCTAGGTGTGCATCTTTCCCTTGATACAACACTTGATAAATCTGTTCAACAATGGGCATTTCAACGCCCATACGTTCTGATAGTAACCAAACTTCTTTGGTGTTGCGATAACCTTCCACTACTTGGCCAATTTCTTCTTGTGCTGTATCTACATCTTTACCTGCGCCAAGTGCCAAACCAAAGCGACGGTTACGTGATTGGTTATCAGTACAGGTTAGCACTAGGTCACCCAATCCAGCCATGCCCATGAAGGTTTCTGGTTGCGCACCAAGAGCTGCGCCTAATCGGCTCATCTCAGCTAAGCCGCGAGTGATGAGTGCAGTACGTGCATTGGCACCAAAGCCAATACCATCCGACATGCCTGCGCCAATTGCGATAACATTCTTCACCGCACCTCCAAGTTGCATGCCAATAAAATCTGAATTTGCGTACACACGGAACGTTTTGCCACAGTGAATTTTTTCTTGAAGTTGCTCAAGGAATTCTGCATCAGGGGAAGCCACAGAGATAGCCGTTGGCATGCCCATCGCTAACTCTTTGGCGAAGGTAGGCCCTGATAGAACCGCTAACGAGTAACCATCACCCAGTACACCGTGCGCGACATCTTTAAGCAGGCGGCCTGTTTCTGGCTCTAAGCCTTTGGTTGCCCAACAGATGCGAGAGTTCTCTGTTAAGTGAGGCTTAAGGCTATTTAAAACAATACCAAACACGTGGCTAGGGACGACAACAAGAAGATCACGACTTGCTGTTACTGCCTTCTCAAGATCCGACTCGATGATTAGGCTTTCTGGGAAGTCGATATTTGGTAGAAACTCATTATTTGCGCGCTCGGATTCGAGGCGAGCCATGTGAACAGGATCATGCCCCCACAGAACAACGTTTGCACCGTTTCGCGCTAGAGATATAGCTAAAGATGTTCCGTAAGAACCTGCGCCAATGACTGTCATGGCGATCTCTTTGCCGTAAGCGTTTGTCGAGATTGTCGGGCGAGTTGTTTCTGTCATGCTTCCACCTAAAAATAATGAGGGAAATCGAAGAGTCTTGGAAAAGCTATCCACTAAAATCAGAGGAGCTTTCAATTTTAGTACAGTGTAAAGAAAAAATGCACATCGCAGAAGTTGCGATGTGCATTTAAAAGCTAACTAGCGCTTGAATCGTTAGAGTTAAGCTCTATTTTGAGACTTAAGCTTGTTCGCCTTCAGCTTGTTGAGCTTGGTTTTGTAGGTAGTTCATGAACAAAGCATCAAAGTTAACTGGTGCTAGGTTCAGTTGTGGGAACGTACCTTTAACCACTAGGCTAGAAATTGTTTCACGAGCGTATGGGAACAGGATGTTCGGGCAGAATGCACCTAGGCAATGAGCCAGTTGGCCTGCTTCCATTTCGCTTGCAGAGAAGATGCCGCCTTGTTGAACTTCACAAAGGAATGCAGTGTCTTCTGCGTTTTTAACCGTGACCGTTAGACGTAGGATTACTTCGTACACGCCTTCGCCAAGTTCACGACTTTGAGTGTCTAGGTCCAGTTTTACATCTGGGTTCCACTCTTTTTGAAACATGTCTGGAGAGTTTGGCGCTTCGAAAGATACGTCTTTTAGGAAGATACGTTGGATTGCGAAGTTCTGTTGTGCGTCTTGTTGTGCTGCTTCAGCCATTTTCTTGTCCTTAAAAATTTATAATTAGGTTTCGTTCGCCATCTCTGTTGAACAAAACCTTAAAGTCATATTCGTTTAGTTAGGTCAGCTTACCTTTAACTACTTTTTACCTTTCACCAAAGGTAGGTTAGCTTCGCTCCAAGCCACTAAGCCGCTTTTCAGCACGCTTACGTTTTCGAAACCAGCTTTAACCAGTAGGTTAGCGCTTTCTTGAGCTGTTTGACCTGTCTTACATACTACGATGATTGGGTCTGCTTTGTGGCTTTCAAGGCTACCAAAGCTATTTGCTTTGATATCTGACGGCAAAATGTGAACTGCGTCAGTAATATGGCCCTTTTTGAACTCATCTTTAGTTCGAATATCAACCACAACACCGTTTTCACGGTTAATCATGTGTGTGGTTTGCGCTGCCGTGATCTCTTTGTAAGCTGCGTTTGATGTCTTGATAACGTTCGCAATGATGGCAACAACCAAGCCGATCCATACGATGGCTAAAATCATATTCTCTTGAACAAATGGAACTAACTCTTGCATATCTTGAACTCTTATTCGTTATTGGGCGAAAAATTATAGGGTAGGAGTATAGCGAGGTTTTAAGTGCAGTGCACATCTGTAAACCATTGACCTTTGCTAAAGTCATTTTTAAAATGATATGCAACATCGAGCGCCTTAAAGTCGCTGGGAAGGTTACGAGTCATACAGGCGGTCATAAACTTCTCTCGTCCTTCTAAAAACTATTTCTTGTGAGAATTCGGTCTCTACTTTTTTTCGCGCATTGTAAGCGATAGCACGAGCATTATCATCATCAAGTATAACTGCTTTTATACAATGTTTTAGGCTGCTTACATCTCCAGGTTTGGCTAACAACCCGGTAACATTATGCTCAACTAGTTCTCTACAACCTGGTACATTTGTAGTTATAATAGGACGCTGGCAAGAAGCACCTTCTATTAGTATTCTCGGAACACCCTCACCATACACCGTTGGTAAGCAAATGATGTGGCTGGATTTGATTAAATCAGGCATATCTTTGACGTTACCTAGCCATTTAATGTGACCATCTTTATTCCATTGATTGATTTCTTCCATGGGTATGGCTGATGTGACGTCCAGATCTATAATTCCTGCAACTAGTAACTTTATAGGAATACCTTCTTGTTTTAATTGCTTGCAAGCGTTTATAAGAATGCGAAGGCCTTTGTCTTCAAGCAGGCGAGCTGCAAACAAAATATTTAGACAAGGTGTATGTTGGCTCTTATCAAATAGAGACAGGTCAATCCCTGCACCTTTAATAACTATACCATTAGAGTGCTTTAATATGTTTTTTTTCTCGAAAAAGGCATAGTCCTCACTATTTTCAAATATGAACATACTATGGTCTGTTGATACAAGTTTATATAGTGACTGTATGGCTTTTCTGATAAATCTGAATTTCTTGTTTTCAGAGCTAAATACGGCACCAAGTCCAGTGATGCTATATACTATTTTTTTTCTAAATATTATTCTGTTAATCAAACCCACATAAATGTTGGGTTTGATTGTGATGCAATGAATTATGTCCGGTTCAATGTCAGACAATATTTTTTTTAATTGTATGGTAGTTTTAATCTCTCTTAATACATTCAAACTGTTCCGTTTAAACTCTAAGTTATAGCACTGCATACCTTCGTATGAAAGTTCATCAAGTATTTTATTCTTTGTAAACGAAGTTATAATATGAATATCATAACCTAAACTCTGAAAGTATCTAGCACGATCGATCCAATGAAGTTTAAAATACCAGTCAACATTAATTATAAAAACAAGTTTTTTATTATTCATTCGTTTCTCAAAAAAATCGGGTTTTGATTCGAAAAATTAGTTTCACGGCTCTTAGTATAGCGATAAGGATATTTTTCTTTAACGGCGAAATTCCCTCAATCATTTTAATACTTTGAACCCATTTATGTGCTCTGAAGAAAGTGATTAGCTCTTTTCTACTTTGATTAATTAACAACGATGTAAATATTTCATAATAAGTTGGGACTTGACTAGATGAGCTGAACTCTCCTAGACCAAACATTTCATTATGATGAAGATTGGATCGAGCAATAATTAAATTTTTTCCTGGGCTACGAGTAATGTTTTCAAGTGCACGCCTTGCTACGGGGCGAAACTCTCTAGAATGTAATACGTACTTTTCAATATTCCTTGGCCAAAATTCAATATTTTCAATAATCCCTTTTTGAAAAATTAAGGAGTAATCGAAGTAGGTTTTGTTTTCATCATCAGAAACTATTTTTTCTGCGATGACCATATCTCCGTTCTCTTTATAACCAATTACAGACCCATTTGGGGAGTTAAAGAGCATTTCGTAGATAGTAGCATCTTCAAGTAGCATCGAATCTGAATTGTCTATGTTTAGGTCAAAACAATACCCATTCTTTTTAGAATTAGATTCTTGATTGTTAATGAATTTATGAAGCCCTAAGTAAAAACCAATAAAATCAATGTCTGGAAATATTCGACAAATGTTATCTTGTATAGTCCCCCTCCAACCTATATCGATAAGAGCAACTTTTTTACTATTGTTAAATTTTGAACCAAGATATTTTTTTATCAACATTCTTTGCTTTAAACAATGTGATTCGATTATGTGACAAAACTCGCTGTCTTCAAATAATCGCGAGATAACCTTATTATCCTTTAAACCACTATATTCGAAATTAGCGTCAATTTTATGCCTTTCCAATATGTGTTCGACCAGTTTTACTTGAATATTGAGTGAACTCAGCATCGTCTTTATAGACTGTGTTTTGAATAACGACCACATTCTTTGCATTTGTTCTGTAGTTACTTCGGTAATTGTTGGCGAAAATGTTGCCATTCGACTAACTTCAATTACTTCGATAGTTGGTAATTGCTTACCAAAGAAGAAGCCTGTTGGAAATAGGCGCTTCCAACAGTCATAAAAAAACTCTCCCTCTCTAGTGCAAAAGCCTATGAAATCTATTTCGTTTTCAATTGCTTGCTCTGCAATGTCTAAAAGAAACCCAACCATTAATGGAGTAAGGGGCTCGACGAGACTATTCTCTGCGTTAGTTTGCTGTATTGAGCTTGATAATAAGTGCTTTAACAAAGAATCGCGTGAATGCCAATGGTATTCGTTTATTATTCTCTTTCTGGATTCCTCATCTGGCCAAAAATGAATCGAATTAATACCAAGAGACTTGGGTGCCGTAAAATCAGAGAATTCATGGTCCCCAATATGTGTATGATTATTGCTTGTGATATTCAATTTATTCTGGACTAACTCAAATAATTTCTTGGACCTTTTGTTAGTACCCATTTCACAAGAGCTAAAACCGGTATCAATAAGTGTATTGATATTGTTGCTAGCTAATATTTTTGATATGGACTTAGAATCCATGTAGAAGTCTGAAATGAAAACAGTAAAATCCCGCTCAATTTTAGATATTTCTTGAAGTATTGTAGAGTCTAGATAAGTATACTTTTTCTCGTAGTTAATCTCTATCTCAATCAGTAAACTTGCTAACTTACCTACATCATCTAGGTCTGTAACATCTATGAGTAACTGTTCAAATACATCTTGAATTGCATACTCACCATTTAGTGTTGAATTATTCTTCACCAGTTGTGCTTCGATAGAGATACGCTTTTGATAAAGTTTATTTTTACATTTATACTCATCATAAATCAGAGAGCGATACATGCATAATAATACATTCATAGTGTAGAGTTTAGGATACTCCGGATATACTTCGCGACGTATTAAGGTGTCCCAAACATCTAATGAAAGTAGTTTCGTCATTATTTTACATCTCTTTTTTGAGAAAGGACTTCAAAAATTGCTTGGCATTGCTTGATTATAGATTTTATGTGTATTGGTATGTGATGAGATGATTTTTTCACAAACATAACAAATGCAGTACTTCTTCGTTTTGATAATTTGGCGCTTGTTGAAGTGCGATAAGTTGTGAGATGAAAGTCATTTATTTCTTTAATATCATTACTAACAGAGTTGCTGTTAGGCTGTATTAGTATTCCTTTTATCCATTCGGAGAATTTTTTTGATGAATAATCCCAACTAGGCCAAGAGTCAGCAGTGATCAAGGCTCCGTCTTTTAACGCGTTTAGCTTATCGACATCTTCTTGCAGTTCTCGGATAAAACGAACAACTTCATCAACGTTATTATCTTCAATTACACGTGCATTGAAATTGTTTATGATATATTCGTCGTGACCTGAGACATTGAATACTATAGCTGTACCACCGCAGTGAAACATTTCTAAGGGTGGACCAAACATACCTTCAACCGTACTTAATTTAATGATCACATCGCATTGTTTATATATATTAGCTGTTTCTGACATTGGAATCTGAGAAAACACTTTACTGACTCCAGGTAACCACTTTATAGGGCTGCCTGTTAAAACCCATATATCACGAACATTAGCTTGTTTTGCAAGCTTTATAGCTAGCGCTGTATTTTTAAATGGCACACCAAAATGCCCTTCAACTAATACTCGAAAGCCAGTTCTTTCCCTCTTATTGGTATTGTTATAAATGTCTTTTCTAATACCGTTTTTTACTAATGAAGCATTTTGACCGAATTGTTGTTTTAGAAAACCTTGAATCCAAGTTGCCTCCGTAACCATATGAACAGGAAGCTTGTATGTTGCATCAACATATTGCCTTAATGCAGTTTGCTCAGAAGAGTAGAACTTAGACTCTATAGACTGTATAAAATACCCAAAGTGTTGAGAATTAAATTCGTGAAGGTGAACCGCTGTCTTCCACCAAGTCGCAATAACTAGATCGTACTTTTCTAATTTTGCATCATCAAAGGAAACACAGTTTAACTGGCTTAATTTATCATGCCACTTTAAGGTTTTTTCATTGAAGCTCGACTGTATAGCTATGAATACGTTATAACCTTGCTCTCTAAGATAAGAGGCATGTTGAATTATTACATAAGTTCCACCGCTTATCCCAATCGAGCCGACCAAAAAACAAATCTTTTTCAAAACGCTTCCTTAAGCTTTAATTACCTATTTAATAAGGGATGTAGGTAGTTTCTTACCTTCGTTAATAAGTTGAATAAGTTCGGTGTACTTAGACGCATTCTTTGTATTAATGCAGCTTTTATCCCTAGTGTAATGACCTGTCCTTGAGGTACAGCGATATGAGCCTCATATGTTGAAAACATTAAGTCTGCTTTAACTGAAATTTGGTCGATATTTTGGTCAAACTTAGTTTCAGTTAATATTTTTTGACAAGAAAGCTCGAACTGTTGGGAGCTTTCCTGCCATGTAGGCCAATCTTTAGCTGTTTCAAGAGCATTCGTTTTTAATGAAGCTAATAGTGAGCGATTTTCTACAAGTTGATTTATCTTATCTACAATATCATTATTATCTCTATTGTAACTTACTAACCCATTTACGCCATGTTCAATATATTCATCATAACCAGTTACGTCATATGAGATTGAAGTACCTCCGCAATGGTAGCACTCAAGTGGAGGGCCAAACATCCCTTCCACTGTTGATAACTTGACTATGGCATCACAAGAAGAATATATTTCACCTACTTTTGACATCGGGATCTTGCTGAATAGTCGATCAACTCCTTCGTAAGCGCCTATGGGGGACGATGTGAGAAGCCATACTTCATCTGCATTTGACTGATTTGCTAAAGTAATTGCTAGCTCTGTATTTTTAAACGATACATTTAATGGTCCCTCAACAAGGACTTTAAACTTATTCTCGTCTCGTTTTTCTACGGGGTTAATTTGAGTATTAAAGAACTCTTTTCTTATCCCATTTTTTACAAGTTGTACATCGCGCTTATATTGGTCTGATAAATAATTAGCAATCCACGTCGCTTCAGTTATTATGTCTAGTTCTAAAGAGTATGTTTGTTCTATTAGGTTGCGTAGAACCACATCTTCTTCTGGATAAAATTTAGACTCAATAGACTGAACAAAATAGGCATATCGAGATGAAGTTATTCTCTTTAAGTAAAAGACTGTACGCCACCACGTAGCAAAAGTTAACTCAAAATGCTCATTAGTCACCTCGTCATACGTTTTCCAGTTGAGTGAATTAGCACCCTCAAACCAAGCTATATCTTTATCTGACACTGGTAATTCAGTAACAATCGTTATTTCATTGCCAAATTTACTTAAGCGAGTCGCATGTTCTAAAATAACATTTGTGCCACCGCTTATATCTGGACTCCATACTAAGAAACAAATTTTCATTTTTTACTCATTATTGATTTTTTAAACATAAAGTAAGGGTATTTTAAGAATCCACAGCGGTTATTCTTAAAACCTAATGGTTTCCACCATTCTCGGCCTACAGTATGCTTAGGGTTGGATACTAAAGATTTTATATAAGTTAATCGGTTTGATGAACCCGCATCAAAAGACGAAAACTCAAAGACTCCAAAGTTTTCATAGTGCTCTAATTTAGCAAAGCTGTTCATTTCGGAGGTCTTTGGTAGAAATACAGATTTCTCATAAACGGGCTTCAAAATTGCTTCAATTTCAGAAATACTGAGTGCATTATTGTTTTTCATATAAATCAACTCCTCTAGTAATTTTCTTAAATTAAGCTGTAAAGGTCTAATATGTTTAGAGAATATTTTTAGTTCAGCTTCGTTTTCTTCTAATATGCCAAATTTAGGCGCGGAGGTGTATTCGATTAAACTTCCGTGCGACGCCGAGCAAAATACCTCGTAAGAAGCTCTGAATTCATTGTATACTGAATCTAAGTTTTCTTCATTTGCCATTTCATGAAACAATAAGCCATGCTTATTGTTTTCACTTGTGCTATGAGCACCTCTTAATATACCGCAATAATAACCCGTTACTGGTCTATTTAAGGCGGAGTGAATATTATCTTGAATGCTCCCTTTCCAACCGACATCAACCAGATACAAATCCTCCTTTCCGACAAGCTTGTCAACGTAAGACTCTAGGTATTGTCTACGATTTTTTCTTTCTTCTTCGTAAACTTTTTTAAAACTCTTACTTTCAAGCAATTGAAGCAATGCTGCGCTATTTTTGAAGTCTGTCTGTGGAATCGTAAAATTAATATGTTTTAGATCACTTTCCAGTTCAGGTAGAAAGTCAGCGAGCCCTAAACTATCAATAAAAACGTTTAATGACATGTCAGAGTATTGGTTTAGAAGCTTACTAAAGTCTTCGTCTTTCAAAGGGCGCAATGATGGGAGGTATGTTCCCCTGCGAGATGCATACATGTAATGAGTTTTAATTCCTGCAATAGGATAGCTTTCATTATAAATATCAAAAATTTCTTTTAAAAACTCGCCTTCTCTGGCTAAAAAAATCACATTCTTAGCTTGGTCTTGAATTAAACGATTATGTAATTTGGCAATGAATATAAATAATGGAATTGCCATCCAGTAGAAATCAAACTCTTTAGCCCTTAGAGTCTTGAGAAGATTTTTTTTAACCTTCGGATTATGCTTGGCAATTTTCAACGATTTTTCATAGTGAGAGAAATCTCTTGGGATGTGTAATGCGTGTATATCGCGCATTCTTGACATGTCTACATCGCTATGAATATTGTCACCAATCATATATGCCGATGTTGGCTTTATATTTCTTTCTTTCAGAATTGCATCGTAAAGGTTTCCACTTCTTTTAGTTTTTAGAAAATCTGCAGATGTGAAATACTCGTCGATTAAATGACTGATACAGTGATGCTTAGCTAGCTCTTGGATAAAGTCCGCATCCATATAAAAGTCAGATATTATATATATTTTTGTGTTGTTTTTTTTGTTTTTTTCAAAAAAGCGCACAACATCCTTATTCAGATGTTGCACGTTTTTCTCGATATCAAGCTCAATTTTCTTTGAGAGACTTAAGAATAGCTCTTTAGATAAGTTAAGAGATAGATTAGTACGTAATATATTGAGCATGAGCGCTAATAATTCATTGTACTTGAATTCAAGCTCACCTGATTTATCAAGGTTAGACTGACAAATAGCAGCTTCACATTTTATTCTAATATCATACAACTGCTGTGTGTCAATATCTAAATTAAAGATGTCAATAATTTTTGAACACCAGCGCATCTTTACTTCTTCCGGGTGGCAGTTTCGCGAAACTACCGTGTCGAAAAAGTCAGATAGTAAATATTCAATACTATCTGATAGAGTTGTTTTATCAATGTTCATCGTAAATCACTTTTTTTCTGCGTTTATGGATTTTATCTTAAAAAGCTCAAGCTCAAGCTCATTAACTTTGCTTTGAAGTTCGATTACTCTCTTTGAATATGCGGATTCCATTTCATTGATTATAACTTCCCTTTCTAATGCAATGTTTTCAGCATGTTTCATTGAGTTGATAAATGGTATTAGTTGTTCTTCATCGTATTCCACTAGAGATTGGGATAAATAAATTTTATTTTCAGATGCTAATTCAAACCTATGATTAGAGCAGATGAATAAAAACGAACCATGACTGGTTGAGTAATTATCATTTAACACTTCATTATCTGTGTTACTTGGATTTTCTTCTGTGATTGGCCTGAAATATGAAACCAGTTCACGCGTCATTTTTCCAATGTAAACATATTTAAAATTTATCTTTAGAAGACTGTTTAACCTTTCAAAGTCGAAGCGTGTAATATGGTATGGGTTTTCGCCATAAACAGAGTGACACTTTTGATCATATTCAGCAGTAGGGACGCTACCAATGAAAAAACCATCATCTTTTAGAACTCTCTTTATTTCACTCAGCGCTAAGTTGGGTTCTTCTAGGTGCTCTAGAGTTTCCATCGATATAAATGTATCAATGCTATTGTCCGGCTCAGGTAACTCAAAAATACTGCCTAACTTGAATTTAACCTTATTATCTGTGGTGGAAAAATTCGATTTGGCTACTTTTATAGCTTCTTGAGATATATCCACGCCAATGTAACTTACAACATTGCTATTTGATGCTACCAATCTTGATGCGTAGCCTATGCCACATGCGCAGTCTAATACTCTTCCTGAAATAAATGAAGAAAAGTGATTATATCTTGCAACATGCTCATCAAAGAGAAAGTTCTTTTGGATAAGTTCTGAGCTCATTCGTTCCATTATTTAATCTCCTCCAGACTCCAAGTGTGCTTTATGTCATACAAACCAACAGTCTTAAATGTATCTTTAACGCTGAACTCACATACAGGTATTAGTTCTGATATTATTTGTATCCCATCGCTATCATTTACCGCAACTCTCCAGTTGTATACCCCTGCTAGCAGTTCAAGGTTAGGGAATGTTACTCGCACTCTACCCGTTGCTATGTTTTTCTTTATATCTGCGTTTTGCATTTCAGTAGTTGTCCCGCAAACGTAAACGTTATCTTTTCGATATAGGTTAAATACAAAGCAAAGCTCACCGATGAGGTTGATATCAGAACAGGTATAGTCGAATTGTAATGTGACAGAGTTGCCGGTTTCAATTTCATCAACTGACTCATTGTCTTTGTTAAGCAGTAGAGGATTTGTTATATCTACCAATTTGTTTGCATTGGATTCAACATCAGCAGGCTTCAGATTTTGACTATCCATATTTTGTAAGTCCTGAAGGTAGTATGCTACACCTTCATCAGCCTCCCCAAAAAACACTTGCTTTCCTTGTTTTAAGTAGAGAACTTTGTCGCATATATTTCTAACTTGATAATCATCATGGGATACAAACAAGATTGTACACCCTGTATTACGAATTTCTTTGAACTTATCCAAACATTTTCGTTGAAAACGTGAATCACCGACTGCCAAAATTTCATCCACAATTAATATTTCTGGCTCCACATGAATGGCCGTTGAGAATGCTAGTCTGGCGAACATCCCGCTAGAATACGTTTTTACTGGCTGGTTTATGAACTCGCCAATATCAGCAAAGTCAACAATATCCTGTAAAACATTATCAGTTTCTTTCCTAGACAGACCCATTAAGGTGGCATTGAGATAAATGTTCTCCAGCCCTGTGAATTCAGGATTAAATCCGGCGCCGAGTTCTAATAAGGCTGAGACTCGACCGTCAACAACAGCCGTCCCTTTGGAGGGGGTTAAAGTTCCGCAAATTAGTTGTAATAACGTAGATTTGCCTGAACCATTTACACCTATAATACCAACCGTCTCTCCCTTATGAATCTCGATATTTACGTTTTCAATGGCAGTATGTTGCTCGTAATTTTTCCTGATTCCTAGCAGTTGTTTTAGGCGCTCGAGAGGATTGCTAAACATAAGGAAACTTTTATTCAACCCTTGAGTTTTAATTACTGTTCTATAAGACATCAGAGAACCCCTTTTTCGTTAGCTTGAACCATTTACTAGATGCAATGTATAAAATAATGCTTATAGTTGAATATAAAAGGTAACCTTTCATATCAAAAAGCGTTCCATGAAGGATTACATTTCTGAGGTTCTCTATAACATAAGTTATTGGGTTCAAGTACATCACCCATTGATAGCTTTCTGGCACTGCATCTATTGAATAAAAGACAGGGGACATAAACAGCATTACAGATATGACTATCGACATCATGTGTGCCACATCTCTTATGTAAACAGATAGAGATGATAGGAATAGAATGAGTGCGTATGAAAGGATTGCGAATGGCAAGAATACTATTGGTGCCAAAACAGTTGTTGCTTGGAGCGGCGTGCTAGACAAAAGCAAGAATATAAAAAATACGATTAGCCCCATAGTGAATTGAAATAGGGAAGATAATAAGGCTACCCAACATAGAGACTCCAACGGGAATACTACTTTTTTTACATAGTTAGCATTGCTTTGAATTAGTGATGTAGCTCTTCCGATACATTCAGCCATATATGCGTGTATAATTAATCCAAGGAACATGACTAAACTATAGTTTGCCTGAACTTCACCTCCCCATTTAGCTTTAAATACAAAACCAAAAACAAAAGTGTAGATAAGAAGCATGAATATTGGAAAAACGATAACCCAAACCAGTCCTAATGTTGAATTTTTGTATCTATTTTCAATGTCTCTTTTGGTTAGTGAAGCGATGAGTCTTAGGTTGTTTTTAAGAACTTTCATCTAGTGGAGCCCTCTTGCGTAACATCAAATCGGTATAGATATAGGCCGCGCATTCTATCCTATGTGAAAAACAAAATACAGGGATTGTGGTGCTATATCGACTTTGTTGCGTAATTAAATGACACTAAGCTCATTTCCTACAATTTGGTCAGTTACACCCACCACTTCATGTGGTTTATATCTAAGCCCCGTTATAAAATAACCAATACTCGTTAGCGGTGGTCTATAACCTTTTGGTTGTTCAATAAGCAGTGATTGGTAGAGTGCAAAGTAAACAGAGAGTTCGCTTTAAATCTAGTCAAATGAGTAGCTTAGCTTTGAAACTACGCTCTGGTGAAGTGAGTGCTATATATGAAATTAAGGGTATCTCAAAGATTCATCGACTCGATATTAGGGTTAGCCCATGCTCCTTTAAGTTGTCCTAACTCCATTTGTACTAGCCAAAGAGCCAAGTAAATTGATGGCTCATTTTGGGAGGAGGGTACTGCTCCCAACCATTGGTTCGACGGTATTCAAGTTTATGGCGAAGCCTCATTGAAGGTCTGACGATGGACTCCACGACGCGATGTTGCATTTTTCATCCATGAAAAGCCTATATTTCTGGGAGCTCGGACACTCTCTAAGTTTCGCTGTGGGTTGCCAGAATTTTACAGTTCAAAAATGTATTGTAAAGAGAGGTATGGATACCACATCTAAGAAACAGCGATGTATCGAGTTAAACAATGCTAGAGGGGGGGAGAGTGAACTAGAAAATATGTATAAATGGAGGGAAGCTTATGTAAATCACAAAGGCGTTGAATAAACTTACGGGGTCAGGAATACCAGAAATTTGCTGTTTAGATAAGAAATACATGAAATGGAGCGACACTGATGCTGTACTGATTTGCGCAATAAAGCCGTCGACAACATTGAGCCTTTGTTGTATGATTTCTCAAAAATATAATCAACAAGATGGCACTTTTATTTATTGTCGTTTTAATGTGGTTTGAGCTTATTTTATGTTTATCATTAGCTCTGTTGTATATAGGTTGGAATTAACTTAAATGAAAAATTTGGATTATTTTAGGGTGAGCTTTAATTATTATAAGGTAAATTACCTAGCACTTATTTTTTTTGTTAAATGGCTTATTTTAGGTTTATTTTCTTCAGGTTATCAACAAGATCTATTTTATCCTTTTACTAATTGGTTTGTTGTTAACATCGACAACCCATGGAGTGCGGTTTACAATGGAACATTGTTGGCTGACTTCCCATACTCCACAACAATGCTTTACGTACTTTCTATTTTTAATTACTTAATGGATAAAATAAATATAGATATTTATTTTATTAACAACTTAATATACAGCACTCCTCTTATTTTGTCCGATCTGCTTATAGCTTACTGTCTGGTGGAACTAACTCAATATAAGAAATCGCGTGTTGCTCTTTTGTACGTTTTGTCTCCGATAGTTTTATTTTCAACTTATATCCACAATCAGCTAGATGTAATACCAATATCGATACTTTTGTTGTCTCTTGTCTTCTTTGTTAAAGGCAAGTATTTGCGAGCATCAATCATATTTGGTTTGTCACTAGGAGCAAAGTTAAATGTATTGTTAGCACTGCCATTATTGATGATATATATGTATAAGCATAGGGATTTGGGGTGGATTTTTCTTTTTCCTGCAATTTCATTTACCACATTTTTTATATCTGCTTTACCATTTATAGCCTCTGATTCTTATATGGAATTGGTTCTTCTTAGCTCAAAGCAGAAATTATTGTTCGATAGTAAATATGCAATAGGAACCATTGATCTTTATCTACCAATACTCGTGTCTTTAGTTCTTTATGCTTACTTTTTATCTTTTAAAAAAGTAAATAAAGATTTACTAATTGCGTTTATAAGTTTGTTATTCATTGCGAACATTTTCTTTTTCATTCCTTCCCCCGGTTGGTATGTTTGGTTATTACCTTTTGTTACC
The DNA here is from genome assembly GCF_002119525.1 of Vibrio syngnathi. NCBI lineage: Bacteria > Pseudomonadati > Pseudomonadota > Gammaproteobacteria > Vibrionales > Vibrionaceae > Vibrio > Vibrio syngnathi. Next base: position 3,049,029 of record NZ_CP017916.1, on the reverse strand, counting down.
CTCAGTATTGCTAAAAATAGTAGTAAGCTGTTAGAAGGGTATTTCGCATTAGGGGTGCTAAATATACTATATTTAACATATTTTATATTTGCACATAAATACGATCAAACACCAATTCTGTTTTTGGGAGAAGTTGTTCCACTATATAAAGTTGACCAAGATATTGTTTCCAACGTAATTTTCACATGTCTAGAATCTGCTTTAGTTTGTACAGCTTTGTATGTTTACAAGTTTTCGGTGAAAAGTAATAACCTGTATAGGCGAAAAACCCCTTTTATCATCGGTGTTGGTGGGGATAGTGGAACAGGAAAGTCTACGCTTAAAGTATTAATTGGGGATCTGTTTAAAGATAACTTGTTACAGATTGAAGGCGATGGTGACCATCGTTGGGAGAGGGGACATGAAAACTGGAACAATCATACTCACCTAAATCCAAAGGCAAACTGGTTACACAGGCAGTCTGAAAATCTGGTTGAGCTGAAAAGTTGGAAAAATGCCAAACGGGTTGACTATGATCACAAAACAGGAACCTTTACAGAGCAGTACTCAATCAAGCCTAAGGAGTTTATTCTCATGTCCGGTTTACACCCTTTCTACTTACCCATTTCAAGAAAGGTTGTGGATTTAAAGGTTTATATGGAGCCAAACGAAGATTTGAGACGTTATTGGAAAGTTCAGAGGGATATGGCTCATCGTGGTTATACACTTGAAAAAATAATGTGCCAGATTGAATCAAGAGTGAATGATGCTGAGAAGTATATATATCCACAGAAACAGTTTTCTGATTTGATCATTTCATTTTTTCCGGTATCAGAGATTTCAGATTATAGCCAAACTGGTGATGTCGAAATTGGTTTGCGAATTACGTGCGAAGCGAGTATACAGCTAGAAGAGATCCTTAGAGGTTTAAATGTTCAAAGTTCTTGGGATTATGCTGAGGATTTGAACTCACAAATAATAGAACTTTATGAACCGCCAGAAATGGCTGACTTTAGCCAGTTATCGAACAAGTTTATCCCAAATATCGACGAACTCGTTAATGAACCTGAGTTTGACACTGGTTACAATGGTTTTATTCAGTTAGTTACACTACTCAGTATTAGCCAGAGAATGAAAGGAGAAAACCAAATATGAGCGTGAAAGGTATACTGTTAGATTTAGATGATACTCTATACAAATATGAGGAAACGCACCAGGTTGCTTTGAATACAGCTCTAGAGCTTATACATAATAAGCATGCTATAGATATGCAATCCGTGGTGGAAGCATTTAATTTTGCAAAGCAGAAACTAAAATCAATTCTACCGAATGTAGCTGCGAATCATAGTAGAATCCTTTATTTCCAGTTAATGTTAGAACATTTACAAATTAAACCAATTCCACATGCCTATGATGTTAGCCATGTTTATTGGGATGTGTTTCTTAACAACATGATTCTAACCGAAGATGCGACCCAATTTCTGGATAAATACAAGGATATTCCTATTTGTCTATTGACAGATCTTACGGCTGAAATTCAATACAGAAAAATTGAAAAACTTGGTCTTACCAAATCGATAGATTTCATTGTGACTAGTGAAGAGGCCGGAGTTGAAAAACCACATCCATTCATGTTTAAACGAGCACTAACTAAGTTAAAATTATCAACTGATGAAGTAATTATGATCGGAGATAATTACAAAAAAGATATTGTCGGAGCTAATCTTCTTGGTATAAAAAGCTTCTGGATCAACCGCAATGGTAAGGGTTCTTCTGGCATTTCTAATTGTTGTACTGAAGTTAAATCATTAGCACAGGTGAACTTTAAATGAAAGAGCTAATAAAGGCATCGCGTTATATAGGTTCTAGATTTGACTTGGTTCAAAGTGGTGGTGGTAATACTTCTGTAAAAGAGGGGGATTTTCTCTATGTGAAATCCTCAGGTACATATTTAGGTGACATGACATTACACGAGGGAATTACAAAGCTTGATCTTAATATTCTTAAACGAGAAGTAGCCCTGCTTCTATCTGAAGATGTTAACGAATTGGATAAAAAAACGCTTGAGAATAGAGGTGCTAAGATACTCGAAGGTGCTTTTCTTGAGGGAAAAAAGGCATCGATAGAAACTTTTCTTCATGCATCATTTAAAAAATATGTGCTTCATACACATCCAATTGCTGTTACATACTGTATGTCAACGGATTTGGTGGGAAAGGTCAAAGAATCTTTCCCTGAAGCTTATGTTAGTGAGTATAGAACTCCAGGGATTGAGCTTTTATTAGGTGTTGAAGAGTACCTAACTAAAGCTGAAAATATTCAAGGTCCAGTCGTTATCTTTTTAAAGAATCATGGTTTGGTTGTTTCTGCCGATACAGCTGAGGAGGCTTTGGAGTATACTAATAAAGTGTGTGATACTGTTTCTGATAACATCGGTTTTGATATTTCAACATACAAAAAATCAGGTTCTATTTTTACAGAGCTTAGTGAAATAAGTGAAGACCTACCGATTGTATCACTTGTTCATAACCAAGAGATTATCGAATATGTGCAAGGTCTGGAGTCACGTAAGATAAATAGCTTCTGTCCTGATATTTTTATCTACCTTGGCTGGGAGATCCCTGATTTATCAGAAACAATGAAATCTGTATTTAGTGACTATGAAGCCAAGTATCAAGCCTATCCTAGCGTTTTTACCAAAGATGGCAGTGTTTTCGTCCAAGGTCCAAGTTATAAAAAGCTAAAAGAAATTGAAGATGTACTTTTGTGCTACGTTAAAATTATGAATGTTTCTGCTGAAAGTAATGTCAAAAAATTAGAGCTTGAAGAGTTGCGCTATCTTTCTGATTGGGAAGCAGAAAAATACAGAAAGAAAAACTAATAAATATTTTTAATAGGAGAAAATAAATGCAAGTTGTGATCCCGATGTCAGGAATTGGCAAGCGATTTATTGATGCAGGATATGATATCCCCAAGCCGCTAATTGTGATTGATGGTAAGCCTATCATTCAACACGTTGTTGAGCTGTTCCCTGGTGAAAGCAATTTTGTGTTTATCTGTAACGAAGATCATATTCAAAATACAAATATGAAATCAATTTTGGAGAAGATTGCTCCAACGGGTAAGATAGTTACAATACCTAAACACAAGCTTGGTCCTGTATATGCCGTTCAACAGGTTTATGACCTGATAAATGATCAAGAAGAAGTTATAGTAAATTATTGTGATTTCGGGACATATTGGGATTATCAAGGCTTCCTTAAGCATACTCGAAATCGAAAAGCAGATGGTGCCGTACCTGCGTATAAGGGATTTCATCCCCATATGTTGGGTAGTACAAATTACGCATTTATGAGAGATGATAACCAGTGGATGTTGGAAATTCAAGAGAAAAAACCTTTCACTGACAACCGAATGGAAGAGTTTGCTTCGAATGGCACGTATTATTTCAGAACGGGTGAACTTCTTAAGACGTATTTTGATGCGATTTTAAAATCTGGTGATGACCTTAATGGTGAGTACTATGTTTCAGTTGTATACAATAAGCTAGTCGAAGCTGGGCTCAAAGTCTCTATCTACGAGATTCAACACATGCTCCAATGGGGCACACCACAAGATGTTGATGAATATCTTGGTTGGTCCAATTACTTCAAAACAAATCAAGACTTTCTGGCGCGGAAAAGAGATACACCGCTTGTAGATAATGTTGTGCTTCCTATGGCAGGGGCCGGCAGTCGATTTGTTAAAGAGGGCTACAAAATTCCCAAGCCTCTCATCTCTGTAAATGGGAAGCCTATGGTTGCCAATGCTATCTATGCGCTTCCAAATTCAAACAACATCTCTATCGGTGTGCTTGCAGAGCATGAAAATAAGTTCGCGGTAAAAGATAGTATTGTCATTGAAAATACTAATGTTGAAAGTGTGATAATCCCAACTCTTACTAGTGGCCAGGCAACCACATGTGCTGAAATTATTAAGATGCTTCCGAATAACCAGAGTTTTGTTATAGGAGCGTGCGACAATGGTATGGTGTGGGATGAAGACCATTTCAAAAAACTAATTGATGAAGATGTTGATGTATTGCTGTGGGCGTTTAAGGGACATCCGCACGCGGTAGAAAATCCTGAGCAATATGGCTGGATCGAGGTTGAGGGAGATGACGTTGTTAACGTTAGTGTTAAGAAGCCAATCTCAGATATACCGAAAGATGACTGGGGTATTGTAGGTGCATTTTATTTTAAAAACAGGAAAGTGTTTGAAGATGCATACAACCGTATGGTGGAGGCTGATTGTAGTGTGAATGGTGAGTACTATGCCGATTCTTTGGCGAATTTTCTTGATAAGAATATATATCAAGTGAAAATTATCCCTGTAGAGCACTTTATCTGTTGGGGGACTCCAAATGATTACAACACGTATAATTATTGGCAAAGTTTCTTCCATAAATCTGATAGCCATCCATATAAAATAGATAATGATAAGTCTGTTGCCGAAAATAACAAAATACAACTGATTAATAAGTGTTTTAGCTTTGAACAAGACTACATATAAAAATTTACCAGTTGATTTACGGAAGTTTGTATTCGTAGGTGTCGGTGCTGTTGCAATTGATACTATCAGTTACTTATTTTTGTCTGGTTTAATTGATTACAGTATAGCTAAAGGTGTATCTTTCCTTTTGGGGAGTATTTTTGCGTATTTAATGAATAACTATTGGACCTTTGAAGTAGGAAAGGTGACTGGTGGCAATATTTCTAAGTTTACTGCTTTATACTTTACCTCTCTAGGGTTAAATGTATCTGTCAATGGAATTGTTAATGAGCAATTTCAAATGTACTACCTGGCTTTTATTTTGGCCACAGGTACAAGCACAATTATAAACTATTTAGGTCAAAAGTTTTGGGTGTTTGCTAATGATTAAGCTTTCTATTGTTATACCTTGCTACAACGAAGGTAAGAATATTCCTCTTATTCTGGAACGTTTTTCCGAAGTGATTAAAAGAGACGATATTGAAGTGATTTTGGTAAATAATGGTTCTACTGATAATTCACAAAGCATTATGGATGAGCTTATCGGTAATTATCCTTTTGCTCGATGTCATATAGTGGCTCTTAATGAGGGGTATGGCAACGGAATCTTAAAAGGGCTAGAGGTTGCTAAAGGTGAATTTTTAGGATGGACGCATGCAGATATGCAGACAGACCCTAAAGATATCGTGAAAGGACTGGAGCTTGTTGAACGAAGTAGTTCTCAGGAGACTGTTTTTGCTAAAGGTCTGAGAAAAGGGCGCCCATTCTCAGACAACTTTTTCACTATGGGCATGTCGTTTTACGAGTTATTTCTGCTTAGGGAGTGGCTTTGGGATATCAATGCTCAACCAAACATTTTTCATCGTAATTTTTATGAGAGCTGGGAAGAGCCGCCATTAGATTTTTCTCTAGATTTGTTTGTATATTATAGTGCTAAAGTTGCTGGCCTTAATGTAAAGCGGTTTGATGTTCTGTTTCCTGAGCGTATACATGGTACATCTAGCTGGAATATTGGTTTGAAGTCAAAATACAAGTTCATTCGGAGAACCGTAGATTTTTCTTTTGAGCTAAAGAAACGTTTAAAGCGAGCTTAATATGAGAACTGTTGAATTTATTGCTCACCGTATTAATTCAGCGTCTGAATTAAAAGGGGTTGACGACTCTTTTGGGGTAGAAGTTGATTTACGAGACTCTAATGAAGGTCTACACATTGCACATGATCCATTTTCCGAGGGTGATAGCTTTGAAGAGTATTTAAAAAACTATACTCACGGAACAATGATTATCAATGTAAAAAGTGAGCGAATAGAGCATAGGATACTGGATTCGATTAAAGGTAAGAAATTAAAATACTTTTTTCTTGATAGTACATTCCCCATGATAAAGTTACTTTCTGCTCATGGAGAGAAGAATATTGCTTTGAGATTCTCTGAATTTGAGGGCTTAGATACTCTTGTTTCTATGGCTGGAAAAGTTGATTGGGTTTGGGTAGATTGCTTTACTAAATTTCCAATGGATAAGCAAGCTTATGACAAAATTCATGAACTTGGCTATAAGATCTGTATCGTATCTCCAGAGCTTCAAAATCAAGACGAAAAAATCGAGCTATATGCAAAGTATATGAAAGACAATAATATTACGCCGGATGCTATATGCTCAAAATTGAAAAACTTTGAGCGTTGGTCTTCTTACTTTCAATTCGTCGATAAAAAGTAAAGGCATATCTATTGATAATAGACCTAGTGAATTACACTAAAGAGCATGATTAGACAAGAAAAAATTGAAAATGCTTCAGTGTTTCCTAGGTTTATCTTAATAAAGATATGATCAGATTTTTTTTCACGTTCAATAAAAATTAGAGGCTAATTCGATGAGGACTAAAACCTTCATTAGTTTTTTTGTTATCCTAACTCTGTATATTACCTTTTGGGCTTCATTAGCCAGTATTAATACCGATACTCTTGGCGATTTTATATTCCGAGCTCGAGACAATGTTGTTTATAGTGACACAATATTACGAATATTGAATGGGTGGAGCGATGGGAATGCTCATTCTGCATTCTCTGGTACTAGTTATGGTTACGGTTTCGGTTATTTTTTGCTGCTGTCTTTCTTTGCATCGTTTGGCTATCTAGTTAAGAATGATCAGCTTATGTCAGTGTCCTTAATTTTAAGCAATCTTTTCCCATTTATTATAATTATTTTAATAATGGCTAAAGAATTACTGTTCCCTACAATTAGAAAGAAAGATGAGCGTTCAAGCAATATAAATACTCTTCAATACTCATTAGTTTGCTTTTTTATTCTTGTTTTATCTCTTCTTCTGCCTGGTGTTAACTTTTTGATGGTTAATCTTCATCCGGAGCTATGGCAGTCGTTATTCTTTATTATCTCAGGAAATTATCTGTTTAGATTTTTTGAGACAAGAGATATTAGAAAACTAATTATTTCAGCGTCACTTTTAGGTTTGTCTGTAGGCTTTAAAATCAGTTTATTACCATTGTGTCTTCCTTTTGCTGTTATGTTGGTTTTTGATAAGTCTAGTTATTTAGAGAAAGCTAAGTTTATATTTATTAGCTCCGTATTTTTTCTCATGATATGTGCCTTTTCATTACACCCTCTTTTTATTATTGATCCTATAGGTACATTCAATGTTTTTGTCAACGATATTGGTATGTACTCTGCAAGTTTAGATGTAATGGCTATTGCTGACTGGGATTATTACTGGCCCTTAGATGATAGATTATCCGTTATAATAGAATGGGTGCTACATCCTCATGGCTTTGGCTTTATAGGTATCCCCCTATCACTGGTATTGGCTTTTTTTACTCTTTACACGTTGAAAAAAACATGTGTACCGACGATTATAAAGAGTAAGCTTTCATTTTCTCTAGTGTGTCATGTCATTAATGTGATATTTTTGATGTCGGTTTCAACTCGAATCTCAACATTCTACCTCTTACCAACCTTTCTATTTTGGCTTGTAAGTTTTTATACCGTAATTAGGTATTATAACTTTAGCTCTTTGCTTGGTAGTGTTTTTGTGACGGTTTTATTGACTTTAGTTGCTTATCAAATTCAATGTAATGTCAACATCATAAACCATTTTAACAATAGCTCTCTCTTGAGGAAGTATTTCGATTCAGTTGACGAACATGAGTCGTCTAAGGCGTTGATTGAATTTGTTGAAAATTCTAGCCTACCTAAAGGGAGTGTTATGTTTGACCTCGAGGCAAATGTCCCTTTTGATTCAAATAAATGGGGATTTGATCCACATGGTGAAATGATCCCTCCTTTTTTAGGAACAGAAAATTTCCAGGAAGCTAAGCCTGTAAGCAATACTTGGAAGGTTACTTTGACTGGTGATTTTTCTTCGGAACCTTATAGCTATTCAATTGCACCCCTCCAAGATATGCTGATAGTTTCTAAGCTAAGAGGAAATTATAGCTATGTAGACTCGCTTATAGAACAAGGGATGAAAAGACTATACGAGAATCAATCTTTCTTAGTGTTGTCGCGCAACTCACCGCCTTCTAAACCAAAGAACAAAGTCGAAAATAACTGGTACGGAGATAACCAATCCGCTTTAGCTAGTCAGTTAAGCTTAGCTTGGGACAAGCCAACTTGGCAAGGTGGCTTGTTATCTTTTGATGGACCTCAAGATTGGAAGGATGTTGTTGCTGTTAAATTTGACTTATCTTTAGTTAATCAAGGGGGGGATTTAAGCCAAATTTCTTCTATTAGGATTGGATTTTTGGGAGGTTTAATTGATATCAACAGTGATAACTCTAACATATGGCATTACGAACTTTCAAATAAGCTGGTTCCAGGGAGAAATGAAATTACGCTTGAGCTAGGCAAATTTTCCCCGTCTGTAGGAAAAGTTAGTTGGGGATATACAACCGGAATGTTATTGGGTGGTAATGCAGCCGGGTGGAAGTTGGATGTTGAAAACATTGAGTTGCTATACTAATTAGTTGTGATACTACTATTTCTCAGTCAATGCTCATAATATTACGATGAGCCTTTTGGATCCTGTATTTAAAATAGAGGAGGCAAATTTGCTTCCTCATTGTTCTTTTTATAGTAAACAGTTAACTACAATATGCAGCTTTTAACCCTCAAATGTCAAAGCGATGGTTTGATTGGTTATATTACTTCCCGTTGGTTGCCTTGTAGCAAGGCATAAGGCTATGGGAGGTAGTAAACGTAGTTGATCTGAACGTAGTTTATGTATTGTGTCTACTTAATATATTTTTGGGATATAACAACTTTAGTTTGTATGGCGCTGATTTTTATTTACTACAACAAGTAGTTGGCCATATCAAAGAATTTGGCGCTATGAATGCACCAAATCAATTTACTCGGTTTTTTTCACCAGGCTTAACTTTACCATTTTTGTTGCTTCCAATCTGGATGCTTCTTGAAGGGCGAGGGAAAGTTATAAGAGGTGGTGCAATTGCTTTAAACCTATATGTTTATCCTCATCACTTAATATTATTAGGCATATTAGAGCTTTGTTTTTGGGTGAAAAATAAAAAAACACCAGACTACAAATATTTTATTTTGGCTGTATGGGTATCTATCCCATTTGTAATAATAAACTTTCTAGTATATGAGACCGGGTTATATTCAGATTTTTATGCTCGAGTTGGAACTACAAACTCCAATTCAGCAATGTGGTACTTTTTGCTATTTTTTGCAATTGTAACTTTACTTTCTTTTTTCTTTTCAAGAAAAGATGTTAGGCAAACTTCTTTGGCCTTTAATATTGCGTGCTTTATTTCTGCGCTGTTTATTTACGTTTTAGATAACTTTTTATCATTTCCTCAGGTTCACCTAGTCGAACTAAGAGTATTTGCTTACCTCGCCCCCGTCGCTCTTGTGGCTGCGATGGGGGAAATTTGGAAGCGAATACCCGCTCTTTTAAATATTATTTTGACCATATTGATCGTCTTAACATATGCTTACTCGGGATGGGACAATAAGGATAAATACAACGACTTTAACGAAAAAACAGTTTATGAAGAGTTAAAAAAACTTCCTGAAGGGTCTGTGATTATGACTGACATCCAACACGAAATCCCTTACATTAGTGCCATTGGAAATAATTACTCATACCTCGCATACAGCATTGTAAGCGCAGCAAGTGATGAGGAACTGTTAACTAGGTTTGCCATTGCGTCAAAAGTTTTTAATTGGTCCGATTCTAGAATATATCATTTTGATTGGGATGGATTATTACCGGTATTCCATTGGATTTTTCACCACGGCTTTCATTATGACCCTAAAAATAAAGATACTAGAATAGAGACTGCTATAAAATCACTTGACAATGTAAATAACGCATGTGATCTGCTTGGTACTTACAAGGTTGACTATATAAGAATAAAAGACAATATGCATCCAAGCTTAACAAACTGCACGACTCCTATTTCGAAGAATTTACTAAAGGTCATTAACTAACTTTGACTTAATTGAAATTAGTCACTTAAAGCGGCTTTGTTGCGTAATTCAGCTTAGCGACAGAGTCGCCCTTTTTCGTGTGTTTTTACCTTCCAAAATATGGTTGACACATTTCCAACATTGAATTGGAGAGTGTCATGAAAACAACACGTAGACGTACTCAACGAGATTATTCTCTTGCCTTTAAATTGGCAGTCGTAAGCCAAATTGAAAAAGGCGAAATGACTTATAAGTAAGCTCAAAAGCATTATGGGATCCAAGGTCGCTCTACCGTTTTAGTTTGGCTTCGCAAACATGGTCAACTAGATTGGTCTAAAGGAATAGAATAATCGAGAGCGCTAGGAGTGAGTACTGGCTTTGTTGCGTAATTAAACTTAGAGATAGAGCCACCCCGTTTCGCATGTTTTTTAGTCAATGCGACAAGTTTTATGCATACCTAACCCGGTGAGCTTGTTCAACGCTTTTATCATCGCGTAAGTTTCCCTACCTGTCCATTGTAATTTCTTAAGCTCAATCGTCCTCTTAGCAACTGTTTAACTCGATACATCGCTGTTTCTGACAGTGAGCGTCTATGGTATCCATACCGCTCTTTCCAATACTTATTTGAGCCGTATAATTTCTGACAGCCTACTGCGAGATTTCTAGGGGGCCCACGCTCCCAGAAGGCACCCCCTTCTCTTGGAGGAATAAGCGCAACAGCTCGCTTAATCTTAATAGCATCGTGGCACGCTCTCGTGTCGTAAGCGTTATCACCTGACCCTCAAGGATGCTTCGACGTGTTTGTTTTAGTAAGTTCGAGAGCACTTCTCCATCGGTAACCGTTGATAAACTTAGCTCGGCTGCAATAATTTCATGAGTGCTTGTATCAACGGCAATATGCAGTTTTCGCCAAACTCTCCGCTTGCCATCTGTCCCGTGCCTTTTGACTTTCCATTCACCTTCGCCATAAACCTTAAGGCCAGTCGGGTCAATGGCTAGATGCTGTATTTCCCCTCTCGTTCTAGTCTTAAATGAGACCTCAACTTGCTTAGCTCTACGACTGATACAAGTGTAATGTGGACAACTCAATGGAACATGATCAAGTCTAAATATGGAGTCGATAAATCCTTGCTGCGATCTCAGCGGCATAGAAAAACTCGTTTCACCATGAGCGCTGTCGTGATAGCCAAATCACTGAATCGACGTGGCCTCCCGCGCTTATTCTGCTTGCTTTGCGTTCACCTGCTTATCGCCTCTTCATTGATCCAAAAGGTTAGAGAACCGAGGTTAATGAGTGATTGGTTGTATTGCTTCCAGTGGTTGTTTTGTAACGAGGTTTAGGCATGGGGCTACGAGAGATTGTGGACGTAGCTGATCAGATCGTAAGCTCTGGATTTAGTACCACTGAATTACGGAACAAAGCCGCGACTATGTCAAATTTTTCCTCAACTCAAACCCCAGAACAACGAATCAAAGGACTCGAGCAGTAATTAGAAGAGACTCAGTTTAAAGCTGAATTCTTTGAAGCGGTTGTAAAAGTCATGGATAGATATTTCGGAGCCCGAATCTCAAAGAAGCGCAAGGCCGAATTATTAAGGAAAAAACGGTCAGAAAGCTGACCGTCACTAAAGCTTGTCACTTCATAGGTATTACAGGACAAGCTTTGTACAAGCGATGTGTTGCAGAAATTTATCAGACAAAGAGAGATGAATCAGTACTAGGTTTTGTTAAGGAACTAAGGATGAGCCCCCTCGTATAGGGACTCGTAAGATCAAGCACTTACTTGCTCAGAACGATATTAAAATTGGGCGAGATCGCTTATTCACTCTGTTAAAAGTGAATCGATTATTAGTGCAGAATCGAAGAGCTTATCATCGAACCACAAACAGTAATCATCGCTTTTACTGCCATCTGAATCGAGTCAAAGAAGGCTTAATACCTGAAAGACCAGAGCAATTATGGGTTGCCGATATTAATTACCTAGCAACGCGTCGTGGTTGTACTTATCTCAGTTTAGTAACTGATGCTCACTCACGAAAAATCGTTGGTTGTCACCTCAGTGATAATATGAAAGCTTGCACGGTCAAGCTGGCCTTCTTAAACGCATTGAAAGGGCGAAAGAATACAGGTGAGCTTGTCATCACCCAGATCGAGGCATTCAGTACTGCTCTGTTGAATGCCAAGAGTTACATCGACAGCATGGTATATCCTGCTCAATGACTGATGGCTATGATTGTTATCAGAATGTACAGGCAGAGAGGATCAACGGAATACTGAAGATGGAGTATCTGTTGAATAAGCCTAATGATTTCGGTGAAGCAAAGAACATGGTCGCAGAATCAGTAAAAATCTATAATGAATATAGGCCCCACACAGCCCTAAAATACAAAACGCCCGATGAAGTACATCGAGCGTTTTAGTCAATCAAGTGTCAACCCATCTCAGGACAGAACAGGCTCTTAATCAATACGACAAGTTTGAGGTATACCTAGCGCAACAAGCTTGTTCAACGCTTTTGTCGTGGCGTAAGTTCTTTCCCTATGCATGTGATTTTTTAAGTTCAACCGTCCCATCATTAACTGTTTAACTGTTTAACTGTTTAACTTGTTTCTGAAAGTGAGCGTTTATGGTAGCTATACCGTTCTTCTAATATAATTCGCCCCAGAAGTTTGGGCACTGAGTTAAGTGAGTACAATCACTAACCAGCTGAACAATAGCTACTGAGAAAACATGAATCAACCATATTCCCAAATTTAAATCCGAAGCACTTAAGTTCGCAGACAAAGTCGGTGTCGCCGCACGCCAACTATTGTTATACAAGCCTCAAATCTATGGATGGCGAAAGCTGTCAAAAGACGCGAAAATCAGCGACAGAGAAATCGCTACTGAAAATACCAACCTCAAATGATTATTGGCTGAGCAAGCTGTAGAGCTAGATATCGTAAAAGGGCTGCATCTACTTAGAGAAGAATCTATAGTAGATTGGTATAAGTTTATGCTCGAACACCAGATGCAATATAGGATTGTCCGTATGGCTAAGGTGTTTGGGGTTTATCTAAATGGGTTTTATTATTGGCTTGATAATCGCCATAAAGTCTTTCAACATAAACAGCATGATAGCAAAGTCCGAGAAATTTTTGCTGATAAGAAGGAACATGATGGTACAAGGTGTATTCAAAAAAGAACTTGAAGAAAAATGCCAATAAGCTCGACGTCAAAATGATTGCCGCGAGCATGAAGAGCCAAGCACTTTTTGAATACATCGAAGTTGATTATAGTCGAACAAGAAGGCTCGGTGCTCTTGGGTATCTAAGCCCAGTTTTCGTTGAAAAACAATTTAAATTACAGGCTCCAATATGTCGCTTAATACGGTGTGCCAGTCTGACTGGATCAGTACATCATGGGCAACCTCGTTAGTGATTGTGCTTACTTAATTTAGTGTCCCAAGGTGTAGATGTGGTTCAGAAGAGCGTAACCATTAAGGGCTCAATGCTCTTAATCTTGATCAATATACGCCACATAGTCTGGATCAGCCACTTAAGAAATTACCTTATGTATCTAACTATTTGGTTCCACTTCTTTAGGTTTATAGCCAGTAGGAGCATCCAATAGAATTTTCATTATGCAGTTTTCATCAAAATCATGACAACAAATATCTAATTGATTTAAGAGAGGTTGCATCTCATTCCAGCTTAGCATTTGTTCTTTGGCTGTCATTATTTTTGGGTGATCACTACCTTCCACATTATCTCCGATCAAAAGTTCTTCATAGAGCTTTTCTCCTGGGCGTAGTCCTGTGAATGTTATTGTAATGTCGCCTTCTTGTTGCTCTCCTTCAATATGTTCCTGCATACCCATGAGGTGAATCATTCTTTTGGCTAAATCTAGAATCTTTACAGGTTCTCCCATATCCAGTACGAACACTTGGCCATTGTGGCCCATGGCTCCGGCTTGGATAACGAGTTGAGCTGCTTCTGGGATCAACATAAAATAACGAATGATATCTGGGTGAGTGACAGTGACAGGTCCACCAGCGTTTATTTGCTTCTTAAATAGCGGGACAACAGAGCCGGAAGAGCCTAATACATTACCAAAACGTACCATGGTAAACGTTGTTGTACTTTGTTTATCAGCCAGCGCTTGAAGGACGAGTTCAGCCATCCTTTTACTCGCCCCCATCACATTCGTTGGTCTTACGGCTTTATCTGTTGATATTAAAGTAAAGTTCTTCACGCCTGTTTTGATTGCGGCTTCCGCGCAAGCGAGTGTACCAAACACATTGTTACGCACACCTTCAACGATATTATCTTCGACTAGAGGTACATGCTTATATGCTGCGGCATGGTAAACAGCTTCAACTTTGTGTGCTAGCATCAGCTTTTCTAATCGGTTTTGTCTCTGAACGGATCCAAGAGCAGCGACGATTTGAGTTTCGCTTTTTAAGTTTATCTTTGTTGAATTAAGCTCTTGGTTGATTTTATAAAGGTTGTACTCGTTGAGCTCAAATAACACCAATGTTTTAGGCTTATTTGACATGATTTGGCGACATAACTCTGAGCCAATAGAGCCCCCTGCGCCGGTAACCATCACATTCTTATTAAAAATGTTTTGTGCCAACAGTTCTCTATCAGGATCGACCGTAGATCGTCCAAGTAGATCTGCGACATCAAGATCTTTCACGTCCGTTGCTGTCGCTTTTCCCGCTGCTATATCTTCAACGGATGGTACAGATTGCACTGCGATTGGCCAGTGTGACAGTTTTTCAACTAAGCGTAAGCGTTCACCTTTGTTAATTCCGTTTATGGCTAACAGTAGTTTCACTGGCTGGTAGAGTGATTGCAGATGCTCGAATTCACTTGGATGGTGAACTTTTAACCCAAATAAAATTTGACCTGATTTAGTTAGGTCATCATCAAGTAAAACCACCGGGTTGTACTCGTTGCCTTGAATTAGAGCATAAGTTAAGTCACGACCTGTCGCTCCTGCGCCATAAATGAATACGTTGGGCTTTTGGCGCTTAAACCAATGGTAATAAATTGAACGGACTAATATTCTCGGCCCGCCTAGTGTGAGTATCGCCAGACCCGCGTATATAAAAGGTACACTTCTTGGTATGAAAGAGTGGAAAAAAAAACCACTTAGAATTAAAGTCAAGGTTGAAATTAGGACACCAAGGAAAATATTACCAACGGCAGGTAGCATCATATATCGCAGTACAGCGCGATACATTCCTAGTTTAACAAAACTATAAATTGTGACTGAGACCGTAATTAAGAATGTTGCTATTTCATCTAATTCTACTGAAAACATGACACTGTCAAGTCTCAATGCGATAGCTAAATAGAGTGATATAACGATAGCAAAAATATCGTAGCCAATACTGATGAAACGCTTGTTCTTGCGTTTGGCATTTAGCAATGTATGTATTGGTCTGATCATTATGTTCCTTAGCGTGCCACTGGGCGTTTGGTTTGATAGTTATAGTTTTTAGGTTGTATTTTAATGTTCTTAAGTGCTGTAAGCTAGATGTAATTGATGGTTCTGCGTCACTCACTAGTTTTACTGTTAATTCTGTTTGTTATTTGTTCGATCTTTAGGCTTTTTCATTATGAAAATTTTGGTTACCGGTAGCAGTGGCTTTGTTGGTTCTCGGGTTGTTGAACTGGCAGATAAGGTCGAGTGGGAAGTGGTTTCTGTTGTGCGTAAGGCTGTTAAGCAAAAGCAGTATCGTTTTGTTGTTTCTTCTATCGATGCTGCAACTGATTGGTCTGGTGCATTCGACGGGGTCGATTGCGTTGTTCATTGTGCTGCTCGAGTGCATCAAATGAATGAAAGTGAACAGGACGCTTTAGAGGCTTATCGAGAAACAAATACTCTAGGTACTGTAACCTTAGCGAGACAAGCAGCTGATGCCGGGGTTAAAAGGTTCGTTTTTGTTAGCTCTATTAAAGTGAACGGTGAGTTTAGTGAGCTAAACTCACCCTTTGAGCCTGTTTTAAATTGCACACCACTAGACTCTTATGGTTTGAGCAAGTATGAAGCCGAAGTTGAGTTAGCTAAGCTTTCTAAAGAGACAGGGTTAGAAGTGGTTATCATTAGGCCTCCCTTGGTTTATGGACCCGGTGTAAAAGCGAATTTCTTATCCATGATGCGTTTGATTGACAAGGGTATTCCATTACCGTTTGGTGCCATAAAGAACCGTCGAAGCTTGGTGTATCTGGATAATCTATCCAGTTTGATACTGGTGTGCTGTGAACACCCTTTGGCTCCAGGGCATACATTTTTGGCTTCTGATGACCATGATGTATCGACAACTCAATTAATGCGAACAATTGCTCTATCTATGGGAAAAACACCGAGGCTTATACCCATTCCTATGTCTTGGATAGAGCTGAGTGCTTCAGTGTTAAAAAAACAACAAGTCGCACAAAGAGTATGTGGCAACCTCCAAGTTGATATTTGTTTGACGAAGGAAATTCTGGGGTGGACACCTCCCGTGACCTTTAAGCAAGGAATCAAAAGAACAGTAGAAGCGTACTTGAAGTCGCATTGATGTGTTTTAGATAGCTTGTTACTTTCTTATCCATAAGTTCTTCAGGTGTTTTTGATTAATTAGTAGTACTTATATCGCCCCAGTTTTTAATTCAAATTTAATAGGACTTGTATTTTGATTCGTTTATTGGATTTCTTTTTTGCTCTCTTTGGTCTGTTGTTCTTGTGGCCAGTATTTCTCCTTATTTGTATCCTTGGTTACTTTGATACAGGGTCGCCTGTCTTTTTTCAAACGCGTGTAGGTCGTAACAAAAAGCCTTTTACCTTGGTGAAGTTCCGTACTATGCCAGTTGAAACAAAATCTGTTGCCACTCATTTAGTTGGAGCTAGCTCGGTGACTAAGCTCGGAGCATTCCTGCGTAAAACTAAGCTTGATGAACTTCCTCAGCTGTATAATGTACTGAAAGGTGAAATGAGTTTAGTCGGCCCAAGACCATGTTTGTTCAACCAGCAAGAACTGATCGATGAAAGAGAGTCGAGAGGCGTACTAGCAGTTAGACCAGGTGTTACTGGATTAGCTCAAATCAATGATATCGACATGTCGACCCCCAAAACCTTGGCAGAGTGGGATCAGCGTATGCTTGACACGCTGAATACTAAATTGTATTTCCAATACATTTTTCAAACGGTATTAGGAAAAGGTGCAGGGGATAGGGTGTGACGTATTGCTTGTGGTGTGTTTCACCCTATTGGTAATCAAGATTAGAGCCTTAATTACACTGCACCTGTAAGTTATCAGCGATATCATGTCGCTGACTTTATTCACTAAGTGACGTTTTTTTTCATATCCGATCATCCTACCTGCGACGTTTCTTGATCTTCCACTACAGTTTTGACTGTAAACTGTAGTAAAATTACGCTAATTTGTTTTTATACCGATTTATTTTGAATTGAACGAGGTCAGTCCTATGTCAGCTAAGAAGCCAATGGCTCTAGTGATCCTTGACGGTTACGGTTACCGTGAAGACAACCAAGACAACGCTATCGCGAACGCTAATACACCTGTATTAGACGGTCTTATTGCTAACCAACCTAACACGCTAATCTCGGCTTCTGGCTTAGATGTCGGCCTACCTGATGGCCAAATGGGTAACTCTGAAGTGGGTCACACCAACATTGGTGCGGGTCGCGTGGTATACCAAGATTTAACGCGTATTACTAAATCAATCGCAGATGGCGAATTCGGTCAAACGGAAGCGCTAGTGAATGCTGTTGATAAAGCGGTTAAAGCAGACAAAGCGGTTCACATCATGGGTCTTATGTCTCCAGGTGGCGTTCACTCTCATGAAGATCACATCTACGCAGCTGTGGAAATGGCAGCAGCGCGTGGCGCAGAGAAAATCTACCTACACGCATTCCTAGACGGTCGTGATACGCCGCCACGTAGTGCAGAAAACACATTAGCTCGTTTCCAAGAGTTGTTCGCTAAACTAGGCAAAGGCCGTGTGGCTTCGCTTATTGGCCGTTACTACGCAATGGACCGTGATAACAACTGGGATCGCGTTCAAGAGTCTTACGACCTGCTTACTCAAGCAAAAGCAGAGTTTACATTCGACACTGCAGTAGCTGGCCTAGAAGCGGCTTACGCTCGTGACGAAAACGATGAATTCGTTAAAGCGACTGAAATCAAAACGGAAGGCGAAGAGTCTGCAGCTATCGTTGATGGCGATGCTGTTATCTTCATGAACTATCGTGCTGACCGTGCACGTGAAATCACACGTGCGTTCGTGCCTAACTTCGACGGTTTTGCTCGTAACGTATTCCCAGCGATCGATTTCGTGATGCTGACTCAATACGCAGCAGACATTCCACTTCTATGTGCATTCCCACCGGCTTCTCTAGAGAACACCTACGGTGAATGGCTATCGAAAGAAGGCAAAACGCAGCTACGTATCTCTGAAACAGAGAAATACGCGCACGTGACGTTCTTCTTCAACGGCGGTAAAGAAGACGAGTTTGAAGGCGAAGAGCGCCAACTTGTTGCTTCTCCAAAAGTAGCAACGTACGACCTACAGCCAGAAATGAGCGCACCAGAGCTTACTGAAAAGCTAGTTGCAGCAATCAAAGGTGGCAAATACGACGCTATCGTGTGTAACTTCCCTAACTGTGACATGGTTGGCCACACTGGCGTTTACGATGCAGCGGTTAAAGCGGTAGAGTCGCTAGACGAATGTCTTGGCAAAGTGGTTGAAGCAATCAAAGAAGCCGATGGCCAACTGCTTATCACTGCAGACCACGGTAACGCGGAAATGATGGTAAACCCAGAAACGGGCGGTATCCACACGGCGCACACTAACCTACCAGTTCCACTTATCTACGTGGGCAGCAAAGACGTTGAGTTCAAAGAAGGCGGTAAGCTGTCTGATCTTGCACCAACGATGCTTTCTCTGTCTGGTATCGCAATTCCGGCTGAGATGTCAGGCGATGTGATCGTTAAGTAATGGTTTGGCTCAGCGGTTCACGTTGAGCTTTAACGATTTTGAAAGCCCGCACTTCAAAGTGCGGGCTTTTTTAATAGATGCGAGATACGAGTAAACGGGATTCGAAGAGCTTAAGAGCGGATACGGGATGCGAGTAAACGGGATTCGAAGAGCTTAAGGGCAGATGCGGGTATGCGGGTCACGAACAGAATGAGAGCCGTTACATATTTTCGCATCTCGAATCTCGTTACTCTCATCTGATCTAGACTGTCATTCCAGAATAGAGGAACGAAATATCTGGAATCTCATGCCACGTATTACTTGTCATATTCGGTGTTCTACATAAAGAGAGATTCCCTATCACGCTCGTACCTCGCTGTAGGGAATGACGTTGTCCAAAGGGGCAGAGGCGGGGAATCGAACCGGGATACGGGTCGTGACAGGACTAAAAGCAGAGAAAGAAATCCTTCTTTGTTTCTTTTCGCATCTCGTCACTCGCTACTCTTATCTTGCTTTCAAAACCGAACGTTCAAAATCCAACAACCATTCTTTGCGGTTCATGCCGCCCGTGTAGCCAGTTAATGTTCCATTCGCCCCAATCACTCGATGGCAGGGGACAACGATGCTAAACGGGTTTTTGCCGTTCGCACCACCGACCGCTCTTACGGCTTTCGGGTTATCCATTCTTTTTGCTTGTTCACCGTAGCTAATGGTTTCGCCATAAGGGATACTGGTTAAGGCGACCCAGGCTTTGCGTTGAAAATCGGTACCTTTGGGTTCTAAAGGTAAGTCAAAGCTGGTGCGTTGGCCTGCAAAGTATTCATCTAATTGCTTCGTCGCCAGTTGGCAAAGGTCATCTGGATTGCTAGTCATTGGCTCTTCATGATTTATATGGTCAATTTCAATAAGTGACACACCATTACTCACAATGATCATCTTGCCAATCGGTGCGTCATAAAGCATTTTGTAAATAGTGTCTTCCATGTCATCTTCCTTCTTTTAGTTTTTTCTGCTCTCAAGCTCTTCGAATGTCGATACCATAAACCGTCATTCCAGAACTGAGGGACGAAGTGTCTGGAATCTCAAACAACGAGCCATTAGTTATGGACAATAGATTCCCTACGGTGCTCGTACCTCGCTATAGGGAATGACGGAGTTTAATTAGAACGCCACTAGAGTCTTACATCTGCTCTTACGCTCTTATATCTTTTCGCATCTCGGTTACTCGAATCTCTCATCTGCTTGAGCCCTTACACGAAGCGCAAAGCAATACCCTGAAATACCGCCGATAATATTCCCTAAAGCCAAACCAATAAACAGCCCTTCAACGCCGTTGATTTGGCTGCCTATCCAAGCGAATGGAAGTGTGAATACAAATAGGCGCATGAAGCTCCATTGGAAGGCTTTAAGTGGTTGATGCATGGCGTTCATGCCGCTAATCAACATCATCACAATGCCTTGGAACCCATAGCTAAAGGGCACGACTAGTAGGTAATGCCACAATATGCCTCGCACCGACTCTTCTTGAGAGAACAGGGCGGCCAAAGGAATGCTCAGTGGCACCATCATTAAGAAGACCAACCCTTGGAATAGTAGGGCAAAGCGCATGCTTAGAAACAGGGCCTTAAAACTGCGCTGAGGGTTGTTTGCGCCAAAGTTCTGCGCCATGAAAGGCGTAAGGGCAGAAGTTAAAGACATCAACACGATGATCAAAATCGATTCAATACGCTGGGCAGCGCCATAAGCCGCCACGGCTTCTGTTCCTTGTTTGGCTAACATCATCATAATAATGGCGCCAGCGAGTGGGTTCAGGGCATTGGAAAGGGCGGCGGGAGTGCCGATGGTTAAGATCTGTTTCCAGTCATCGATGATGTTTTGTAGTTTGGGCGGAGCAAGTAGCTTTTCTCGTAGGGTTAATACATACAGTGAGCCACATAACGCCCCAAACCAACTGAATCCGCTAGCAATGGCGGCGCCTTGAATCCCTAACTCCGGGAAAGGGCCGTAACCAAAGATTAATAGAGGATCGAGAATGCCGTTAATAAGGCCGGCTAGCATCATGATCTTAGCGGGTGTTTTGGTATCGCCACTGGCTCGTATTGCGCTGTTGCCTGCCATAGGAATAACAAGCAGCGGTATCGCTAAATACCAAACCGACATGTACTCGGATATCAGTGGCAGTAACTTGGGTTCTGCCCCTAATAAGGCAAACATGGGTTCAAGTGTTACAAGCCCCAGAGTTGATGCAAAACCAACAAGAAGCACCGCAAGTAATAAACCGTGACCAGTAAAGCGAGCTGCATTTTGTGCGCAACCTTGACCAAGCAACCGCCCAATACAAGTGGAAAGGCCAATGCCTATACCCATGGTGATGCAGTTAATCGCAAAGGTAACAGGGAAGGTAAAGCTAACAGCAGCAAGGGCTTGAGTACCAAGCAACGAGATAAAGAAAGTATCGACGAGGTTAAACATCAAGATCGCCACCATGCCGAATATTGTCGGTATAGTCATAGTACGAAGAGTCTGTGCTATCGGGGCCGTGAGAAGCCCATGCTTATCTTGCATGTAAAACGCCGATTGAACTAGAATACGGGTAGGATACAGTGAATTGTGCGTAGTCTGAAGATCGCGTTCATAAAGTTTACAAATCACAGAATACTTGCTGCATACGGTGTGATAAGATTCTAACGTTATTAATTTAGATGTTTTTGAGAGACTTATAGTGAAGCAACAGAGCCAACCACAACCGTACTCCCCTGAAAATCCGCCCATGTATCACCCCAATGATGAGATTGATCTTAAAGAGCTTTTTCGTGCAGTGTGGGATGGTAAGTTATTAATAATTGTTGTTACGTTCTTATTTTCAACTTGCAGTATTGTTTTTTCACTATTTGCTCAAGAGTGGTGGACTTCTAGCGCTACAATTACGGTCTCTCAGCCTCAAGATTTGACTCTGTATCAACAGTAAGTAAAGCAATTTCAACCAATTTTCAATGTTTATCAAGATGATGGGACCGTTTTAGTTAATAATGATTTGAATAATCTCATCGATTCCAAATTACTGTTTCAAGGCTTTATAGACGCTTTTAATTCGAGTAATAACAAACGAGCTTTTCTGAAACAAAGTGCTGAGTTTAAAGATATTATTTTGGCTGAAGATTCTGCTATGGCAGAAGGCTCTATGCGTAGGTTGTATTCTGAGTGGTTTGAGAAAATCAATGCTTCTCTTGTCGATCACAGGGGAATTAAATCACCTTATCTCGTTAGCTTTCAGAGTATAACGAAGGCTAGTAGTTTCGATATGCTTGTTTCTTATATTTCAGCGACAGAGTCTATAGTTTATGAAGATGCCTTCAATAATTTAAATGCAGTAGTCAGTGTTAAACGTAACGAATTGATTCAACAAAAGAAAGCACTGGAAATCCAAGCGAGAAATAAGTTATTAGTAGAAACTGAACGAGCTAAGTACGCTGCTCAAATTGCTAGGTCAGCTGGTGTAGACAAACCGATTCAAACAGGCAATGAGAAAGAATTGTTTAGCATTGACTTAGGAGGTAAAGGTTTAGATGCGAAAGTTAGAGCTTTAGAATCTGTTAAAAATTTAAGCGTGATAGAGCCTCGCTTACATCAGATTAATGCAAAGCTGGATATGCTTAATAATCTTGAAATTGACCGTTCTGTAGAGTTTCAAACGTTCCGTTACCTAGAAAATGTTGAGCAGCCGATGACTCGCGATAAACCTAAGCGTGCTTTGATTGTTGTTCTTGGTGCATTGTTAGGCGGCATGTTGGGTGTTGCGATTGTTCTAATTCGTTTTGCGTTTAGAAAAGAAGACTAAATTTCTAATGGCTAGTGTTATCCACTAGCCATTTTTCTTTCTACATTTCTTGTTGTTTGAACTTCTTCACAAAAAGTATCTTTCCCCCCTTGGGATTCATCACATTGTCCCCAACATATTGTTTGACCCACGCTAATCGTGGCAACTATCAAAATTTAAATGGAAATTATCAGGAGATAAGACCGATGAATATCCGTCCTCTACATGACCGAGTTATCGTTGAGCGCCAAGAAGTTGAATCTAAATCTGCTGGTGGCATCGTTCTAACTGGTTCTGCCGCAGAAAAATCGACTCGCGGTATCATTCTAGCTGTTGGCAAAGGCCGCATTCTAGAAAACGGTTCAGTGCAACCGTTGGACGTAAAAGTTGGCGATACCGTTATCTTTGCTGAAGGTTACGGCACGAAAACTGAAAAAATCGACGGCAAAGAAGTTCTGATCATGTCTGAAAACGACATCATGGCGATCGTCGAGTAATCTATTTTTCATTTAACTCTCAGTAAAAGTTATCAGAGCCAGTATTGGATGATTCATACCGTCATTCCAGAAATGAGGAACGAATTATCTGGAATCTAAACAGAGTGCGATTTGAGTAGATTCTGAATCACGTTCGTCCCTCACTGTTCAGAATGACGCGATAACGCTGAGACGCCCCGAAACAAAGAATTTGAAAGGAAATTAAGATGGCTGCTAAAGACGTTAAATTTGGTAATGACGCACGTATTAAAATGCTAGAAGGTGTAAACGTTCTGGCTGACGCAGTAAAAGTAACACTAGGTCCTAAAGGCCGTAACGTTGTTCTAGACAAATCATTTGGCGCACCGACTATCACTAAAGATGGTGTTTCAGTTGCACGTGAAATCGAACTTGAAGACAAGTTCCAAAACATGGGCGCACAAATGGTGAAAGAAGTGGCTTCGCAAGCGAATGACGCGGCGGGCGACGGAACAACAACAGCAACAGTATTGGCTCAGTCGATTATCGCTGAAGGCCTAAAAGCGGTTGCTGCGGGTATGAACCCAATGGATCTTAAGCGCGGTATCGACAAAGCGGTTATCGCGGCTGTTGAAGAGCTGAAGAACCTTTCTGTTCCATGTGCAGATACGAAAGCTATCGCGCAAGTAGGTACTATCTCTGCAAACTCTGACGCTACAGTGGGTAACATCATTGCTGAAGCGATGGAAAAAGTAGGCCGTGATGGCGTTATCACTGTTGAAGAAGGTCAGGCTCTACAAGACGAGCTAGACGTAGTTGAAGGTATGCAGTTCGACCGTGGTTACCTATCTCCTTACTTCATCAACAACCAAGAAGCGGGTTCTGTTGATCTAGAAAGCCCATTCATTCTTCTTATCGACAAGAAAATTTCGAACATTCGTGAGCTTCTTCCGACTCTAGAAGCAGTAGCAAAAGCATCTCGTCCACTTCTTATCATCGCTGAAGATGTAGAAGGCGAAGCGCTAGCAACACTTGTTGTGAACAACATGCGTGGCATCGTGAAAGTCGCGGCTGTTAAAGCGCCTGGTTTCGGTGACCGTCGTAAGTCTATGCTACAAGATATCGCTATCCTAACGGGCGGCACGGTTATCTCTGAAGAGATCGGCCTAGACCTCGAGAAAGTAACGCTAGAAGACCTAGGTCAAGCTAAGCGTGTAACTATCACTAAAGAAAACTCAACCATCATCGATGGCGCGGGCGAAGAAACAATGATCCAAGGTCGTGTTTCTCAAATCCGTCAACAAATCGAAGATGCAACGTCTGACTACGACAAAGAGAAACTTCAAGAGCGCGTAGCTAAGCTAGCTGGCGGTGTTGCAGTAATCAAAGTGGGCGCTGCAACTGAAGTTGAGATGAAAGAGAAGAAAGACCGCGTTGAAGATGCACTTCACGCAACTCGCGCTGCCGTTGAAGAAGGTGTGGTTGCTGGTGGTGGTGTTGCACTTATCCGCGCTGCATCTAAAGTTGCTGGCCTTGAAGGCGACAACGAAGAGCAAAACGTAGGTATCCGTGTTGCACTACGTGCAATGGAAGCGCCTATCCGTCAAATCACTAAGAACGCTGGTGATGAAGAGTCTGTTGTTGCTAACAATGTTCGTGCTGGCGAAGGTAACTACGGTTACAACGCGGCTACTGGCGAATACGGCGACATGATTGCAATGGGTATCCT
This sequence comes from Vibrio syngnathi, assembly GCF_002119525.1. Classification (NCBI taxonomy): domain Bacteria; kingdom Pseudomonadati; phylum Pseudomonadota; class Gammaproteobacteria; order Vibrionales; family Vibrionaceae; genus Vibrio; species Vibrio syngnathi. The sequence continues at coordinate 3,024,102 of NZ_CP017916.1, read as the reverse complement.
AGATCCAACTAAGGTAACTCGCTCAGCACTTCAGTTCGCAGCATCAGTTGCTGGTCTTATGATCACAACTGAAGCGATGATCACAGACAAGCCACAAGATTCTGGCCCTGCAATGCCTGATATGGGTGGCATGGGCGGTATGGGTGGCATGGGCGGCATGATGTAATCATCCCCCTTTCTCGTAACCGAGAAAGTCATACATAAGCTTTAGAAAACGGAGACTTCGGTCTCCGTTTTTTTATGCTTTGAAATCGTCACTCCCGACAGCGAGGCACGAGCGTGATAGGGAATCTTTATCGTCTACTTTCAGAAACCTGACTGCCGATGGTTACTCTTGCCTCTCATGATATCCTCCGCTCAATATTGCTCTTTATGATTTTGAGTCTTATATTCAATGGTACAGTTATGACATTGATTTAACATGGATAGCTGTTGAGTGAAGGACAATAAATACTTGATCAAATATAGATTAATCAAGTCAACAATCAGTCAGTGGAGACTCCCTAATGAAAAAATTACTTTCAGTACTTGCTGTGTCTGCAGCAGTAATGGCACCGGCAGCATTTGCTTCTTCGCCTGTTATGTTTTCAACGATCAATGGTTTCAACGCTCCGGATTCTGATGCGGTTGGTGGTGTACGTTTGGCTTTGCTTCATGGACAAGTGAATGACCTTAAAGGTGTTGACCTTGCGGTTGTTGGTATGTCTGAGACGCAAACCACGACAGGTGTGAACCTTGGTATTTTTGGTGCATCAAAAGTAAACCAAGAAATGACAGGTGCTTCACTAGGTTTCTTTAACTGGAACACAGGTAAAACAACAGGTGTTAACTTAGGTGCCGTTAACATTACTAATGATGTAAAAGGCGCGAACGTTAGTTTCGTAAACTACTCCGAAGGTAACACTATGGTGGATGTTGGCGCTGCGAACCTTTCAGAGGTGTCGACGGTTCAGGTTGGTATCTTCAACAAAACCAACAAAATCGAAGGCGTACAGATTGGTCTGATCAACTGTGCGGATAACGGTTTCTTCCCGTGCTTCCCGATTGTAAACTTTGCGAAGTAAAGCTGTCGTTTAGCCTTTGGTCTTACTATTAGCGACTTTTAGTTAGCGAATTAGCTTTTAGTTAGCACATTAGCTTTTAGTTAGCACATTAGCTGTTTAGCTAGCGTAATAGCTATTAAAGACTAAGCGTTATCAACGCCTAAACTTCTCTGTTTAGGCGTCACTACTATCAATCCCTTTTTCTTGTCTATATACCTCAAATTAGTTAATAAGCACTTCGTTTTATATTTTCTGTTGCAGTATCTATATCAATAAGTACAATGTTCGATAAATTTTAACGATGATTTATATGCTTTGATTAATCCCCATACCGTCGATTTTAAGAAGGCTTTCTTAAGTCTGACAGCCAGTTTTTTAGTTGTTTTGAGCTTATTGCTCGTTGATTCAGCGGAAGAGTCAGATAAACAGTATGGAATCGAAAACCAAGGTGTGACACGCTCTTTAGCGGAGCTCACACAGATCATTAATGCGCTTGAGTACAACATCACCGCGCTCTATCCGTTGCATAGTGATACCTACGTATTCTCACATGAGAAAAAGATTGAAGGTGAGACGTGTTATTTCATTAGTGAAGACCAACAAGCTACTCGATTTGATTTTATGTTCTCTGGTCCTAGTGAGATGTGCGATTTGAAATCAGAACTTCACTCTGAAGCGGGTAAGCGCATGTTTATCGCACCCACTATGGCTTACTTTGCTAATACCATTGATACCATCTCGGCGATTTACTTTATCTCCAAAGATAAATTCATTATCTCTTCTCCTTCCGATTTTGCCCGTTACATTAAAGGTGACACCTTTGACTCAGTCGTTAATAGCCGCCCTTATTGGGTAAATACGATTCGCTTTGGCTTAGCTCAGAGTCAAGAACAGGTGGTGTATACCGGCCAGTACGATGACTACCTAACAGGGAAGAAGGTAGTGACTTTAACCAAAGGTATCTATGTTGATGGTGAGTTCAAAGGGGTGCTCGGTGTTGATGGCTACGTTTCGAATCTCGTCTCGAATCCTGTTCATGGATACCAGGTGACGAGTGCAAGAGGAGTGAACAAATATGGGCTGTTGGACTTTACCTATTCACGGCCTTTGTATGTCGATGGAATGAATACTGAGTTGTACCTGACTATTGAAGAAGGGAAGATTGAGCACTTCTTACATATACTGGAACTGGAACGGGTTCAGCTATTTATTTTATTAGCTTTGTACTTTATCTCAGCACTGTGGTTGTGGCGGTTTTATATCAAGCAAGAGCACAAGCGATTGAAGAATTTAGCGATGCTCGACCCATTGACTGGTTTATATAATCGGCGTGGTTTTGAAGCTCGGTTACTGAACCAAAATGAGGAGCCAATTATTGGTGTTGGTGTATTTGATATCGATGATTTCAAAGTGGTGAATGACCAGTATGGGCATAAGGTGGGAGATGAGGTGATTTGCCATGTTGCTCAGTTAATGCTGAACAGCGTTAGGCAGCAAGACATCGTGGCGAGATTTGGTGGTGAAGAGTTTGTTGTCGCGATTGCGGGCGAATCATCCGAATTACTTTCATCGATCTTTGAACGCATTAGAAATGACATTAGTTTGCAAAGTTATCGATGTCCGATCGGTGACAAGATTAATATCTCAGTATCAGGGGGAGCAACGCTTTATTCATTGAACAAGTTCGACAGTATTGGGCACTTGTGGGAAAACCATAGTATTCGTTCATCTGATGAACAGCTTTATAAGGCGAAGGCCGCAGGAAAGAATCAAGTGTGTATTCACGTGTTTTAATTCGCAGCGATTAGTTTGTAGTGACCAATGAAGGCCTAATCGTTTGACTCGGCCTTCATTCTATATATCGAACACCTAAGCGCTCTTTTATCTAAAAGATGCAATTTAAGCAGTGCCATCTAAGGTTCGATGCTATTTCTTGATACGACCCTTGTTCATCCATTTTTGATGCACACCACGGCGCAGGCTTTGGAAGCTGTTTTCCACTTTATCGACACCAAGCAGAATCACTAGCGCCATTAGCGTGATAATGACAGATTGCGAAAGGTGGCCAAGTGCGATCATCATCCCCAAAGCAGCCAACACCCAAATAATGGCCGCAGACGTGACGCCATGAATCTTACCATCCAGTGTCATCATTACCCCAGCGCCAAGGAAACCCACCCCAGTAATGATCTGACCAAGTACACGGGCTTGATCGAGCGTGTTAGGGGAAAGGCTAATTGCCATCGTAAGGAAGAAATAAGTACCGCTGATGATAAGAATTGATGTCCTGATCCCTACAGGCTTTCCGCGTGTTTGTCGCTCGATGCCGATTAACGACCCACACAGCATGCATGCTGCGAGGCCTGCCCAGCTAAAGGGGGCAAGGTTGAGAGTTTGTTCTATAAATTGTGGCATATCACCCCTCATAAAAATTTAGAATAGAGCCGAGTATGCTAATAATAGACCGGACGATCGAACAAAAACTTTTTGTCTTAACGATTGGGTTATCTGCTTAAGGTTTAACAGCCGGTGGTGGTCAACGAGAAGGTAGGGGAGTTTTCTTTTGTCGCTTCTTGATGTTTAAGACGATAAGAAGCGACGATTATTCCAGATAGGGTTATTCAATATGTAAGTCAAGTGGTGTCTTGCTGCTGCGGCCGCCAATCTCGCGAGTTAACTTAGGTACTAGGTAGCCAGAAACCTCAGAGATCAACCCCTTAAAGTGCATCTTTGCTTCTTCATCGGTGATATAGAAATGAGCGGCGCCCTGAACTTTATCAAGTACATGCATATAGTAAGGTAACACGCCGGCATCGAATAGCTTTTCGCTTAATTCTTTCAATGAGTTAGCACTATTGTTAACACCTTTTAGCATCACGCCTTGATTGAGCAGAGTGGCCCCACTGAGTTTTAGCTTATGAAAGGCTTGCTTGAGCTCTAAGTTAATCTCGTTGGCATGATTAATATGGCTGACCATCACGACGTTGAGGTGAGTTTGAGCTAACAATTGGCACAGTTCATCTGTCACTCGAGCGGGGATCACAACCGGTAATCGGCTATGAATTCGAACGGTTTTTACATGCGGGATATGTTCGATAGCATGGATAAGCCATTCAAGTTCGCTGTCCTTGGCCATCAAAGGGTCGCCACCGGATAAGATAACTTCGTTGATCTCTGGATGGGCGGCTACATAGTCGAGGCTAGTTTGCCACACAGATTTCGAGCCCTTGTTATCTTGATAAGGGAAATGACGGCGGAAGCAGTAGCGGCAGTTTACAGCACAACCGCCTTTCACAATCATCAGTGCGCGATTTTTGTATTTGTGCAGTAAGCCCGGGATTGCATTCTCTTGCTCTTCCAATGGATCTGCGGAATAGCCTTGGTGAACCTCGAACTCTTCGTTGAGTGGTAACACCTGACGTAATAGAGGGTCGTGTGGGTTACCTTTTTCCATTCGATCAACAAAGCTAAGAGGAACTCGAAGTGAAAACAGCTCACGTGCTGCGAATCCTTTTTGCCACGGTGTTGGGTCTATTTCCAATGCTTGAAGCAGTTTTGTCGGGTCAGAGATCGCATTCGATAGCTGTTTGAGCCAGTTTTGCTCAACAGATTCGACTTTTCGGGTTATGATATGCGGCATTGAAATCAACTCAAAGATGTGGAAATAAAATCATGGCGTCAGTAAGCACCAATGAATTCAAAGGCGGTTTAAAATTCATGTTAGATAATGAGCCTTGCGCAATTATCGACAATGAATACGTTAAGCCAGGTAAAGGCCAAGCGTTTAACCGTGTAAAACTTCGTAAACTGCTGTCAGGCAAAGTGTTAGAGAAAACATTCAAGTCAGGCGAAAGCTTCGAGCTTGCAGATGTTGTTGACGTTGAACTAGGCTACCTATACAACGATGGCGAATTCTACCACTTCATGAACAACGAAACATTTGAGCAAATCGCAGCAGACGTAAAAGCAGTCGCTGATTCAGCAAAATGGTTAGTTGAAAATGACGTTTGTACTCTAACGTTGTGGAATGATAACCCTATCACTGTTACTCCGCCAAACTTTGTTGAGATCGAAGTAACTGAAACTGATCCTGGCCTGAAAGGCGATACACAGGGTACGGGTGGTAAACCTGCAACTCTAGCAACAGGCGCGGTAGTTCGCGTACCTCTATTCATCGCTATCGGTGAAGTTGTTAAAGTTGATACTCGTACTGGCGAATACGTTGGTCGTGTAAAATAATTTGATTGTGTCCACCTTGTTTAAGGTGGCTCAGTGAAATAGAAAAGGTCGCTTATGAGCGGCCTTTTTTGTATCTGGCGTTCAGGAAAAGCAGAAGAGCAGATACGAGTAACCGAGATACGAGATGCGAGATACGAAGAGCGGGAAGATCAAGAGCGAGTGGGCTAGGTGTGTGAGATTCGACAAGCAACAAAAAAGCAGAACAAGAAATTCCTGTTCTGCTTTTAGTCTTTTCGCTCTTAAGCTTTTCGAATCTCGATTACTCGAATCCCGAATCTGCTCTTAACTGTTAGATCATGAAGATGAAGATAACAGATAGCGCGCTGATTAGGCCTGCAACGAAGTAGCAGCCAACTTTACCTGCAACGCCGACGTGGAACTTAAGGTCGTGCATGCCGTGGTGAAGACGGTGCATTGCGTGCCACATTGGTAGTGCTAGTGTACCGATGATGAATAGCGCACCGATAATGCTGGTGGCGAACTCAGACACACGTTCGTAGCTCATTGCATCCGCATCGATAATGCCCATTGGCACTAAGATACCCAGCACTAGAATCGTGATAGGCGTGATCATCGCGAACCAAGTACCGCCAGCGCCGAATAGGCCCCACCAGATTGGTTCATCAGAGCGCTTAGGGTTGTGGTTAACAGGTTTCATTTTGTAATTTGTGTTCATAACGAAGCTCCTTACACCACCATAAGAACGATTAAAGAAATAAATGCCACCGCTGCCCACTGGGTCAGTACGATGATTCTTTTATCTACCAATTTGCCTTTAAGACGGATTGGCATTACTTGAGGCATCATGCTGAAGAAGGTCTGAGCGTGCAGTAAGCTGCCAAGCAGTGCCACGATGTTGATACCAACAACGATAGGGTTAGCCATAAAGCTCAACCAACCTGCCCACGCTTCAGGGCCTTTCACTAGCGAACCCAAACCGAAGGTTAGGAACAGAGTGAATAGAATCAAAGGCAGTACAGTCGCTTCACGTAGCATGTAGAAACGGTAGAACGGATGGTTGCTCCACCACGTTCTCTTCATTTCACGAACATAAGGTTTACGATTGCTCATATTACGCTTCCTCCGTCGCTTTAACCGGTTCGCCATCAGGTTTGAACATCGAGATAACGAAGTCCATTGAAGACTCAACTTTACCTTGGTTTACTGCCGCTGCTGGGTCTACTTTCTTCGGACAAACGTCAGAACAGTAACCTACAAACGTACAGCCCCAAGCGCCATTGTCACCATTGATAAGCTTCATACGTTCAGCTTTACCGTTGTCACGGCTATCTAGGTTGTAGCGGTGAGCAAGAGCAAGTGCTGCAGGGCCGATGAACTCAGGGTTTAGACCAAACTGAGGACACGCTGCGTAACACAAACCACAGTTGATGCAGCCAGCGAATTGTTTGTACCTCGCCATTTGCTCTGGAGTTTGGATGTTAGTGCCGTCTTCTGGCTTGCGGTCGTTACCAATGATGTAAGGCTTGATTGCTTCAAGGCGCTCGATGAACGGCGTCATGTCGACAATCAAATCTTTCTCGATTGGGAAGTTAGCCAAAGGCTCAATCTTGAAGCCATTCGGGTAGTCACGTAAGAAGCTTTTACATGCCAGTTTTGGCACGCCATCAACCATGATGCCGCAAGAACCACAAATCGCCATACGACAAGACCAACGGTAAGACAGGTCTTTATCTAGGTTATCTTTGATGTAACCAATCGCATCAAGTACTGACATGGTTTCATCAAACGGAACTTCAAAGGTTTGAAAGTGAGGTTCTGCATCGTGCTCAGGGTCATAACGCAGGATTTCAATTTTTTGGATTCGATTCGCTGACATTATGCTTGCTCCTCTTCGCTCTTCTTCGCATTCTCTTCTGCTGCTTTTTCAGCGGCAGCGGCTTTCTCGGCTGCTTCACCGTATAGACGAGCTTTAGGTTGAGATTTAGTAATCTTAACGCCGCTGTAGTCGATGGTTGGTGCTGCATCTTCGTTGTAGAAAGATAGAGAGTGTTTCAGGAAGTTCACGTCATCACGTTCTGTGCAGTTGTCGTCTAGACGTTGGTGTGCACCGCGAGACTCTTTACGAAGAATCGCTGAGTGAACCATTGCTTCGGCAACTTCAAGGCCGTAACCCACTTCGATAGCGTAAAGTAGGTCAGTGTTGAACACTTTGCCTTTGTCTTTAATGCTGATCTTCTTGTAGCGAGCTTTCAGTTCAGTGATTTTGTCGATGGTTTCTTGCATCAAGTCTTCTTGACGGTAGATACCACAACCCGCTTCCATGGTGTGACCCATTTCAGTGCGGATGTCAGCCCAGTTCTCATCGCCTTCTTGAGCCAAGATGCCTGCGATGCGATCTTCAACTGCTTTAACTTGCTTAGCGATAGACTCTTCGTTCCAGCCTTTGAATTCAGCGGCACGTTTCACGGCTTGTTCACCGGCTACGCGGCCGAATACTACGAATTCAGCCAGAGAGTTAGAACCTAGGCGGTTTGCGCCGTGTAGGCCAACTGAAGCACACTCACCAACAGCGAATAGGCCTTTGATGCGAGTTTCACAGGTACCGTTAGTTTCAATACCACCCATGGTGTAGTGAACGGTCGGGCGAATTGGGATAGGCTCTTTTGCTGGGTCTACGTTTACGTACGCTTTTGCAAGCTCACAGATAAACGGAAGACGCTCTTGCAGGTACTCTTCACCAAGGTGGCGAAGGTCAAGGTGTACGACATCACCAAGCGGGTGCTTGATGGTGTTGCCTTTCTGCTGCTCGTGCCAGAATGCTTGAGAAACTTTGTCACGAGGACCCAGTTCCATGTATTTGTTTTTCGGCTCGCCCACTGGAGTTTCAGGACCCATGCCGTAATCTTGTAGGTAACGGTAGCCATTCTTGTTGACGATGATACCGCCTTCACCACGACAACCTTCGGTCATCAAGATGCCAGTGCCCGGTAGGCCTGTTGGGTGGTATTGAACGAACTCCATATCACGCAGTGGTACACCGTGACGATAAGCCATTGCCATACCGTCACCAGTTACGATGCCGCCGTTGGTATTACAGTGGTAAACACGACCTGCGCCACCGGTTGCTAACACAACAGATTTCGCTTTAATCGTAACAAGCTCACCTTCAGACATATGAATCGCGATTAGGCCTTGTACTTCGCCATCTTCAACGATCAAATCCACCACGAAGTATTCATCAAATCGTTTGATTGTGTCGTACTTCATCGAAGTCTGGAACAGAGTATGAAGCATGTGGAAGCCGGTTTTATCCGCTGCGAACCACGTTCTCTCTACCTTCATACCGCCGAATCGGCGTACGTTTACTTCACCGTTTTCTTTACGACTCCATGGGCAGCCCCATTGTTCCATTTGGATCATTTCGCGAGTCGAGTTTTCAACAAAGTATTCAACAACATCCTGTTCACATAGCCAGTCGCCACCGCCAACAGTATCGTTGAAGTGGTTATCTAGGCTATCTTCGTCTTTAATTACTGCTGCCGAACCGCCTTCTGCTGCTACCGTATGCGAACGCATTGGGTAAACTTTAGAAATCAGTGCTACTTCCAATTCAGGATTAGCTTCAGCTGCTGCTATTGCTGTACGAAGACCAGCGCCGCCTGCGCCGATGACTGCGATATCTGTGGTAATTGTCTTCACAGTTATTCTCCAGTGTGATGCGGAGTATTCCGCTTGTTATTATAAAAAGCTTATTGGCAGTACTTACTTATTGAGAGCACTTACTAATCGATAGCACTTACTAACTAATAGTACGTAAACGGCATCAACCGTTTATCACCCCTAAGCCTTAAGTGGTAGGTTCAGTGTAAGAGAGGAAGGTATTCGAAAAGTTGATGCATTTGGGTTTTTAGGTCGGTAGTGCATATGGAGGCATAGAATTTATAGGTTATGTGACTGCAATCACGGCAATCAATTGTTGATAACGATTAGCCCACAGGGCTCGTGTTAACGGCTTGTTGAGTATGATTTTTGTTATCAATGTGGATGTGAAAGTAGTATTGATAATTGTATTGTAGAACGTAATTTTCTGGCTTCATTAAAGCAACATTTTGCTTTCATTTATAGAAAGATAGATGCTTACAAAAGTGGCGAAAGGTGGTAATTTCCGTCGCCTAGAATTCAGTAATATGGAACTTAATAATGCACTTAACATGGCAACCCGCCGCAACCATTAAGCAGTTAAAGCAACGTGCTGATATCCTTACTCAAATCCGTCAGTTTTTTGCTGAGCGAAATGTGATGGAAGTGGATACGCCAGCCATGAGTCACGCCACGGTGACGGACGTGCATTTGCATACTTTCAAAACTGAATTCGTAGGGCCGGGTTATGCGCACGGCCAACCACTGTTCTTTATGACTAGCCCTGAGTTTCATATGAAACGTCTATTAGCGGCGGGCAGTGGCTGTATTTACCAAATTTGTAAGTCGTTTCGTAATGAAGAAAATGGCCGTTATCACAACCCTGAGTTCACTATGTTGGAGTGGTATCGTGTTGGTTTTGATCATCATAATCTGATGGATGAGATGGATCTGCTGTTACAGCAGGTACTTAAATCAGGCTCAGCACAGCGAATGACTTACCAACAAGCCTTTATTGATGTGTTAGGCGTGTGTCCACTGGAAGATTCGATGGATACGCTAAAGCAAGCAGCTGCGAAACTAGGGCTCAGCGACATAGCTGACCCCGAGCAAGATCGCGATACGTTATTGCAGCTTCTTTTCAGTATTGGGGTAGAGGCGAAAATAGGCCAGCAGGTGCCTGCGTTTGTGTATGACTTCCCGGCTTCACAAGCTGCACTAGCCAAGATCAATCCTGATGATTCAAGAGTCGCAGATCGCTTTGAGGTGTATTTCAAAGGAATTGAGTTAGCAAACGGCTTCCACGAGTTAGATAAACCGCAAGAACAACTTAAGCGCTTTGAAGATGATAATGCCAAACGTATTGAGATGGGCTTATCACCTCAACCGATTGATCATCACTTGATTGAGGCATTAAAAGCGGGCTTACCAGACTGTGCCGGTGTTGCTTTGGGTATCGACCGCCTGATCATGCTGGCGTTAGGTTATGACCATATCGATGATGTGACGGCTTTTCCGTTCCCGCGCTCTTAGCTTTTTGTTTTTGTTTTTGTTTTTAGCGGATAATTAATCGTCATTAACTATCCGCTTCACTAGCTGACTAGAATACCGGTACCCACTACAGCAACAATGGCACCGATCCAAGCGTAAGCGTTCGGTCTTTGCTTGGTGTAAAGCCAGAGTATCGGTAACAACATGATTGGCGTGGTTGAAGATAACAGAGCGACCATGCCGACATTGCCTTCCTGCAACGCATACAAGATCAGCGTCATTCCCACCGCCATCGCTAGAAAACCGTTAACTGCGGTAATCGCGAATATCTGCTTATTCATTGGGTTAAGTGCGCGTGAAAGTTTAGCGCCCGTTAAGCGAAACAGTGAGTGAGCCACAAAGGCGGTGATCATTCGAATGGCTGAAGCGGCGATAGGGTCAATACTGGTTTGCATCACGGGTTTGGCTATGATGCCGCCCAATGCTTGGCAAATCGCCGCTGTAATTCCCAGAGCAACACCAATCCACACTGTGCCTTTGATGGTTTCAAGCTGGTTGTTGGCTTGTCCTCGACGACCAAAGAATATCGCAGTTAATACACCACTAAACACCAAAGCTGAGCCAATCAGCTCTACCGAAGTCATGCTTTCACTAAACAGGAAGTAACCAAGAATCGCCGAGAACACGGCGTGACAAGAGAACAGCAAACCCGCTTGGCGCGGTCCCATTCGGTTCAAACAGGCAAATAGGGCGGTATCACCAATGAATATACCAATCAGGCCAGATAGCATCATCGGCGTGATTAGATTGGCTTCGACAGTTGACCAACCTCCGGTAACCCAAGCCATGCTCGATAAGATGATCGCGGTACAACCCATTCTCCAACGGCTATAGGCGAAAGAACCTAAGTGTTGGGCAGGCTTTACTGACATTAGGCTCGCAATGGCCCAAAGAAAAGCGGCAGCTAGAGCTAACCATTCAAATCCCATCTGAATAACATCCTTGTGTCTGGGATAAATTAGCTCATCAATATGCATCAAACCGAACTGAGAACAAAGTGATTCTTATGAAAGAACTACTTTGTTTCAGTTATTTGTTTATGTCAGCTGTCGCTTGTTGGCGTTGTTCAACTTACTTTGCTTGAGGTGCGCTATACCTTAAAGCGCTCCACGTCTTGGCGCATCGACTCTGCAGCGCTGCTCATTTCATTTGAGCTATTGCGACTGCTTTCCGCTTGCTGGGCCAAATCGTCGGAGGCGTCTTTGATTCCTTGCGTATTACGGCTGATGTCTTCGCTGACCGCGCGTTGCTCTTCCGCAGCACTCGCTATTTGCAGCGCCATATCGTTGATTTCAGTGATTGCCTGAGTGATCTTAGTCAGGCTGCCATGAGCTTGTTCTGCGAAGCCAACACTGTTCTCTGCTAACTGAGTGCTAGTGGTCATGCTTTCAACGGCATGTTCGGTATTTTTCTGCAGCGTATCAATCATCACGCGGATTTCTTCGGTTGAGCCATGCGTTCTTTGGCTGAGCACTCGCACTTCATCGGCCACAACGGCAAACCCACGACCTTGTTCACCCGCTCGAGCGGCTTCAATCGCAGCGTTCAATGCCAACAGGTTGGTCTGTTCGGCAATGCCTTGAATGGTGGATAGGATCTGGTTGATGCTTTGAGCATTACTCTCTAATTCACGAATAACATTGGCTGCATCTTCAACTTGAGTCGCAAGGCCTGTAATCGCATCGCGGTTTTGTTGGATAACCTCTTGGCCTTCGTTACAAGCGGTAGCGGATGCCTGAGATGCGGAGGCGGTTAATTCGGCATGGCTGGCCACTTCAGCTGCGGTGGCGGACATTTCATGAATCGCAGTCGCAATTTGGTTGATGTCGTTTTGTTGGTTCTCGACTCGAATCGAAGATTGCGTAGCCAGTTGATTGGCTTTTTCCGCATGGTTGTTTAAGTCGTGACTGTGCTCGATTACGCCCTTAAGCATGCTTTGCATCTGGCTCAAGAACTGGTTCACGAGCTCGGCAAGTTTGCCAATTTCATCCATGCGCTTGATATCAATACGCTGAGTCAGGTCGCCTCTGCCTTGAGCAAGCTGAGTCAGTGCTTCAGACAATGTTTGCAGTGGGTGCAGCAAGCGGTTAATCACCATTGTGCTCGCAATCGAAATGACGATGTATAAAATCAAAGAGGTAAGCGTGATAAATTGAATGGCATCGGATACCGCAGAAAATGCCATTTCTTTATCGATCACAATACCCAATGACCAATCGGTATTCGGAACGTTAGCGATGTAGACCATTTTATCGCCTTGACCAGGCCAAGTTAACGTCGTGATCATTTGGTTTTGGAGCAGTTGTGATACTTTGTCGACCGTTAGCTCTGGGTTCAAATTCGTCAGTGGTTTCTGACTCAACTCTTCATCACTGTAGGCGACGATGTTGTTATTACCGTCGACTAAAAAAGCAAAACCGTCATTATCGAGTTTTACATTGAGTACGGTATCAATAATGCTGGTTACGGTTAAGTCTGCCGCGATAACACCCTGTCTTTCACCATTAAATGCTTTAGCGAAACTGATGACAATGCTGCCGTCAAAATCTTGATAAGGTTCGGTAATGATGAGTTCAGATGTCGCGTTTGCATCTTTATACCAAGGGCGGGATCGTGGGTCGTAGTCTGCTGGCCAATCCTCAGCCTTGTCGCCATAAGCTATACTGCCATCACTGAATCCTGCATAAACAGACAAGAATTGCCCGGCTTGCTTGGTGATCAATAACTCGCGATCAGAGTTGCTATTGCTTGAAATGGTCGATTCATTGGCAAGCATCATATCACTGCGGATCGATAACCAATCGGCAATGTAGTTCGTCGTACCAACACTCACGTTTTTCACCTGTTGGTTGATCGCGACTTCAGTTTCTTGAGTAAGCTGATTAACAGATATCCAAGCTTGAGCGCCACTTACGACGGCAATAATAACCGCGATAGCGATCTGAATTTTGAACTTAATAGTATGTCTCAAGGTTTATCCCTCCTTCTTGGATAAAAGGCTAATGACAGCGACGCGTTGGATTGCGAACGGATGTGTCTCTGCTAGGTGTCTAGTGTCGTTATATTTAAAGTTCGAAACGTGTTGAAAATCATAATTTAAATATATATATGATTATTTTTAATAAACAGTGAAGTGGAATCACAATTGGTTGCTGCTAAGGTGTTAATTGTTATCAGGATTTATCTTATTGGTTAAAATCTGGTAGCCCGCCAGCTAGCGAGGTCACGATTACTAGCTGGACGGAGGGGAGGAATTGAAGTGCTAGGTGATAATAAACAGCGCGAGGTAGACCATGAGTAAGCCGACAATCCCTAAGATGATACCCATCTTCGCCATATCTTTGCTTTCGATAAGCCCAGTTGAGTAAGCCAGCGAGTTTGGTGGCGTCGATACTGGAAGAATCATCCCGAGCGATGCCGAGAAGGCGACCACAACCAGCAAGCCTTGTAAGCCTCCAATTGCTACTAGGCTTTCCATAGAAGCGCCAATCGCAGCTGCTATCGGCATCAGCAAGTTTGCGGTAGCGGTGTTCGACATGAAATTAGCCATTAGCCAACACACGATAGACAGCGTTAGTACCACTGCAGTCGGCGAGAGCGATTCATAATCAATCGCGTGTGCGAGTGCAGCGGCTAAGCCTGTTTTATCCAAGCCAATCCCAATCGCAATACCACCCGCAACCAGCCACAACACATCCCAGTTAATCAGCTTGAGTTCTTCTTTACCCATGATGCCAGTGAGAGTAAAGACAGCCAGTGGAATGATAGAGACCACATAAGTGTTCATGCCATGCAGTTTGGTGGTCATCCACAATAAGATTGTCGCAGCGAAAGTGATGTAAACCACAATCGCTCGCCAGCTCTTTTTAAATTGTCCATCAAGCTTGAGGACCATATTTCTTTCTTTCGAAGGGAAGAGTTTTTGTAGGAGAAACCAAGCGATGGTGAGTTGGATGATCACAAAGGGTAAGCCCATCATCATCCAGCTAAGGAAGTCGATACTGTTCTCGCCAGCTAGGTATTGCAGAGCGATCGCGTTGGGTGGTGTACCTATGGGTGTCGCGATACCACCGGTGTTGGCAGCAATTGGAATACACAATACGAGCGCCTTAATCCCCATGTCGCCTTTTGGTGCAGAAGCTACGATCGGACCAAGCAGCGCAAGCATCATTACCGTTGTTGCGGTATTTGACATGAACATTGAGAACACGGCGGTGATAAGCATTAAACCCAGCATAATAAAGCGCGGCTCTGTGCCAAATGGTTTGAGCAGCACGCGAGCTAAATTGTTGTCGAGTTCGTATTTGGATGCGGATATCGCAAGAGCAAAGCCACCCATGAAAAGGATGATGATTGGTGACGAAAATGCACCGAAGATGTCGGTATATTTGATTAATTCACCGAGTTCGTGTCCTGCTGGTGGGTTTCTAAATAGATGTAAACCCTTGTCGGAAATCATCACCAGTTCAAGCGCAATGATCAAAATGGAAGTAGCGAATACCGGAACGGGTTCAAGCACCCACAGTAGAGCTGCCAGTAAGAATATCGCCAACAAGCGGTGTTGAATCAGCGTGAGGTCATCGATAGGTATGGAATCTATTGGCATGAATAACACGCCTAAGGGAATCGCAAAACAAATCAACAGCTTGACCAGAACGCCAATATTGAGTTTAGGCATGTACAAAGACCCTATGAATAAAACATCTTCAAATAGAGTAAGTTATCTGGATCTTTGGTACTTGGAGGCGGGTTGTAAAATCGAAAAGTTGTTTAAGGTTTCGACAGTTGTTTTGTTTTTAGTCAATCTTTTTATGGGGTGTTCTGAATTTATTACGAATGGCGATGAGCTTGTTATAAGTGTCGATGAAATTGTTACGAAGGGCTACGAACATTATGGGCAGAGACGAGAAAGGCGCGTTATTTACTCGAAATAACGCGCCTTTAATATGTCTATGAGTGAACTTGTATCGACAAGTTTACTCAGGAAGTTATGCTTGGTCTGTGTTCTCAACAGTTTCAGCAGTCTCTTCATTTACTTCAGCGTCTTTGCCCGCAATATGCGCGAAAGGGGTGCCTAGAACGGTTTTTTCACCATTTTGCATCGTTTCGTCAAACTTGATTGCGTCTTTAGCGAACAGGTTGATAACCGTTGAACCAAGCTTAAAGCGGCCCATCTCTTCGCCTTTCTTCAAGACGACGGCTGTATCACCTTGTGCAGGGTAATCCCACTTGTAAACTGAGTTACCTCGAGGTGGAGTAATGGTGCCAGCCCATACTTGCTCGATGCTGCCAACGATAGTTGCACCAACCAGCACTTGTGCCATTGGGCCAAACTCAGTATCAAAGATACAAACGACACGTTCATTACGTGCGAATAGGTTTGGAACGTTCTCTGCTGTTAACGGGTTAACTGAGAAAAGGTCACCCGGAACGTAGATCATCTGACGCAGTGTGCCGTCACATGGCATGTGCACGCGATGGTAATCACTTGGCGACAAGTAAAGCGTTGCGAATTCGCCGTCTTTAAATTCATCCGCTAGAGCAGCATCACCACCTAATAGCTCACGAGCTGAGTAGTTATGGTTTTTAGCTTGAATCAGTTGACCGTCAGTAATTGGGCCAAATTGGCTTACGCGAGCATCAGCGGGGTGAACAATCACAGACTCACCTTCTGCGATAGGACGCATGCCTTCTTTTAATTCACGCACGAAGAATTCATTGAATGTCTTAAAGTGTTTTGGATCGCTATGCAGAGCTTCATCCATGTTTACTTTGTATTGCTTGATGAACCAGTTGATGATCGCTGTCGTTAAGCCACCCGCTTTAGCAGATGCCAGTTTACCGACTAGGCGAGTTAGCCCATGCTGTGGGATCCAGTACTGCAATCCAACTTTAATCTTATCCATTGTATTAATTTTCCAATGCTAATTGTTTTTCAATTAAATCTGTCGATGACGGTTTAGGGCGCGAGATGTTACTTAAATTCGCGCCAATTGTCAGTAAATGCACACATTTGTTCACAAAAACGCGATTAGAGATCGGCTTTCTTGCTGCGTGAGTACTGACGGTTATCTTTGTTGTCAGCCATTGTTTCAATAATGCGGTGGTAGCTAGCAAAACGTAAGCGGCTAATTTTCCCGTCCTCTACAGCTTCACGCAGAAGACATCCTGGGTCGTCATTGTGTTTACAGTCGCGGAACTTACAACCACCTAGGTATGGCTTGAATTCAATGAAAGCATCTGTGACTTCATCGGGTTCTAAATGCCATAGGCCGAATTCACGTACCCCTGGGGAGTCGATAAGATCACCACCAGAAGGGAAGTGATACAAACGCGCTGCTGTGGTGGTGTGTTGACCCAGTCCTGAGTTTTCAGAAACTGCACCTTCTTCAATGTCCAATGTTGGCATCAGTGCATTCACTACGCTGGATTTACCTACGCCAGATTGACCAACGAAAATGTTGATACGATCTTTCAGTTCAGCTTCCAACTCTTTGATACCGTACCCCGACTCTTTACTGACGAACATGACTTTATAGCCGATTTTCTCGTATATCTTCAGTGTTTCGCGGTATTCGCTAATTTGTTGTTCTGTCAGCAAGTCGACTTTATTGAGCACAACTAAAGGGGCAATATTCACCGTTTCAGAGGCGATCAAGTAGCGGTCGATGATATTAAGTGATAGCTCTGGTAGTACTGCTGAAACGATAACCATTTGGTCTACGTTTGCCGCAACCGGTTTTAGGCCATCATAGTAGTCAGGGCGAGTTAGCATTGACGTTCTTGGCTCAACGGCTTCGACAACACCTGAGATACCAGCCATTGACTCAAGCCCTGCGCGCCAAGTTACTTTGTCTCCGGAAACTAGCGTTTCGATACTACGACGTAAGTTACAACGGTGAACTTCGTTGGTTTCAAGATCTTCGATATCGGCATGTTGACCAAAGCGCGTAATCACGAGTCCGCTTTTTGTTCCGCCAAGCATGTTCTCATCCCACTGGATAGAATCTTCTTTCTTGAGTCGCTTGTTCTGGTTGCTACGTACGCGACGTACCTGACCTTTGGTTAACTTCTTTTTTTTAGCCACAATTTTTCACTTAACACATCTAACTTGATGATTGGGAACTCAAACTGGATGTTGCTACTGCCATATGATTTCGATGGCTCTAAAGCTAGTTTGAGTATAGTTATTTGGGTATAGTACCTCTTTTATACATAAACAAATAGGCGACGCCTTATGTCCTTTAGCGATCAGAACCTTATTTGGGTTGATCTCGAGATGACAGGACTTGATCCTGAAACTCATAAAATCATTGAAATTGCGACTATCGTTACTGATAGTGAGCTTAATATCCTGGCTGAAGGACCTGTTTTGGCTATTCACCAACCTCAGAGTGAATTGGACAAGATGGACGAGTGGTGCACAACGACTCACACCGGTAGTGGCCTAGTGAAACGAATTCAAGACAGTACCGTTTCAGAGCAAGATGCCATTCAACAAACGATTGAGTTTCTTGAAAAATGGGTACCAAAAGGTAAGTCACCCATTTGTGGCAACAGCATTGGCCAAGATCGCCGCTTTTTATACAAGCACATGCCAGAGCTGGAAGAGTACTTCCACTACCGCTATGTTGATGTTAGCACCCTGAAAGAGCTGACTCGCCGTTGGAAACCTGAAGTGTTAGATGGTTTTTCTAAGTCGGGAAGCCACCTTGCATTAGACGATATTCGAGAGTCGATTGCTGAGCTGCAGTACTATCGAAAAACGATTATTAACATCTAATCGGATCAAATGTTCACGTTTATCTAACTTTTCAGGGACATAAGAGTTATTTTTTTTGCAAATCTGTGTGCTTTTACAGCAGTTGAGTAAAAACTTGCTGATTTTTGCATTAAGGACTTGCATCACAAAAAAATGCTCTTATAATTCGCAGCCCTGAACGGCGAAAGACGTTTCAGTTTGCGATACTAGCTCAGTTGGTAGAGCGCAACCTTGCCAAGGTTGAGGTCATCGGTTCGAACCCGATGTATCGCTCCAAATTCTCTCTCGTGCTTTGCACTGAAGAATATGGTCAAGTTTCATTGTACTTAAACAATGCATCCGGACGCGGGATGGAGCAGTTTGGTAGCTCGTCGGGCTCATAACCCGAAGGTCGTCGGTTCAAATCCGGCTCCCGCAACCACATTACAGTTAGGCGCCATTTATTGCCCAAGGCAGTAAGAGCAGCGATTAACTAATGCGATACTAGCTCAGTTGGTAGAGCGCAACCTTGCCAAGGTTGAGGTCATCGGTTCGAACCCGATGTATCGCTCCAAATTCTATTCTTAGAAGCTGTCTCTTTGAGAAAGTGCTCAGAATGAAAATGGTTTAGTCTCATTGTCTTAAACAATGCATCCGGACGCGGGATGGAGCAGTTTGGTAGCTCGTCGGGCTCATAACCCGAAGGTCGTCGGTTCAAATCCGGCTCCCGCAACCACATTACAGTTAGGCGCCATTTATTGCCCAAGGCAGTAAGAGAAGCGATTAACTAATGCGATACTAGCTCAGTTGGTAGAGCGCAACCTTGCCAAGGTTGAGGTCATCGGTTCGAACCCGATGTATCGCTCCAAATTCTCTCTCGTGCTTTGCACTGAAGAATATGGTCAAGTTTCATTGTACTTAAACAATGCATCCGGACGCGGGATGGAGCAGTTTGGTAGCTCGTCGGGCTCATAACCCGAAGGTCGTCGGTTCAAATCCGGCTCCCGCAACCACATTACAGTTACACGTTGATCACTGCTTTGTAGCAGAAAAGATGAACGGTTAGCTTATGCGATACTAGCTCAGTTGGTAGAGCGCAACCTTGCCAAGGTTGAGGTCATCGGTTCGAACCCGATGTATCGCTCCAAATTCTCTCTTTTTAGAGAACAGAGTCATTAACTCAAATAATGCATCCGGACGCGGGATGGAGCAGTTTGGTAGCTCGTCGGGCTCATAACCCGAAGGTCGTCGGTTCAAATCCGGCTCCCGCAACCACATTACAGTTGAACGTTGATTTGATGCTTTGTAGCAGAAAAGATAAACGGTTAGCTTATGCGATACTAGCTCAGTTGGTAGAGCGCAACCTTGCCAAGGTTGAGGTCATCGGTTCGAACCCGATGTATCGCTCCAAATTCTCTCTTTTTAG
Source organism: Vibrio syngnathi (assembly GCF_002119525.1). NCBI lineage: Bacteria > Pseudomonadati > Pseudomonadota > Gammaproteobacteria > Vibrionales > Vibrionaceae > Vibrio > Vibrio syngnathi. Next base: position 3,004,502 of record NZ_CP017916.1, on the reverse strand, counting down.
AGAACAGAGTCATTAACTTAAATAATGCATCCGGACGCGGGATGGAGCAGTTTGGTAGCTCGTCGGGCTCATAACCCGAAGGTCGTCGGTTCAAATCCGGCTCCCGCAACCACATTACAGCTGAACGTTGATTTGATGCTTCTTAGTAGAAAAATGAACGGTTAGCTTATGCGATACTAGCTCAGTTGGTAGAGCGCAACCTTGCCAAGGTTGAGGTCATCGGTTCGAACCCGATGTATCGCTCCAAATTCAGTTCTTAGAAGTCATCTCCTAGAGAAAGTACTCAGATTGAAAATGGTTTAGTCTCATTGTCTTAAACGGTAATGATGCGAAAAGAGAAACATCCGGACGCGGGATGGAGCAGTTTGGTAGCTCGTCGGGCTCATAACCCGAAGGTCGTCGGTTCAAATCCGGCTCCCGCAACCACATTACAGTTGAACGTTGATTTGATGCTTTGTAGCAGAAAAGATGAACGGTTAGCTTATGCGATACTAGCTCAGTTGGTAGAGCGCAACCTTGCCAAGGTTGAGGTCATCGGTTCGAACCCGATGTATCGCTCCAAATTCTCTCTTTTTAGAGAACAGAGTCATTAACTCAAATAATGCATCCGGACGCGGGATGGAGCAGTTTGGTAGCTCGTCGGGCTCATAACCCGAAGGTCGTCGGTTCAAATCCGGCTCCCGCAACCACATTACAGTTAAGCGCTATCTGTTGCCCAAGGTAGTAAGAGCAGCGATTAACTAATGCGATACTAGCTCAGTTGGTAGAGCGCAACCTTGCCAAGGTTGAGGTCATCGGTTCGAACCCGATGTATCGCTCCAGCTTTCTTCTAAAAAGCTATTAAGACTCTTTAAACCACCGTGTTTTTCTTTAGATCACAGAGTTTAAAGACGACCTTAAGGGTCACGCTCTTTCTTTAATGCTGCGAAGCATAATTCCCCCAAAAAGCAAATAATCCTCCATCATGGTGGATATTTTTTTGTCTTAAATATTTCTTAGCAACTGGAATGCTAGTAAACATCAGGTCTCTGAAGCAGATACTTGAGGTTTTTCATATCTATAAACAGACTTATCCACAAAATACTAGATGTGGACAACTTGGTTGATAAAGTTATTTCAGTCTCAATTCTTTACATATCCCTAAAAGATCTTTCTTGTTTTCAATATATTAGCTGAATTGTGGCGATCGTAACTTGTTGTTTTTTATCAAGTTGAATGATTATCCTGAATTTGATAAAAGATCGTTAACTTGTTGTTTTTTGATCTTAATCATTTATCGGTACTGTGTTTAACTTTGCGAGGGTGTCGGAAGTTTACGAGAGTTCTGAATTTTTTCCACATTGTCAGAATTGAGAACAAGGTCAAACATTGTTCGAGAATTATGTGCAACGAGTTGTGTTGTATGGTGGGTTGTTGGTGTGGATTAGCCTACCAATCGTTGATGGATAAGGGGCTAGGCGTCTCTTGGTAGCCCTTTCTCAACGATGCGTATTAGCCTGTGCTTTTTGGTGAGGATTTTGCTGCTATTTTTTTGCACACAGCTATTTTTCTGCGTAGAGCTATCTTCTTGCATGCTGCTAGCATTGGGTAACTGTTGTAGTTGTTTATTTAAAGCCCACTCAATATGCACATCCAGCATTTCGTTGTTGCCACGATGAGATTCCAGTGTTTCAACAATGCGTTGTTGAAATGGCGCGTTGCCCATAGCAACAAATATATTGCGTAACCACTGGGTGTGTCCGATACGTCTTATCGCTGAGCCTTCCATCTTCTTTAGGAAGGTAGCTTCATCCCAACTTGAAAGTGAAACTAGGTCTGCCTCTCGGAAGTCTTCTCTGCGGTGGAAGTCTGTTTGCTCAGTGATTTCGGCATGGCGGTTCCACGGGCAAACTAACTGACAGTCATCGCAACCGTAAATACGATTACCAATTGCGTCTCTAAACTCTTCCGGGATCACACCATCATATTCAATGGTTAAGTACGAGATACATTTTCGAGCATCCACTACGCCATCAGCAATAATGGCGCCAGTTGGACAAGAGGTGATACATGCGGTGCATTTGCCGCACTCATCGACACTGGGTTCATCTGTTGGAAGAGGAATGTTAACTAACAATTCTCCTAGGAAGAACCAAGAGCCAGCGTCTTTATCAAGAATTAATGAGTGTTTACCTGTCCAGCCCAACCCTGCTTTTTGAGCGAGCGGTCGTTCCAAAATCGGCGCTGAATCGACGAAAGGGCGTGAATCTAAACCTTCGACTTCTTTTTCAATTCTTTGTCCCAGCTTTTTCAACTGGTTACGGAACAATTTGTGATAGTCGCGGCCTAAAGAATAACGGCTGATGTAGCCTTGAGTGGTATCGCTTAGGTTAGAGGCGAACTGAGCTTCTGGTGGTAGGTAATTCATTCGAGCGCTGATCACTCGAATGGTGCCTGGGTGAAGTTCATCAGGACGTGCACGCATCATCCCATGTCGAGCCATCCAATCCATTTCGCCGTGGTTGCCAGCATCTAGCCATGCTTGAAGAGGGGCTTCGTGTTCACTTAAGTCAACATCGCAGATGCCAACTTTTTGAAAGCCTAGCTCTTTTCCCCAGATTTTAATTTTTTCAGCAAGATGGTCTAGATTCATGGCTTGATTCTTAATTCTTATTTTCTCTGTTTTACAATTAGAGATAAGGCTAATTAAAATTAGGTTCGGCAAAAATGGGGGCGGATCTTAACGGATCTCAGTGGTATTGACCAGAACAGACGTGTTTTGATCAGTATTTTTCATAGAACTTACACTTGAGTGCTTGTCTCCCAAAAGCATCACGGTTTACTATTCTTGTTCTTTTGATTTTTATATAGTCAACGATCGATTTTTAGAGAACGTATTCATGAGCACTAAACAATTTACTTTGAAAGATGAACAAGCAACGATTCAATTAGGAACGGAGCTTTCTAATCTTTGCTCACAGCAGACAACGATTTATCTGCATGGTGATCTTGGCGCAGGTAAAACGACCTTCAGTCGTGGTTTTGTAAAAGCACTTGGCCATCAAGGAAATGTAAAGAGCCCAACGTATACTCTAGTTGAACCTTATCAACTTGCCGATTGGCAGGTGTACCATTTTGATCTTTATCGCCTAGCCGATCCTGAAGAATTAGAGTTTATGGGGATTCGTGACTACTTCACACCAGATGCTATCTGTTTGGTTGAATGGCCTGAGAAAGGTTATGGAATGCTACCAGAAGCAGATTTGGACATTGATATCCGTTACCAAGACGATCACCGCATTGTTTCTTTAACCGCTAACAGTGAATACGGACAGCGCTTACTTAGTCAGTTGGAGTTATGTTGATTTCTAGACGCCTTATTTCAGCAGTAGCCATGATGGCTGCTGTTTTTTCTATACTGTTTTCTTCACTTGTTTCTGCAAACTCACTAAAGAGTTTAAGGGTCTGGCCTTCTCCAGAAGAAACTCGTGTGGTAATCGATTTAAAATCAGAAGCGGATTTCAGCTATTTCACCCTGAGTAGCCCGAGTCGCTTGGTTGTTGATTTAAAAAAGACCAACCTTGCAACCAAGTTACCGGTCGTGGTGAAAGACAGCCCTGTTCTATCTAAGATTCGTAAGAGCTCACCGCCAGACAAAAACACCTATCGCTTGGTTTTTGAGTTAAAGAAGTCCTCTAAAGCAGAGTTGTTTAAACTCAGTCCAACTCCTGGTGGTCAGTACGGACATCGCTTGGTGATCGACTTACCTCACGGTGCGGCAAGTAAAGGCAAAGCAACATCAACGCCGAGTAAGCCAACAGTGAGTAAGAACCTCAATCAAGTTAAGCGTCAGCGCGATGTTCTGATTGTGATTGACCCTGGTCACGGTGGTGAAGATCCTGGTTCCATTGGCCCATCTCGTAAATATGAGAAGAATGCGACTCTTAGTATTTCGAAAAAGATCGCCGCGCAGTTGAATGCAGTTCCGGGAATCAAAACGCGTTTAACACGTAATGCTGATTACTTTGTAAACCTGAACAGACGTGTTGCAATTGCTCGTGAGAACGAAGCACACCTCTTGATCTCCATTCACGCCGATGCCTTTACGACGCCTCAACCAAGAGGTGGTTCGGTGTTCGTGTTGAATACTCGACGAGCAAATACTGAGATTTCCCGTTGGATTGAGAACAAAGAGAAACAGTCAGAATTGCTGGGCGGCAGTGGTGCTGCGTTTACTGGCAATATCGCCGATAAAAACGTCAACCAAACCTTGCTTGATTTGCAGTTTAGCCACTCTCAAAAAGAGGGCTATAAACTGGCAACGACCATTCTCTCTGAAATGGGTAAGGTCGCAAAACTGCATAACAGTAAGCCGATTAACACCAGTTTGGCAGTGTTACGTTCACCACAAATTCCATCGGTACTTGTAGAAACAGGCTTTATTTCGAACCCGACCGAAGAGAAGCTTCTTTTCCAACGTTCGCATCAAGACAAACTTGCGCGAGCTGTGACCAAAGCGGTCGTTAAATATTTGAAAGCGAATCCACCAGAAGGGATTATTATTTCTAACGCGGCGGCAGCTTCTAACTCTACCAGTCAGCACAAAGTACAGCGTGGTGAATCATTGTCTGTGATTGCGAAGAAGTACGGCACGTCTACACAAGCAATAGTGAAGTTGAATGGTTTGAAGTCGACGAGCTTAGCGGTAGGGCAAACTCTAAAAATCCCAAGCTCGGGTTCACAAGCGGCGACCACAACAAGCCGTAAAACGGTGACACACACGGTTAAGTCTGGAGAGTACTTAGGCAAAATCGCTAGCCGTTACAAAGTGTCGGTAGCAAGCATTAAACGTGAGAACCACTTGAAATCAGAAACCGTGAGAGTAGGTCAAAAGTTACGTATTACGGTTGAAGTAAAAGATATACCTCTACGTAAACATAAAGTTGCAAGAGGCGATTATCTTGGCAAGATTGCTTCGAAATATGGCGTGAGCGTCAACAGTATTCGTCAAGCAAACAAACTACGTTCCGATGAGTTGGCCATTGGCCAAGTGCTGATTATTCCGCACAAATAGTTGGCTAGTGTTGAAGTAATGTTTAGAACATAGAAGCAATCTCAAACGCGAGAAGTGCTTCTATAAATGGCAGTAAGGTAGCTATACATATGACGATCAAAATACTGCCAGCTCGGTTAGCTAACCAAATTGCAGCGGGCGAAGTGGTAGAAAGACCTGCTTCGGTTGTGAAAGAGTTGGTTGAGAACAGTTTGGATTCTGGTGCGACACGTATCGATATTGATATCGAGAAAGGTGGCGCTAAGATGATCCGCGTTCGTGACAACGGCAAGGGCATTGTTAAAGATGAGCTAGCCTTGGCATTAAGCCGTCATGCTACCTCTAAAATTCATACTCTTGATGACCTTGAAGCGATCGTCAGCCTAGGTTTCCGAGGTGAAGCACTGGCGAGTATTAGCTCTGTTGCGCGTCTAACTATGACTTCACGGCCTACGACTCAGGATCAAGCTTGGGCAGCGCACAGTGAAGGTCGTGATATGCAGGTAAAACTGCAGCCAGCAGCGCATCCCATTGGCACCTCGGTTGAGGTATTGGATCTGTTTTTCAATACTCCGGCACGACGTAAATTCTTACGCACAGAGAAAACCGAATTCACGCATATCGATGAGTTGCTTAAACGCATTGCATTGAGTCGTTTTGATGTGACGATTAACCTTCGTCATAACGGTAAAATGATTCGTCAGTACCGCGCTGCAAAAACACAAGTTCAAGCCGAAAAGCGCATCGCAGCGGTATGTGGCAATCCTTTTGTTCGCCATATGCTTAAGATCGAACTTGAGCATCAAGGCTTAAAACTTCATGGCTGGATCACCACGCCTGAAGGAGCAAGGCAGCAAAGCGATCTTCAATACTGTTATGTGAATGGTCGTATGATGCGAGATAAGCTGATCAATCATGCGATTCGCCAAAGCTATGAGACTAGCCTGCGCCCTGACCAATTCGCGACGTATGTGTTGTTCATTGAGCTAGACCCACATCAGGTGGACGTGAATGTTCATCCAGCCAAACATGAAGTGCGTTTTCATCAAGCCCGCCTTGTACACGACTTTATCTACCAAGCGTTGAGTGATGGCTTAGCCCAAAGCAAACAAATCGATGCAGCACCGATCAAGCAGTCTGCGTTTCATCAATCAGAAGCAACGAATTATCAGCAAGGTAATGCAATTCCTAAATCTAGTGATGCGACGAGTTACCCAACGCAAGAAAGCGCTGTCCCTGCTTATTCGGATCAAACCTCAGAATCTGATCAAAGCCCTCCATCTGAAAGGGCGCGACATGCTATTGAGCAAACGCCAGCCTATCCAAGAAAAGCAGAGTCTGAGCGTGCTTATGATCAATCTCAACACAGCGTTAGTGATGGTGGACAACATTATGGCTCATCGTCTAGCCGAGGTTCGTCATCTAACATAGGTTCGTCGGCTCATGAAACCAGTTTTACCGGTTCGCCTCGCCAAGAGTGGATCGAGTCCCGACCTGAACCTAAAAAAGAGAAAGAGCCAAACCAACATCATGGTGAACCAGCGCCCTCTAAGCGTGAAGTGAAAGCCTACAAAGAGCTTCTGAAAACGCCAGATTTTGATGAACAAGTTGTAGCTCCATCATCGCCTCAAGAGCATGTGGCATCAGTAGAAACCAGAGACAACTTAGAAAATATAGACAACATAGCAAATAAAGAAGCTAAGCCGGCTCAACAGAATCTAGTTCATTCAAAACCAAGAGCTCCTGTGACGGACTTGGGCAAAGCGGTCTCGATTGTGGAACGTCAGTACCTAGTGATGGGCAATAAGAACGGCTGCGTGTTGGTTTCTTTGGCTAAGGCTGAGTTATTACGTGTTGTTGGTCAGCTTGATACGCGTGATGGCGCGTTAAAGAGCCAACCATTACTGGTGCCTTTATCCATCAAGTTAGGTAGTGAACTGGTTGAGGTCGCTAAGGCGTTGAGCCAAACACTGGCATTACTTGGTATTGAGCTTAAAGCTAGGAATAACGAAGCGATAATGGTGATGGGAGTGCCTTCTCCTTTGAGGCAGCAAAACTTACAAATTTTGATCCCAGATCTGTTATCGTACGCGGCTTCAATAAACGCTCAGGCTTCGGAAACTCAAGGTCATAGCTTTTCTAGCGATACGTTACCATTACTGGTTAACTGGATCGGGATTCAGACAGCACAAGTAAAAAACGACTACACTTTATCTGAAGCGGTTCAACTAGTTGGGGAACTTGAGCAACTTTGGCATGGTCTACTTCCATTAGATGATCCCGAATTTGTTAATCCTATCGACTTTTCTGCAACCATCGCTGTTTTTATGGCTTAGTTTGTAGGTGAATTTGCACAGCTGAGTTTTAGATAAATTAAGCTTATTTACGGCTTCGGCTGTTTACGATTTAACTGTTGCGATGAGGCTTTTCTTAGTAGACAAGTGTATCGCGACATGAAGCCTTTTAATTAAGTGCTCTAACAGAGAAATAAATACAAAATATCATGACTGAAAAATTACCTTTAGCGTTGTTTTTAATGGGGCCTACGGCATCAGGTAAAACAGATTTAGCTATTCGCTTGCGTCAGAAATACCCGGTAGAGATCATCAGTGTCGATTCGGCGCTAATCTACAAAGATATGGATATTGGTACTGCTAAGCCGGATGCAGAAGAGCTCGCGCTCGCGCCTCATCGCTTGATTGATATTCTCGATCCAAGCGAAGCGTATTCTGCGGCTGATTTTCGTCGTGATGCGATCAGTGAAATGAATAAGATTGTAGCGGAAGGTAAAATCCCGCTACTTGTTGGTGGCACAATGCTGTACTACAAAGCATTGTTGGAAGGTTTATCGCCATTGCCCGCTGCGGATCAAGAGATACGCAAGCAGATTGAAGCGGAATCTATCGAGCAAGGTTGGCAAGCTTTGCATGATCAATTAAGAGAGATAGATCCCGTATCCGCTGAAAGAATACACCCAAATGATCCACAAAGGCTTTCAAGGGCATTGGAAGTTTACCGAATTTCGGGTAAAACATTAACAGAGCTAACTCAAACGAAAGGCGATAGCCTGCCATTTCGTGTAAAACAATTTGCAATAGCTCCCAAGGAAAGGAAAGAACTCCATCGCCGCATTGAGCTGCGTTTCGAGAAGATGATAGAAGCGGGATTTGAAGATGAAATGAAAGCGTTGTACGCCAGAGAAGATCTTCACCCTGAACTGCCATCGATCCGATGCGTTGGTTATAGGCAGATGTGGGATTATTTAGATGGGAATTGCGATTTAGACGAAGCGGTTTTCCGTGGTGTCTGCGCAACCCGTCAATTGGCCAAGCGACAAATCACCTGGTTACGCAGTTGGGATGATTTAACTTGGTTGGATAGCGAGAACATTGAACAGGCGTTAGAAACTCTTTCAGATGCAATAGCATCTGATTAGTATTGCTGTGTATAATGTGATCGCTTTTGCGTGAATATACTCCGGAAGGATCCGTTATTGAGGCTTTTAAAAAATCACAGCCTTTCAATAACAACGGAGTTTTTTTATTCGTTTAGCTCAGATGCAAAGGCCGCACCTTTTTGTGCACCACTAGCTAAATAATTACAACAAAATATAAATAAGGAAAATAAAATGGCTAAGGGGCAATCGCTACAAGACCCATTCCTAAATGCACTCCGTCGTGAGCGCATTCCAGTCTCTATCTATCTTGTTAACGGCATCAAGCTGCAAGGTCAGATCGAGTCTTTCGATCAATTCGTGATCTTATTGAAGAACACAGTAAACCAAATGGTTTACAAGCATGCTATTTCTACTGTGGTTCCTGCTCGTGCAGTTAGTCACCACAGCGGCGAGCAACAACGCGCGCCATCTGATCGTCCTGAGAAGACTGAAGATTAATCGTTCAATTGATACAGCTTGCGCTGTAATAAGGAGTTGGTTGCTTGTTTGACCGTTATGAATCCGGCGAGCGAGCCGTACTTGTTCATATCAACTTCACGCAAGAGGGAGAATGGGAAGACCTGAGCGAATGTGAAATGCTGGTCTCCTCAGCGGGGGTAGAAACGCTACAAGTGATTACTGGTAGCCGACAATCCCCACTCCCTAAATACTACGTTGGAGAAGGTAAAGCCCTAGAAATCGCACAAGCTGTTCAGCTAACCGGTGCTGAAATTGTGATTTTTAACCACTCCCTCTCTCCTGCCCAAGAGCGAAACCTCGAGCAATTGTGTAAATGTCGTGTGATAGATCGCACGGGTTTGATCTTAGATATCTTTGCACAACGTGCGCGAACTCATGAAGGTAAGCTACAAGTTGAGCTCGCTCAGCTTCGTCATATCTCTACTCGATTGATTCGTGGTTGGACTCACCTTGAAAGGCAGAAAGGTGGTATTGGTCTTCGTGGTCCAGGTGAAACTCAACTGGAAACCGATCGACGTTTGTTGCGTGACCGTATAAAGGCAATATTACGTCGTTTAGCGAAAGTGGCTAAGCAGCGTGAACAAGGACGACGTGCTCGTAATCGAGCTGAAATCCCAACAATTTCTTTGGTTGGTTATACCAACGCGGGGAAATCAACACTTTTCAATCGCATCACAAGTGCTGGTGTTTATGCGGCAGACCAACTGTTTGCAACCTTAGACCCAACACTACGTAAGATTGAATTGGCAGATGTCGGGCCTGCAATTCTCGCAGATACCGTAGGTTTTATCCGTCATCTACCACACGACTTGGTCGCTGCGTTCAAGGCTACGTTACAAGAGACGCAGGAAGCTGACATTTTGTTACATGTTGTTGATGCCAGTGATGACCGTTTTCGTGAGAACATTCAGGCTGTTCATGAAGTATTAGAAGAAATCGATGCTCATGAAGTGCCAACCCTTGTAGTTATGAACAAAATTGACTGCATGGAAGACCAAAAACCTCGAATTGAAAGAGACGAAGAGGGCGCACCACGCGCTGTTTGGGTTTCTGCAATGGAAGGAGAAGGTATTGAACTGCTGTTTGAAGCTTTAACTGAGCGTTTAGCGAGTCAGATGGTTCAATTCCGGTTGTGTATTCCACATCAACATCAGGGCCGTATTCGTAGCTTATTCTTTGAGATGAAATGTATTCAACAGGAAGAATATGATGACAATGGTAACTTGTTGATAGATATTAGAATGCAACAAATAGATTGGTCTAAACTCGAAAAAAGAGAAGGGGCGCTCTTAGGTGACTTTATCGTTACCAAAGAGACTGCTACAGTATAACGTCATATCAATGATGGAGTTTTCTAATGGCGTGGAATGAGCCTGGAAATAACAACAACGGCGATAATAACGGCCGCGATAACGACCCTTGGGGTAAGAACAATAATCGCGGCGGCCGAGATCAAGGACCGCCAGATCTAGACGAAGTGTTTAGTAAACTAAGTCAAAAGTTAGGTGGCAAGTTTGGTAAAAAGGGTGGTAGCGGTAACGGACCATCTATTGGTGGTGGCGGTGCAATTGGCTTTGGTGTCATTGCCGTTATTGCGATTGCTATCTGGTTCTTCGCTGGTTTCTACACCGTTGGCGAAGCAGAAAGAGCAGTAGTACTTCGATTGGGTCAGTTCGACCGTATCGAAGAGCCTGGTCTTAACTGGCACCCACGCTTCATCGATGAAATCAAAGATGAGCAACTAGTAAACGTTCAAGCGATTCGTTCTCTACGTGCTGCTGGCACGATGCTAACGAAAGATGAAAACGTTGTGACCGTTGAAATGGGTGTTCAATACCGTGTTTCTGACCCATACAAGTACTTGTATCGTGTAACGAATGCCGACGACAGTTTACGCCAAGCAACCGATTCTGCGCTTCGTGCGGTAATTGGTGACTCACTAATGGATAGTATCCTGACAAGTGGTCGTCAACAGATTCGTCAAAGCACTCAAGAAACGTTGAACCGTATTATTGATAGCTACGACATGGGTATTCTGATTGTTGATGTGAACTTCCAGTCAGCACGTCCACCTGAGCAAGTGAAAGATGCATTTGATGATGCTATCGCGGCTCGTGAGGATGAAGAGCGTTTCGAACGTGAAGCTGAAGCTTACCGAAATGACATTCTTCCAAAAGCCACAGGTCGTGCTGAGCGTTTGAAGAAAGAAGCGGTGGGTTACTCAGAGCGCACAGTTAATGGTGCTCTAGGTCAAGTGGCTCAGTTCGAGAAACTGCTACCTGAATACCAAGCAGCTCCTGAAGTAACACGTAACCGTATGTATCTTGATACAATGGAAAAAGTGTACTCAAGCACATCGAAGGTCCTGATTGATTCTGAATCAAGCGGTAACTTGCTATACCTACCAATTGATAAGCTAGGCGCACAAGGTGGTTCTCAGTCGGGCACTCGCCCTGCAAAAGCATCATCAACTTACGATCAAATTGAGTTAGAAACTCAAGCGGATCCAAAGTCTAGCACTCAAACTCGTTCAGACAGTTCACGCCAAGGGAGATACTAATAATGCGTAAATTAATGATCCCTGTATTAGTTGTGACGATTGCCCTTCTATTGATGTCACTATTTGTGATTCAAGAAGGCGAACGTGGCATGGTAATTCGTTTTGGTCGAGTTCTCGATGACAACGGCGTATCACGAATCTATGAACCAGGCCTGCACTTTAAACTGCCTATGTTTGATCGCGTAAAAGTACTTGATGCTCGTATTCAAACGATGGATGGTCGTTCTGACCGTTTCGTAACATCAGAGAAAAAAGACGTTCTAATTGATACCTACGCAAAATGGCGTATTGCTGATTTTGGACGTTTTTACCTGAGTACTGGCGGCGGTAATATCATGACGGCAGAAGCACTTCTTGAGCGTAAAGTGACAGATGTTCTTCGTTCTGAAATTGGTTCTCGTGAAATTAAGCAGATCGTATCAGGCCCTCGTAATAAGGACATCCTGCCAGACTCTGCTGATAGCGAAGTCGTCACAACGGTAGCGGCTGCAGAAGCACTAGAAGTTGATGGCGAACGCGATAAGATCATGGAAAACGTTTTGTCTGGAACGGCAGAAAGTGCGATGGCTGATTTAGGTGTTGAAGTTGTTGATTTCCGAATGAAGAAGATTAACCTTCCTGACGAAATCAGTGAATCTATCTACCGCCGTATGCGTGCAGAGCGTGAGTCGGTTGCTCGTAGACACCGTTCACAGGGTCGTGAGAAAGCGGAAGTTATCCGTGCTCAAGCTGAGCTAGAAGTGGCAACAGTTCTTGCTGAAGCTGACCGTACAGCTCGAATCACTCGTGGTGATGCTGATGCAGAAGCAGCGAAGATCTATTCTGATGTGTACAGTAAAGATCCTGAGTTCTATGGCTTCATGCGTTCACTGCAAGCTTATGAGACATCATTTAGCGATAAGAGCGACATTCTAGTACTGGATCCGAAGACTGACTTCTTCCAATACATGAATCAAGCAAGCGGTGCTCCAGCAAAATAAGCTGATGCGTTAATTCATCAAATTAGCTAAGTACCTAAAAATCAAAAGGCTCCCCATGATGGGAGCCTTTTTGTTTTCTATTCGTTGAAGACTGCAGGTTGACCATTGAATCTTCGAGGGAAGTCGTAGTGACAGCTCCGTACTTTGAGAAAACCTAACGGTAGGTCATGAAAGCGATAACAGCACCAGCAACCACAAGGCAGCCGCCAATACGGCGCAGTTGAGAGTCTGGCTGTTGGCTTAATTGAGCAACCATGTTTCTCCAGCCGTTGGGTGCAATCAAGGGTCCAAGCCCTTCGACGATAAGAACAAGCCCGATTGCGAGCCAGATAGAATTAGACATGGTTCTGCCTTTTGTCTGTGAAAACACTATGATATCAGTATCTTTGTACATCTGCCCTCAGTGATTGCTGGTTTATTTTTGTACAGCATTAACGTTTATGAACAAAAAGTGACTGCAAGAAGTGTGATTCAGTGCTAGAATCCATTTTTAATTAGCAACAGAAATTGGAAAGATGGGAAATAACGTAGTCGTTCTAGGCACCCAATGGGGTGATGAAGGTAAAGGTAAAATCGTTGACCTTTTAACTGAAGATGCAAAATACGTGGTTCGCTACCAAGGCGGTCACAATGCAGGTCACACACTTGTAATTGACGGTGAAAAAACCGTTCTTCACTTAATTCCATCAGGTATCCTACGCAATAACGTTAAATGTGTTATTGGTAACGGTGTAGTATTATCGCCTGACGCACTTCTAAAAGAAATGAAGCCTCTTGAAGATCGCGGTATTCCAGTACGTGAGCGTCTTTTCATCTCTGAAGCTTGTCCTCTAATTCTTCCGTACCACATTGCTATCGACAACGCGCGTGAAATCGCTCGTGGCGCTAAAGCTATCGGTACAACGGGTCGTGGTATCGGTCCTGCTTACGAAGATAAAGTTGCTCGTCGCGGTCTACGCGTTGGCGACCTTTTCGATAAAGAAGCATTCGCTGAGAAGCTAAAAGAAGTTATGGAATTCCACAACTTCCAACTAGAGCACTTCTACAAAGCTGAAACAGTAAGCTATGAAGAAGTTCTTGAGCAAGCGATGAGCTACGCAGATATGTTAACTGCGATGGTTATCGACGTAACTGACGAACTAGACGCAGCACGTAAGCGCGGCGACAAGATCATGTTTGAAGGTGCTCAAGGTACGCTACTAGATATCGACCACGGTACTTACCCATACGTAACGTCTTCTAACACGACTGCTGGTGGTGTTGCTGCAGGTTCTGGTTTCGGTCCTCGTCACATCGGTTACATCCTTGGTATTACCAAGGCTTACTGTACTCGTGTTGGTTCAGGTCCATTCCCAACTGAGCTATACGATGGCCTTGATAAGCAAGACCCAGTTGGTAAGCACCTAGGCGATGTTGGTCACGAGTTTGGTGCAACGACTGGTCGTCTACGTCGTACTGGTTGGTTCGATGCTGTTGCTATGCGTCGTGCAATCCAAATCAACTCTCTATCTGGTATCTGTCTAACTAAACTAGACGTTCTAGATGGCCTAGAAGAACTAAAAATCTGTACTGGTTACAAGATGAAAGATGGTTCTATCCTAGAAGTTTCTCCAATGGCTGCTGAGTCATTCGAAGAAGCGACGCCAATCTACGAAACAATGCCTGGTTGGTCTGAAAACACATTTGGTGCTAAATCTATCGACGCGCTTCCACAAGCTGCTCTAGATTACATCAAGCGTATCGAAGACCTAACTGGCGTTCCAATTGATATCGTATCAACTGGCCCAGATCGTAACGAAACTATCATCAAGGTTCACCCATACGGCGCATAATGCCCGCTGAGTGATTACCACAGCACTAACCCTATTATGGGTAATTAAAGTGCTCTGATAATGAAATAGTTTTCTAAAAGCCGACTTTATTAAGTCGGCTTTTTAATACCTGCAATTTGAAAACGAAGCCGTTCGTGATGATCTTTTGAACGCCATATGGCAAAATATTGCCCATTAGCGGCAAGTTTTGTCTAAAGCCGTCAAGGTTATTGCCGATACAGATATCATGGAAAGTGAAGTTCACCCTATTTTGGTGCGTGCAGAAATCGTCTGCTGCCCTCAATAGATAACTTTAACGACAGATAATAGAGTGCAGGTATGAAGTTACGAATTGTAGCAGCTTCATTGATAGTGGCGCTGAGCTCACCCTTGAGTCATGCAGATTTGGCTGATGTGGGAGAGCCCGTTCCAATATATACTGAAGCTGAACTGATTAATTTAATCGAGAATAATCAACACCTAGAGCGAGTGAAAGCTGATAAGTGCCAGTTAGTTGAAGATATCGTTGCTCGTGCAACGCGTATTAGCTTGCCTTCTTATGAGTTTTTATACGGTGATATGTTGGCTTGGGGTGTGTGTGTTCCGCAAGATGTAGAGCTTGGTCTTTACTATATGGAAAACGCAGCACATCAAGGTTTACCAGCGGCACTCGAGCAGTTAGGACGTTATTATTCTCTTGGCACTTTGGTGCAACAAGACAAAGAGCGTGCGATCCCGTATTTACGTGAAGCCGCCTCGATGGGTAACTTAAGTGCAAGCATCCACTTAGCAGAACTCTTGTTACGTGACTATGGCAGCCCGTTGGATTATGAAGATGCTTACCGTTGGTTATATAACTCGGTGACAGCGGATCAAAGGCAACATAAGCGTATTACTGTGCTTCGAAGCGGTTTAGAGCGGAGAATGCCTGACAACATTATCGCTCGAGCAAAACGTCGAGATGTCTTCTGGTAAGATCCAATAGTAGATTAGAGTTAATGATTAACAACTGCACTCGTTAATCATCTGTCTTGATATAGAAAGATCGATATAAAAAGGCCTCATAGGTAAATACCCATGAGGCCTTTTTTGATCTGAACGGAAAGCCGTTTATTTCATTCGATGACGTTACTGAACAACTTCACCAGATTCAATTACCGTCTTACGAACGACTTTGGTGAAATCGAGTGCTTCTTGGCGAATTTGATCTTCATCGACCGTTAGCATGTCGCGATCTTGCATGATGATCTTGCCGTCAACGATGGTGTGGCGAACGTTCCCCGAGTTAGCTGAGTAAACTAATGCTGAGTATGGGTTGTATACCGGAACCATGTTTGGCGCCTTGGTGTCGATCACTATGATGTCGGCTAGCTTGCCTGATTCAAGAGAACCGATCTTATCTTCCATGTGTAGTGCTTTTGCTGCGCCCATTGTCGCCATGTCGATCACTTTGATCGGCGGCATTGCAGCACGATCTTTATTAACTAGCTTGTGAACCTTAGCGACTTGGTTGAACTCATCAATGGTGCTCAATGTGTTACCAGACATTGGGCCATCAGTACCTAAACCGATACGTACATTTTCGTCATACATCTTAAGCGCAGGTGATACGCCTTTTGCCGACTTGATGTTGGCACTCATGTTATGAGCCACGCCCATATCTGATTTTTTCACTAGCTCGATATCATGATCGTCTACTAGGATCATGTGTGCGCCAACTAAGTTTTTGTTTAGTGCACCAATGCTGTCCATGTATTGAACCGGAGATAAACCTTCAGCTCGTTTTGCAATTTTTTCTTCTTCACGATGAGATTCAGCTAAGTGAATCATTACTGGAACATCAAGTTCTAGAGAAAGCTTTGCTACTTTTTGAAGGACTTCTGTTGTGTTGGTGTAAGGGGCGTGAGGAGCAAATGCAGGCGTAATACGCGGGTGATCTTTATATTCTTCAATGAAGTTTAAAGCGTATTTAATACCTTCTTCCGCGTTTGCTGCATCAGCTACTGGGAATTTGATTACTGTTTCGCCTAACACAGCACGCATACCAATTTTATCAACAGTTTTAGCGACTTCGTCTTCAAAATAGTACATATCAGCGTAAGTGGTTACGCCACCTTTTACCATTTCAACGTTACCAAGGTTAGCGCCTATACGAACCATATCGCGAGATACTAACTTAGCTTCAAGTGGGAAGATGTAGCGGTGCAAGCGATCAGGCACATCATCGGCCAACGAACGGAAAACCGTCATCGATACGTGAGTATGAGTATTGATGAGACCCGGCATGACGATATCGCCATTAACGTCTAGCACTTGTTTAGCTTGGTACTGCTTCTCTAGCGAAGCATCGCCAACCGCAATGATTTTGTTGTCTTTGACGACAACAGTGCCGCTCTCGTAAACCGTTTTTTCTTGGTCCATGGTTAGAACCATAGCATCGGTTATCATCAGGTCAGCTTTTTCCATTGCTGAACTCGCAAATGGAAATAGAGCTAGGCTTGCCATTGCTGAAGCCAATAGGGTGCGTTTTAGTTTCATATCAATACTCAGAACAGGTGTTGTTAAAGTGTGTGGATAATAGTGTATTTCATTCATGGCGCAAACGTTTGTTTTATCGTTTGCTTGAAATTTTGATGATGGTCCGTGTCTATGAAGTGATGTTTCACAAAGTGAAGATATGTATCAATCTTAGGTTATTTTAGGCTTTTCCAAAGCATATCTGTAGCTTACCTCTAGCATCAGATATACTAGGGGTAATATACCTTCCTTGCTTAAGCAGGCCCGCCTATGTCAAAAAACACACCAATGTCAGAAAACACGACAGCGACAACCACTGTTGATCCTTTTGCCGACCGAGAGTCGAAAAATTACGAAAACCCAGTACCAAGCCGTGAGTTCATTATTTCGTTTCTAACAGACGCGAATATTCCTATGAACCGCAATGATCTATTCGAAGCTTTGGGTTTGGCTGGAGAGGAACAATATGAAGGGCTGCGTCGTCGTTTACGTGCAATGGAACGTGATGGACAGCTTATCTTTACTCGTCGTCAGTGTTACGCATTGCCTGAGAAGATGGAATTGATTAAAGGCTTTGTGATTGGTCATAAAGATGGTCATGGTTGGGTACGCCCAGACGGCAGTGTTGGTAAAGATAACGATATCGTGCTGCCGCATCATCAGATGAAAACCATCATGCACGGTGATTACGTATTGGTTCAGCCTACTGACAACAGTAAGCGTGGTCGTCGTGAAGGCCGTTTGGTTCGTGTTCTTGAAGAGCGTAAAACGCCACTTGTTGGTCGCTTCTTCCTAGAGTACGGC
Organism: Vibrio syngnathi; assembly: GCF_002119525.1. Taxonomy (NCBI): domain Bacteria; kingdom Pseudomonadati; phylum Pseudomonadota; class Gammaproteobacteria; order Vibrionales; family Vibrionaceae; genus Vibrio; species Vibrio syngnathi. Next base: position 2,986,882 of record NZ_CP017916.1, on the reverse strand, counting down.
CATTCTTATGTGGTTGCTGATGATTCGCGTATTAGTCACGACATCCAGATCCCAACTGAGCATAAAGGCGGTGCTCGAATGGGTAATGTGGTTGTGATTGAAATTACGGACCGTGGTGGTCGTTCTCGTAACATGATGGGTAAAGTGACCGAAGTTCTTGGTGAAAATATGGCTCCGGGTATGGAAACGCAGATCGCGATCCGTACTCACCAGATCCCACAAGAGTGGCCTGAAGCGGTAGATAAGCAAATCGTAAACCTAGGTGAACATGTTCCTGAAGAAGCAAAAGAAGGACGTGTTGATCTACGCAAACTCCCATTGGTTACTATCGATGGTGAAGATGCGCGAGACTTCGATGATGCGGTTTACTGTGAAGCGAAGAAAGGCGGCGGCTGGCGTCTATGGGTAGCGATTGCTGACGTAAGTTACTACGTTCGCCCAGAGACAGCTCTAGACAAAGAAGCGATTAACCGTGGTAACTCGGTATACTTCCCGTCACAAGTTGTCCCAATGCTGCCAGAAGTACTTTCAAATGGTTTGTGTTCATTGAACCCTCAAGTCGACCGTTTGTGTATGGTGTGTGAGATGACTATCTCAGACAAAGGTAAACTGTCAGGCTACAAGCACTACGAAGCAGTCATGAATTCTCATGCTCGTCTTACTTACAACAAAGTAGGCGCGATCTTAGATGGCAATGAAGAATTACGTGAGCGTTACGAACCAGAAGTACCACATCTTGAAGAGCTTCATAAGATGTACAAGGTGCTTAAGAAAACGCGTGACGAACGTGGTGCGATTGAATTTGAAACGGTAGAAACTAAGTTTATCTTCAATGCGGATCGTAAGATTGACCGTATTGAGCCGGTAATTCGTAACGATGCACACAAGATCATCGAAGAATGTATGATTCTTGCGAATATCGCTTCTGCATCTTACGTAGAAAAAGCGAAAGAGCCTGCGTTGTACCGTGTTCACGATACTCCGGGTGAAGAGCGCTTAATGGGCTTCAAGAGCTTCTTAAGTGAATTAGGTTTAACGCTGGAGGGTGGTCTGTCGCCATCTCCGGTAGACTACGCACAACTGATGCAACAGATTAACGAACGTGAAGACCGTGAGTTAATCCAAACTATGCTGCTGCGCTCAATGAAGCAAGCGGTATACAATGCGGATAACGCGGGTCACTTTGGTCTAGCTCTTAAGCGCTATGCTCACTTTACCTCGCCAATTCGTCGTTACCCAGATTTGCTATTGCACCGTGCGATTAAGTACCTTATTGCGAAAGAAGAAGGCCGTAACAGCGAGCGTTGGACGCCAACCGGTGGTTACCACTACACTTTCGATGATATGGACTTCTACGGCGAACAGTGTTCAATGACTGAGCGTCGTGCTGATGATGCTACGCGTGAAGTGAACGACTGGCTGAAATGTGAATACATGCAAGACCATGTTGGCGAAGTGATGGATGGCGTGATTGCCAACGTGACTGGCTTCGGTTTCTTCGTGCGTCTAACGGAACTGCACATCGATGGTCTGGTACATATTTCCGCGCTAGCGAATGACTACTACCAATTTGATGCTGTTGGTCAGCGTCTAGTGGGTGAAAGCTCAGGTAATATCTACCGCTTGGGTGATTCGGTTAAAGTGAAGGTTTCGGCAGTTAACTTAGAAACTCGTCAAATCGACTTTGATTTAGAAGACACAGATCGTCAGCCGCGTGGTAAAGGTAAAACAGCCAAGAAGCGTGCAGCAGAAGCGATGAAAAAGGCGAAAAGCAAGAAGCGTTCAGCGGTGAAGAGCAATAAGCCAGGCGTACCTGCAACGCCTTTAGTTGAACCAACTAAACGACCTGATGGAAGTAGCGAAGGTTCAGCTAAGAAGAAAAAGCCAGCGAATAAAACGGGTGCTGCTAAAGCTCGTGCGAAGAAAAAGCGCGCCGCAAGCCGTAAGCCAAAGGCTGATAAGTCTTAAGCTATCGTCATTACAGTGACGAGTAGGGCTTAAACGTCTAACGAATTTAAATGCGAGAGTATCAGGCGGAAGATGCATGCTCTCGAAATAAACAACACAGAGATGGGGTCATCGGGTTTGATGCCTTCATCTTTGAGCAATAAGAGTAACCAGAGACAATGAGTAACGAATTTATTTACGGTATTCACGCGGTGAAAGCCGTACTAGAAAAAGATCCAGCACGTTTTATCGAAGCGTATGTACTGAAAGGGCGTCAAGACGATCGCCTTCTTCCGTTGCTGAATCAATTGCAGCAATTTGGCGTGTCGATTCAACAAATGGGTCGTAAGCCGCTTGATGAAAAAGCACAAGGTGCGAATCACCAAGGTCTTATTGCTAAGGTGAAGCCTGCTAAGCAGCTTAATGAAACTCACCTAGACGATATCCTAGCGCAGCACGAACAGCCTCTGCTGTTGGTTCTAGACGGCGTAACAGACCCTCACAACCTAGGTGCTTGCTTACGTAATGCAGATGCCGCAGGTGTTGCTGCTGTTATCGTACCGAAAGACCGTTCTTCGCCGCTAACTGCAACGGTAAGTAAGGTTGCTTGTGGCGCAGCAGAAACGGTTCCTCTAGTACGTGTAACCAACCTCGCTCGTACAATGCGTGCACTGCAAGAACAGGGTGTATGGTTTGTGGGTACCGCAGGTGAAGCAACGCATGATATCTACCAAGCTAAGCTAACAGGCCCTCTTGCAGTAGTTATGGGCGCAGAAGGTGACGGTATGCGACGTCTAACGCGTGAAACCTGTGACGACCTGATTAAGATCCCAATGGCAGGTAGTGTGTCGAGCCTAAACGTTTCAGTAGCATCGGGCATCTGTCTGTTCGAAGCGGTACGTCAGCGTTTAGCTCAATAGCGTTAAGCTGAGTAAAAAGACAAAGTAACTTTAAGTCTATGAATTTATTAACGCTCACCACTTGCTGGTGGGCGTTTCTTTTTAGGCTGTTATAGCAAAACCCATCGGTTTGTCGGATGGCTAGATGGCGACAGAAAAACTGTTTCATTATTAGCCAAATACCGCTTGCCAATACCGGGTTCTTTCTATAATATTTGCCGTCCTTAAAACTCGGTCATTTTTCTTTAGTTCCTTGCTTCCCTTGGACGACCGAGCCTTTCGTGGAAGCTAATAATCCGTAAGGAGCAACCAAATGCGTCATTATGAAATCGTATTCATGGTTCACCCTGATCAAAGCGAGCAAGTTGCTGGCATGATCGAGCGTTACACTGGTTCAATCACTGAAGCTGGTGGTACTATCCACCGTCTAGAAGACTGGGGCCGCCGTCAAATGGCTTACCCAATCAACAAACTTCACAAAGCTCACTACGTTCTTATGAACGTTGAAGCTGGCCAAGAAGTGATGGACGAGCTAGAAACTGCTTTCCGTTTTAACGATGCAGTTCTACGTAACATGATCATGCGCACTAAAGGCGCTGTGACTGAGCAATCTATCATGCTTAAGCAAAAAGAAGAGCGTGCAGAGCGTGCTCCTCGTCGTGATGACCGTGAAGAACGTGCACCACGTCGTGAAGAAGAAGCTAAGCCAGAAGCTGCTGCTGAGTAATTCTTTTTTGGCCTTTTAGGTCATTAAATTTTATTCAACTCGTTTAGGTATTCTCACTACAAGCATTTGCTTAGACTTATTTATAAGTTCGTGTGAGTACCGCATTATTAAATTTAGATCAGGAGATAGCCCATGGCTCGTTTCTTCCGTCGTCGTAAATTCTGCCGTTTTACTGCAGAAGGCGTACAAGAGATTGACTACAAAGACGTAGCAACTCTAAAAAACTACATCACTGAAGCTGGTAAAATTGTACCTAGCCGTATCACTGGTACAAGTGCTAAATACCAACGTCAGCTAGCTCGCGCTATCAAGCGTTCTCGTTACCTAGCACTACTACCGTACACTGACAAGCATCAGTAATCGGTAATAGTTAATAATAGTTTAAGAGGACTAAGATAATGCAAGTTATTCTACTTGATAAGATCGGTAACCTAGGTGGCCTTGGCGACCAAGTAAACGTTAAATCTGGTTACGCTCGTAACTTCCTTATCCCACAGGGTAAAGCAGTTATGGCAACTAAAGACAACGTTGCTATGTTCGAAACTCGTCGTGCAGAACTAGAAGCTAAAGTTGCTGAGCAACTAGCTGCTTCAGAAGCTCGCGCTGAGAGCGTTAACACTCTAGAAGGCGTTACAATCGCTTCTAAAGCTGGTGACGAAGGTAAACTATTCGGTTCTATCGGTACTCGTGACATCGCTGACGCTATTACAGCGGCAGGTGTTGCAGTAGCTAAGAGCGAAGTACGCCTACCTGAAGGCGCTCTACGTAACATCGGCGAATTCGAAGTAAGCATCCAACTTCACTCTGAAGTTTTTGCTACTGCGAAAATCGCTATCGTTGCAGCTGAGTAATTTCAGTACCAAGACGAATTCTTTCTTTTGAAAGTTTTAAACACCAGCTTCGGCTGGTGTTTTTTTATGTCTGCAATATGAGTTTTAAGCTCTTTGGAACAGTGACGATTGCAGGAATAGAAAGCACTAGAGAGGAGGGGACTTACATAGTAAAAAACGAGGGTGTTTTTTATCGATACACCGTTATACCAGCTTTCAAATTTAGAATTGAAAAAGTAGATTTACAGACAGTACGGAATCTTCTTTGTTCAACCCTTCAGGTACCTTGTCGTGGTACTGTCGAGAGTGAGCAATTTTTAGTGCGATATTGTCGGTAATATCGTTGATGGCTTCTAATTCAGTATCAAATTTTAGGTTGCTGTGGCCAGACACCAACGTCACATCGGCTTTGAGTTTCAAATTTTTCAATACCTGCCATGATGTATTTACATTGCCACGGAAAATCGCTTCTTCAACGATTTCTGGGAAGATGATGTCATCGTCGTCTAATTCATCGAGATTAGGCTCTTGGTAACGAAAACCCGGCCCAACTTCGACTTCCAACACAAACTCTTCTGTATTCGAAAACTGATAACCTAGACCGCTAGAAACGGTGTAGTCCTTAAAATAAGCACTGTATCGTGAATCAACACCTTTGAAGCTGCCGTAAAGGTAGGTTTTAGGACTTAACTTGTAGTCACTCTGAGCTGAGTAAGTCGATTGCCTTTTATCTTCTTCACCATCTTTGTAGAGATTGTAGTATTTCCATTCGCCACTGGTTCTATGACGACCAGCCGTGTACTCACCGTTCAGGCGTGCATTAAGCGAGCGCGAATCAGAATTACCAGTATGCGACTGATATCCAAATTCGACTTCAGTATTCAGTGGGTTCGGCAGCTCTGAATCACTCGGTACGATATCCAACTCTTTTTCTTCAAGTGTCGGTGCAACGACGATCGGCTCAGCTGTAGTTTCTGGTACTACTATAGAGTCGAGAATAGAATCAACAGAGGTATTAGCATCAACAGAGGCTTTAGCATCATCCGCTAAGGCCAACGGAGTGCTCAGGAGGCCGATGCTTAGAAGACTAGAGCTTAGAAGACCAGAACTCAGAGCCAATAATTTGGACACGCATACCTCAGTTATACAGTGAATGAATGGAAGGATCGTAATGCTACCTTTGGTTAATTCCGTCAGCAATAGGTAAATTCTTGCTGAAGAATAAAACAAACTCATAGGATCGGATTACAAACGGATGTTCTTGGGTATAATGAACGATCATTATTAGTTATTGAGTGTAGTCATAGTGGATACCAAAAGTCAGAAATCAGCCAACGATCAGGTGGACGCCATCAAGGTCCCGCCACATTCATTAGAAGCTGAGCAATCTGTTATTGGCGGTTTGTTATTGGATAACGAACGCTGGGATACGGTGGCCGAAAAGGTTGTGGCCAAAGACTTTTATAGCCGTCCTCACCGTCTGATCTTTGAAGCGGTAAAGGATATCCTTGAAGAAAGCTCTCCTCTGGATCTTATTACACTCTCTGAACATTTAGAGCTGCGTGAGCAACTTGAAGAAGTGGGTGGCTTTGCTTACCTTGCTGACCTAGCGAAAAACACCCCAAGTGCGGCAAACATCAATGCCTATGCTGATATCGTGGCACAACGTGCATTGGTGCGTAGCCTGATTGGTGTGGCAAATGAAATTGCCGATTCTGGTTATGACCCTCAAGGTCGTACATCGGAAGAACTTGTTGATCTTGCTGAGAGTAAAGTTTTCGCGATTGCCGAAGGCCGAGCAAGTGAAAATGAAGGTCCACAAAACGTTGATAGCATTCTAGAGAAGACGCTAGAACGTATCGAAATCTTATATAAATCGCCACAAGATGGTGTGACAGGTGTCGATACGGGTTTCAACGACCTCAATAAGAAAACGGCAGGCCTTCAGGGTTCTGACTTAATCATTGTTGCTGCGCGTCCATCGATGGGTAAAACCACGTTTGCGATGAACCTATGTGAAAACGCAGCGATGAAGCAAGACAAGCCAGTGTTAATCTTCTCGCTAGAGATGCCAGCTGAACAGCTGATGATGCGTATGCTTGCATCACTTTCTCGTGTCGACCAAACCAAGATTCGTACGGGTCAATTGGATGATGAAGATTGGGCTCGTATTTCATCGAGTATGGGTATTCTTATGGATAAGAAGAATATGTATATCGATGATAGCTCGGGTCTAACACCAACCGAGGTTCGTTCGCGTGCTCGACGTATCGCGCGTGAGCATGATGGTATCTCTATGATCATGATAGATTACCTTCAATTGATGCGTGTACCTTCATTGTCTGAAAACCGTACCTTAGAGATTGCCGAAATTTCTCGTTCCCTAAAAGCCCTTGCGAAAGAGCTGAATGTGCCGGTTGTTGCACTTTCTCAGCTTAACCGTTCCCTAGAGCAACGTGCAGATAAGCGCCCAGTAAACTCGGATTTGCGTGAATCAGGTTCGATCGAGCAAGATGCCGACTTAATCATGTTTATCTATCGTGATGAGGTTTATAACCCAGATAGTTCATTGAAAGGCATCGCTGAGATCATCCTTGGTAAGCAACGTAACGGTCCGATCGGTTCGGTTCGTCTTACGTTCCAAGGTCAACACTCCCGATTTGATAACTATGCAGGTCCTGCATTTGATGATGAGTAATCACTAATGACTTACATGAAAGCAGCGACGGCGAGTATTGACTTAAACGCGCTTGAACATAACCTGAACCAGATAAAGTCAAAGGCTCCTCATTGCAAGGTAATGTCTGTTGTGAAAGCCAATGGCTACGGACACGGCTTACTGCATATAGCCAAGCATTCAAAAAGCTCTGATGCTTTTGGTGTGGCGCGTATTGAAGAAGCATTACAGCTTCGTGCTGGTGGCATTGTTAAACCTATTTTGTTGCTAGAAGGGTTTTACTCTTCGGGCGATTTGCCAATCTTGGTGACCAATAACATCCAAACTGTGGTGCACTGTGAAGAGCAATTAAGTGCGCTAGAGAATGCGGAATTAGAAACACCTGTCGTGGTTTGGCTAAAAGTCGACAGTGGTATGCATCGCCTAGGTGCTCGTCCTGAGCAATACCAAAACTTTGTTGAGCGCTTACATCAATGTGCGAATGTCGCTAAACCTCTGCGCTACATGAGCCACTTCGGTTGTGCTGATGAACTTGATAGAGCAACCACCGTTGAACAGACCGAGCTTTTCTTATCGCTCACCGACGGTTGTGAAGGTGAGCGTTCACTTGCTGCTTCTGCAGGTCTACTGGCTTGGCCAGACAGCCACCTTGACTGGGTTCGCCCGGGAATTATCTCTTACGGTGTTTCTCCTTTTGCTGATAAATCAGCGCAAGATCTCGGCTTTTATCCTGTAATGACTTTGACCTCGCACCTGATAGCCGTTCGTGATGTTAAAGCGGGTGAAAGTGTTGGCTATGGCGGTAACTGGACCAGTGAGCGAGATACCAAGGTTGGTGTGATCGCGATAGGTTATGGTGATGGTTATCCTCGCACTGCTCCTAACGGCACTCCAGTGTTCGTTAACGGCCGAAAAGTACCGATCGCAGGACGTGTATCAATGGACATGCTAACGGTTGACCTTGGCCCTGATGCGGCTGATAAAGTCGGTGATGAAGCAACATTATGGGGTAAAGATTTACCTTCAGAAGAAGTCGCAGAACATATCGGCACTATCGCTTACGAGCTGGTCACTAAGCTGACTTCGCGTGTTGCGATGGAGTACGTGAAGTAGCTAATGTGAAGTAACTAAATGTGAAGTAACTATGGATCCTATAAGTAAATGATGTTCATACGAACGACTCGACACTGGTTAATGTCTGCAATGGCATTACTCGGTGTTAGCTTCTCTTCTTCTGTTCTAAGCGAAGAAAAAGATTCAGCCTTTGTTCCTTTCTATTTTAGTACTGAAACCATGGGTAATACCTTTGGGGTTGCTGGTGTCGCAAAGGGTGTTTGGCAACCTCAAGCCGCTCTGTTTGGAATGGCGCTTTATTCAGATAAAGACAGCTACGTCGGTTTCTTGTCAGCCTTTAACTTCGCACTGTCTGAGAACGTATTGTTCAGTACTCAGATGTACCAAGCTCGCTTTAACGAAAACCCGTATTACATTGGCTCTCAAGGCGATAACGATTCATCCATTGATGATAAAACCATTGCCGACGGCTTAGAAGAAAACTATCAGGTTGAATTTAAGTATCTGCTGCCTTGGGGCAATGTTGCAGAGCATGGCTTACTCGGCGCGTTTCAACCCATCAAAGATGTGAGCTTTGCTTCCCCATTAGAGTCAGGTGTCAGTTCGATTGTCTTTACGCCTTTCTACACGGCTCGTGAGCTAGAAGGCTTAAACAATAGCGAACAAGCGACAGGTTTTAGTTTGGCGTTTGATTGGGATAACCGTGATAGCACACGCAACCCAACCAAGGGGTCTCATACCAATCTTGAGTTTACTACCGGCGCTGAAAGTTGGTCTAACGATGACTTATGGCTGAAGTGGACATTCCAAAACAGTCAGTATTTTGCATTGGGTCCTTTGGGGAGCTTGTTCGATCAACAAGTCGTGGCATTTGATGTCTATACCGCTGACACACCTACGTGGGGCAAATGTTCAGGGCAAGATTGTGCTCGTCCACCGGAAACAGAGCAGGCTCGACTCGGTGGCTTATATCGCTTAAGAGGTTATACCGGAGGCCGTTACCACGGTCGTTCTGCTATTCACTACTCTGCGGAATATCGAGTGCTTCCTGATTGGCAACCACTGGGCGATATCCCACTTATTAACTACTACGATTTGCCTTGGTGGCAGTGGGTGGCCTTTGCTGAAGTCGGGCGTGTTGCTGATGAGTACGATATCAAAACACTGCACACAGACATGAAATGGAGCCTAGGCGGCGCAGTTCGTTTCCAGGTTGAAGGCATTGTTGTACGTGCTGAATTAGCGCGAGGCGGTGATGAAGGGACCTTTAGGGTTATGATAAACCAGCCTTTCTAATTCTGGTTTTACCAACTCGACTCTCTTATATTTTTAAAGGGTGACACATAACTGTGTCACCCTTTTTGTTTTCTACCATTATGTTTGTTAAGCGGTATTTCATTGTTGATGACGTAACGTTACTCACCTTGAATGGTCGCAATAACGGTACGGCTTCCACCACAATCTCGGTGTTCACCTAAGTAAATGCCCTGCCATGTCCCCAAAGCTAGACGACCATTGGTAATCGGAATTGTCACACTGGTACCAAGTGTCGATGCTTTAATGTGAGCGGGCATATCATCATCACCTTCGTAGGTGTGCTTGTAGTAGGGTGCTCGTTCGGGCACAAACTTATTAAAGTGTGATTCCATATCGGTGCGGACAGTAGGGTCTGCGTTCTCATTTAGCGTAAGGCTAGCAGAAGTATGCTGAATGAATAGATGTAATAAACCAACAGACAGTGAATGGATATCGGATATCTGTTGTTCAATTTCATCAGTGATGAGATGAAATCCACGTTTTTGTGCGTGTAGGTGTATCGTCTTCTGAATCCACATACGCCATCCTCTATAATGTATTTGGAAAAAAAGTGGTTTAACGCTATCTTTTGAACTTGAATTTATCAGCTTTCGCTCACATTTAATGATGTGAGCGCTAGAGTCAGTACCGATTCTTCTATCAGGAAATCTAATTCTGATTTATCTCAAGGTACCGCTCTTCATATGCGGCATAATACGTCGTGAAAAAAAATTACAAAGAATCTTTCAGTGGTGATGCGATTTGGTCATCATAGAAAAATATAAACTTTCGCCTAATCGGGGGTTCTATTCATCACTTTGGTGACGTCTAGAATAAAACCTACAGTAACATCGGGATAGATACCATGTTGAAAAATATCAACCCAACGCAAACACAAGCGTGGAAAGCTCTAACTGCACATTTTGAGTCTGCTCAAGATATGGATATGAAAGAGCTATTTGCTCAAGATGCAAAGCGTTTCGAGAGCTTTTCTACTCGTTTCGGTTCAGACATCTTAGTGGATTACTCTAAGAACCTTATCGACGCTGAAACGATGCAGCACCTATTTGCTCTTGCGAACGAGACTGAAGTTAAGTCTGCAATCGAAGCAATGTTCGGCGGTGATGCAATCAACAAGACTGAAGGTCGTTCAGTTCTTCACACTGCGTTACGTAACCGTAGCGACAAGCCAGTAATGGTTGATGGCAAAGACGTAATGCCAGCAGTGAACGCAGTACTAGCAAAAATGGAACTGTTCACACACCGTATCGTTTCTGGTGAGTGGAAAGGTTACACAGGTAAAGAGATCACTGATGTTGTCAACATCGGTATCGGCGGTTCAGACCTTGGTCCATACATGGTAACTGAAGCACTTACGCCATACAAAACTCGCCTAAACATGCACTTTGTTTCTAACGTAGACGGCACTCACATCGTTGAGACACTTAAGCCTCTTAACCCAGAAACAACACTGTTCCTAGTGGCATCTAAGACATTTACCACTCAAGAAACAATGACGAACGCACACTCTGCGCGTGATTGGTTCTTGGCTGAAGCGGGCGACTCAGCACACGTTGCTAAGCACTTCGCAGCACTATCAACAAATGCGGCTTCAGTTGCTGAGTTTGGTATTGATACTGACAACATGTTCGAATTCTGGGATTGGGTAGGCGGTCGTTACTCACTATGGTCAGCGATCGGTCTTTCTATCTCACTATCTATTGGCTTCGATAACTTCGCTGAGCTACTCGATGGCGCACACGAGATGGATAACCACTTTGCTTCAACGGAGTTTGAAAGCAACATTCCAGTGATCCTTGCGTTAATTGGTGTTTGGTACAACAACTTCCACGGCGCTGAGTCAGAAGCAATTCTACCTTACGATCAATACATGCACCGTTTTGCTGCTTACTTCCAGCAAGGTAACATGGAATCTAACGGTAAATTCGTTGACCGTGAAGGTAACCCAGTAGAATACCAAACAGGCCCTATCATCTGGGGTGAACCTGGTACAAACGGTCAGCACGCGTTCTACCAACTGATTCACCAAGGCACTAAGCTGATCCCATCAGACTTCATTGCTCCGGCTATCAGCCACAACCCAGCATCTGATCACCACCAGAAGCTAATGTCTAACTTCTTTGCTCAAACTGAAGCGCTAGCTTTCGGTAAGACAAAAGAGACAGTAGAAGCTGAATTCCTAGCGGCTGGCAAAACAGCTGAAGAAGTTGCTGAGCTAGTACCTTTCAAAGTATTTGAAGGTAACCGCCCAACGAACTCTATTCTTGTTAAGCAAATTAACCCTCGCTCTTTAGGTAACCTAATCGCGATGTACGAGCACAAGATCTTCGTTCAAGGCGTTATCTGGAACATCTTCAGCTTCGACCAATGGGGCGTAGAACTTGGTAAGCAACTAGCAAACCAAATTCTTCCAGAGCTTGCAGACGATGCACAAGTAACGTCTCACGACAGCTCTACTAACGGTCTAATCAACGCATTTAAAGCGCTGAAAGCTTAAGACTGTTTAAGCAATACCAAGTAATAACTGTAAACGCCAACCTTTCGGTTTAATGCCGTTCGGATAAGCATTACTGCTTGAATCTGAACGGATATTTGGCTGGGACAAAGAGGACTGAACGTGGAAACGTTCGGTCCTTTCTTTTATCTGGAAGAATGAAGTGACTCAAACTTTCTCTCATCCTTTTCAGTTTTACAGGTAAAGTTCCGTCTGGACTTAAAGCTAACCAACGTAATTGCGCATCAATAAGGTTAATTGCGGCGGTAAAACTGACCCTAGTCGCTCGAACCCCGGCTTCTGAAGCTATCTTAACCATCTCTAATCGCACTAAGTTATAGGCAAGTAATACGCCCCAAAGCTCTTGCTTCACACCGGCAGAAAAACGACTTCGTAAAGTGACGTGACTTTGAAGTTGAGTCTGTTTAATTTCACCATAACCCTCTTCAATCTCCCAGCGTTGCCAATAAATACGCAGCCGGCTTTCTAGCGAGTATTTGCTAGGGTCTGTAAGTGAAGTAATAAAACCTTTTATCTCACCTTTTGGCTCTTGATATAGGACTAATCTGGCTTCCCAACGTGCGGGTAGATTCGGATTCTGCCGTTGAGCTTGAGGAGAGATAGGCATTGAGATAAGCATGTCGTTCTCCGCATATTTCTCCAACACTTCATAGCGTAGTTTACGTTTTGCAGGCATTAACCAGTGGGCATTTTCAGCACTCTCTTGCCAGGACAGTAAAAGGTCTGCCGAGAAATAACAACGATCAAATAAGGTCAATGAGTGTGCGGGGATGTCATTGAATAGGCGCTTAGCTAAGGTCGTTTCACCGACATGACAACCATCAAAAGCCGCCCCCATAATCATTCGAGTTTCTGTTGACATCAAAGCGACTAAACGAAGTTGAGGGTAAGGTTTCAATTTTTTGGAGATGAACCCAAATTCTTCAGCGTTCTCTGGGGAATCTTGGCACCGAAATGTTGTTCCATCGACAGCAAGAACATTAAGTTCTAAGTCTTTGTCTTGTTGAAGGATATCTCCGTTCCAAGCCTTTACCGTTGTGTGAAACAGAGCCGCTAACGGACTCTCATCTAGACGTCGGCGTGAATCAGTTAGGACACTGGGTGCAACACGAGACCAGCTATCTTCAGGTTTAGGCTGAAGTGCAATGTCTAATGAACTGCATACCTCTTTGATAGACATGTTGCGTTGCAGCCCCATCCAAATAACTAACCAGACAGCTTGCTGAGCGGGAAGTCGGCGTCGTCTTATGCTCGCTTTATTGGTTTCAAGAAGAGCTTGTTCTATCCACTCAATCTGAATGGCGTCGACGACAGATTCATAATTGTCGGCATCTTCAATGGTCTCGTGTGCCATTGCTAATTCTTGTTCAAGCATAAAAAATCCCCATCAACGTTGTTGATGGGGATTATCTGCTAACTGCAAGATCGTTCAAGTCTTCTTAAACGATCGGCATTAAACCTTTCGGTTGGCGTTTTTTATGTCCGTTGATTTTACGGCAATAAAAAAGGCTGACGTATGTACGTCAGCCTTTCGCTTTTTATTTACTCGATTGTCTCTATTCGAAACAGATCTCGATGAAAGCATTACCCCACTGAGATGAGAAAGGCATGATGATGATTGCGCCTTCACACTTGTGACGAATAGTATGGCCTTTACCTGAAACCACGATTGGCGTTGCCATATCGAAGTCAAAGCCGCTTTCTGCAAGAATACGCTTTGCGCCACCGGTTACCATGTTAGTGATTTCACCCACCATGTCGGTCACTTCTTCGTTCAAACCGTTTGGTCGCTCACCTAGCATGTTTTCCATGATTTCTAGAGCAAGCCCTTCATCAAAGGTGATCGACATTGAGCCACGAGACTGTGTACCAACCATACCAATTAGGCCGGACACATCACCACGAGCGATTTCATCTTTCTTCACTCTTGGTTTCTGAGGCTTTAATTCTAGAGATGCCATCGTTTTTAGTACGTTCATCAAAGAAGCTAAAAACGGGTTTACAAATTCAGCGCGCATAATGTTCTTCTATAATATTATTCTTTCATTTCGGAGGAGCAAGTTTGGCAAATGCCATGTGATTCAATGACATGGTTGGTCAACTTGAATCCATGCTGCTCGGCGTTACTCGCGAGTAGGGCGACAAGCGCATCGTTTTGTAATTCTATCACAGTGCCACATTTATCGCAGATCAGTAATTGGGAAAAATGCGTGTTGGCATTGCAAGAGCAGCAGCATATAAAGCTATTCGTTGACTCAACTCGGTGAATGAACCCTTGCTCTAACAAAAAATCCAAAGCGCGATAAACTGTAGGAGGCTTGGCTTGCGGTTCACTGACTTTCAATTGCTCTAATAATTCATAAGCACTGGAGGCTTTTTTATTAGATAGGATAAGCTCAAACACTCGCTTTCTTTGGGGTGTTAGCCTAACACCTCGCGATACGCATATCCCTTCAACTTGCTCTATTAATGTGTGGTCCAAATTTTTCACCGTTCAATCAAACATCCCCATTCAGCCCCTATTGCTAGGTAACCTTGTTTGAGGAGACATTGATTTTATTAAAGTCAGGTACAGAGCGTATTGTGACCTACGACTTTGAATAAGACAAGGTAACTCAAAACGACAGTGTGACTCAAGGCATAACTGATTAATCGAGCTGAATTAGAGATCTGGTGAATGAGTTTGAAAAATCAAGTGCAACAATGTGCTTATTGGGCGGAAGTTCTCAATCGACATTGGCTTGTCATCGGCTAAAAAGGGTTTAGCGTTACTTGGCGCAGGAGCGGTTTTGATCTCTGGTCATCAAGAACTTATCACCGCTAGCGTATCGGCAGATGGTGTTCAATTCGGTGGCATTATTGGCGCAAGTGCTCCAATAGTATTTGGCCTATGGGAAACCCTACGCAGTGAGTTCAAGTAATGGCGAGTATCAAACAATAATAGTTGCCGTTGTTAGTGCCTTGTCTAGCGGGGTGGGTGTAGGTATTACACTTAAAACTGATGTTAAGTGGTTGCGTTTGATGATGGAAAAGATGGATGAGAGATTAATTCGGCTTGAAAGAACAAAATAAAGTTTGAACTTCAACATGATTACAAGCATGAAAAAGCGACCTTATTATAGGTCGCTTATCTGAGAAGTTAATTAAGCTTATGAATTTAGAAGTTTTTTCTTCAAACTGTTCTCATATTGCTTCAAAGAGTAGATAAACATATTAGGTTGTTCTTTTGAGCGGATCATCCCCGCTTTTATATAGAACTCTTCTCGCCCTTCTCTGGCATGAAGAAATAATGCGTATACACCTACATCTCTTGAGGAAAGGAATGCTTGACGGATTGCTCGACCAAGAAGCCACTTGCCTAGACCCTGCCCTTGAACAGACTTACATACTGCTATTTTACTTAGCAGTATGCAAGGAACTGAACTATAGGGGAATTTACGTCTTTCTTTGTTTGATATGTGTTTCTTTTCAAACGAACTGCTAGCTAAAGTGAAATAACCGACAACTCTTTTCGGTTGTCCTTCTTCGCCTTGTGTGACACATAGGTGCGGGATTGAAACCCTTCGTTCGTGTTCTTTAGCTAAGTTCTTCGTTAAATATTCATTTAACGAACACACACCACAATCAAATTGCGTAAAATCATACGTTGTTTCAGGATCAAAGCGTTCGACTTCTAATTTTTGATCTTTACCGTCCAAGTTTCCTCCAATGACATTCCGATAATTTCTTGCATCAGCTCTGTAGGGTCTGCAGGGTTTTCTAACGCTTCCATGACAGAATCCCATTGCTTTGCTTGTATTTGTAACCTTTTTCTCTCGCTAATAACTTCTTGAGCTCGAGCTACTGTTGTTTCTGATACAAATTTACTAACTGTAGTATTTGAAAGTAGCGCTGCTTCTTCTAAAGCGCTTTTTTCACTTTCAGATAGGCGAAATTCAACTCTCTCTTTTTTTAATGCACTCATCTTTTACTCCTTGCGCCTTAACACGCAGCGGAAACTCCAACTATATGTATATACCTAAATGGAATATTATTTATTTGGTTAACTATTTTATGAATAAAATTTTGTACGGTCAATCTCCGTACAAAATGGATTCTCGTCTGCATAGGATAAAAAGTCAACTAATTTGTACGTTATTTTACCGTAAGATAACAAAGTGAAATCAACCTTACTTTAGATGTTTTGTATGTAATTTATGCGGAAACAGCTGAGTGTAAACCTGCCATAAGATATTTAAATTCCTATGCCCGGTCACTTGAGCTACCTCTTCAAAAGAGTAGCCGCTCTCAAACAACCGACTTGCACCCTTTCTTCTTAAGTCGTGATACCTCAAGTCCTCAATACCTAATTCATTTCTCGCTCGCTGAAAGCCTGCACTAACACTGTGCGAGTTGTACGGGAAAATAAGTTCGTCTTTGTTCCTGAATGTTTTCGATTCCCTGTGTATAATCGCCCAATTATTTTTGACTACAATGTCCACTGTGAAGCGTGTTTCACCGCTTTTAAGTGTTCTTTTTAATGCTAGGTGCCTTCGTTCCACTCCATCAATACGTACTATAGGCGTAGTGAGTGGGTGAGCTTGCGGCTGAACTAGCGAGTTTCTGTATATAAATGCAGTGTATAGATTTTGAGTAACGCTTTATGAAACCTGACAATACCAGTAAATACGCGGCTAACCGCTTATCCGTTGCACCCATGTTGGATTGGACTGACCGCCACTGTCGTTACTTTCACCGTTTGCTCTCTCAGCAGACGCTTCTGTACACGGAAATGGTCACAACTGGTGCGATCTTACATGGTAAGGGCGACTTTCTAGAGTATAACGAGCAAGAACACCCATTAGCACTTCAACTTGGTGGTTCAAACCCGGTTGACTTGGCGGCTTGTGCCAAGCTTGCTGGTGAGCGTGGCTACGATGAAGTAAACCTCAATGTAGGTTGCCCTTCAGACCGAGTTCAGAATGGGCGCTTTGGTGCTTGCCTAATGGCTGAGCCTGAGCTGGTGGCTGATTGTGTGTCGGCGATGAGAGAAGTCACAGATATTCCAATTACCGTGAAAACGCGTATTGGTATCGACGACCAAGACTCTTACGAGTTTCTGACTAAGTTTGTTTCAACGGTGTCTGAAAAGGGCGGTTGTGAGCAATTTACTATTCATGCACGTAAAGCGTGGTTGAGTGGCCTTAGCCCGAAAGAGAACCGAGAGATTCCACCGCTAGATTACGATCGTGCATACCAAATCAAGAAAGATTTCTCTGATCTTGTGATTGCCGTGAATGGTGGCGTTACTACTCTTGAGCAAACTAAAGAGCACTTGCAACACCTTGATGGTGTGATGATCGGTCGTGAGGCTTACCATAGCCCGTTTATCTTGGCTGAAGTTGATCAGCAGATCTTTGGTTTAGACACACCAATTAAGAAGCGCTCACAAGTGGTTGAAGAAATGTACCCGTACATTGAGCGTGAGCTTTCAAATGGTGCAAGCTTAGGACACATCTCTCGTCATATGCTGGGTTTGTTCCAAAGTATGCCGGGTGCAAGACAATGGCGTCGTTACATCAGTGAAAACGCACATAAGAAAGGCGCGGGTATTGAGGTGATACAGGCAGCATTGGCTAAGATCCCTAAAGAGCTAAACGTCTAAACACCCTCAAGGTTAAAGCAAAAGCCAAAGCTAAGAGTTAGAAGTTAGAAGCTTAAGGCTTAAAGAACAAGGTTAAATTCGCCATTAGAGGCTAAATTTACCATTGTGAGTTTTCGAAAAGCCACGCATGAAGATGCGTGGCTTTTTATTTGCCTGATAAATAAGGAGTTTATGGTTGTAGCTAACTTGGTATGGAAGCTGCAATGTTAGAAAGTAGGAAAGATAGGTCATGAACTCATTAGGGAGACCATTATGTTTGAATTAATCTTTGTTCTTATTTTCGTCGCAACTTTACTCGTTACTGGTATTACGTTTATGACGGTACTCGCGGCAACCGGAATCGCGTTAGCGGTCATGCTGGTCTTAGGTATGATGGGCGTTGTGTTTAAACTGCTGCCTTGGCTGATCGTGATTGCAGTGGGTGTGTGGTTTTTCAAAAACTATGTACACAGCTCTAGCCAAAGACGTTATTAAGGCCATCGTGTCGTCAAATCTTTACTCGTCAGCGGTTTATCGTTTTAGAATTTAAGATGTGTGGTAGAATTTTCCCCAATAATCTATGAATGTGCATACAATTAGCACAACGATATGGAATTGGAGCTATCTCAAATGAATAAAATGCCATTAATTGCTTTAGTGGGAATGCTATCTTTAAGCTCGGCAGTGTCCGCTGAAGAAGAGTTTTCTTACACGACTAAGATCGGTGCTGATATGTGGTGGGGAAATACAAAGCTGAATGAAGCTAGGTCGAGTGACTCAAACTCACCTTCGTTGTATTTCGCATTTGAGCATAATGCCCCTAAGCTGCCAAATGCGAGTTTCCGC
This sequence comes from Vibrio syngnathi, assembly GCF_002119525.1. Classification (NCBI taxonomy): domain Bacteria; kingdom Pseudomonadati; phylum Pseudomonadota; class Gammaproteobacteria; order Vibrionales; family Vibrionaceae; genus Vibrio; species Vibrio syngnathi. Next base: position 2,968,427 of record NZ_CP017916.1, on the reverse strand, counting down.
TACTCTACTGTTGATACAACATTGTTAGCGTTTGATAAGTATGACTACACGTTCTACTACACAATGTTGGATCACAAGTTGATGAACTTCGATGCGGGTGTGACATTTACTCAGTATGCGAACTCACATTACAAAGATCCGTACAGTTCGAAAACGACAAGTTTTGATGAGTTTACTTGGAGCTTCTACGGTAACGCAGAAATCAATGTCCCTAATACTCACCTTGATATCATTGGTACGATGGAATTTGGTGATAGCAACGGTATTAAGAGTACCGATTTGATGGCGGGTGTTCAGTACCGTATTCCAGTGGCAGATACTGAAATAGCACTTCGTGGTGGCTATCGTGTGATTGACCTTGATTCGGACAAATTCTTCTCTTCAGAGCTGAATAAACCTCTTGAGACGGACAAAGAACCTGATCCTTTGGATGACCCAAAGCCAGGGCCACCTAAATCGTTTGTTATGGTTGATGGTTGGTTTGCTGGCGTAGAAGTACGCTTTTAGGCAATTAAAACGAATCTAGAACGACATTTAAGAACGTCACTTTATTAAGTGGCGTTTTTTTATATCTATTGGTTATACCCAAGCATCTTGAAGTTACTTGGGTATATACTTTTCTGGAATTAGTTAGCACATTCATCACTTTCGACCATCCTTAATACAGAGATCTAATTAGCGTCTATTCTTATAAGGTCTATGTTGTGAGGTCAAAGCAAGGGATGGAATATGACACTCAATGAATTACGAAATTTATATCGAGAAAATCTGTTGGTTGAAGCGATCATAGAGCCCTCAATTCAAGAGGGGTCTTGGGTTGTGGAGTTTCGCCATATGGGCGGTGGCTTTGTTTTGCTTACTGATGTTCATGGTGAAGAGTGTCATTACGCGGATTTAGACCTAGCATCTAAGTCGGCAATGGCGGTTGGCTTTCAACAAGTTCGTATTGAAAACCAGTAACTCAATTGACGTTTCAATCGGTTTTTACTTCCAAAAAGTTATAAAACATACTTTTCTATTCTTTCTTGTTATTAAAAGGAGTGGTTAATCTATCGTCACGCAATGATTAGGGATGTCGTGACCATGTCTTTAAATAAGAAAGAGTCTTCACAAAATAATAATGCACAGTCTGGGGCAAATGAGTTACCTGGGCTAGCAGCACCACTTAATGACCAACAATTGGGTCATCTTCAGCAAACTGTTTCTGAATTATCTTCTCAGCAACTGGCATGGGTCAGTGGTTACCTTTGGGGTGTGAGCCAAACTCAGCCTGTGGGTGCCGCCGCGCCAATCGCTCAAGCAGCCGCTGCAGTAGCCGCAAAACCTGCGGGTAAGCTCAGCATTATCTTCGCATCCCAAACCGGTAATGCGAAAGGTGTCGCCGAATCGCTTGAGGCAGAAGCGAAAGCCTTGGGGATTGCTGTCGAGCTTTTCGATGCAAGTGATTATAAAGGTAAGAACCTAGCCAAAGAGACACACGTCATTTTTGTGGCTTCAACCAATGGTGAGGGTGAAGCCCCTGATAACGCTATTGAGTTGCATGAATTCCTTCAATCGAAGAAAGCGCCAAAATTATCAAACCTACAATACGGTGTGATCGGTTTAGGTGACTCAAGCTATGAGTTCTTCTGCCAAACGGCTAAAGACTTCGATAACTTCCTCGCTAAGCTTGGTGCTAAATCGTTTGTTGATCGTCTTGATTGTGATGTTGATTACGAAGAGTCAGCAACGGAATGGCGAGCTAAAGCATTAGAGCAAGTAAAAGAGACGCTATCGACAGGCACTGAAGCCGATGTAGTTCAGTTGCCCGTTGGTCAAGCGGCTGCCGGTCATTCGCAATACACCAAACAAAACCCATACACCGCGACACTATTAACGAGCCAAAAGATCACCGGTCGTGATTCGGGCAAAGATGTTCGTCATATCGAGATTGATCTTGATGAGTCAGGTATTACTTACCAACCGGGTGATGCGCTAGGCGTATGGTTTGAAAACAGTTCAGAACTCGCAAATCAGATTCTTTCTAAAGTTGGATTGTCTGGTATCGAGAGTGTCGATGTCGATGGTGACAACTTGTCTGTGCATAGCGCACTCGTCAGCAAATTCGAGATTACCTCTTCAAACCCTCAGCTTGTGACTAAGTTTGCTGAGCTATCGGGCAGCAAGAAGTTAATTAAGCTGGTGGAAGATAAAGACAAGCTTCGTGAATACGCGGGTAATACTCAAGTTGTTGATGTTTTAGCTGAGAAGAAGACCAAGCTATCGGCTGATGAATTGATTGGCCTACTACGTAAGTTAACTCCACGTCTCTACTCTATTGCGTCAAGCCAAGCAGAAGTAGATGAAGAAGTTCACTTAACGGTTGGTCTGGTTGAATACCAAAAGGGCGATGAATCTCGTCTGGGTGGTGCTTCAAGTTTCTTAGCTCAGCGCTTGGAAGAAGGTGGTGAGGTGAAGGTGTTTGTTGAGAACAACAATAACTTCAAACTACCACAAGACGACAATACACCAATCATTATGGTTGGGCCGGGTACCGGTATCGCACCTTTCCGCAGTTTTGTTCAAGAGCGTGAAAACAATGACGCTGAAGGCAAAAGCTGGCTGTTCTTTGGTGACCGAACTTTCACTCAAGATTTCTTATATCAAGTTGAATGGCAGAAGTATCTTAAATCTGGTGCGCTAACCAAGCTTGATGTTGCCTTTAGTCGTGACCAAAAAGAAAAGGTTTATGTTCAAGATCGCTTAATCGAACAAGCAGCTCAGGTTTGGCAATGGCTTCAAGAGGGCGCGTACCTCTATGTATGTGGCGATGCGACTCGAATGGCGAAAGATGTTCATGAAGCGCTAGTTACAATTGCGGAAAAACATGGCAATCAGAGCCGCGAGCAAGCTGAACAATATATTAATGATTTACGTAAAGCGAAACGTTACCAAAGGGATGTGTACTAATGAGCAAGCAAGTAATAGAGCAAGAAGTGCTAGGTCAAGTACTGGGACCTTTGGCTGACAATGAACGTCTGAAGCGTGAAAGTAAAAACCTTCGCGGTACGATTGAACAAGATCTTCAAGACCGTATCACTGGTGGTTTTACCGCAGATAACTTTCAGTTGATCCGCTTCCACGGTATGTACCAACAAGACGACCGTGATATTCGTAATGAACGTACCAAGCAAAAGCTAGAACCTTTACATAACGTAATGCTTCGTGCGCGTATGCCTGGCGGCATCATCACTCCTAAGCAATGGTTAGCGATTGATAAATTCGCAGATGAAAGCACCTCTTATGGTTCTATCCGTCTAACAACGCGTCAAACCTTCCAGTTCCATGGTGTATTGAAGCCGAACATTAAGTTAATGCACCAAACGCTAAACAGTATTGGTATAGATTCAATCGCTACTGCGGGTGACGTAAACCGAAATGTTTTGTGTACGACAAACCCGGTTGAGTCTGAGCTTCACCAAGAAGCTTACGAGTGGGCGAAAAAGATCAGTGAACACCTATTACCTAAGACTCGTGCTTATGCTGAGATCTGGTTAGATGGTGAAAAGCTAGCAACAACGGATGAAGAACCTATCTTAGGTAGTAACTACTTACCACGTAAGTTCAAGACGACGGTTGTAATTCCTCCGCAAAATGACGTAGATGTCCATGCTAACGATCTTAACTTTATCGCGATTGCTAAAGACGGAAAGCTGATGGGCTTTAACGTATTAGTGGGCGGTGGCCTTGCAATGACGCACGGCGATACTTCTACTTATGCACGTAAAGCTGATGATTTCGGTTTTGTGCCATTAGAGAAAACGTTAGATGTAGCGGCAGCTGTTGTGACGACACAACGTGACTGGGGCAACCGTTCGAACCGTAAGAATGCCAAAACCAAATACACACTAGACCGTGTTGGTATTGATGTATTCAAAGCAGAAGTAGAAAAACGTGCAGGCGTTGAGTTTGCTGAAAGTCGTCCTTATGAGTTTACTGGCCGTGGCGACCGTATCGGTTGGGCGGAAGGCATTGATGGTAAGCACCACTTAGCGTTATTCATCGAAAATGGTCGTTTACTTGATTTTCCGGGTAAAGCGCTGAAAACAGGTGTTGCTGAAATAGCGAAGATCCACAAAGGTGACTTCCGCATGACAGCGAACCAAAATCTCATTGTTGCAGGTGTACCTAAGAGCCAAAAGGCACAAATTGAAAAGCTGGCACGTCAATACGGTCTGATGGATGATGCCGTTTCAGAACAGCGCAAGAACTCAATGGCGTGTGTGGCATTCCCAACATGTCCGTTAGCAATGGCAGAAGCCGAACGTTTTCTTCCTGAGTTTGTAACGGATGTTGAAGACATTCTGAAGAAACACGGTTTACCAGAAGAAGATAATATCATCCTTCGTATTACAGGCTGTCCAAACGGCTGTGGTCGTGCAATGTTGGCTGAACTGGGTTTAGTCGGTAAGGCGCCAGGGCGTTACAACATGCACTTAGGTGGCAACAAAGCCGGAACTCGTATTCCTAAGATGTATAAAGAGAACATCACGTCAGCTCAGATTTTAGAAGAGATTGATTCGCTGGTGGGGCGTTGGGCTACGGAACGTTCGGAAAATGAAGGGTTCGGTGATTTTACAATCCGAGCTGGAATCATCGAAGAGGTGATCATTTCAAAGAGGGATCTGCATGCATAATTCTGTCGCTTCAAAATTGAAGTTAGCAGAGCTACTCGCATTGACTAAGACGGAGCAGATACTTCGTCTTGGACAAATTAATGCTGAGTTAGAACAGCTATCTGCATTAGAAAGAGTGAAGTGGGCTCTAGAAAACTTAGAAGGAACACATGTGGTGTCTTCTAGTTTCGGAATTCAAGCAGCATTGATGCTGCACTTAGTGACTCAAGCCAAACCCGATATTCCAGTTATTCTGACAGACACCGGGTACCTATTCCCAGAAACGTATCGCTTTATAGATGAGTTAAGTCAGAAGTTGACTCTAAACCTTCAAGTCTTTCGCGCACAACAGAGCTCTAATTGGCAAGAAGCGCAATATGGTAAACTTTGGGATCAAGGTATAGAAGGGATAGAGAAGTACAACAAACTCAATAAAGTTGAACCGATGAGAAGAGCGCTGGATGAACTAGAGGCTGGCACTTGGTTTTCAGGGTTGCGAAGAGAGCAATCTCAATCGCGCGCAAACTTGCCGATCTTATCTATCCAAAATGGTGTGTTTAAGTTCTTGCCAGTAATAGATTGGACAAATAAAGATGTTCACTATTACTTGGAAGAGCATGGCCTTAGTTACCACCCACTTCGCGAACAGGGGTACCTTTCTGTTGGAGATACTCATACGACTAAGAAATGGGAACCGGGTATGACTGAAGAAGAAACCCGTTTCAATGGTCTGAAACGAGAATGTGGCCTCCATGAAGACGATGGAGAGCAATATGGTTCTGGGATTTAGACTCATTGCCATTTAAAAAGCTGCCTTAAGGCAGCTTTTTTAGTTTCTAGGGGATAAAATTAAAGCGATTGTGGATAAGTCTGTGGTTATTATGTTGGTACTTTGTAGTTAAACTTGCATAAATAAGGCTTTGGGTGTTTATCCATCATCTAACCGTTATTTTTGCAATTTTCGGCAATAAACACTTGCCAATGTGAGGAACATCTCTATAATGCCGCCTCACTGACACGGTAGACGCCACAAGGCTTCAGCGAAGAATGTTAGTAAGGCAACTAGCTTTAAGCGATAATTCGCTTCTACTTTTAGAAAGTAGAAATTAATTTTCAAAAGTGTTTGACACTGAGAATTAAAACGCTAGAATAGCCGCCTCTTCCGAAGTGATGTAAGTCACAACGAAGAGAAGCTCTTTAACAATTTAAACCTATCAATCTGTGTGGGCACTCGTTGATGAATATCAAAACGTTTTATCTTCCCTTTTTATAAAGAGAAGTAAAACAGATTCCTCGGAATCAACTTTGGTTTCAATGAACTGAGTGACCAATACGAATAACTACTTTCTCTTGTAGAAAGAAAGTATTTGGCACAGTCAATTCATTATCTTTCTGTTGGAAAGATAATAGCTTTAGAATTACTTTTTGTAGTTTTGAAGTCAGTATTCGTTGAGTCACAAAATCTTAAATTGAAGAGTTTGATCATGGCTCAGATTGAACGCTGGCGGCAGGCCTAACACATGCAAGTCGAGCGGAAACGACACTAACAATCCTTCGGGTGCGTTAATGGGCGTCGAGCGGCGGACGGGTGAGTAATGCCTAGGAAATTGCCTTGATGTGGGGGATAACCATTGGAAACGATGGCTAATACCGCATAATGCCTACGGGCCAAAGAGGGGGATCTTCGGACCTCTCGCGTCAAGATATGCCTAGGTGGGATTAGCTAGTTGGTGAGGTAATGGCTCACCAAGGCGACGATCCCTAGCTGGTCTGAGAGGATGATCAGCCACACTGGAACTGAGACACGGTCCAGACTCCTACGGGAGGCAGCAGTGGGGAATATTGCACAATGGGCGCAAGCCTGATGCAGCCATGCCGCGTGTATGAAGAAGGCCTTCGGGTTGTAAAGTACTTTCAGTTGTGAGGAAGGGTGTGTAGTTAATAGCTGCACATCTTGACGTTAGCAACAGAAGAAGCACCGGCTAACTCCGTGCCAGCAGCCGCGGTAATACGGAGGGTGCGAGCGTTAATCGGAATTACTGGGCGTAAAGCGCATGCAGGTGGTTCATTAAGTCAGATGTGAAAGCCCGGGGCTCAACCTCGGAACTGCATTTGAAACTGGTGAACTAGAGTGCTGTAGAGGGGGGTAGAATTTCAGGTGTAGCGGTGAAATGCGTAGAGATCTGAAGGAATACCAGTGGCGAAGGCGGCCCCCTGGACAGACACTGACACTCAGATGCGAAAGCGTGGGGAGCAAACAGGATTAGATACCCTGGTAGTCCACGCCGTAAACGATGTCTACTTGGAGGTTGTGGCCTTGAGCCGTGGCTTTCGGAGCTAACGCGTTAAGTAGACCGCCTGGGGAGTACGGTCGCAAGATTAAAACTCAAATGAATTGACGGGGGCCCGCACAAGCGGTGGAGCATGTGGTTTAATTCGATGCAACGCGAAGAACCTTACCTACTCTTGACATCCAGAGAAGCCAGCGGAGACGCAGGTGTGCCTTCGGGAGCTCTGAGACAGGTGCTGCATGGCTGTCGTCAGCTCGTGTTGTGAAATGTTGGGTTAAGTCCCGCAACGAGCGCAACCCTTATCCTTGTTTGCCAGCGAGTAATGTCGGGAACTCCAGGGAGACTGCCGGTGATAAACCGGAGGAAGGTGGGGACGACGTCAAGTCATCATGGCCCTTACGAGTAGGGCTACACACGTGCTACAATGGCGCATACAGAGGGCAGCAAGCTAGCGATAGTGAGCGAATCCCAAAAAGTGCGTCGTAGTCCGGATTGGAGTCTGCAACTCGACTCCATGAAGTCGGAATCGCTAGTAATCGTGAATCAGAATGTCACGGTGAATACGTTCCCGGGCCTTGTACACACCGCCCGTCACACCATGGGAGTGGGCTGCAAAAGAAGTGGGTAGTTTAACCTTTCGGGGAGGACGCTCACCACTTTGTGGTTCATGACTGGGGTGAAGTCGTAACAAGGTAGCCCTAGGGGAACCTGGGGCTGGATCACCTCCTTATACGAAGATACCACGATGAGTGTCCACACAGATTGATTAGGTTTAGAAAGTAAAAGAGACGATATTGGGTCTGTAGCTCAGCTGGTTAGAGCGCTCGCCTGATAAGCGGGAGGTCGGTGGTTCGAGTCCACTCAGACCCACCAATATCGACTAGATACAAAGATGGGGCTATAGCTCAGCTGGGAGAGCGCCTGCCTTGCACGCAGGAGGTCTGCGGTTCGATCCCGCATAGCTCCACCATCTTTAAGTGTTTTTCTTTGAAAATATTTAAAAATGGTTCATTAGTTTGAATCAAGCTCTTTAACAATTTGGAAAGCTGACTGATTAGCTTAATTATTTTTACTTTTTAACAAGTAAAACAAAACGGCCAAGGCTGTGATTAAGTTAATCAAATTTAAAAGTTCTCAATGTTTATCTTTCATTAGGTAAACACAACAAACACATTCAAGTGTCTTGTATTCGAATGATCAGAAATGATTGTTCATTTTTTGATTCTACTTTTTATTAAAAAGTGGAAACAAAAAGTAAATTGAGTCCGGCAAACAGTCATTGAGAATTAACCCTTCTTGATGACAACCAAAAACCTTGGTTAGTTGCCATACGCTTATTTGTCTTCAATTTTTAAAGTGAAAGCAAATAGAAACCCTTTCGGGTTGTATGGTTAAGTGACTAAGCGTACACGGTGGATGCCTTGGCAGTCAGAGGCGATGAAAGGCGTAATAACTTGCGATAAGCCCAGATTAGGTAGTAATAACCTTTTGAGTCTGGGATTCCTGAATGGGGAAACCCACTTGCATAAGCAAGTATCCTGTTGTGAATACATAGCAACAGGAGGCAAACCGGGGGAACTGAAACATCTAAGTACCCCGAGGAAGAGAAATCAACCGAGATTCCGAAAGTAGCGGCGAGCGAAATTGGATTAGCCCTTAAGCTTTTAATGATGCAGGTGAAGGCTCTGGAAAGTGCCGCAATAAAGGGTGATAGCCCCGTAACCGACACATCATAATCAGTGAAAACGAGTAGGGCGGGACACGTGATATCCTGTCTGAATATGGGGGGACCATCCTCCAAGGCTAAATACTACTGACTGACCGATAGTGAACCAGTACCGTGAGGGAAAGGCGAAAAGAACCCCTGTGAGGGGAGTGAAATAGAACCTGAAACCGTGTACGTACAAGCAGTAGGAGCACCTTCGTGGTGTGACTGCGTACCTTTTGTATAATGGGTCAGCGACTTAATTTTAGTAGCAAGGTTAACCGTTTAGGGGAGCCGTAGGGAAACCGAGTCTTAACTGGGCGTACAGTTGCTAGGATTAGACCCGAAACCAGGTGATCTAGCCATGGGCAGGTTGAAGGTTGAGTAACATCAACTGGAGGACCGAACCGACTAATGTTGAAAAATTAGCGGATGACTTGTGGCTAGGGGTGAAAGGCCAATCAAACCTGGAGATAGCTGGTTCTCCCCGAAAGCTATTTAGGTAGCGCCTCGGACGAATACTACTGGGGGTAGAGCACTGTTAAGGCTAGGGGGTCATCCCGACTTACCAACCCTTTGCAAACTCCGAATACCAGTAAGTACTATCCGGGAGACACACGGCGGGTGCTAACGTCCGTCGTGGAGAGGGAAACAACCCAGACCGCCAGCTAAGGTCCCAAAGTATAGCTAAGTGGGAAACGATGTGGGAAGGCTCAGACAGCCAGGATGTTGGCTTAGAAGCAGCCATCATTTAAAGAAAGCGTAATAGCTCACTGGTCGAGTCGGCCTGCGCGGAAGATGTAACGGGGCTAAGCTATACACCGAAGCTGCGGCTACGTACCTTAGGGTATGTGGGGTAGGGGAGCGTTCTGTAAGCCGTTGAAGGTGGTCTGTAAGGGCTGCTGGAGGTATCAGAAGTGCGAATGCTGACATGAGTAACGATAAAGGGAGTGAAAAACTCCCTCGCCGGAAGACCAAGGGTTCCTGTCCAACGTTAATCGGGGCAGGGTAAGTCGACTCCTAAGGCGAGGCCGAAAGGCGTAGTCGATGGGAAACGGGTTAATATTCCCGTACTTCTTACAATTGCGATGGGGGGACGGAGAAGGCTAGGTGGGCCTGGCGACGGTTGTCCAGGTTCAAGTATGTAGGCGGGTGGTTTAGGTAAATCCGGACCACTACTAACGCTGAGATACGATGTCGAGCTACTACGGTAGTGAAGTCATTGATGCCATGCTTCCAGGAAAAGCCTCTAAGCTTCAGATTGTAAGGAATCGTACCCCAAACCGACACAGGTGGTCGGGTAGAGAATACCAAGGCGCTTGAGAGAACTCGGGTGAAGGAACTAGGCAAAATGGTACCGTAACTTCGGGAGAAGGTACGCTCTTATCAGTGAAGTCCCTTGCGGATGGAGCAGACGAGAGTCGCAGATACCAGGTGGCTGCAACTGTTTATTAAAAACACAGCACTGTGCAAAATCGTAAGATGACGTATACGGTGTGACGCCTGCCCGGTGCCGGAAGGTTAATTGATGGGGTTAGACTTCGGTCGAAGCTCTTGATCGAAGCCCCGGTAAACGGCGGCCGTAACTATAACGGTCCTAAGGTAGCGAAATTCCTTGTCGGGTAAGTTCCGACCTGCACGAATGGCGTAATGATGGCCACGCTGTCTCCACCCGAGACTCAGTGAAATTGAAATCGCTGTGAAGATGCAGTGTACCCGCGGCTAGACGGAAAGACCCCGTGAACCTTTACTACAGCTTGGCACTGAACATTGAACCTACATGTGTAGGATAGGTGGGAGACTATGAAATTGCGTCGCTAGATGTGATGGAGTCGTCCTTGAAATACCACCCTTGTAGTTTTGATGTTCTAACGTTGGTCCCTGAATCGGGATTACGGACAGTGCCTGGTGGGTAGTTTGACTGGGGCGGTCTCCTCCCAAAGAGTAACGGAGGAGCACGAAGGTGGGCTAAACACGGTTGGACATCGTGTGGTTAGTGCAATGGCATAAGCCCGCTTGACTGCGAGAATGACAATTCGAGCAGGTGCGAAAGCAGGTCATAGTGATCCGGTGGTTCTGAATGGAAGGGCCATCGCTCAACGGATAAAAGGTACTCCGGGGATAACAGGCTGATACCGCCCAAGAGTTCATATCGACGGCGGTGTTTGGCACCTCGATGTCGGCTCATCACATCCTGGGGCTGAAGTCGGTCCCAAGGGTATGGCTGTTCGCCATTTAAAGTGGTACGCGAGCTGGGTTTAGAACGTCGTGAGACAGTTCGGTCCCTATCTGCCGTGGGCGTTGGAAAATTGAAAGGGGCTGCTCCTAGTACGAGAGGACCGGAGTGGACGAACCTCTGGTGTTCGGGTTGTCATGCCAATGGCATTGCCCGGTAGCTAAGTTCGGAATCGATAACCGCTGAAAGCATCTAAGCGGGAAGCGAGCCTTGAGATGAGTTTTCCCTGGCACTATAAGTGTCCTAAAGGGTTGTCGTAGACTACGACGTTGATAGGCAGGGTGTGTAAGTGCTGCGAGGCATTGAGCTAACCTGTACTAATTGCCCGTGAGGCTTAACCATACAACACCCAAGGGGTTTTGTGGACTCAATAGAAAGACAGACCTTGAATGAGTTTGAAGAGATACTTTTAAATCAGTTTTCCGAATTATTAATTGTCGCTAATGCGTCAATTAAACAAAATTTGCTTGGCGACCATAGCATTGTGGACCCACCTGATTCCATGCCGAACTCAGAAGTGAAACACAATAGCGCCGATGGTAGTGTGGGGCTTCCCCATGTGAGAGTAGGACATCGCCAGGCTCCAAATTTATTTTCACTTTTTTAAAAGTGAAGACAAAAGTTCGACTTTGTCTATTTAATAGACAAGTCACCATAGGATTCTAAGTTTTCTTAGAGTTTTATGTTGACTTTCAAAGTGGAAAGCGTATTATACGCGTCCTGCTTAAGTGCTAAGACACTGAAAGCGTTCTCTTTTTAGAGAACAAGCTCTTTAACAATTTAAACCTATCAATCTGTGTGGGCACTCGTTGATGAATATCAAAACGTCATTCTTAGGAATGGCAGTTACTTCGGTAACAAACTTGATTTCAATGAACTGAGTGACCAATACGTTTAACTACTTGTAGTTATTCGGCACAGTCAATTCATTACCATTCTGTTGGAATGGTAATAGCTTTAAAATTACACTCTTTATTTATAAAGAATAGTTTTGAAGTCAGTATTCGTTGAGTCACAAAATCTTAAATTGAAGAGTTTGATCATGGCTCAGATTGAACGCTGGCGGCAGGCCTAACACATGCAAGTCGAGCGGAAACGACACTAACAATCCTTCGGGTGCGTTAATGGGCGTCGAGCGGCGGACGGGTGAGTAATGCCTAGGAAATTGCCTTGATGTGGGGGATAACCATTGGAAACGATGGCTAATACCGCATAATGCCTACGGGCCAAAGAGGGGGACCTTCGGGCCTCTCGCGTCAAGATATGCCTAGGTGGGATTAGCTAGTTGGTGAGGTAATGGCTCACCAAGGCGACGATCCCTAGCTGGTCTGAGAGGATGATCAGCCACACTGGAACTGAGACACGGTCCAGACTCCTACGGGAGGCAGCAGTGGGGAATATTGCACAATGGGCGCAAGCCTGATGCAGCCATGCCGCGTGTATGAAGAAGGCCTTCGGGTTGTAAAGTACTTTCAGTTGTGAGGAAGGGTGTGTAGTTAATAGCTGCACATCTTGACGTTAGCAACAGAAGAAGCACCGGCTAACTCCGTGCCAGCAGCCGCGGTAATACGGAGGGTGCGAGCGTTAATCGGAATTACTGGGCGTAAAGCGCATGCAGGTGGTTCATTAAGTCAGATGTGAAAGCCCGGGGCTCAACCTCGGAACTGCATTTGAAACTGGTGAACTAGAGTGCTGTAGAGGGGGGTAGAATTTCAGGTGTAGCGGTGAAATGCGTAGAGATCTGAAGGAATACCAGTGGCGAAGGCGGCCCCCTGGACAGACACTGACACTCAGATGCGAAAGCGTGGGGAGCAAACAGGATTAGATACCCTGGTAGTCCACGCCGTAAACGATGTCTACTTGGAGGTTGTGGCCTTGAGCCGTGGCTTTCGGAGCTAACGCGTTAAGTAGACCGCCTGGGGAGTACGGTCGCAAGATTAAAACTCAAATGAATTGACGGGGGCCCGCACAAGCGGTGGAGCATGTGGTTTAATTCGATGCAACGCGAAGAACCTTACCTACTCTTGACATCCAGAGAAGCCAGCGGAGACGCAGGTGTGCCTTCGGGAGCTCTGAGACAGGTGCTGCATGGCTGTCGTCAGCTCGTGTTGTGAAATGTTGGGTTAAGTCCCGCAACGAGCGCAACCCTTATCCTTGTTTGCCAGCGAGTAATGTCGGGAACTCCAGGGAGACTGCCGGTGATAAACCGGAGGAAGGTGGGGACGACGTCAAGTCATCATGGCCCTTACGAGTAGGGCTACACACGTGCTACAATGGCGCATACAGAGGGCAGCAAGCTAGCGATAGTGAGCGAATCCCAAAAAGTGCGTCGTAGTCCGGATTGGAGTCTGCAACTCGACTCCATGAAGTCGGAATCGCTAGTAATCGTGAATCAGAATGTCACGGTGAATACGTTCCCGGGCCTTGTACACACCGCCCGTCACACCATGGGAGTGGGCTGCAAAAGAAGTGGGTAGTTTAACCTTTCGGGGAGGACGCTCACCACTTTGTGGTTCATGACTGGGGTGAAGTCGTAACAAGGTAGCCCTAGGGGAACCTGGGGCTGGATCACCTCCTTATACGAAGATACCACGATGAGTGTCCACACAGATTGATTAGGTTTAGAAAAGCAAAGAGATGAAGAACTCCCAAGTTCTTCGAAGTTTGTTTCTACTTTTAAAGTGGAGATAAATTGCAGTGTCCCGTTCGTCTAGAGGCCTAGGACACCGCCCTTTCACGGCGGTAACAGGGGTTCGACTCCCCTACGGGATACCATTGGGTCGTTAGCTCAGTTGGTAGAGCAGTTGACTTTTAATCAATTGGTCGCAGGTTCGAATCCTGCACGACCCACCATTCTTTCTCCGCGTAAAGGATGGCTTTTATTTTCACTTTTATTAAAAGTGAAGACAAAAGAAACTATCGTGGGCGATTAGCTCAGTTGGGAGAGCACCTGCCTTACAAGCAGGGGGTCACTGGTTCGAGCCCGGTATCGCCCACCATTCTCTAAAAATTCTTGGTTATATACATATCCAAACCACTTCTTTTGTCGTTGGTTGGTGTATTTGACCCTGAGAGTCTTTAGAAAATGTGAATTTTAGAACACTGGTTCTTAAAGTCTCATGCTCTTTAACAATTTGGAAAGCTGACTGATTGATTTACTTACGAGTAATTCAATCAAATTTAAAAGTTCTCAATGTTTATCTGCTCTTAGTTAATAAGAACGGTATAGACACAACAAACACATTCAAGTGTCTTGTATTCGAATCAAACGTTAGTTTGATTCACAATTGAGTCCGGCAAACAGTTATCAAGAATTAACCCTTCTTGATGACAACCAAAAACCTTGGTTAGTTGCCATACACTTATTTGTCTTCACTTTTTAAAGTGAAAGCAAATAGAAACCCTTTCGGGTTGTATGGTTAAGTGACTAAGCGTACACGGTGGATGCCTTGGCAGTCAGAGGCGATGAAAGGCGTAATAACTTGCGATAAGCCCAGATTAGGTAGTAATAACCTTTTGAGTCTGGGATTCCTGAATGGGGAAACCCACTTACATAAGTAAGTATCCTGTTGTGAATACATAGCAACAGGAGGCAAACCGGGGGAACTGAAACATCTAAGTACCCCGAGGAAGAGAAATCAACCGAGATTCCGAAAGTAGCGGCGAGCGAAATTGGATTAGCCCTTAAGCTTTTAATGATGCAGGTGAAGGCTCTGGAAAGTGCCGCAATAAAGGGTGATAGCCCCGTAACCGACACATCATAATCAGTGAAAACGAGTAGGGCGGGACACGTGATATCCTGTCTGAATATGGGGGGACCATCCTCCAAGGCTAAATACTACTGACTGACCGATAGTGAACCAGTACCGTGAGGGAAAGGCGAAAAGAACCCCTGTGAGGGGAGTGAAATAGAACCTGAAACCGTGTACGTACAAGCAGTAGGAGCACCTTCGTGGTGTGACTGCGTACCTTTTGTATAATGGGTCAGCGACTTAATTTTAGTAGCAAGGTTAACCGTTTAGGGGAGCCGTAGGGAAACCGAGTCTTAACTGGGCGTACAGTTGCTAGGATTAGACCCGAAACCAGGTGATCTAGCCATGGGCAGGTTGAAGGTTGAGTAACATCAACTGGAGGACCGAACCGACTAATGTTGAAAAATTAGCGGATGACTTGTGGCTAGGGGTGAAAGGCCAATCAAACCTGGAGATAGCTGGTTCTCCCCGAAAGCTATTTAGGTAGCGCCTCGGACGAATACTACTGGGGGTAGAGCACTGTTAAGGCTAGGGGGTCATCCCGACTTACCAACCCTTTGCAAACTCCGAATACCAGTAAGTACTATCCGGGAGACACACGGCGGGTGCTAACGTCCGTCGTGGAGAGGGAAACAACCCAGACCGCCAGCTAAGGTCCCAAAGTATAGCTAAGTGGGAAACGATGTGGGAAGGCTCAGACAGCCAGGATGTTGGCTTAGAAGCAGCCATCATTTAAAGAAAGCGTAATAGCTCACTGGTCGAGTCGGCCTGCGCGGAAGATGTAACGGGGCTAAGCTATACACCGAAGCTGCGGCTACGTATCTTAGGATATGTGGGGTAGGGGAGCGTTCTGTAAGCCGTTGAAGGTGGTCTGTAAGGGCTGCTGGAGGTATCAGAAGTGCGAATGCTGACATGAGTAACGATAAAGGGAGTGAAAAACTCCCTCGCCGGAAGACCAAGGGTTCCTGTCCAACGTTAATCGGGGCAGGGTAAGTCGACTCCTAAGGCGAGGCCGAAAGGCGTAGTCGATGGGAAACGGGTTAATATTCCCGTACTTCTTACAATTGCGATGGGGGGACGGAGAAGGCTAGGTGGGCCTGGCGACGGTTGTCCAGGTTCAAGTATGTAGGCGGGTGGTTTAGGTAAATCCGGACCACTACTAACGCTGAGATACGATGTCGAGCTACTACGGTAGTGAAGTCATTGATGCCATGCTTCCAGGAAAAGCCTCTAAGCTTCAGATTGTAAGGAATCGTACCCCAAACCGACACAGGTGGTCGGGTAGAGAATACCAAGGCGCTTGAGAGAACTCGGGTGAAGGAACTAGGCAAAATGGTACCGTAACTTCGGGAGAAGGTACGCTCTTATCAGTGAAGTCCCTTGCGGATGGAGCAGACGAGAGTCGCAGATACCAGGTGGCTGCAACTGTTTATTAAAAACACAGCACTGTGCAAAATCGTAAGATGACGTATACGGTGTGACGCCTGCCCGGTGCCGGAAGGTTAATTGATGGGGTTAGACTTCGGTCGAAGCTCTTGATCGAAGCCCCGGTAAACGGCGGCCGTAACTATAACGGTCCTAAGGTAGCGAAATTCCTTGTCGGGTAAGTTCCGACCTGCACGAATGGCGTAATGATGGCCACGCTGTCTCCACCCGAGACTCAGTGAAATTGAAATCGCTGTGAAGATGCAGTGTACCCGCGGCTAGACGGAAAGACCCCGTGAACCTTTACTACAGCTTGGCACTGAACATTGAACCTACATGTGTAGGATAGGTGGGAGACTATGAAATTGCGTCGCTAGATGTGATGGAGTCGTCCTTGAAATACCACCCTTGTAGTTTTGATGTTCTAACGTTGGTCCCTGAATCGGGATTACGGACAGTGCCTGGTGGGTAGTTTGACTGGGGCGGTCTCCTCCCAAAGAGTAACGGAGGAGCACGAAGGTGGGCTAAACACGGTTGGACATCGTGTGGTTAGTGCAATGGCATAAGCCCGCTTGACTGCGAGAATGACAATTCGAGCAGGTGCGAAAGCAGGTCATAGTGATCCGGTGGTTCTGAATGGAAGGGCCATCGCTCAACGGATAAAAGGTACTCCGGGGATAACAGGCTGATACCGCCCAAGAGTTCATATCGACGGCGGTGTTTGGCACCTCGATGTCGGCTCATCACATCCTGGGGCTGAAGTCGGTCCCAAGGGTATGGCTGTTCGCCATTTAAAGTGGTACGCGAGCTGGGTTTAGAACGTCGTGAGACAGTTCGGTCCCTATCTGCCGTGGGCGTTGGAAAATTGAAAGGGGCTGCTCCTAGTACGAGAGGACCGGAGTGGACGAACCTCTGGTGTTCGGGTTGTCATGCCAATGGCATTGCCCGGTAGCTAAGTTCGGAATCGATAACCGCTGAAAGCATCTAAGCGGGAAGCGAGCCTTGAGATGAGTTTTCCCTGGCACTATAAGTGTCCTAAAGGGTTGTCGTAGACTACGACGTTGATAGGCAGGGTGTGTAAGTGCTGCGAGGCATTGAGCTAACCTGTACTAATTGCCCGTGAGGCTTAACCATACAACACCCAAGGGGTTTTGTGGACTCAATAGAAAGACAGACCTTGAATGCGTTTGAAGAGACTTTTAAATCAGTTTTCCGAATTATTAATTGTCGCTAATGCGTCAATTAAACAAAATTTGCTTGGCGACCATAGCATTGTGGACCCACCTGATTCCATGCCGAACTCAGAAGTGAAACACAATAGCGCCGATGGTAGTGTGGGGTTTCCCCATGTGAGAGTAGGACATCGCCAGGCTCCAAATTTATTTTCACTTTTTTAAAAGTGAAGACAAAAGTTCGACTTTGTCTATTAAATAGACAAGTCACCATAGAATTCTAAGTTTTCTTAGAGTTTTATGTTGACTTTCAAAGTGGAAAGCGTATTATACGCGTCCTGCTTAAGTGCTAAGGCACTGAAAGCGTTCTCTTTTTAGAGAACACGCTCTTTAACAATTTAAACCTATCAATCTGTGTGGGCACTCGTTGATGAATATCAAAGCGTTATTGGTTCTTTTTCGAAAGAACGTAATAACAGTTACTTCGGTAACAAACTTGATTTCAATGAACTGAGTGACCAATACGAATAACTTCGGTTATTTGGCACAGTCAATTCATTACCATTCTGTTGGAATGGTAATAGCTTTAGAATTACATGTTCATGTTTACATGAATATTAGTTTTGAAGTCAGTATTCGTTGAGTCACAAAATCTTAAATTGAAGAGTTTGATCATGGCTCAGATTGAACGCTGGCGGCAGGCCTAACACATGCAAGTCGAGCGGAAACGACACTAACAATCCTTCGGGTGCGTTAATGGGCGTCGAGCGGCGGACGGGTGAGTAATGCCTAGGAAATTGCCTTGATGTGGGGGATAACCATTGGAAACGATGGCTAATACCGCATAATGCCTACGGGCCAAAGAGGGGGATCTTCGGACCTCTCGCGTCAAGATATGCCTAGGTGGGATTAGCTAGTTGGTGAGGTAATGGCTCACCAAGGCGACGATCCCTAGCTGGTCTGAGAGGATGATCAGCCACACTGGAACTGAGACACGGTCCAGACTCCTACGGGAGGCAGCAGTGGGGAATATTGCACAATGGGCGCAAGCCTGATGCAGCCATGCCGCGTGTATGAAGAAGGCCTTCGGGTTGTAAAGTACTTTCAGTTGTGAGGAAGGGTGTGTAGTTAATAGCTGCACATCTTGACGTTAGCAACAGAAGAAGCACCGGCTAACTCCGTGCCAGCAGCCGCGGTAATACGGAGGGTGCGAGCGTTAATCGGAATTACTGGGCGTAAAGCGCATGCAGGTGGTTCATTAAGTCAGATGTGAAAGCCCGGGGCTCAACCTCGGAACTGCATTTGAAACTGGTGAACTAGAGTGCTGTAGAGGGGGGTAGAATTTCAGGTGTAGCGGTGAAATGCGTAGAGATCTGAAGGAATACCAGTGGCGAAGGCGGCCCCCTGGACAGACACTGACACTCAGATGCGAAAGCGTGGGGAGCAAACAGGATTAGATACCCTGGTAGTCCACGCCGTAAACGATGTCTACTTGGAGGTTGTGGCCTTGAGCCGTGGCTTTCGGAGCTAACGCGTTAAGTAGACCGCCTGGGGAGTACGGTCGCAAGATTAAAACTCAAATGAATTGACGGGGGCCCGCACAAGCGGTGGAGCATGTGGTTTAATTCGATGCAACGCGAAGAACCTTACCTACTCTTGACATCCAGAGAAGCCAGCGGAGACGCAGGTGTGCCTTCGGGAGCTCTGAGACAGGTGCTGCATGGCTGTCGTCAGCTCGTGTTGTGAAATGTTGGGTTAAGTCCCGCAACGAGCGCAACCCTTATCCTTGTTTGCCAGCGAGTAATGTCGGGAACTCCAGGGAGACTGCCGGTGATAAACCGGAGGAAGGTGGGGACGACGTCAAGTCATCATGGCCCTTACGAGTAGGGCTACACACGTGCTACAATGGCGCATACAGAGGGCAGCAAGCTAGCGATAGTGAGCGAATCCCAAAAAGTGCGTCGTAGTCCGGATTGGAGTCTGCAACTCGACTCCATGAAGTCGGAATCGCTAGTAATCGTGAATCAGAATGTCACGGTGAATACGTTCCCGGGCCTTGTACACACCGCCCGTCACACCATGGGAGTGGGCTGCAAAAGAAGTGGGTAGTTTAACCTTTCGAGGAGGACGCTCACCACTTTGTGGTTCATGACTGGGGTGAAGTCGTAACAAGGTAGCCCTAGGGGAACCTGGGGCTGGATCACCTCCTTATACGAAGATACCACGATGAGTGTCCACACAGATTGATTAGGTTTAGAAAGTAAAAGAGACGATATTGGGTCTGTAGCTCAGCTGGTTAGAGCGCTCGCCTGATAAGCGGGAGGTCGGTGGTTCGAGTCCACTCAGACCCACCAATATCGACTAGATACAAAGATGGGGCTATAGCTCAGCTGGGAGAGCGCCTGCCTTGCACGCAGGAGGTCTGCGGTTCGATCCCGCATAGCTCCACCATCTTTAAGTGTTTTTCTTTGAAAATATTTAAAAATGGTTCATTAGTTTGAATCAAGCTCTTTAACAATTTGGAAAGCTGACTGATTTGATTACTTACGAGTAATTCAAATCAAATTTAAAAGTTCTCAATGTTTATCTTTTATTAGATAAACACAACAAACACATTCAAGTGTCTTGTATTCGAATCAAACGTTAGTTTGATTCACAATTGAGTCCGGCAAACAGTTATCAAGAATTAACCCTTCTTGATGACAACCAAAAACCTTGGTTAGTTGCCATACACTTATTTGTCTTCACTTTTTAAAGTGAAAGCAAATAGAAACCCTTTCGGGTTGTATGGTTAAGTGACTAAGCGTACACGGTGGATGCCTTGGCAGTCAGAGGCGATGAAAGGCGTAATAACTTGCGATAAGCCCAGATTAGGTAGTAATAACCTTTTGAGTCTGGGATTCCTGAATGGGGAAACCCACTTGCATAAGCAAGTATCCTGTTGTGAATACATAGCAACAGGAGGCAAACCGGGGGAACTGAAACATCTAAGTACCCCGAGGAAGAGAAATCAACCGAGATTCCGAAAGTAGCGGCGAGCGAAATTGGATTAGCCCTTAAGCTTTTAATGAGACAGATGAAGGCTCTGGAAAGTGCCGCAATAAAGGGTGATAGCCCCGTAATCGACATCTCATAATCAGTGAAAACGAGTAGGGCGGGACACGTGATATCCTGTCTGAATATGGGGGGACCATCCTCCAAGGCTAAATACTACTGACTGACCGATAGTGAACCAGTACCGTGAGGGAAAGGCGAAAAGAACCCCTGTGAGGGGAGTGAAATAGAACCTGAAACCGTGTACGTACAAGCAGTAGGAGCACCTTCGTGGTGTGACTGCGTACCTTTTGTATAATGGGTCAGCGACTTAATTTTAGTAGCAAGGTTAACCGTTTAGGGGAGCCGTAGGGAAACCGAGTCTTAACTGGGCGTACAGTTGCTAGGATTAGACCCGAAACCAGGTGATCTAGCCATGGGCAGGTTGAAGGTTGAGTAACATCAACTGGAGGACCGAACCGACTAATGTTGAAAAATTAGCGGATGACTTGTGGCTAGGGGTGAAAGGCCAATCAAACCTGGAGATAGCTGGTTCTCCCCGAAAGCTATTTAGGTAGCGCCTCGGACGAATACTACTGGGGGTAGAGCACTGTTAAGGCTAGGGGGTCATCCCGACTTACCAACCCTTTGCAAACTCCGAATACCAGTAAGTACTATCCGGGAGACACACGGCGGGTGCTAACGTCCGTCGTGGAGAGGGAAACAACCCAGACCGCCAGCTAAGGTCCCAAAGTATAGCTAAGTGGGAAACGATGTGGGAAGGCTCAGACAGCCAGGATGTTGGCTTAGAAGCAGCCATCATTTAAAGAAAGCGTAATAGCTCACTGGTCGAGTCGGCCTGCGCGGAAGATGTAACGGGGCTAAGCTATACACCGAAGCTGCGGCTACGTACCTTAGGGTATGTGGGGTAGGGGAGCGTTCTGTAAGCCGTTGAAGGTGTGCTGTAAGGCATGCTGGAGGTATCAGAAGTGCGAATGCTGACATGAGTAACGATAAAGGGAGTGAAAAACTCCCTCGCCGGAAGACCAAGGGTTCCTGTCCAACGTTAATCGGGGCAGGGTAAGTCGACTCCTAAGGCGAGGCCGAAAGGCGTAGTCGATGGGAAACGGGTTAATATTCCCGTACTTCTTACAATTGCGATGGGGGGACGGAGAAGGCTAGGTGGGCCTGGCGACGGTTGTCCAGGTTCAAGTACGTAGGCGGAAAGTTTAGGTAAATCCGGACTTTCTTAACGCTGAGATACGATGTCGAGCTACTACGGTAGTGAAGTCATTGATGCCATGCTTCCAGGAAAAGCCTCTAAGCTTCAGATTGTAAGGAATCGTACCCCAAACCGACACAGGTGGTCGGGTAGAGAATACCAAGGCGCTTGAGAGAACTCGGGTGAAGGAACTAGGCAAAATGGTACCGTAACTTCGGGAGAAGGTACGCTCTTATCAGTGAAGTCCCTTGCGGATGGAGCAGACGAGAGTCGCAGATACCAGGTGGCTGCAACTGTTTATTAAAAACACAGCACTGTGCAAAATCGTAAGATGACGTATACGGTGTGACGCCTGCCCGGTGCCGGAAGGTTAATTGATGGGGTTAGACTTCGGTCGAAGCTCTTGATCGAAGCCCCGGTAAACGGCGGCCGTAACTATAACGGTCCTAAGGTAGCGAAATTCCTTGTCGGGTAAGTTCCGACCTGCACGAATGGCGTAATGATGGCCACGCTGTCTCCACCCGAGACTCAGTGAAATTGAAATCGCTGTGAAGATGCAGTGTACCCGCGGCTAGACGGAAAGACCCCGTGAACCTTTACTACAGCTTGGCACTGAACATTGAACCTACATGTGTAGGATAGGTGGGAGACTATGAAGCCGCGTCGCTAGATGTGGTGGAGTCGTCCTTGAAATACCACCCTTGTAGTTTTGATGTTCTAACGTTGGTCCCTGAATCGGGATTACGGACAGTGCCTGGTGGGTAGTTTGACTGGGGCGGTCTCCTCCCAAAGAGTAACGGAGGAGCACGAAGGTGGGCTAAACACGGTTGGACATCGTGTGGTTAGTGCAATGGCATAAGCCCGCTTGACTGCGAGAATGACAATTCGAGCAGGTGCGAAAGCAGGTCATAGTGATCCGGTGGTTCTGAATGGAAGGGCCATCGCTCAACGGATAAAAGGTACTCCGGGGATAACAGGCTGATACCGCCCAAGAGTTCATATCGACGGCGGTGTTTGGCACCTCGATGTCGGCTCATCACATCCTGGGGCTGAAGTCGGTCCCAAGGGTATGGCTGTTCGCCATTTAAAGTGGTACGCGAGCTGGGTTTAGAACGTCGTGAGACAGTTCGGTCCCTATCTGCCGTGGGCGTTGGAAAATTGAAAGGGGCTGCTCCTAGTACGAGAGGACCGGAGTGGACGAACCTCTGGTGTTCGGGTTGTCATGCCAATGGCATTGCCCGGTAGCTAAGTTCGGAATCGATAACCGCTGAAAGCATCTAAGCGGGAAGCGAGCCTTGAGATGAGTTTTCCCTGGCACTATAAGTGTCCTAAAGGGTTGTCGTAGACTACGACGTTGATAGGCAGGGTGTGTAAGTGCTGCGAGGCATTGAGCTAACCTGTACTAATTGCCCGTGAGGCTTAACCATACAACACCCAAGGGGTTTTGTGGACTCAATAGAAAGACAGACCTTGAATGAGTTTGAAGAGATACTTTTAAATCAGTTTTCCGAATTATTAATTGTCGCTAATGCGTCAATTAAACAAAATTTGCTTGGCGACCATAGCATTGTGGACCCACCTGATTCCATGCCGAACTCAGAAGTGAAACACAATAGCGCCGATGGTAGTGTGGGGTTTCCCCATGTGAGAGTAGGACATCGCCAGGCTTTAAATTTGAACACTTGTCAGCGACGACAAGTATTCCACTGCGGAGTGGTAGTTCAGTTGGTTAGAATACCGGCCTGTCACGCCGGGGGTCGCGGGTTCGAGTCCCGTCCACTCCGCCACTTATTCAGAGTTTCAGCTCTTTAAAACTGAAAATAGGGGTGTAGCTCCAATTGGCAGAGCAGCGGATTCCAAATCCGCGTGTTGGGAGTTCGAATCTCTCCACCCCTGCCATATTTAAGGCTCTAGCAGAAATGCTAGAGCCTTTTTACTTTCTGAATCTAATATATATGCCATTGGTAGAACCGCAGATTCCCCGACTTATACCAATCCGGAAAATTAACTGATCAGGTTTATCCAATCCCTTCTGCTCATTTTTGTGACACGATCTTTGCACTCAAGAAATTCATTCCAAGCGCGACAAACCTTGGAAACAATGTCGTTATAATCCGTGAAACTTTGATTCGCTAGATAATGTTGTCGCAACCAACTCCAAACTTGCTCTATAGGGTTAAGCTCTGGCGAGTAGGGAGGAAGCTTAATAGTACTGACGTTATTAAATTCTCTCGCAATATCATCGGTATGCCAGCCTGCACCATCCATTATAACGACAGCATGACGTCCTTTTTCTGTAGCCTTAGATATCTGCTCTAAGTGATTTGTCATTATGTCCTTGTTAACCCAAGGAACCACTATGGCTTCGCCAATTCCTCTTTCAGGGCATACCGAACCAAACAAATAAGCGTATTCAAATTGCTGTTGTTTTACCACTGCGTATTTCGGTGATTGCGATCGGCTGTTTCGGTTTATTCCGATCACCTGATCCTGCCGTTTTTCTCTCTTCTTATTTTTACTCTAAGTGATCGGATTGCGCCAGTTTTCTCATTGACTCACCTCCCAGTTCTATTCGATGACTATTGTGTACTAGCCGATCCATTAGCGCGTCCGCGACGGTGGCGTTGCCGATCATGTTGTACCACTCCTTTACAGGTAACTGGCTGATGACGATTGTGCTGCTGTTGTGATAACGATCTTCCAGCACTTCTAATAAGTGACCCGCATACTCTTGAGTGAGTTTTTCCATCCCCCAGTCGTCGAGGATCAGTAAGGCTTTCTTAGTCAGCGATTGGAGTTGCTTTTGATAGCTACCATCCAGACGACCAGCGGTCAGGTCGTCAAGCAAGCGAGTTAATCGGTAGTATCTCACCGTTTGTTGTTGGTCACAGGCGCTGGTTGCCAGTGCGCAGGCAAGATACGTTTTGCCTGCGCCTGTTGGGCCTGTAACCAAGACGTTCTGGTGTTTGTATAGATAACTGCCCGTCAGAAGTTCGCTCATCTGTTTACGATTGAGGTTTCGTCCCTCCTTATAGATGAGTTGGCTCGGCTGCGCATCTACTCTCAGCTTGGCTTGTCGTTTTAAGCGTTGGATTTTGCTCTGATTGCGATTCAAGATCTCGCTTTCCAGAAGTAGGCTTAGCCTTTCCTCGAAGTCCAGTTCTGCGCAGGTGGTCAGTTGCTCTTGCTGCTGCTCTAATGCTTTCGCTGCATGGCTCAAGCGTAGGGTTTTGAGTTGGTCGTTCAGTGCATTCATATCCTTTCTCCTAGTGATAACTGTTCGGGCCACGAACATTGCTATGAACAAGGTTTGGCGTACTCGTGTTGTCTTTACTCAGTTGTCCTTCACGATTGTTTTTCAACAAATTGCTGATGAAGGTGTAATTGGATTTTGTCAGCATCAGCGCATCTTTACAGGCTTGCTCTAGGCGCGATTCGCCATAGGTTTTACTGAGGCTGAGCAAGCCAAGGCAGGAACGATAAGACTGCTCTGGATGAGGCTTGGAGTTCAGCATCTTATTGACGACTTCTCGTGTGGCTGGGCCGATATTAGCTTCCCAGCTAAGCAAGCGCCCTGGCGACCACTTCTGATGTTGATGGTTGCTTGCCATGTGCTCTGGTTGGGTGCTGTTTCCTCGCTCTCTTTGGCTACGTGGATGCTGGGCCACCAAGTTACCTTGATGGTAGATCTGCACCAGGCGATTAGAGGCTTCCAACTCGATATGGTGACCAACAAGTTGATGGGGAACCGAGTAGTAATGACGGCGATATTCGATGTGATAGTCAGGGCCAACTTTGGCTCGTTTAGTTTCGGTATACAGGTAACTCTGCCTAGGCAGTGGCTTTAATGCAGGTTTGTCGAGTTTATCGAACAGCGCTTGGCGGCTGGCGCCATACTGTTTCATCTGACGCTGATTTAACTCATTCATAAGTTCGCGGATGGCGAGATTCAACTCTTTGAAGGTATGGAAGGTTTGGTGTCGCAGCCGCATCATGATCCAGCGCTCTACTAGGAGCACGGCATTCTCTGCTTTGGCTTTGTCTTTCGGTTTGTAGGGGCGAGCTGGCATCACAGCGGTTTGATAGTGATTAGCTAGTTTTTGATAGCTGTCGTTCAGCCTCGGCTCATAACGATTCGCTTTAGTGACCGCACTGCGTAGGTTATCGGGAACTAAGAGTTGTGGTACGCCACCGAAGTGCTCGAACGCATTTGCATGCGCCTCTAACCAGTAGGGCTTCCCTTGGCTGGGGAAGGCTTCAACATAAGTGTAATTGGACGCGCCTAAAGTCGCGACGAACACCTCCGCTTCGCGCACTTCGCCTGTGTCAGGGTTGACCACCTGAAGCCGAGGCCCACAGTAATCGATAAACAGTTTATCACCTGCAACATGCAACATGCAGCTGGCGCATGCTGCGTTTTTGGGTTTTGAACCAACGAGTGAAGTGCTCGCAGAACTGAGTGTAAGCGTAAGCTTGCTCTTGATATTGCTCATGATACTCCTACCAGAGCAGTATCTTTGTCATACCTTTACGCCTGAGTTCGACTGCGTATTGAGTGAAGTCTGGCATAACTTTATCTCGACTGACTTTCTTGCCGTGATACAGCGCCTGTGTGAGATCTGCATCGCTGCAACTGTCGGGTAGAGGCCAACCAAGTTGGCTTTGTTTAAAGCGAGTAAGGAGTTCTGATACGGTGGACGGGCCGAGTTTAAGGCAAGAAGCGATACCACGATTTGAGAGACCGCAGTCGTATTTAAGGCGTAATACCTCTTTGATTTTGTTCATTGGAGTTCTCTTTTTGGCCATTGTCGCTTCCTTTCTTTCTTGTTTAAGAAGTAAAGAATAGCGAGCTATTGATTTAAAAGAGAAAAAGGAAGGATTTCGGCCATTACGATCGCGGTTTTCGCTATTCCGATCACCGATTTCGGAGTTAGGCTAAAAGTGATCGGATAATCGCGGAATCAGTGATCGGTTTAAACCGAAATGGGTGATCGGATAATCCCGAAATGACTGATCGGAATGCTCCGAAATATGCAACCACGCGAGGCTTCGTTCCACGAGTCGCCCAAAGACGTGTCGTTGTGTTCTGTTGGCCAAACCTAGCTTCGTCTTGAAACCAGACATCAACACTCTCTAGCCCAATATGGCCGGGGATCTTAAGGATCGTTTCTATTTTGAATTTTTTTAAAATCGTCTTGGATTTGCTGTGATTGTTTAGGGTGTTTGGAGCGAGAAGTTATCCAAGAGAAGCCCATGTGGTCGAGAAGATAATAGATAGAATTAGGGTGGTAGTATTTATCGAAGTGTTTCACGATGTAGTCATGTATATCACTCCCGACAAGGCGTCCGCCAGAAGGGGACTCTGCTTCTTTCTTTATGAACGAGCTGAGTTGTTTTCGTTGTTCATCATTGAGATAGGCTGGTCTGCCTGTGCGAGGTTTATCTTGAAGTCCTTCCAATCCTTATTCAAGAAATACCGAGACCGATTTGTTTACACTAGTTCGACTGACTTAAAGGTATTTAGCAATTTGGGTGCGCAAATGACCTTGTTTGAAGTGGGTAAGTGCTAGCAAGGGAACCTTCACTTGAAAGGTTTTTTGTTAGCTTGCTAGCTTTTTACTATCTGTATTATTAAGACTATCCTTAGTTATTTTCTGCAAGAGTTCGATGGCCTCAATGAGATCATGTTTTTGCTTTAATTAATTTTAGTTCATTTCTTTCTCAGCTTGTTTCGCTTTTTCTATCATTGGAGTGATTGTTGATCCTTGAACTAAGATTGAGAACACAACAACGGCGTACGTCATAACGAGGATTATCTCTTTAACATCTATTGCCTTGTCTTCAATTACCCATATGCCTGAAGGGATTGAAAGTGCCATGGCTAGAGCTAGACCTCCACGCAAGCCGCCCCAAGTCAGGATCTTGATTGACCAAGGGTTGTAAGTTCTAAAGCGTTTAAACCCAATATAAGACAAGAAAACGCTTAGGTAGCGTGCACTCAATACTAGAGGTACTGCGAACGCCATTAAGATCCAGTCTTCTTGGTGGAATTTGAATAACAACATCGACATACCGATCAATAAGAATAGTACGCCATTTAAGAACTCATCGATTAATTCCCAGAAATGGTCTAGGTGATCCTCACTCTCTTTCGAGAATCCAATAAAGCGTGTCCAATTACCAATCATGATACCTGATACCACCATTGCCAATGGTCCCGATACATGTAGAACTTCAGCAAAGGCATAACCAGCAGTTGGGATACCGATGGTTAATAGTAACTCCATTGAGTGGTCATCTGTGTTGCTAATCAAGTAGTGGAATACGAGGCCTAAAGCAAAACCGTAGACAATTCCGCCGATCGCTTCTTGGACAAAAAGCATAGTAACACTGCTGACTGTTGGCGCTTCTGTACCGAATGCGATAGTAAATAAGGTAACGAAGATGACTAGGCCAAAACCATCGTTGAATAGAGATTCTCCCTCGATTTGAGTAGAGATTCGTCTGGGAGCATCGAGCTTCTTCACTATTGCTAATACAGCGATTGGATCGGTTGGAGAGATTAGAGAACCAAACAGTAAGCAATAAATTAGGTCAAATTGAATACCGATAAGTTGACAGAATCCATAAAGTACAAAGCCAATAAAGAATGTCGAAAATAGTGTAGCGCCAAGAGCGAGTATCGTTATTTCCCATTTTTGATCTTTTAGATTAGGTAATTTAATCCCCAAACCACCTGCAAAGAGTAAGAACCCCAGAATTCCTTTCAGAAGGAAATCTTCAAAGTTGATACTGGCAACGGTTTCTGAGGCGATGTCAGCCAATTGGAACCAATTGTTTTGTCCCGCAATGATAATCAAGAGAGATAGCATCATTGAGCCAGCTGTGATGGCGATGGTTGTCTGCATTTTACCAATTTTGGTATTAACGAAAGCAATAAGCATGGCAGCAGCGGACAAGAAGCATAAGGTGTAATAGACCGACATTGGGAACTCAATATGTAACAAAATATGAATATTAATTCTCGTTCTCTCATGCTCAAATAGCAAACATTTTTTTGTCATGACTTGGTCATTTACTTCATGTTTTAGACGTCTAGACTCCTCTTGAATGTGTGGTAGGATGGAGAGATAATTAAAGGAATGAGGTTGTATCGTGGGAAGTAATGTAAGGCAAAAGATTGACGCTCTGTTGAAGCAACGAATTTTACTGATTGATGGTGGCATGGGCACCATGATTCAGGATTATAAATTGGAAGAGCAAGACTATCGTGGTGAGCGATTTGCTGATTGGCATAGTGACTTAAAAGGTAACAATGACCTTTTGGTACTTTCTCAGCCTAAGCTTATCAAAGATATCCATATGGAGTATTTAGAAGCCGGTGCTGATATCCTCGAGACCAATACCTTTAATGCTACAACCATTGCTATGGCTGACTACGATATGGAAAGCCTTAGCGAAGAAATTAACTTTACAGCTGCAAAATTAGCTCGTGAAGCGGCAGACGAATGGACGGCAAAGACCCCAGACAAACCCCGTTTCGTAGCGGGTGTGTTAGGTCCAACTAACCGAACGTGTTCTATCTCCCCAGACGTTAATGATCCGGGCTATCGTAATGTTAGCTTTGATGAGCTTGTTGAAGCTTACTCCGAATCGACACGAGCACTTATCAAAGGCGGCTCAGATCTTATTCTTATCGAGACTATCTTCGACACGTTAAATGCAAAAGCATGTTCTTTTGCGGTTGAATCTGTTTTTGAAGAGGTAGGCATCACGCTTCCTGTGATGATCTCCGGTACCATTACTGACGCTTCAGGTCGTACGCTTTCAGGGCAGACAACAGAAGCCTTCTATAACGCCCTTCGTCATGTTAAACCTATCTCATTTGGATTGAACTGTGCATTAGGTCCTGACGAATTGCGAGAGTACGTTGGTGAGATGTCTCGTATCTCAGAATGTAACGTTTCCGCCCACCCTAACGCGGGTTTACCTAATGCGTTCGGTGAGTATGACCTTTCTCCTGAAGATATGGCTGAACACGTTAAGGAATGGGCCGAGAGTGGCTTCTTGAACCTAATTGGTGGTTGTTGTGGTACGACGCCAGAACATATACGTCACATGGCTGAGGCCGTTGAAGGCGTAACGCCACGTCAATTACCTGATTTGCCCGTTTCTTGTCGCCTTTCTGGCCTAGAACCACTGACGATAGCTAAAGAATCGCTATTCGTGAATGTGGGTGAGCGTACTAACGTTACCGGTTCTGCTCGGTTTAAGCGATTGATTAAAGAAGAGCTCTACGACGAAGCTTTGAGTGTTGCTCGAGAGCAAGTTGAGAACGGTGCTCAGATTATCGATATCAACATGGATGAAGGGATGCTAGACGCTGAGGCGTGTATGGTTAAATTCCTTAATCTATGTGCGTCTGAGCCAGAGATCTCGAAAGTACCAGTCATGGTCGACTCTTCAAAATGGGAAGTTATCGAAGCAGGTCTGAAATGTATTCAGGGTAAAGGTATCGTTAACTCGATCTCATTGAAGGAAGGGAAAGAGAAGTTTGTCGAGCAAGCTAAATTAGTTCGTCGTTATGGTGCAGCAGTCATTGTGATGGCATTCGATGAACTAGGGCAGGCTGATACTCGAGAGCGCAAAGTCGAGATCTGTACTAATGCCTACAATATTCTTGTTGATGAAGTTGGTTTCCCGCCAGAAGATATTATTTTTGACCCGAACATTTTCGCTGTGGCTACTGGTATTGATGAGCATAACAACTATGCGGTCGATTTCATTGAAGCGGTAGGGGACATCAAACGCGATCTTCCTCATGCGATGATCTCGGGTGGTGTGTCGAATGTTTCGTTCTCTTTCCGCGGTAATAACTACGTTCGTGAGGCAATCCACGCAGTATTCCTATATCACTGTTTTAAAAACGGTATGGATATGGGCATCGTGAATGCTGGGCAATTAGAGATTTACGATAATGTGCCTGAGGATTTACGTGAAGCCGTTGAAGATGTGGTTCTAAACCGCCGAGATGATTCTACTGAGCGCTTGCTCGATATCGCGACTGAATATCTAGAGCGTGCAGTCGGCAAAGTGGAAGATAAATCGGCTTTAGAGTGGCGCACCTGGCCAGTAGAAAAGCGCTTAGAGCACTCTTTGGTGAAAGGCATTACTGATTTCATCGTTGAAGATACCGAGGAAGCTCGTGTTAATGCCTCTCGTCCTATCGAGGTGATTGAAGGTCCATTAATGGATGGCATGAACGTAGTTGGTGACCTCTTTGGTGAAGGTAAGATGTTCCTTCCTCAAGTGGTGAAATCTGCCCGTGTTATGAAGCAAGCGGTAGCCCATCTAGAGCCATTTATTAATGCAACCAAAGACGTTGGTGCAACTAACGGAAAAATTTTACTGGCGACCGTAAAAGGCGATGTTCACGATATTGGTAAAAACATTGTGGGCGTTGTCTTGCAGTGTAATAACTACGAAATTATCGATCTGGGCGTGATGGTTTCATGTGAAAAAATCCTTAAGGTAGCCAAAGAAGAAAACGTCGATATCATTGGTCTTTCGGGTTTAATCACTCCTTCATTGGATGAGATGGTTCATGTGGCTAAAGAGATGGAGAGACAAGGGTTTAAACTGCCTCTTCTGATTGGCGGAGCAACCACATCTAAAGCGCATACTGCTGTTAAGATTGAACAGAATTACTCTGAGCCTGTGGTCTACGTAAACAATGCTTCACGGGCAGTGGGTGTGTGTACTTCATTGCTATCTAACGAGCTGAAACCTGCATTTGTCGAGAAATTGGATATTGATTACGATCGCGTTCGCGATCAACACAATCGTAAGAAGCCTCGAACTAAGCCTGTCACGCTTGAAAGAGCTAGAGCTAATAAAGTTGCTATCGATTGGAATGCGTACACTCCCCCTGCACCTGCTAAGCCGGGAGTACATATTTTCAATGATTTTGATGTAGCGACTTTGCGCCAGTATATCGATTGGACTCCATTCTTTATGACATGGTCATTGGTCGGAAAGTATCCAGCAATTCTTAATCATGAAGAGGTAGGTGATGAAGCGAAGCGCCTCTTCAAGGATGCTAACGATTTACTCGACCGTGTAGAGAGAGAGAAATTGCTTGAAGCTCGCGGTATGTGTGCCATGTTCCCTGCTAACAGTGTTGGCGATGATATTGAAGTGTATACCGATGAATCGCGTACTGAAGTATTAAAGGTTCTGCACAACCTTCGTCAGCAAACCGAAAAGCCAAAAGGATTTAACTACTGTTTGTCAGATTACATTGCGCCAAAAGACAGCGGTAAAGCGGATTGGATTGGTGGTTTTGCAGTGACCGGTGGTATTGGTGAGCGAGAGCTAGCTGATGATTACAAAGCGAAAGGCGACGACTATAATGCGATCATGATTCAGGCGGTTGCAGACCGATTGGCTGAAGCGTTCGCTGAATACTTGCATAAAGAAGTGAGAAAGGACATTTGGGGCTACTCGCCAGATGAAGATTTGTCTAACGACGACTTGATTCGCGAGAAGTACCAAGGTATTCGTCCAGCCCCAGGTTACCCTGCTTGCCCAGAGCATACAGAGAAAGGCACGTTGTGGGAGTTAATGGACGTTGAAAAAGCAATCGACATGTCACTAACCACGAGTTACGCAATGTGGCCAGGTGCCTCAGTGTCTGGTATGTATTTCTCACATCCTGATGCCCGATACTTTGCTATTGCACAGATTCAACAGGATCAAGTGGATAGCTATGCCGACCGTAAAGGTTGGGGTATGTTGGAAGCTGAGAAGTGGTTAGGTCCAAACATTAACTAGTTTGAATCTACGACGGTCTTTGATTCGTAAAAATAAAAGGGTTGCTTAAGAGCAACCCTTTTTGTATCTGTCGTTTGGTGATTTTAAACTAATCGAGCAACCGTCGTTTTATTCAAACAGCTCTTGATGTAGCTTTTGAATCGCTAACTTTGAGACAGATTCATCAAGCAAGAAGCATAGGTTGTGTGGGCTCGCTCCGTAACAAATCATACGTAGGTTGAAGTCTTCAAGCGTGCCGAACACCTGCTTCGCATAGCCTTTGCTTTCACTCATGTTGTTGCCAATAAGAGCAACAAGACATAGGTCATGTTCAATATCCACAGAACACAGCTTTTCAAGCTCAATTCGAGCGGCTTCTGGTAGCTGAGGAGCACCACCCGATGTATCTGTTTG
The DNA here is from genome assembly GCF_002119525.1 of Vibrio syngnathi. Lineage (NCBI taxonomy): Bacteria > Pseudomonadati > Pseudomonadota > Gammaproteobacteria > Vibrionales > Vibrionaceae > Vibrio > Vibrio syngnathi. The sequence continues at coordinate 2,935,710 of NZ_CP017916.1, read as the reverse complement.
ATCGAGAGTAAGTGAGACACTGATCTCTGAGGTAGTGATAAGATCGACCGAGATCTTATGTTTAGCCAGGATCTCGAATACTTTTGCTAGGAAGCCGTAAGCATGGAACATGTTAGCGCTACGCAGTGTAACCATGGTTTGGTTGCAGCGCAGGGCCAGCGCTCTGAATAGAGGAGAGCTTTCAACCTGTTGACGAATCCATGTTCCACCGAGCTCTGGTGCTTTTGATGAGCCGACAAAAACCGGGATTTGATGGCGTAGTGCAGGAACTAGAGTCGAAGGGTGTAATATCTTCGCGCCAAAATTTGCCATCTCAGATGCTTCACTGAAGCTGATCTCTGGGATAGGAGATGCTTTCGGTGCGATGCGTGGATCTGTGGTGTAGATGCCTGGAACATCAGTCCAAATTTCTAAACCAATCGCTTGTACCGATTCTGCAATCAGTGCCGCTGAGTAATCACTGCCGCCACGACCTAACGTTGTGGTGTTACCCTCTCTATCGGCACCGATAAAACCTTGGGTAACGACAACTTGTTTTTCGCAAAGTGGAATCAGTTTCTGCTGTGCAAGGGCTGCAATATCTTCCAGTTGTGGTTCTGCTTTACCGAAGTCATCATTGGTGCACATCACTTCTCTGATGTCAAAACGAACCGCTGGTGTGCCACGTTCGCGAATGATTTGAGCGAGGATATGTGTCGACATCAGTTCGCCACATGCGACAAGGTGGTCAGTAAGCTTTGTGCTTACTTGGAATGATGCTGCTTCGGCTGCACTCGCAATATCATCGAGAATGCTATGAACCTCTTTCTCGATACTGCTCGGATCGGCTAACTGAGCAAGAATCGTATTATGAATGTCGGTTAACTGTGTGACTAGTTCTTGGCGACGAGTTTTATCTTGAACACCATTCGCGAGTTCAACAAGCAGATTAGTGACGCCAGAGCATGCGCTACTCACGACCAGTTTCGTATTTGAGTTGTTTTCAATAATAGCAGCACAACGGCTCATTGCTTCAAAGTTGGCAACACTTGTTCCACCAAACTTAGCGACATTAAAAGAACCAGCTACATTAGATGCACTCACGATATATCTCCCACGATTTCCTAAAATAAAATTACTGTTGGGTAATCCAACGTCCGATGTTTTTCGAAGAGAGTATTTAGAGCAAAAAGAGAGGAATTATTAGAATAGTAACCTCAGAAGCTCCTCACCATATAGAAATGGCGACAGTTGCCGGGATTCAGCCCGCTCAACCGATAATAAAGGTCCTGCATCCTTTTATTATCTCGGCACTGCTCCCCATGAATGTTTTGTATTGGAAATGCGGTTCCACAAAACACCTGCCTGGGCAGTGCTCCTCTTCTGCTAGATAGCCATTTCATTGAACGTGTTTGCGCAAATAATGTCAATCCGTAACGTGAGATAATTGAAAAATAATTTTAACAATTATGTGACACTGGTTTGACCTCAATACTTATGGCTAATTGCTGAGGTAATCAATTTGCTTTAGGGTGGATTGTTCACAACATTAACGTAAGGTATGTATATGTCTAATTTAACACTCACTACTGCTATTGATAGCTTTTATCCGCCACACCGAACGTTAATGGGGCCGGGGCCTTCAGACATTTCCCCTCAAGTTTTACAGGCTTTAAGCCGTCCAACCATTGGTCACCTAGACCCGCTATTTATTGCGATGATGGATGAGCTTAAACAGCTTCTCAAATACGCTTTTCAGACGGAAAACGAATTTACGATTGCCGTTTCTGCTCCAGGCAGTGCGGGCATGGAAACCTGTTTTGTTAACTTGATTGAACCTGGCGACAAGGTGATTGTTTGTCGCAATGGTGTTTTCGGTGAACGTATGCGAGAGAATGTTGTGCGTTGTGGTGGTGAAGCGATCCTTGTCGATGATGAGTGGGGCAAACCCGTTTCCGTTAAAAAGGTAGAAAAAGCATTGGCAGAAAACCCTGATGCTGTTGCTGTCGCATTTGTGCATGCCGAGACGTCTACAGGAGCATTATCGGATGCTCAAGCTATTTCAGCAACAGCTCGTCAGTTTGATGCGTTGTCGATTGTGGATGCGGTGACATCATTAGGTGGTGTGCCATTGTTAGTTGATGAATGGCAGCTTGATGCCGTTTACTCTGGCAGTCAGAAGTGTCTGTCTTGTGTACCTGGTTTATCTCCAGTGACGTTCTCTCAACGTGCTGTTGATAAAATGAAAGCACGTCAAGCTCCCGTACAAAGCTGGTTCTTGGATCAGAGCTTGGTATTAGGTTATTGGAGTGGAGAAGGTAAGCGTAGCTATCACCATACTGCGCCTGTGAACAGCCTATATGCTCTGCATGAGTCGTTGGTTTTATTGAAAAATGAAGGCCTAGACAATGCTTGGTCACGTCACTATGCGATGCACCAAAAACTTAAAGCAGGCGTAGAAGCTTTGGGGTTGGAATTTGTGGTTGATGAAGAGAGTCGCTTACCTCAATTGAATGCGCTTTACTTCCCTGAAGGGATTGATGAAGCCAAAATAAGAACGCAGCTGTTAGAAGAATATAACCTTGAAATCGGTGCTGGGCTTGGCTCTTTGGCTGGTAAGGCGTGGCGTATCGGCCTAATGGGTTACGGTGCTCGAAAAGAGAATGTCGCTTTGTGCTTAAAAGCGTTGCAAGATGTTTTAACATAATGGTAATAAATTGAAGTTTAAAAGAAAAGCGCACGAGAGATCGTGCGCTTTTTTGTGCCTAACCGAAAGGTCAGAAATGGTGCTTTAGTTCCGAGAGCTAAACATCACTCAGTAGACGACAGGTTATCTTCTTCTTGTGATACTTTCTTATACTGAACCTTTGAAAAGTCTCGATTTGGGAACAAGAAGCTCGCTTCACTGCGAATTTGTTCTGCCTTGCTGTGATCACCTAATCCTTGATACGCGAGAATCAGGTTACTGTAGAAAGTAGGCCTTGGCTTACTCTTTATGATCTCTAACGACCAATCTATATAAGGTTGGATCAGGCTAGGATCGGCTTTGTAGAGGCCGATATTTAGATAGGTACTGTATACGTCCCAATCATAGCGATCTTTCCAGACTACGGGGTTCGTTACCTGCTTAAGAATGTCCGGGTTTTTCGGCTTAGACATTTCAAATTTAGTGAGTACATAATTGGTGTGTAAGGCACTCAGCATGTAAAAACTCACCAAGATAGGAACGACTAAGCTCGACACTCTGAATAGGGTTTTACTGACAATACTAAACGGCTGCTGATAGTGGCGAGAAGTCCGTTGATCGACCCAGTAAATCAAAATGATAAAGGTTATCCAGTGAATCGCCGAGTGGTAAAAAGGATACTCAAGCTGAGAATGTAAGAGTATCGGTATGAATAGCGCAAGTAGTGCTAGACGTGTTCCTTTCGCTGAGCTTGCTATGCGTGACATCACCAACACTGCAGCAATCAAGATCCCGATGATTGGTACTATTCCGCCTTCAACCCCCCAAAACAGGAACTCATTGTGTGGGTGATCCATTGCAGGAAGGCCGGGATGATAATTTGAGTTAAGTTGATGTTGGCGGGCTGTGTATAGCGTGTATTCGGATTCGAACTTTCCGTAGCCATAACCGGTAAATGGTTTTTCGATCATCATATCGAGCGCTTGTGGAAAGGTATAAGCTCGTGGACTTTCTAAGTTCGTCCTTTTACTTGCGAGGCTATCAGTTGCACTAAGGCTGATAACCGAAAAAGCGACCACGATACCGACGAGCATTGATGCACACCACCCGTAGAAGCGTTTCTTGGTCGAGAACTTGTATAGATAAGGCAGAATGCATACAAACCCAATGACGGCAGCCAACCATCCGGTACGTGATGCGATGATGATCAGCAGAGGTACGGTTAAGGCTGGTGTTAAATACAGTAGGAGTGATTCGCTGATCTTATGGTTATATTTAGCAGGCTGCCTTGCTAAGAGATAAGCTGACAGCATAAAACCTGTAGCAAGAAAGCTTGCCATAACATTCGATTGTTGGAATATCCCATAAGGTCTATTGGCCGCAGTGTTGTAGCCAAATAGGTTACCAGGTTCTAATAGGAAATATTGCACATAGCCAAATAGTGCCTGTATGACAACAGCAAGCACAATGAACCACAATATGCGCTGCTTGTGCTTATTGCTGAACTTAAATTGTTGCAGCACGACGAATAATGTAAAGCCCGCCCACAATCCCAGTAGTCGGCCTGATGCGGCTTGAGGAGAGGCGTTGCTGTAAATAATGGGCAGCGTCAGTATCACGCAGCTTATTAGTAAGCCAACGGTTAACTTTGAATATTTGAGTGCTCGGTTAGTGGCAAGCTGGTAGAAGCCAATCGCCAACGTAAAGCTAAGAGCTAACCAAGTGGTTGGATTAAAGGATAAAGCGAGGCCGGAGCCTCCAGGATTGGGCATGAAAAAATGCATGGCTAATAAGAATACAACAGCTAAAGAGGCAAGGAATGCCTTGTTAAGCGGAAGCTGAGTTCTCTGACTTTCTAGCTTGGTACCGCTAGTATGTAATGTTGCCATAAATCCCTAACCTTATAAAAACAGAGCTTGTTCCTTCTGAAACAAGCTCTGTTACTTTAACATTTTTCTGTCTGCTCACAGGGCGCTATTTTACACCTACTTCAAATTTAACATAGGTTTAAGGAAGCGAGCCGTATGCGAACCTTCGACTAAAGCCACATCTTCAGGTGTACCTTCTGCAACAATCTCACCACCACCTTGGCCGCCTTCTGGGCCTAAATCTAAGATCCAATCAGCCGTTTTAACGACATCTAAGTTATGCTCAATCACGACAACCGTATTGCCGTGATCACGTAATCTATGTAATACCGTTAATAGCTGTTGAATATCGTGGAAGTGAAGCCCTGTTGTTGGCTCGTCGAGAATGTATAAGGTTTTACCTGTATCTCGTTTCGATAGCTCACGTGCCAATTTAACTCGTTGGGCTTCACCACCAGATAAGGTTGTCGCTGCTTGTCCGAGGCGAATGTAGGAAAGGCCAACATCCATTAAGGTTTGCAGCTTACGAGCAATAACAGGAACAGGGTTGAAGTATTCTCGAGCATCTTCAACAGTCATCTCTAAAACTTCATCAATGGTTTTACCCTTGTAGCGGACCTCTAGAGTCTCACGGTTATAACGCTTACCTTTACACACATCACACGGTACATACACATCTGGCAAGAAATGCATCTCTACTTTGATGACACCGTCTCCCTGGCACGCTTCACAACGACCACCACGAACGTTAAAACTGAATCGACCTGGCTTGTAGCCACGAGATCGTGATTCTTGTGTACCTGCAAATAACTCTCGAATTGGAGTGAAAATACCAGTGTAGGTTGCAGGATTCGATCTTGGGGTTCGACCGATAGGGCTTTGATCAATATCGATTACTTTGTCGAAATGCTCTAAGCCTTTAATCTTTTTGTGCTGCGCCGGAACTGCAGTTGTTGCACCGTTCAATTGAGTGTGAGCAACTTTAAAGAAGGTGTCATTGATGAGTGTTGATTTACCGGATCCCGATACACCGGTAATACAGCTGAACAAGCCTACAGGGATTGTCGCAGTGACATTCTTTAGGTTGTTCCCAGTCGCGCCAACGATCTCGACGACCTTTTTCTTATCGATAGGCGTTCTTTGTTTGGGGACCGCAATTTCTTTGGCGCCGCTGAGGTATTGCCCAGTTAAAGAGTTCGGATTTTCGATGATGTCTTGCATGGTACCTTCGGCGACTACGTGGCCACCATGAACACCTGCGCCTGGGCCTATATCGATAACATGGTCAGCGCAACGAATCGCATCTTCGTCATGCTCAACAACAAGTACGGTATTTCCTAAGTCTCTTAGGTGAACCAGAGTTTGCAGTAGACGTTCATTATCACGCTGGTGGAGGCCAATCGATGGTTCATCCAGCACATACATAACGCCAACTAAACCGGCCCCAATTTGACTTGCTAGACGAATTCTTTGCGCTTCACCACCAGACAGTGTTTCTGCACTGCGTGATAGGTTCAGGTAATTCAAACCAACGTTCACCAAAAAATGCAGACGATCATTGATCTCTTTCATCACTTTATCAGCAATTTGTCCACGCTGGCCGCTGAGCGACAAGTTTTGGAAAAACTCTAGTGCATCAGCAATGCTGAGCTGAACGATTTCTGGCAGTGTGGTATCGCCAATAAAGACATTTCGAGCTTCTAATCTTAAGCGTGTACCATCACAGCTAGAACATGATTTCGTTGATATGTACTTGGCAAGGTCTTCACGCACCGCGCTAGATTCAGTGTCGCGGTAACGGCGTTCTAACGTATTTAAAATGCCTTCAAAGGGGTGGCGTTTTACTCGGATATCACCACGGTCATTGATGTATTTGAATTCAACTTCAGTTCTACCAGAGCCCTTGAGGATGATCTCTTGGGTTTTCTTTGGTAGAGAATTAAATGGCGCATAAAGGTCAAAACCATAATGGTCTGATAGCGATGTCAGCATCTGGAAATAGTAATAATTCTTCTGATCCCAGCCTTTAATCGCACCTTCCGCAATACTTAGGTTCTCATCTAAAATCACTCTGCTTGGGTCAAAATACTGTTGAACCCCAAGTCCATCACACGTACCACAAGCACCTGCCGGGTTATTGAATGAGAACAGGCGAGGCTCAAGTTCTTGCATGCTGTAACCACACTTTGGACAAGCGAAGTTTGCAGAGAATACGATCTCTTCTTGTTCTTTATCATCCATCCAACCGACTACGGCGATGCCACCAGAGAGCTCTAATGTCGTCTCAAACGATTCAGCTAAACGCTGTTGAAGATCTGGGCGAACCTTAAAGCGATCAACGACAACTTCAATGGTGTGCTTCTTGTGCAGTTCCAATGTGGGTGGATCGGACAAATCACAGGTCTCGCCATCAATACGGGCACGGATAAAGCCTTGAGCCGCTAGATTCTCAAGCGTTTTAACGTGCTCACCTTTACGTTCTTTGACTATCGGAGCCAGCAGCATCATCTTTGAACCAGCAGGCAGTTCTAAGACTTTATCGACCATTTGACTGATGGTTTGTGCTGCAAGAGGGGTATTGTGATCAGGACAGCGCGGTTCACCGACACGAGCATAAAGTAGTCTTAGGTAATCATAGACTTCAGTGATGGTGCCAACAGTTGAACGAGGATTGTGAGAAGTTGATTTCTGTTCGATGGAGATGGCTGGAGATAAACCTTCGATGTGGTCGACATCAGGCTTTTCCATGAGAGATAGAAATTGACGAGCGTATGCCGACAAAGACTCAACATAACGACGTTGACCTTCTGCGTAGAGGGTATCAAACGCAAGTGACGACTTTCCTGAACCTGATAACCCGGTGATAACCGTCAGCTTATCACGAGGTATGGTTAGGTTAATGTCTTTGAGGTTATGCGTACGAGCGCCTCTAATTTCTATTTTATCCATCTCAACAGACCATGTAATTTTAAGTGGCTAAAGTATTACATAGAGTGAGATTTGTGCAAAGTTTTACTGGATAAAAAAACAGTAAACAAAAAAGGGTGACTCAAAGAGCCACCCTTTCTACCAATTTAAACGTTGGTTATTAACCTGTCGTTATGCTTCTTTCTTTGTCGAGTGCTTGCCTAATTCGATTTGCTTTTGGTCTTTCTTGTATAGGTTTTCAAAGCAGTAGTTCGTTGCTTCGATATAGCCTTCAACGCTACCGCAGTCAAAACGTTGGCCTTTAAATTTGTAAGCCAATACACAGCCTGCTTTTGCTTGTTTCAGCAATGCATCAGTGATTTGGATCTCGCCGCCTTTACCTGGTTCTGTCTGTTCGATCAGTTCAAAAATGTCTGGAGTCAGAATGTAACGGCCAATGATCGCTAAATTACTTGGTGCAGTGCCTGGCTCTGGCTTCTCAACCATATCGTCAACACGGAACAGGTCATCTTTGATCATATCACCAGATATTACGCCGTACTTGTGAGTCTCTTTTTCTGGAACTTCTTGTACTGCAACAATTGAACAGCGAAACTGTTTGTATAGCGCAACCATCTGAGCCAGTACGCCTTGCTGCTCATTAACACAAAGGTCATCGGCAAGTACAACTGCGAATGGTTCATCACCCACAAGCTCGCGCCCCGTCAAGATCGCATGACCTAGGCCTTTCATTTCACGTTGACGAATGTAAGTGAAGTTTGCCGCTTCAATGGTCTCGCGGATGTTAATCAGCAAATCTTCTTTATTGGTACCGCTAATTTGGTGTTCAAGTTCGTAGTTCTTATCAAAGTGATCCATCAATGAGTGCTTACCACGGCCAGTAACAATGCACATACCATCCATACCCGCTTCGATGGCTTCTTCAACGCCGTATTCAATCAGAGGTTTGTTCACAACAGGCATCATCTCTTTAGGCATTGACTTCGTTGCTGGTAGGAAGCGTGTACCGTAGCCAGCTGCCGGGAAAAGGCACTTTTTGATCATGATAAGACCCTTTATCTGTAATAATTATTGATTCAACTGATTTGTTGATATTTCTGAGGGCAACTCTAGCATATGTTATGTCGAAAATTCAGCAACAATACCTATGATTACTCGAGCTTCCCTCAAAATTATTGTCAGATTAGAGGCGGAGCGGTTATGCAAGCAAGTTTTGGTTTGCCCATGCAATAGCTTGAACTCTATTCTTTACCGCTAATTTACGAAATATTTGATAGAGATGAGACTTGACCGTAAATTCACTAATGAACAGGTCATCGGCTATTTGGGTATTGGATGATCCTGATTGAAGGCAGCGAATGACTTGGATTTCACGAATAGTTAAATCAACATTGGTTGGGGTCGTATTGGTATTGACCATATTACGATAATAAAACAGAAGCTGATTAGTCACCTTCCTTGGTAGCCAGTTGTCACCATCGATCACTTCTTGAAGACCACGAGCAATCTTGTCCTTTTGATCTGTGTTGTAAAAGAGTCCTTTTAATACCCCGTAGGTTAGCAGTTCAGAGGTAGGAAGTTGCTGAGGCACATTGAATAAGATTATCTCATGATTCTTCCACATCACGGGTAAGTTAGGACAAATAGCCAGTAGCTGTGTAACCTCTTTGTAATCAACAAGCAGGATACGATTGCTCTGCTTTCTATCAACTAGCATCAATTCACTTGGTGTCATTTTGTAGAGAATAATGGATAAGTGTTTTTCGATTTCTTTTACGTGTAGATAGGTTTCGTTTGGGTCGATGCACAGAAAGTGTAAAGTGCGAGCGTATCGAGATTTTCTCATTGAAACGTCCTGTTTATATTTAATGAGATTTCACGTTGTCATGCACATTTTTACTTCTCTAGCACCTTTTATGTGACTTGCGTTGAATATCAACTCTCAAAGTAAATGAGTGGTTTGTAAGTGGAGGAAAAAGCAACATCGCTCTGAATATCATGATTTGTTACGTTTTTAATCTTTGTCGTGAGGAGAGAATAGGAATGCGATTTATCACTGCAGAAAAGCATGCTATTCTTGTGCGCTAAAATTTTCTGAGACTATGAATTTAGACGGAGCAAATCATGGCTAGCCGTGGAGTTAACAAAGTTATATTAGTGGGTAACCTAGGTAATGACCCTGAAATTCGTTACATGCCAAATGGCGGCGCAGTAGCGAACATTACCATTGCAACGTCAGAGTCATGGCGTGACAAAGCAACTGGCGAACAGCGCGAAAAAACAGAGTGGCACCGTGTTGCTCTGTTTGGCAAGCTGGCGGAAGTTGCTGGTGAGTACCTACGTAAAGGTTCTCAAGTTTACATTGAAGGTCAACTTCAAACGCGTAAATGGCAAGATCAAAGCGGTCAAGATCGCTACACAACAGAAGTCGTTGTTCAAGGCTTCAATGGTGTAATGCAAATGCTTGGCGGTCGTGCTCAAGGCGGTGCTCCTGCCCAAGGTGGTATGGGTAACAACCAACAGCAAGGTAGTTGGGGTCAACCACAGCAGCCACAACAGCAGCAACAACAATACAGTGCGCCTGCTCAACAGCAGCCAAAAGCACCTCAACAAGCTCCTCAGCAGGCTCAACCTCAATATAATGAGCCGCCGATGGATTTTGATGATGACATCCCATTTTAAACTCTGTTTTTAATATATTATAAGAACAGTATTAAATTGGAAGAAGCCGCGTTCATCGCGGCTTTTTGTTACCTACAATTCTTAACGCTTTATTTACAACGTCAATTTATAGTATAAGTAGCAATACGGTATAATGTGAGTTGAAAAGGATTTCGTTATTCATGAGATATACCCCGACACTAAAATTGAGCACTCGATTGGTCGCATTTGTCACCGTGATAGTGATCAGTGCGATGTTCATCCTTTTTATTGGTGGCACACTTTCCTTTAAGCGTATTGGACAGGAATATTTAGACCATTATTTGGTTGGTATTGTCGACGTCGTAGATAAAGAGATGGAAGATCCAGATGCTGCGTATTCAATGCAACGTTGGATGCCTAAGATGTTGCAGGCAAGCAATATCGTTGAGATGAAGCTTTCAAACAAGACCGGTATCGTTTACCGATTTAAAGATACCTCCCCACAAATTGATCCAAACCGTCTCTATGAAAGAAGCTTCATTTTAGACCGAAATGAAGGCTATCAAATCGAATTTAAAGCACTCCCTCCTTATATTGGTTACAACTATTCGATTGAAGCTATGTGGTCGATTACTTTGGCGGTGGCATTGATCCTTTTCTGTTTGGCTCGTGGTGTTCGTTGGTTAAAAGAACAGTTAATGGGATCAGAGATTTTGGAAGAGCGAGGGAGAATGATCCTTGCTGGGCAGGTAGAGGCTCATTCAAAAGGGGACGAGCGAGAATGGCCATATACGGCAAGTGAAGCGCTTGATGTACTGATTGAAGAGTTGAAAGATGCACGCCAAGAACGAAGTCGCTTTGATACCTTTATTCGCACCCATACTTTTCTAGATAAGCTCACTGGTACAGCCAACCGAGTACTATTTGATAACAAACTTGAATCGGCACTGCATGAAAGTGGCGCTCGTGGAGGCGTTTTACTGATACGTATCGACGAGTGGGAGCAAGTTCGAGATGCCAATGACAAGCAGATCACCGACGGATTTATTATTGAAGTTGGTGAAGTATTGTCGAATATTGTTCAGCGTTACCCCGATGTCATTTTTTCTCGCTATTACGAAGCAGACTTTGCCGTGTTTATTCCGCATCAAGGAACAAAGGATATTGCGACGTTGGCTGCTCAATGTTTAAGGCAATTAGATAAATTGACTCCGCCGGAGCCTTTGGAATCAGATAACTGGTGCCATATTGGCGTGACCATGTATACCGAAGGTGAACGCCATAGCCAAATTATGGATGAAACGGAAACCGCGTTAAAGAGCGCTCAGTTAGAGCGCATTAATAACTGGAGCCGTTACCCAAAAGAAAATAAAAGTGAGATAGACAGAGGCAGTGTTCGCTGGAGAACATTACTTGATAAAGCCCTGCTACCTGAAAATTTAGTAATCTTTGCTCAGCGGTGTTATCTTATGCCGGATTCAGGTCAAGCTAATGAATTGCATAAAGAAATATTTATTAGAATTCAAGATCCAGACAAAGGTTTATTGAAATCATCTCGCTTTATGTCTGCGGTAGAACAAGTCGGTTATCAAGCTCAAATGGATCAATCGGTTTTGAAGGTTTTGTTTAAGTCGCTGAAGGTATCAACGCAGCCTGTCAATTATTCTGTGAACTTGAGTGTCACTCCGTTTGCAAATAAATCACATTTTAAATGGTTCAGAAGTGAGTTGTTACAGCTGTCTGCTCAGCATCGTTCTCAGCTTGCTTTTGAGTTTTCAGAAGGCCATCTAATTACTCACCTTGATTATATGCGACCAGTGGCGAAGATGTTGAAAGGGTTAGGGTGTAAAATGGTGGTTGGCCAAGCTGGGCGAACCATTGTTAGCACTCATTATATAAAGGATTTGAAGGTTAACTATATTAAGCTTCATCGAAGTTTGGTAAAGAAAATCGATCAAAGGCATGAAAACCAACTGTTTGTTCGAAGTCTGATTGGCGCATGCGGTGATTCTCCAACTGAAGTGATCGCGGTCGGAGTTGAGACAAAGCAAGAAAAGAATACCTTGATAGAGTTAGGCATTAACGGTTATCAAGGGAGATATTTCGACGAAGAACAACAAATAATTCCCTTGCCTACTCAAGGGGAGAAGACAGTGAAAGCTGAATCCGTTGTAAAAGTCGGTCGAAGAAATCGATGGCGTAAGAGTAATAGTTAAGCATGAATTTTAAAGCGATTTTAGACAAAATAAAGCCAACGAATAATAACGGTAGTTCTCAAGTTGTCCTTTTGGGCAATGATACCGTTTATATTTCATCGGCTGAGTCAGAACCTCAAATCACCAGTTTTCCTGTGGTTAACGGTGACTGGGAAAGTGCGCTGAAAAAATTGTTGAGCAGTGAGTCACTTACTAGTGATAGCCTTCAGCTAATTGTCTGTGCGAACTACTACCAAACTTATCAAATTGATAAACCGGACATTCCACAGAGTGAATGGTCGGTTGCATTGCCTTTTCTATTGAAAGATCTGATCTCTGAAAGGGTGACTGATATTACAGCGAGTGCGGTAGCGCTACCGACCTCGAATAAGCTACAAGTGTATGTTTTGCCTAAAAAGCTATTGGACAAACTTGTAAGCATTACTAATTCAGCACAAGTTGATCTGAAAGGTATTGCTCCCGAAGATGAAGTTTGGGGCTACAGTGCTGGTGAGCTCTCTAATTTCATTCTTTTACAACGCAGCCCCAACTCACATTTTAAGCTTGGTGCATTTGTTGAAAACACGGTTTGCTTCCAAAGAACAATCCGCAGTGTTGTCCCCCCCTTAACTGGTGCCGCATCAAGTGCATTACAGTTGGATGGTCTAGCTTTAGAACTCCAACGATCGATTGATTACCTTTCTTCTCAAATTAAAGGCACCCAACTTCATCAGTTAAAAATATGCTGTGATGAGGAAGATGAAGCTGAATTACAGAGTGTGTTAAATAGCACATTGAGTTCGACTGTTTCTTTGCTTATTGAAGGTGAACGTGAAAATGCAGAGAAATTGTTGGTTAAACTCTCTGCTGAAAAAGAGACTTTTACCGTCAACCTTTACCCTGAGCATCTCAAGCCTAAGAAAGAATATTTTACGCTGACCAATGTTGTTGCAAGTTGGGGGGGAGTTTGTGTTTTGCTGCTTGGTGGTTACTTCGCGATGCAGTATCAAGTTTCTAATCTAGATAAAGAACTAATAGCCCTACAACAAGACTCAAATCAACTTAACAAGCAAGTTAACCAATTAAACAGTCAGTTAATTCAACATAAACCGTCTCCAAACAAGGTAGCTGCAGTTGCTCGTCTCACTAGTGAGATACAAGCTAATAAAGAGGCGTTGAAGGCGGTCAGTCAATTCGATGAATCTCAGCAAGTCGGGTATTCTGGCGTCATGAACTCCTTCGCTCAATTAGGCCGAAATGACATCTCGCTTTCTCACATATACATGACTCACGATATCTTAGAGCTTAATGGTTTTGCCCGTGATGCAAGTGTAGTTCCAAATTGGGTTGGTCAATTTAAGAATGAACTTAATTTAGTCGGACGTACCTTTGAAAAGATAAAGATAGGTCGTAATGAGCAAGATGTGGTGACGTTTGAGTTAAGTACTCATAGGGAGGGTGAATAATGCAACTGTGGAATCAACTTAGCGATAAGTTTCTTGCATTAAGCCTGAGAGAGAAATGGCTACTTTTCGTGTGTGGTCTAGTGGGCTTATCCATGCTTTTATTTACCTTATTGATTGAACCGGCCTATCTTGATGTACAAGAAAAGAATGTGAAGTCGATGAGCCTTACGCAGTCAAATCAGAAACAGCAAGGTGAATTACTTGTTCTACAAGCCAAGTTGAACAAAGACCCAGATAAAGAAATTGATCTTGAGTTAAAAAAACTATTGGTTGAGAGCCAAGAGCTATCATTTGAGCTCGCTGAAATCGTTGATAGGTTGGTTACACCTTCTCAAATGGCGCAGTTATTAGAGAGCGTTCTGAATGCAGGTAATGGACTGAAGCTTGAATCTTTAGAATCGTTACAACCAGCAGCTATTTCGAACAATCAAGAGAACAGTGATAATTCAAATTACTTTCTCCATCCTGTTAGAATGGAGTTGACGGGTAGTTACTTCGATATTTCAATTTATCTTCAAGCACTTGAGTCACTTCCTGTGAGCTATTATTGGCGCACGTTTGAGTATTCAGTAGAAGAATATCCCAAAGCTCGACTTGTGTTCGAGGTTTACACCCTAGGTACCAGACAGGAGTTTATCGGTGGTTAGAGCTCTAGTGTTATCTTTGCTGTTTGGTAACTCCGTGGTATGGGCAGAACAAGATCCAACTGCGCCATTAGGTTGGCTTTCACCCCAGCAGAAATCAGCGTCAGCTAAAAAGGCGTCAGTTCAATATCGTTTACCGTCCCTAGAGAGCATTGTTTGCAAGGGCGATACACCTTGTTATGCGATTATGAATGGTCAGATTCTCGAACAAGGAGAAACGATCAGAGGGTACCGAGTTAAGAACATAGATCCAGAGTACGTCACTCTGCAGAGGAGCTCTAAGCAGTGGAAATTAGAGATGTTCTCTTTAGATGTTAAGAATAATTAAGGTTAGAGTGAAGACATGCGTAAACTTGTAGTAGCAATTCTAGTGTCATCTTTAGTCGGCTGTTCGATGGGGCATAGAGACCCTGTTGAGATAAAAGAGTCTTTAAACGAATCTATTAATGAAGCGAATAGCAAAGCACTTCATAACTTACCTTCGTCGGTACAAGATGACCTTATGCCTCAGCTAAGTTCGGACTCTATGTCTTCGAATATGGAAACGGTTAAGCGCTTTCGTATTCAGGCAAAAGACGTTGAAGCGAGAACCTTTTTTGCAAGTCTAGTAAAAGGTACAGAGTACAGTGCCGCGATTCATCCAAGCGTTGCTGGACAACTCAC
Source organism: Vibrio syngnathi (assembly GCF_002119525.1). Classification (NCBI taxonomy): domain Bacteria; kingdom Pseudomonadati; phylum Pseudomonadota; class Gammaproteobacteria; order Vibrionales; family Vibrionaceae; genus Vibrio; species Vibrio syngnathi. Next base: position 2,920,638 of record NZ_CP017916.1, on the reverse strand, counting down.
TCTAAATCTAACAGACGTGACGTTAGATGAAGTACTGGCTGTTGCTCAGGATATGTATGGTTACGATATTGAAAAACGTGGCAAGGTGATTCAAATTTATCCGGCTGGTTTGCGTACGGTGACGATTCCTGTCGATTACTTGCAAGTAAAGCGCTCTGGTCGTTCTTTAACGACGATTACTACTGGAACAATTTCTACTTCAGATTCTAACTCGAACTCATCTAATTCTAATTCTAATTCGTCTAACTCGAATTCAAACTCATCGAACTCTAATTCGTCTAGCTCCACATCTAACGGTGGTACGGAGATTGAAACGATCTCTGAAAGTGATTTTTGGCCGCAGCTTGAAGCGGCAGTCTCCCACTTAATTGGTTCTGGTGATGGACAAAGCGTTGTGGTTACCCCACAAGCGAGTGTGATTACGGTACGTGCTTACCCAGATGAAATCCGAGAGGTTCGTGAGTTTCTTGGTATTTCTCAGAAACGCCTGCAGCGCCAAGTTATCTTGGAAGCCAAAATCATGGAAGTGACGTTGAGTGATGGCTATCAACAAGGCATTAACTGGACCAAGATGTTTTCGTCGAACGGTACGAACTACACGCTCGGTATGGGTTCTATCGTTAAAAATGCGGCTGGTACAATTATCCCGGGTACATTGCCAGGCATGGACCCGATCGGCGCTGCTTTAGGTGGTCAATCTAATCTGGTTGTCTCTGGTGGTAGTTTTGAAGCCGTCTTGAGTTTCATGGACACACAGGGTGACTTGAATGTGTTATCTAGCCCAAGAGTGACAGCGGCTAATAATCAGAAAGCAGTGATTAAAGTGGGTACTGATGAATACTACGTGACAGAGTTATCAAGCTCGGTAGGTAGTGGCGATAACGCGAATGTTGCCCCTGAAGTTGAGTTAACCCCATTCTTCTCTGGTATTTCGTTGGATGTGACGCCGCAGATCGATGATAAAGGTAATGTGTTTTTACATGTTCACCCTGCCGTTATTGAGGTGGAAGAGGAAGTGAAAGAGCTCAACCTAGGCTCAACAACCGGCGTTGTGAAGCTGCCTTTGGCAAAAAGTTCGATTCGTGAGTCGGACTCAGTGATTCGAGCACAGGATGGTGATGTTGTTGTTATTGGTGGATTGATGAAATCAAATACCAGTGACATGACCTCAAAAGTTCCATTTCTTGGTGATATTCCAGCGTTAGGTCATTTATTCCGCAATACCAGTCAGTTGACTCAAAAAACAGAGTTAGTGATTCTATTGAAACCAACGATTGTCGGTGTGAACACTTGGCAAACTGAGTTGGAGCGTTCTCGTGACCTTCTTCAGCAATGGTTCCCTGATGAAGAATAATTGCTCATCGTCTCAATGTAGATTGGTCGTCATTGACTAAGCTGGATCATCTTATGTATCAAGCTCACTTTGGTTTTGAACAGTTACCGTTTACCTTAACGCCGAATACCGATTTCTTTTATGGTTTAGTGCCTCACTTTGAAGCAATTCAAACGGTAATATCGGCGTTAGAAATGGGTGAGGGCGTGATAAAAGTGACCGGAGAGGTAGGCACTGGGAAAACCATGGTGTGCCGGATGTTGGTCAATCAGCTCAACGATAGTGCCGCCCTTATTTACTTGCCAAATCCGGTGCTCTCCGGCGCGGATTTACGCCAAGCCGTGGCTAAAGAACTGGGTTTGACTATCGATAACGAAGCCACCTTAGTTGATAACATTCAACATAAACTCATTGAGTTACATAACTCAGGTTTAAGAGTTGTGGCGATTCTCGATGAGGCTCAGGCGTTGTCGGATGAAGCTCTCGAAACATTAAGGTTGTTCGGTAACCTTGAAACTGAAGATAAAAAACTGCTGCAGATTGTTTTATTAGGTCAGCCTGAATTGGATGCTCGATTAGAGGCTTATCATCTAAGGCAATTTCGTCAAAGAATCACATTCAGTTCGACACTGAGACCGCTTACTCTCGATGAAACGGTAGCTTATATTGATAATCGGATCGTTAAATCAGGTGGTAACACCGAGTTGTTCAGCTTGAATCAAAAAAAAGCCATTTGTCGCTCGTCGTTAGGCATTCCAAGATTGATAAATCAACTGTGTCATAAAGCTCTTTTGCTTTCGTTTAGTGAAGATAAGAGAAGTGTCGATAATCAGCACCTGTTTTCAGCTATGCATGAAACATACGATGTATGTAAGCCTAAATTTAAAACGCCAATACTGTGGGGTTGGAATTAATTATGAGCGTCATTAACAGCGCCTTGTCTGAATTGGCAAAAAAAAAATCAGCGACTTCAATTGAAGCTGCGGTGGTACCTAAGGTTAAAACGCGTTCTCCATTGGTTTGGGTAGTCGCAGGTTTTACGCTTAGCTTGGCCATGGGAGGCTGGGCTATATCTCAAGGCCCAACTGTCGATAACTCAATATCAACTCGAGATATACAAGTTTCTGTTATTGATAGTTCTGAAGGCAATTTAGAGGGTAGTTCTGAAGCGGCCGTTACTCAACCAGTGTCCTCGCCGACTAAGAAGTTAGTGACGCTAGATTCAGCGAACCTTTCGGCTTACAACACGGCAATACTAAAAAGTGCTCAAGCTAAATCTGATTCAGTCATAGTATCAACTCCTTTAGCTACAAAGCCTCAAGTAAACTCTAAATCTCAAGGCACACCGAAAGCAAAAGTAGCAAAGCCAATGCTTGTTGCTAGCGTGGCTAAAAAAGATCGCGCACCAGTATCTAATCAGCCTGAAACGTCTGGCGATTCAGAAAACAGTGGAATGTTGATTGAGCAGGTGGAATTGACGCCTGAGCAGTTATCAGTGAATGCACAAGGGCGAGCTCAAAAAGCACTGGATGCCAATGATCTTACAGGTGCTTTGAAAGGTTACACTGAAGCTTTGCGTTATACTCCTCGAAATGAAGACGTGCGCCAGAAACTCGCTATCCTCTATTTTGGGAAAGGTGACACGCGAAAAGCCTATGAGTTATTTCAGTCGGGCATCAAACTTAATATCAACAGTGAAAAACTGCGCCTAGGTTTATCGAAGCTACTTGTGAAAGCCAATCAAGCGGAAGCTGCTTTGAGCCCATTAATACACTTACCACCTAGTCCAACTCAAGACTACTTAGCAATGCGCGCTGCATTAAGTCAAAAGTCTCAGCAAGAAGATATTGCGCTAGAGAGCTACCAAAAATTGACTGAGGTCGATTCAGAGAATGCTCGCTGGTGGTTAGGTTTAGCGATTCAACAAGAGCGTCAACTTGATTTCACGGCTGCAAAGCAATCATACCAAGGAGCGTTGGTTAGAGTTGGGATCTCATCTCAGTCGCAAGGCTTTGTACGTGATCGTTTAAAAATACTCAATGCTTTAGAGGAGAGTGGCGATGCAAATTAGATTAAGAAAAAGGCTCGGTGATTTGCTCGTAGAAGAGGGCATCATTACTGAAGATCAAGTTGAACAAGCTCTGGCCGCTCAAAAAAGGACAGGCCGCAAGCTTGGTGATGCACTGATCGAGCTTGGCTTTTTATCAGAGCAGCAAATGCTCAGTTTCTTGTCGCAACAGCTTGCTATTCCTCTTATTGATATTAGCCGAGCTAATGTTGACGTCGAAGCTGTGCAGCTTTTACCTGAGGTTCATGCTCGCCGCCTTCGTGCTTTGGTCATTGGGCGTCAAGGTGACACATTACGTGTTGCAATGAGTGATCCTGCCGATCTGTTTGCCCAAGAATCTTTGCTGAGTCAACTAGGCGGCTACGCACTCGAATTTGTCGTCGCACAAGAGAGACAATTAGTTGATGGTTTCGACCGTTATTACCGAAGAACCAAAGAGATTGCCTCATTTGCTGAGCAGCTTCATGCTGAGCATAAAGTTAATGAAGCCTTTGATTTTGATATCGCTGAAGAAGACAGCGACGAAGTTACGGTCGTTAAGCTAGTAAACTCGCTGTTTGAAGATGCTATTCAAGTTGGTGCGTCTGATATTCATATTGAACCAGATTCAAACGTATTACGTTTGCGTCAGCGTATTGATGGTGTTCTGCATGAAACGTTGTTGAATGAAGTGAATATTGCTTCTGCACTGGTTTTGCGTTTGAAGCTGATGGCTAACCTCGACATTTCAGAGAAACGATTACCTCAAGATGGTCGCTTTAATATTCGCGTTAAAGGTCAATCGGTCGATATTCGTATGTCGACTATGCCAGTACAGCACGGTGAGTCAGTGGTTATGCGTTTGCTTAATCAATCTGCGGGCCTACGTAAATTGGAGTTGTCAGGCATTCCAAGTGATTTGCTCGTTCGTCTTCGTCATCAATTACGCCGCCCGCATGGCATGATCCTCGTTACCGGGCCTACGGGCTCAGGTAAAACAACTACTCTATACGGTGCGTTAAGTGAATTAAACGAACCGGGTAAAAAGATCATTACCGCTGAAGACCCTGTAGAATACCGTCTTCCTCGTGTGAATCAGGTTCAGGTAAACCCTAAGATTAACCTCAATTTCTCAACAATTTTGAGAACCTTCCTACGTCAGGACCCGGATATCATTCTTATTGGTGAGATGCGAGATCACGAAACCGTTGAAATTGGTTTGAGAGCGGCACTTACTGGTCACTTAGTGTTAAGTACTCTGCATACCAACGATGCAGTAGACAGTGCACTGCGTATGATGGACATGGGGGCTCCGGGTTATCTGGTAGCAAGTGCTGTTCGAGCCGTGGTCGCGCAGCGGTTAGTCCGTAAGGTATGTACTGATTGCAAGGTTGATGATGAGCTGGATGAAGCGCGTAAGCAATGGTTGAGTGTTCGTTTCCCAAACCAGCTAGGTACGCCATTTATGAAAGGGCGTGGTTGTCAAAATTGTAATTTGACAGGCTACAGCGGTCGTGTTGGTGTGTTTGAAATGTTGGAGCTCGATCAACCTATGATGGATGCGCTTAGAGCCAATGATGCCGTTGGTTTTGCTCAAACAGCAAGGCAGTCTGAAAACTACAAACCGCTGTTAGCTTCTGCGATGGAATTGGCCATGCAGGGTGTTGTGAGCTTCGATGAGGTAATGAACCTTGGCGAAGGCGATGCTTCTGGTGCCACTGATCCAATTTATCTGTAGGGGTAGAGTGATATGCCAACTTATCGTTATGTAGGTCGCAGTTCTGATGGCAGTCAAGTGACTGGCCAATTGGATGCGAATAACGAAGATCTTGCTGCTGACAGCTTGATGAGTAAAGGGATCATTCCAACTTCGATTCAACTTGGAAAAAGTGGCGGTTCAATCTTGGATATGGATGTATCCAGTCTGTTCTCCCCGAATGTGCCTTTAGAGGTGTTGGTTTTGTTTTGCCGACAGTTGTATAGCTTAACTAAGGCGGGCGTTCCGCTATTAAGATCGATGAAAGGGTTAACTCAGCATTGTGAAAATAAGCAACTGAAAGTAGCACTTGAAGAAGTGGTCGCTGAGCTTACAAACGGTCGTGGATTAGCGGCGTCGATGCAAATGCACCCTAAGGCCTTCAGTCCATTGTTTGTATCGATGATCAGTGTTGGTGAAAATACCGGTCGTTTAGATCAGGCATTGTTACAACTGGCTGGATACTACGAACAAGAGGTTGAAACTCGAAAGCGAATTAAAACGGCAATGCGTTACCCAACGTTCGTTATTACTTTTATTACAATCGCTATGTTTGTCTTGAATATATTCGTGATTCCTCAGTTTTCGAGCATGTTCGCGCGTTTTGGGGTCGACTTGCCGCTTCCAACCCGTATTTTAATGGGGATGTCTGAGTTTTTTGTTAATTACTGGGGGTTAATGCTTGGGTTAATCTTTGGTCTTATTTTTGCTTTTAAAGCATGGGTTAAGACAGATAAAGGGTGGGAAAAGTGGGATCGGCTGCGCTTAAAAATGCCAGTGATTGGTGGAGTGGTCAATCGAGCTCTATTGTCGCGCTTCTCACGTACTTTTGCTTTGATGCTAAAAGCTGGCGTACCACTTAACCAATCGTTATCGCTATCGGCTGAAGCTCTGGACAATCGTTTTTTAGAACTTCGTGTTCAAGGCATGAAATCGGCAATAGAAGCGGGAAGTACCGTTTCTTCTACCGCGATTAACAGCGAAATTTTTACACCACTCGTGATACAAATGATTTCTGTGGGTGAAGAAACGGGTCGTATTGATGAATTGCTGCTCGAAGTTGCGGATTTTTACGACCGAGAGGTTGATTACGATCTAAAAACGTTAACCGCTAGAATTGAACCTATTCTGTTGACCATCGTTGCGGGAATGGTGCTGATTTTAGCTCTGGGTATTTTCTTACCAATGTGGGGAATGCTGGATGCAATCAAAGGTTAGAGGATGCTGAATAGCCTACAGCGCTCACGTTTTGTTATTTGGGTTGCGGTTATTCTTTTTCTCGTTATGGGACTGCTTTCTGTATGGAAAGCAGTAGAAGAAGAAGCAACGAATACGGCATTGATTGTTGCAAGTAAGCGAATTCTTGAGCAAGCTAATTTGTTCAAACAGCAGTATTTGTTATCCGGTGTTGAGCAAAAAAATGATTCGAAACCGCCTAAGACTTATAGCAGAACGGGATGGGTTATGCCAATTCAAGACTCGACTCGAAATTGCGGTTATTGGTTGGAGCAATTATATCCTCAGGGGAGTATTTTAGGTCTCAGATCTCCAAGTATTGAAGACAAAAGTGATAACATACACTTTCATTGTCGTTATCATTATAGTGACAAGTATCAGATAGATATATTACTTAAAAAAGAAAGATTTAGTGTCAAAGTCAATATATTGGCCTTGTGAACGTATTGACGCTGTTTTTATGGTTTTATGCATGGTCAAATGTATAATGCGCATTAGCAATTAGATGAGTAGGTAGAAAGTGCTTAAAAATCAAAAGGGTTTCTCCCTAGTCGAGTTAGTCATAGTGATTGTTGTTGTGGGTTTATTAGCTGTTGCAGCTTTACCCCGTTTCTTGGATGTGACAGACGAAGCTAAGAAAGCCAGTATTGAAGGTGTCGCGGGTGGTTTTGCGACAGGCGTACTTTCAGCAAGAGCGCAATGGGAAGCGGAAGCTCGTCCATCAGAAAGAATTGGTGTTGAAACATACAATACTGTAAATTACGATGGTGTTGATTTTTGGCTAACCAGATCAACGAGTAGCAATGGAAGCACTAATTTTAGAGACGGCTACCCATGGTCTATAAACACAAATTCAGCTTCAGCTCCGTCTAATGATGTGACTGATGCTTCGTGTGTCGATTTAATGGAAAATCTACTTCAGAACCCTCCTAAAGTTGGAACATTAACCAATGTGGCTAATGGTTCGAATTACAAATATTCAGCGCAAGCGGATAATAGTAATGACTACTGCACTTACATTCAATTGGAAGGCGGTACTCAGCATCAATTCGTTTACGAGATTAGAACTGGTCGTGTGACCGTAACACTGCAGTAAACCTGCGTTTAAATATACATAGAGAGAAAAGACTATGAAAAAACAAAGCGGTTTCACCCTAATAGAACTAGTGGTGGTAATTGTTATTCTAGGTATTCTTGCAGTTACTGCAGCACCTCGTTTTTTAAACTTACAAGATGATGCTCGTACCGCTTCTTTAGAAGGGCTGCGTGGTGCAGTTGCGGGCGCAATGGGAATAACTTATGGGCGTGCTGCTATCGGTGGTATTGAAGGTACGACTTATACAGCCTGGACTGATGCAAACACGCCTGGAACGGTAATTGACAATATCGCTCATCATTTTGGTTACCCAACGGCAGTTAACAATGACACCGCTAACCTTGGAGGAATCGTTCAAGCCTTAGACTTATCTGGTGAATTCGTTGTCCTACAAGCGGAAAAGACTGCTACAGATCAAACTAACTTATGGATCGACTTAGGTTTTAGAGGCTTTACAGAGCAGTGTGTTCGTTATACTGCTGCTACGGGTGCGGATACCCCTGCAACTGTTGTGTTGCAAGCTGGTACAGCTGGTACAGCTTGTGGAATGCCAGCTGCGCCATAAATTGATGCTTTCTTTTCTAGGCCAGCATTGCTGGTCTTTTTTCTATCTGAAATTCAGGTAAGCGACAAAGACAACTTCCTTTCCCTGAGTTACACTTAATCTTCAAACTATCAAATATTTAGCGGATTGGATTTCGGTGAATCAATTCTATAAAACATACAGAAACCGCGGTTCTCAGCAACAAGGCTTTACTTTAATCGAGTTGATCATTGTGATCTTGTTGATAGCGATTGTCTCTGCCTATGCTGCTAGCCGTCTTTCCGGAAGGGACAGTTTTTCTGCTTTTGCCGCTCAAGAGCAAGTGGTTTCTGTTATTCGCCAAGTTCAAGTCAATCGCATGCAATCCAATGTTGATCTAGGGGCGGTCGTTGGAGAGAGTAATTTCATTCTCGCTATCGTTGGGAATTGTGTCGGCTCAGAAGTGAGTTGTACCGCGCGAAGCCAAGCTCGTAGTGATTGGGTTATGCTCAATGGTGTCACCTTAACGGCTGCATCAAATACCACCCCTGCCATTACTCTATCTCTAGTTAACTTTGATTTATTAGGCAACCCTATAACGGGTGAAACACCTGCCGGGGTTGAAGTTAACATCGCCACCGGTGTGGCAATTACAATTACTTCAAACGTGAATACCTGCCGTGTAGGAATTAACGCGCAAGGTTATGTCGAAGCTGGGGTATGTTCATGAACACCGCTCATAAGTTATCTGCGAAACAGCGTGGTTTCACACTAATTGAAAGTGTGATAGTGATTGTGGTTATGGGGCTCGCGATGATGACCATCATTAACTTTTTGACTCCTCAAATTGACCGTTCTGGCGATCCCCACTATCAAACCCGTTCAGCCGCGTTAGGGCAGAGTGTGATGTCTATGATTCTTGCTCGAGGGTTCGATGAGAATAGTGACTTTGATGGCGGGGAGCTTAGGTGCGGTGAAGGGGCAGCTGCCGGTGTTAATTGCACTACTGAGGCTAATTTTGGCCCAGAAGAGGCCGATATTGCTCAATACAATGATGTCGATGACTATGATGGGTGTTGGGAGCCTGGTGCAACTAACGGGTGCCAAGACCTTAATCTATTATTGGGCGAGAATGGCGCAACAACCTACAGCAACTACCGCTTAGAGGTTGATGTGACGTATCAAATTGTCGATCAACTAAAACGAATCAACCTAACTATTTTAGCCTTAAATCAGCCCCCTATCGTGTTGGATGCCTATCGAGGTAATTACTAATGAGAAGGCAAGGTTTCACTCTTATTGAAATGATTATCACCATGATTGTTGGTAGTATTTTAGTAGTAGGTATTGCAGGGTTTGTTGAGTTAGGTGCACGTGGTTATGCGGACACCGTAGATAGGCAGCGTTTACAAACTCAAGCAAAGTTTGTGATAGAAAAAATCACCCGTGAAGTGCGTCATGCTGTACCGAATATGTTCAATCAAAACGCTGCTGTCCCTGGAGCAAGCTGTATCTCTTTTTTTCCTATAGTGACTTCCGGAATTTACGCGATATCGGGCGATGATATTCAATTTGTCACGGCTGATAATGCACTGACGGCTGCTGTTCTAGCCCGACTCTCTTTAGTGATAAACCCTACAGAGGCGGCGCCGACCAATAATATTTTCCCCTTAGCGACTGTAACTGCTACGAATAATACTTTCTTGCTTGCTAATGAGTCTGTAAACCTTGTGGGCAATTCAGTTTCAAATCGGCACTATATTTATAATCCTAATGGCCGCGTAAGCTATTGTATTGTGAATGGCCGAGTATGGAGAAGAGAAGGTAATGGTGCGCTAATCCCAATTTCGGATACGGGAGTGACTGGAGATTTAGACTATCAACCTGCAAATGTTCAGCGTAATGGTGTCGTCCATCTTGAATTTGAATTTAGAAACCAAGTCGGGGATGAAATGACCAACTTCCAACAAGACATACAGGTGATCAATGTTCCTTAAAAAAAGACAAGTCGGAAGCCTGTATATTGTCGTCATCTTTGTCTTGGTGGTGATGGGTTTTCTGGCGACAACCTTAAATCGCATAGAGTGGTCTAATCATGACGCGCATACAAAAGATGTGATTGGTACTCAAGCCGCGCTTTTAGCTCATTCGGCAATAGAGCGAGCCTTAATGCAGATATATCCACCTAGAGCCAACACAACGGTTCCATTTGATGTGGCTGCAGAGTGTACAAACTTGGACGCATCCACTATGAACTTCGCAACGACAATTACATGTGCAGATGTTCAAATAACGTGCTCACCAACCGGTGGTCAACTTGTCGATAATTCTCAGTTATATACAGTAAGAGCAGTCGCAATGTGCGGAACGGATGTAAATGTAATGCAGCGTAGTCAAGATGTGTGGGTGAGGAATAGATAATGAAACTGGTAAATCTTTTTTCTTTGGTATTTGCTATTTTGCTTGTTTCTGTATTTCAATCTAATGCACTCGCCTCTCAATGTTTACAAGATGGTGCTCAAGTAAACTCTCGGAATGGTTTTTGTTTTGTATTTAAATTGAAATCTGATGGCACAAACCGTGCGAAAATGGAATTTATCAGCTCAAATGGTCGCAGAAGTTACTATCCTGTGTGGACGGACGATTCAAGGTTTTCGAATTACAGTAAAGTTATCTATGAGACTGGTTATCGAGGAGTAGAAAAAACCTATCGCGTTCAATTTGTTCCTGAAAATAACAATAGTAATAATATTAAAGGTAAATTGAAGTATTACGTTGATGGAGTGTTAAAGCGTACAGTACATAATTTTTGGATGTCCAATACTGTAGGGGCAACCAAGAATCGTCCTAATATTTACTTAAAAGTGGTCGGAAATCAGTTTAACGCAAACAAGTATTGTATCAGTAGTGGCACTTGCGGAGCGCTGCCGGCTCCCCCGGTAACCAAATTTGACGATGCTCGCTTTGAGTTCGGTCGATTAGATTCTGCCGACTGTAAATTGAGCGACTGTACCATTACATTTAATCAAACTTATAGAACCACTCCGTTGGTCTTTTTGATGCCGACTATTGATCCTGTCAACCCTGATAACGATGCGCCGGCAACACTTTCAATAAAAAGCATCAGTTCAACGCGAGCGACATTCCACCAAGAAGTAGCTCCTCAACACTGGAATTACAACCTTGCTTCAAAACCAATGTCTTCGATTAGTTATCTTGTTGTTGAACCAGGCACCATAACATTTAGTGATGGGCATAAGGCGATAGCGGGTTACCTCGACACCAAAGCATATCAAGCGCATGGAAAGAAAAGTGATCCTAAGTGGGAGTCAGTCCCTTATTCAAGATTTAGCTCGCACCGAATACAGGATGATGATCCCGCTGTGTTTGCTCAGGTTAATAGCCCGACAAACCGCTGGTTAACCGTAGGTGTTGATGACGTAAATCAAACGAGAGCCAAATTCTTTTTAGAACTGACTCGCGTGGATACAAATAACAGTCCCTCTCAGTCTGAAAAAATAGCGTTTTTAGTTTCAGATGAACATGAAGGCACAACTAATGACCTTAAATATGAATTTGGCCGAATATCCCTTGATGATGACAGTGGATCTTCAACACCGCTTCGTAAGTCTTGTAATGACATGCACGATCTTGACAATGAATATAAATCATTACCAGGAATTGTAGCGAGTAAGCTCACTCGTAGAGGAGGGCAAGGGGGGTGGTTGAGGCTTTGTAGCGTGAAACGCAATGGCAGTGACGATGATGATTATCAAGTAGGATTTGTGGTTGATGAAGATTTGTCTTTGGAAGACTCAAAGGGATGGAGGAGTCATACAGACGAAAAAATCGGATATTTTGCTTTTCAAGTGAATTATCTGCCTAAATTTTCGAAAAATTTGTGCTCGGCTTTCCCCTCTGCAGCTCAAGGTTGGAAGAACGCTTCTGGTAGTAGTATTGAAATGTGGAACCAATCTAAAATAACCAATGCGTTATTGGAAGCTGGTCAAAGAAAAGTGGGTTTTGGAACTGCTCAGTTTGGCAATGTTGTGAAATGTGATGGAATATCCTGTACTAACGATCCTACCAAGCAAATCGTACAATCTAAACTCGATGATTTCCTGATAACAAATTCAGGTAGTGATATCTGGAATACAACAAAAACGCTAACACCTTTATCTCAAAAAAGTTTATCAATTGGTCAGTCTACCGTGACACTGACTGCTGGCGACTACTATTTTAATTCTTTGAATATTAACACCCACTCTTCCTTGAATATTCAAGGGAAAGTGACAATTCATACCAGATATTTAAATTTATCGAATAGTTCAAGGATTAATAATTCAGGTAATGCGGATAATCTTGTGATCGTTGGTTATGACCCAACTAAAGGTTCATCCGGCCAAGCGTGCCCTGCGTATGGTTGTAAAATGGATTTATCCAGTCAATCACAAATCAAAGCCTTGATTTACAGTGAGGGGGAGGTTCGACTGTCTAACGGCTCTCATGTTTATGGGGCAGTTACTACTCGTGACCTTCATATGAGTGGAACATCTCAAATTACCGGGGAAAGCCAATGTTTTTCTGAGCCTGAACTGGTTATTACTCCAGGCTCTAGCTCAGGGTTAGCCTGTGCGGGAATTCCTATTACCTTCAAACTGGTCGATAAAATAACCAAGCAACCTGTCAATAATTATACAGGGACACTTGATGTGACTATTCCAAACAACAGTTCGGGTGATGCGTGTTGGTTAAATTCAGATGGAAGCTGCTCTACATCCTTGAGTCACAATTTCGTAGCAGGGCAGACGGCGACTTACACCAAATCACTGTCAAGTATTGGTCTATCTCCAGTTTCAATCTCCGCTTCGATTCGAGGACAAAGTAACATCAGTGCAGCTGGTGGACCTTATCAGTTTGTACCTTATGGATTTAAAATTGAAGATAAACAAAGGGTTGATGTAGGGAAAGGTCAGGTTTCGTTCCGACCATTTGAGACTGAAGTTACAGCGGTAGCATCAGGATCAGCTAACCCAAGGGCGTGTCAGAAAATATCAGATTATGATGGAACTAAATCGCTTTATGCTTCCTATGAGCAGATAACTCAAGGCAATAGTGGCTGGAATAATCAGTTATTTCTTAACTCGTATAGCATCAAGGTAGGCAGTTCACCTTTAAATGGAACAAAAGTGAACAATATTGCCTTTCAAAACGGTGTTGCAAAGTTGACTTCTCTGTATTGGTCTGCTGGTCATATAAAGCTTCATTTGGCAGATGCTGACTGGCAACCCACGAATCAACCTATTCCCAATTGGAAAGGCTTGCAGAGTTCTACTGACATGTATGTTAGGCCATTTGCTTTGGTGAGTTGCCAAGATAACTCAGGTGTACCAAATGGTCCATTCCCTTCCGGTAGTTCAACCGGAGGCGTTTCATTTATCGCCGCAGGTGATACTGCCTCCTTAGCGGTTAGTGCGATTGCTTGGGATGCAAATGCTGATCGTAATAATGACGGTCTTATTGACAGTTCGTTCTCGGGGGATTTATGTCGGAACCTTCCTGTTTCGGGCTTTGATGATGAGATCGTGTATGTCAATTATGAGCTTGAAACTCCAAGTAATGGTCATAATGGTGTGCTAAATATTAGTGGAAAGCTAAGTGGTGATGAGTCGTCACCACAACCGATCCCCGTTGATATGTGGTCGAATGGCTACGCCTATAAGAGCTTGGCTTGGTCTGAAGTTGGTAGCATCAAACTCTGGACGGAAAAACCGAACTATTTGAACGGAATGATGGTACCGGGCTATAAAGCAACCATTGGTCGTTTTTATCCTAAATATTTCCAAGTGGTGAACAGTGCCGTGTGGGACTACCCTGGTAATCAATCTTATGCATACATGAATCAGCCTTTTGAAGGTGTTACCTTTGATGTGGAAGCATTAAACCAACAAGCTCAAGCGGTGAAAAACTATGGATATTTTGATTCAACTATGACAGCGAGCTTTGCTTTGTATGAAGCCAATCCTGCTTTTGTAAATCGTTTTTATTCGGGGACTCCGGCTAAGTCTTGGGCTTCCATCTTGGGCAAGAGTATAGGCACATTTACGCTAGATGAAAATTCGCCTTCTACCAACTGTGCTAGCGAGTTGTGTTGGGCAAAAGCAGCATCAGCAGATGGTTATGAGGATGGACCGTTCAATACTGCGGGAGGTACAGACTCGACGATTTCAATTGATGCTGTGGGGAGCAACGTCGATCCTATTAGCTATCACTATAATGGTTCTCCTCGGTTACTAACGGTTCAGCCTACTATTCGCTTTGGCCGAGCAGTAATGGATAGTGTCGGTGCCGTTACGGGTAATGGCATGAATATACCGCTCCGCATAGAGCACTGGACGGGAGCGAGTTTTGTCACTCATGATGGTGATAACTCAACGAATTTAACGGGTGTAAATATTGAAAGTGCTAACCGTGATATTTGGGTTGAAACAGGCTCCACTGCTGCTGATGTGACATTCACTGGGGGCGGTGGTGTAGTTAATGGTACATCTAACTCTATACGAGTTGGTCAAGTGCCAGCAGACCCAGCGGTTAGGCAGCAAACACAAGTTTGGTTGGAGCTGAATAGCGGTGGAAATGCGGCTCCTTGGCTTCGTTATCGTTGGCAAGATGCGAATCGAGCAGAGGTTGATGGTGAAGAAGATCCATCAACAGTCGTCACCTTTGGCATCCATCGTGGGAACGATCGTGTGATCTACCGAGGTGAAAATGGCTTAATAGGTCAGTAATAATATGATTTTTTGGCTGTTAAGTTAGGAATCTGTAAGAAATTGTGGGTTTCAGTCCATGTTTATACTTCAATGCCTTGCCGTGACAGCAAGGCATTGGTACATTTAGTGCAATTTTTGTCTTCTAATTCTTGCAGGATGAGCGAAGAATATGTTTAAAAAACTTCGTGGCATGTTTTCAAACGACCTATCGATTGATTTAGGTACTGCCAATACCCTTATATATGTAAAAGGCCAAGGCATTGTTCTTGATGAGCCTTCAGTTGTAGCAATCCGCCAAGATCGTGCGGGTTCTGCAAAGAGTGTCGCTGCGGTTGGTCACGCGGCTAAGCAAATGCTTGGCCGTACGCCTGGTAATATCTCAGCAATCCGTCCAATGAAAGACGGCGTAATTGCTGATTTTTACGTAACGGAAAAAATGCTTCAGCACTTCATTAAGCAAGTGCATGATAACAGTGTGCTTAAACCAAGCCCTCGCGTATTGGTTTGTGTTCCTTGTGGTTCAACGCAAGTTGAGCGCCGTGCAATCCGTGAATCAGCACTGGGTGCTGGTGCTCGTGAAGTTTACCTAATCGATGAGCCAATGGCTGCTGCGATTGGTGCAGGCCTACGTGTATCTGAGCCAACAGGTTCAATGGTTGTTGATATCGGTGGTGGTACGACTGAAGTTGCGGTTATCTCACTAAACGGCGTGGTTTACTCGTCTTCTGTACGTATCGGTGGTGACCGTTTTGATGAAGCTATCATCAACTACGTTCGTCGTAACTACGGCAGCTTGATCGGTGAAGCAACAGCTGAGAAGATCAAACACGAAATCGGTTCTGCTTACCCAGGCGATGAAGTCGATGAGATTGAAGTACGTGGTCGTAACCTTGCTGAAGGTGTTCCTCGTAGCTTTAGCCTGAACTCAAATGAAATCCTTGAAGCGCTTCAAGAGCCTTTATCTGGCATCGTATCTGCAGTCATGGTTGCACTTGAACAGTGTCCGCCAGAGCTTGCTTCTGATATCTCAGAAAACGGTATGGTACTGACTGGTGGTGGTGCACTGCTTAAAGACCTTGATCGTCTGCTAACTGAAGAAACGGGTATCCCTGTTGTCGTGGCGGAAGAGCCATTAACGTGTGTTGCTCTAGGCGGTGGTAAAGCTCTAGAGATGATCGACATGCACGGCGGTGATCTTTTCAGCGAAGAATAGTATCTAGTGTTAGGCTCTTTTCTTATCTAATTTTATGTAAAGAGCCTAGGACCTTGTCTATAGGATCAAATGTCGCTCTAGGACCAAATATAGAATGAAGCCAATTTTTGGTAGAGGTCCCTCTCTACAATTGCGCCTGTTTTTTGCTGTAACATTATCAGCCAGCCTTATGCTGGCTGATAGTCGTTTAGATGCATTCTCAAATGTCCGCTATCTATTGAACAGCATGGTTGCACCAATTCAGTATGCAGCTAATTTACCTCGCACCATGTTTGATGGCGTATACGACCGTTTTAGTACTCGTAAAGGGCTAATTGAATCCAACCACAATATTAAACGAGAAGTCTTACGCCTGAAGAGCGAGTTGATTCTACTTGAGCAATATCAAGAGGAAAACAAGCGCCTTCGTAAGCTATTGGGCTCTCCGTTTATCCGTGATGAGAAGAAAGTCGTCACAGAGGTTATGGCGGTGGATACTTCACCATACCGACATCAAGTCGTGATCGATAAAGGTCAGATTGATGGGGTGTATGAAGGTCAGCCTGTGATTAACGAAAAAGGCATTGTTGGCCAAGTCACTTTCGTTGCTGCTCACAATAGTCGTGTTTTGCTACTGACTGATGCAAACAACGCAATTCCTGTTCAGGTTATTCGTAACGATATCCGTGTGATTGCTTCTGGCAATGGCATGATTGATGAGATCCAGCTAGAGCACATTCCAACCAGTACTGACATACAAGAAGAAGATCTGCTGGTGACATCAGGGCTTGGTGGTGTATATCCAGAGGGTTACCCAGTCGCTTATGTTACTGCCGTTGATTATGATCCGAAGCGTGAGTTCGCCGTTATTAAAGCAGAACCTGTAGTTGAGTTTGATAAGCTCAGATACTTGTTGCTTGTGTGGCCTGATGAAAATAAACAGATGCAAGCCGAACAATCCAGTATCGAACAAGCATTGTTAGAGGGTGAAGATGGCCAATAGCGTTTTAAGAAGCAAAGTAGTAATTGGCTGCTCATTTTTGATAGCACTTATTCTACAAACGATCCCTTGGCCGGGCAGTTTAGACCTATTCCGGCCATCTTGGTTATTACTGGTTACCTGCTATTGGGTTTTAGCGTTACCGTATAGAGTTAATGTTGGCAGCGCTCTAGTTCTTGGCTTATTGTGGGACCTTTTGATCGGTTCGACTCTCGGTATTAGAGGCATGATGATGGCCATAGTGATGTACATTATTGCGATGAACTTCCTAGTGATTCGAAATATGGCGCTATGGCAGCAAGCGATAATCATTGCTGCATTAACGGTGTTGTTTGAGGTGTTGATATTCTTTGGCGAATATTTGATCCAAGATGTCGTTTTCAATCCGTTATCGCTATGGAGCGCATTGATAAACTGTATACTTTGGCCTTGGATGTTTTTATTAATGAGACGCGTGCGTCGCCATTGGCATGTGAGGTAGTATGACGATGGGAAAGAAACATTTAGTTTTGGCATCCGGTTCACCACGCCGCAAAGAGCTGCTATCTCAACTTGGTTATGAGTTTTCTGTATTCGTTACCGATGTTGAAGAGTGTAAGCACGCCCAAGAAACCGCCGAAGAGTACGTTAAGCGTCTATCTTTAGATAAAGCATTGGCGGCACTTTCTTTACTACAAGTTAATGCTTCTGAAGAGCAGCATGTCGTTCTTGGTTCTGACACCGTTGTGGTCAGCCAAGGGCAAGTGCTAGAGAAACCGACCGATTTTTCTGACTCTAAGCGTATGCTTACTCAATTAGCGAATGAGCGTCACCAAGTGATGACGGCTGTTTCTGTGGTATCGGAAGACAAACAAAAAACAGAAATTATTATTACCGACGTATGGTTTAAACCCCTCAGTGAAAAAGAAATAGAACAATACTGGCAAACAGGGGAGCCATGCGATAAAGCCGGTAGCTATGGGATCCAAGGTTTGGGCGGACGCTTTGTTACCCGAATCGAAGGTAGTTATTACGCCGTTGTCGGCTTACCTTTATTTGAAACGGACCAGCTACTGCAAGAATTCTTATAATTACTAATCTGAGGTGCACCATGAGTGCTGAATTGTTGCTGAACGTGACCCCGAGTGAGACTCGTGTGGCCATGATTGAAGGGGGAGCTCTTCAAGAGATCCATGTCGAACGAGATGCTCGACGCGGGATCGTAGGAAATATCTACAAAGGACGTGTAAGCCGTGTTTTGCCTGGAATGCAGGCGGCATTTGTGGATATTGGCCTTGATAAAGCAGCTTTTTTGCACGCCTCTGATATTGTCCCACACACTGAATGTGTTGCTGAGAATGAAAAGAAGCAATTTCAGGTTCGTGATATTTCAGAGCTTGTTCGCCAAGGGCAAGATATTGTC
Source organism: Vibrio syngnathi (assembly GCF_002119525.1). Classification (NCBI taxonomy): domain Bacteria; kingdom Pseudomonadati; phylum Pseudomonadota; class Gammaproteobacteria; order Vibrionales; family Vibrionaceae; genus Vibrio; species Vibrio syngnathi. The sequence goes on along the minus strand of NZ_CP017916.1, from coordinate 2,902,283 downwards.
GTTCAAGTGGTCAAAGATCCTCTTGGCACCAAAGGTGCCCGCTTAACCACGGATATTACTTTACCATCTCGTTATCTGGTATTCATGCCGGGCGCAAGCCACGTTGGTGTTTCTCAGAGAATTGATAGTGAGTCAGAACGCAACCGCCTAAAAAAAGTCGTGTCTCGTTACTGTGACGAGCACGGTGGCTTCATCATCCGCACGGCAGCAGAAGGCGCAGATTCAAATGAGTTGGCGCAAGATGCCGCATTCTTGAAGCGATTATGGCTAAAGGTGTTAGAACGTCGTGGTAAGCACAAAGCTCGTACTCGCTTGTATGGTGAGTTGTGCTTAAGCCAACGTATCTTACGTGACTTTGTCGGTACTGAGCTGAGCAAGATTCAGGTCGATTCTCGTCTAGAATATGAAAACCTAAAAGAGTTTACCTCTGAATACGTACCAGAGCTGACAGACAAGCTTGAGCTGTATGAAGGTGATAAACCTATCTTTGATATGTACGATACCGAGAACGAAATTCAGCGTTCATTGGATCGTAAAGTTGAATTAAAGTCTGGTGGGTATCTGATTATCGACCAAACTGAAGCGATGACCACTGTTGATATCAATACTGGTGCGTTTGTTGGTCGTCGTAATCTAGAAGAGACGATTTTCAATACTAATGTAGAAGCAACTCAAGCGATTGCTCGCCAGCTGCGTCTGCGTAACCTAGGCGGCATTATCATTATCGACTTCATCGATATGATGTCTGAGGAACATCGTAAGCGAGTACTCACCTCTTTAGAGGCTGCATTAGACAAAGACCGAGTGAAAACCAACATTAATGGCTTCACACAGCTTGGCTTAGTTGAGATGACTCGTAAACGTACTCGTGAAAGTATTGAGCATATTCTGTGTTCTAGCTGCCCTGCTTGTGAAGGTCGCGGTAGCGTGAAGACAGTTGAAACCGTTTGTTATGAAATTCTTCGAGAGATCACACGAGTGAATCGCGCGTATGACGCTGATAAGTTTGTTGTTTATGCGGCGGCTGCCGTTGCCGAGGCGTTAGAAGGTGATGAATCTCATGCGCTTGCTGAGCTTGAAGTCTTTATTGGTAAGCAAGTTAAAATCCAGGCTGAACCTCTGTACATACAAGAGCAGTTTGATGTTGTTATGATGTAATGGATATTTTGTGAGTTCAAGCGTTACTCTGATTCTGCGTACATGTCTATGGCTAGTGGTTACTCTCTTAGTAACACTAGCCATTGCTGTCACTACACTGCGTGTAGCCTTACCCAATTTAAATAAGTATCAATCTGAAATTGAGCTTTGGGTAAACCAACATTCCGGTTTTGATTTTTCTATTCAAGACGTGGGTGGTTTTTGGCGTAACACTCACCCCTCTATTGCTCTGCAAGGCGTTAAAGCTAGCCTTCCCAATGCAGAAGATGTGACTTTCTCGGTTGAGCGTGTTGAGGTTGAGTTTGACTTGATTCAATCGGTCGTCCAGATGCGTCCGGTTGTGGCTGACTTAGTCATGAATCAAATGTACCTAGATATCCGCTCCATTGATCTATTTGCTGGGCAAAACGGCAAAGACGAACCTAAAGAACCGGGCTCTTCCAAGCGAGTGATACAAGAGCTGGATAATTTACTGCTAAAAACTTTGGTGGATGTGACTGCTAAAGATTCCTCTCTTCTATATCGCACTATCTCTGGTGAAGAACGTCAGCTTGATATCGAAACTCTGAAATGGCAAAACTCAGGTAAACATCACCTTGCTGAGGGTGTGGTAAGTATTAAAGACGCTAATCTCAACTCTTTGTCAGTAAGTGCTAACTTTGTTGATGGTGGTTCTTTAACTGATATGACGGGCGAGTTTTATGTCAGCGCGGATAGCATCTCAGTAATGCCTTGGTTAACTCGTTATATGCAGGAAGAATCCGGTATTGCTACGGGGACGGTGAGCTTGAATAGTTGGCTAACGCTGCGAAATAGCAAGCCGGTTAGTGCTTACGTTGAGGTGTTACCTTCTGAACTGACTTGGAACGAAGGTGGCCACCACGATCTGATGATTGAATCGGGTGTGTTTAAGCTTTCTCCGTTGGAGAATGGCTGGCAAGTAAATGGTCACTCACTTAATTTGCGAACCGATGATACACCGTGGCCAGAACTCGATGTCGCACTTAAGTGGAATAAAGGCCCGTGGCAGCTCAACGTTTCTGAGTTGGACATTGCAGCCATTACTCCGTTGATTAAGCTGTTACCAGATTCTGAACAATCCACGCAAATGATGAACTCGTTGGCTCCAGGCGGTTTGGTTTCTGACATTCGCGTCTCCATGGATTCAGGAATCGAAAGCTTGCGTTATTCTGCGAGTTTTTCTGATATGGCTATCGAGCAATGGGAGTTAGTTCCAGGTTTTAGCCAAGTGTCAGGCCGTGTTTTTGGTTCTGCATCTGAAGCGAAAGCCAGCTTACATGTTATTGATGATGTATTTCCTTATGGCGATGTTTTCCAAGCCCCTCTAAATATCAAACAAGGTCAGGTTGACATTGTTTGGCAGCAGGATGAAAACGGTTGGAAGCTTTGGTCGGATAAAATCACCGCAGCCACGCCGGATTTACAAGTACTAGGCGCATTTCGCTTGGACTTTCCAAATGACGCTAGCCCTTACCTTTCTTTTTATGGCGAAGCAGACGCTTACAACGTCGGTGAAACATGGCGCTATTTACCGACATTGGCACTTGGCCAAGACTTAACCGATTACCTTTCTACGGCGATTCAAGCGGGCAAAGCCGAAACTGTTAAATTACTGTGGCATGGTGAATTAGCTCAATACCCGTATACCAATCATGATGGTGTTTTCCAAGTTTGGGCTCGGTTAGAAGATGCTAAGTTCAGCTTCGATACCGCGTGGCCCTTGATAACCGACCTTCAACTTGATCTGTTGTTTGAAGATGATGCGATGTATTTAGACTCTCGCTCAGCTCAACTGATGGATGTGACGGCCGATCGAATTACTGGTCGTATTCCTTATTTAGGGGAAGGCGGTCATATCGAAATTGAAGCTAAGGCAACGGCGTCTGGTAATGCAGTTCGAGATTACATGACGGCTTCGCCACTCGTAGATTCTGTAGGTGCTGCGTTAACCGCGCTTAAAGTGAGTGGTGATGTCTCTTCTGAGTTCCAGCTTAATATTCCGTTTGATTCTGAACAAGAACCTAGAGCGTGGGGATATGCCGATCTGAGTGGTAACCATGTAGAGATTGAAGCTCCACCAATGGTGCTAGAAAACACGACTGGTCGTATTGAATTTGATAATGATGTCGTGACAGCAAGTGGTCTTGCAGCCGATTTACTTGATCAAGGCATCTCGGTTGATTTTAAAGGTCTTAATGATGGACCTGGCTATGCAGTGGATCTTGATGTGTTAGGTGATTGGGACGTCAATCCTCTAAAGCCTTATGTCGGAGAGCAGTGGTTAAGCCGTTTGTCGGGTCATGCACAATGGCAAAGCCAGATCGATATTCAACTTAATGATATTGGTTTTACTTACCAACTCGACTTACAGTCAGACCTCAAATACTTAGCGAGTGATTACCCATACCCATTAGCCAAAAAGTCATTAGAAAGTGGTTCGGCAAGGCTACAAGCCTCTGGTAATCAAGAATCGATTACCGCGCGTCTGCAATTGCCGAGCACTAAATACCAAGCTGAGATTGATATTACTGGTGATGTTCCTGAGTTAACGGCGACCAATTTAGTGCTTGGTCGTGGTGGTTACAAAATTAGTCCCGTGGTCGGCCATCATGCCTTGATTCGTACTGACAAGTTCAATGCCGATGACTGGCTGTCAGTGGTCATGGAGCCTGTGCAACCATCGGATGCTGCCCTTAGTCAGATGAACACGCCAACTATCCCAGCCCCAAGTCGCATCACCTTCGAAAGTAAGGAACTGATTTTAGGTGGTATTTCTTGGAATGATGTCGACTTTAGCGCTCGAAAGAACAAAAAGGCGTGGCAAATGGAAGTCTCTAGTCAAGAGCTAGAAGGGGATATCAATTACTTGCCTCCTTATGATTTGACGGTTTCATTGGATCGCCTGCATCTGTTTGTTCCTGAATGGAGTGACAAGGAAAACCAAGAGCAACTCCTACAACGTAAGGCGCAAGAAGCACCATTGATCTCTGAGTTGGATAGAAAGATCCATGATGCGATGCCGAATTTGACGCTGACCCTGAACGACTTCTGGCTACAAGGGTACAAGGTTGGCAAGGTCGATGTTGAAATGACGAGGAAGGAAGATCGAATTGAGTGGAATAAGATCCAAGTTCGAAGCGGCGGAAATAAAGCGGATATCAGTGGCTGGTGGGAGTTGCAAGGCGATAAGAGTCACTCATCGTTAACTCTTGATATTGAAGGTGAAAACAACAGCGAGTTAATGGAACGCTTCGGTATTACTTCCGGGATTCAAAAAGCGCCCTTTGAATTAGAAGGTCAATTGAATTGGGATGGTTCTCCTTGGGGGATCAAAATGGATACCCTTGACGGCAACGTAAAAACCAAGTTTGGTAAAGGTATAATCTCGGATGTGAGTGGGGCAGCTCGATTGCTGGGGCTATTTAGCCTAGATTCGATTATCCGGAAGATGCAGCTCGATTTCTCGGACGTATTTGATAATGGCATGGCATTCAACAGCATCACAGGTACAGGCGAGATTCAAAATGGTATCTTCCTGACCAATGATCTCAATATGGACGCGGTCGCCGGTGAGATGAAAATAAAAGGTATCGCCAACCTCAACACGCGCCAGGTCGATGCTGAAGTGAACTTTACCCCAGATATCACCTCAGGGATTCCAGTATTAACAGCCTTTGCGGTAACGCCTCAAACGGCGCTATACGTGTTAGCGGTGACTACGGTTATTTCACCGGTTGTTGAAGTCTTTACCCAAGTTAATTATTCGGTGAAAGGGCCGTTGGATTCACCAACAGTGAGCGAACTTTCTCGCAGTTCTGGAGAATTCCAGCTACCAGAAAAACTCAGAAAATTAGCCGAATAAGCCTTAAGATACTTGTCAGTTAAAATATACTTGTCAGTTAAAAGACACTGGTCGGCTAACATACGGTGCAATGCTGATTTCTGAATCATAATGAATGGAGAGCGATACACATGGATTGTGTTGGGTTGATTCAAATGACATCAGGCCCAGTCCCTGACTTGAACTTTGATTATCTTGCTCGAGAAGTAGCAAAGTGCAAAGAGTTGGGGGCTAAGTGGGTTGTGTGCCCTGAAAACGCGCTAGTCTTTGGCAGTAAAGCTGACTATCACCAGTATGCTGAGCCTCTAAATGATGGTCCACTGCAAAAGAAAGTCTCTGAGTTAGCAAAGCTTTACCGAATTTGGATTGTTATTGGCAGTATGCCGATAAGCACAGCTAAAGGCGTGACTACCACAACTTTGGTGGTTGATGATTTTGGTTGCTTAGTGGCCCATTACGATAAGCTACACATGTTTGATGTGGATGTTGCTGATGCACATAAGTGCTATCGAGAATCGGATATTTTCACGCCCGGTGACCGAGTGGTAACAACGGAAACGCCTTTTGGTCGCTTAGGTTTGAGTATTTGTTATGATGTGCGCTTTCCGCACTTGTATTCAGAGTTACGCAAGCAAGGTGCACAAATCATAGTGGTACCGGCAGCTTTTACCGCAGTAACAGGGCAAGCTCACTGGGAAGCATTATTAAGATGCCGCGCGATCGAAACGCAATCGTGGATTATCGCGGTAGGGCAAGGCGGAAAACACCCTTGCCAAAGAGAAACATGGGGACACTCAATGGTGGTTGATCCATGGGGAAGAGTGGTCGCACAGCTAGACCAAGATCCTAAAAGTATGGTGGTTGAGATAGATACATCCAGTTGCGAATCAATCAGGCAAAATATGCCCATCGCGCAGCATTCTCGATTTACCAATCAATTTTAATTACAAATAAGAGCCATTTATGAGCATCAATCAAATTGAAGAAGCGCTACTGAACCCAACAGGGCTGACGGAGCAAAATATCGCAGATACATTGGCGAGCATTGCTACCCGCCAAATTGATTATGCTGATATCTACTTTCAGTCAAGCTGGCACGAATCTTTAGTGCTAGAAGACAGCATTATTAAAGACGGCTCTTTCAATATCGATTGTGGTCTTGGTGTACGAGCGGTATCTGGTGAAAAAACCGGTTTTGCTTACTCTGACCAAATCCAATTGGATGGCCTTAAACAGAGTGCAATCGCGGCTCGCGGTATCGCTAAGCAAGGCCAAAACGGTAAGGTACAAGCTTTCAAGCGTAACTCTAATCAAGCTTACTATGATGCAGTTAACCCGCTAGCAAGCTGGGAAAAACAGCAAAAGACAGAATTACTTAAAGCGCTTGATGCTTACATTCGTACTAAAGAGCCTATGGTAACTGAAGTATCGGTGAGCCTAAGTGGTGTACATGAACAGATGCTTGTTGCGGCAACTGATGGTACTTTCGCTGGTGATATTCGTCCGCTTGTTCGTTTATCTATCAGCGTACTGGCACAGAAAGGCGATCGTCGTGAACGTGGTAGCGCTGGTGGCGGTGGTCGTTTTGGTTACGACTTCTTCTTAAGTGATGCTAATGGTTCTCAGGTTGCTTATCAATTTGCTGATGAAGCAATCCGCCAAGCGTTAGTTAACCTTGAAGCAGTTGCTGCACCTGCTGGTGCAATGCCTGTCGTTCTTGGTTCGGGTTGGCCGGGCGTTCTTCTACATGAAGCGGTAGGCCACGGTTTAGAAGGTGACTTCAACCGTAAAGAGTCTTCAGTATTTTCTGGCAAAGTGGGCGAGCAAGTCACATCAAGCCTATGTACGATTGTTGATGACGGTACATTAACGGATCTACGTGGTTCATTGAACGTCGATGATGAAGGCGTTAATGGTCAGTACAACACGCTAATCGAAAACGGCATCCTAAAAGGTTACATGCAAGATAAGCTTAATGCTCGTCTAATGGGTGTAGCGCCTACAGGTAATGGTCGTCGTGAGTCTTATGCACACCTTCCTATGCCGCGCATGACCAACACTTACATGCTGCCAGGTGAGCATACTCCTGAAGAGATTATCTCGACGGTTGAAAGAGGCATCTACGCGCCGAACTTTGGTGGCGGTCAGGTGGATATTACTTCTGGTAAGTTTGTGTTCTCCGCTTCTGAAGCGTACATGATTGAAAACGGTAAGATCACTCACCCAGTGAAAGGTGCAACGCTAATCGGTTCGGGTATCGAAGCGATGCAGCAAGTGTCTATGGTGGGTAACGACCTTAGCCTTGACCGTGGTGTTGGTGTGTGTGGTAAAGCCGGCCAAAGCGTACCAGTCGGTGTTGGTCAACCAACATTGAAACTAGACTCGTTAACGGTTGGTGGTACTGAGTAATTCAGACCAACTTCAGCAGATTTATTATAGCAAGCTAGTTGAAATTACAGTTTCAGTTTCAGTTTCAGTTGCAGTTAAAGCTAAAGCTAAAGCTAAAGTTAAAAGCGCCTCCAATGTGAGGCGCTTTTCTGTTTCTGGGCTTTCTGTCTCTGGGCTTTTCAGTTTCTGGAGTTCGATTGACTAAACAGAACCGTTACATGTTCTCTTCAGCAAACTCGGCCAGTCGACTTCGTACCACACCATTGAGGTGAATATTGGCACTGCCTTCGAAGTCTTTAAAACGCTCGACCATGTAGGTTAAGCCTGAAGTTACAGGGGTTAAGTAGGAAGAATCTATCTGAGCTAGGTTTCCTGAACAGACGATCTTGGTGCCTTCACCACAACGGGTGATGATGGTTTTGATTTGTGAGGCGGTGAGGTTTTGACACTCATCCAAAAGGACAAAGGCATTTTGGATTGAGCGACCACGCATGAAGTTAATCGATTTGAACTGGATATTGGCCTTGTCACAGATGTACTTCATCGAGCCTTCGGTGCAGTGATCGTTCTTGTGCAGAGCTTCCAGTGTATCGGTCACCGCTGCTAACCAAGGCAGCATTTTTTCTTCCTCAGTGCCGGGAAGGAACCCAATCGACTCACCGATATCGGGCGTGTTTCGGGTTACGATGATCTTATCGAATTGTTTGCGCTCTATGGTTTGTTCAAGTGCGGCAGCCATGGCTAACAGTGTTTTACCACTACCTGCTGCGCCGGTGAGAATCACCAGATCAATATCAGGGTCGAGCAGTGCATCGATCGCCATCCCTTGATAGACATTCTTAGGTGTAATGTCCCATGTCTTGCGGTTCATTAACCTTTCTCGACTGAGATCTCTGAGCGTAATGCGTTCGGCCTCAATCTCTTCTACACGACCAGCAAAGTCACTTTCTTCGTCAATCACGTATTGGTTGAGGAAGGTTGGATCGAAAGGTGCTCTCGCTAGGGTGTGCAGCGTTTTTCCGCCTAAACTTCTACTCTCGACGTTATCGACGCCATCCCAGAATGAGCCTTCGAGTTGTTGAAAGCCTTTAGTGAGGTATTGGATGTCATCAATCAATTGGTCGGTTTGATAGTCTTCAACAAAGCGGACCCCAGCGCCTTTGGCTCGTAAGCGCATGTTGATGTCTTTAGTGATAAGAACCACTTCGCGTGGCGCGCGTTTGTTTTGAAGATAAAGAACTGCGTTGAGGATTCGGTTATCGCCTGCCTTGTCATCGGCGAAGGCTTTGATGCTTTCTTGAAGTTCGTAGTCAGCGAGTATTGAAATACTGCCAGATGCGTTTATGTCTTTAGAAAAAGGAATGCCTTCCGATATTTGGTCTGGTGTGGCTTCCCTGAACAAGTCTTCGAGCGTTCGAATCGCAATTCTCGCATCTCGAGCAACGTCTCTTTTACTGTCTTTGATTCTGTCGAGTTCTTCTAGCACGGTCATGGGGATAACGACATCGTGCTCTTGGAAAGAAAATATAGCGAAGGGTTCGTGAAGTAGGATATTAGTGTCTAAAACAAATAGCTTCCGGTTGGTCTCGCCCATAGCATCTCCTTGCCGACATGCGGCTTGTCTTGCACTCATTGAACGTAGATAAAGCTCATATAAAGATTAGTATCTCATTCCGGTGATAGTCAACTACTCACCTAAACTTCATCTAGAGAAATATCGCCATATCGTTGTGAATGAATATGGCGTATTCGTTTGAGAGCAGCAATCTGCTACCTATAGATTACCCATGATTTTTTGACAGTTTGATTGCACTGGCGAAAACAGAAAAAAAGTATGAAATCATCTCCTTTAGGCGTGACCTAAATCACAGCATCGAGTAAGATTAGCGACCTTTTTCTGCACCATTTTCTCGAGATATTTATTATTAAGAGCGCACTTAAAAAGTGGCTGCAAACTAGGCATCTTTAGCTATATTTTTAGTTCAAGCGCGATAACGCTCTTGTTTAAAACTGCAGTTAACATGACCAAATTCCAACTATAAGATTGAGGTAGTCGATTCATGACATTTGCTTTGGGGCAACGCTGGATAAGCGATACGGAGAGCGATTTAGGTTTAGGTACCGTTGTAGCAATGGATGCTCGAACAGTGACAGTAATGTTTGCAGCATCAGAAGAGAATCGTGTCTATGCACGCACTGATGCTCCCGTAACCCGAGTAACGTTTAATGTTGGCGATGTCATCGAATGCCAAGAAGGTTGGTCTCTATCTGTCGAAGAAGTTATCGAAGATAAAGGGCTACTGACTTATTTGGGCACTCGTGAAGACACTCAAGAGACAGAGGTGACTCTGCGTGAAATATTCTTAAGCAACCAGATCCGCTTTAACAAACCGCAAGATAAGCTGTACGCAGGTCAAATCGACCGTATGGATAACTTTGTGCTGCGTTACCGCGCGTTAAGCAATCAATACCAACAACATAAGAGCCCGATGCGTGGCTTGTGTGGTATGCGCGCTGGTTTGATTCCTCACCAGTTGTACATTGCTCATGAAGTAGGTCGTCGTCACGCACCACGCGTTTTACTGGCTGATGAAGTGGGTCTAGGTAAAACCATAGAAGCAGGCATGATCATTCACCAACAGGTGTTGTCTGGCCGTGCTGAACGCATTCTGATTGTGGTACCTGAAACTCTGCAACACCAATGGTTAGTAGAGATGATGCGCCGTTTCAACCTGCACTTCTCTATCTTTGATGAAGAGCGTTGTATTGAAGCCTTCGCGGAGTCAGATAACCCATTTGATACACAGCAATACGTTCTGTGTTCTTTGGATTTCCTACGCAAGAGCCGTAAGCGCTACGAGCAAGCACTTGAAGGTGAGTGGGATTTGTTGGTTGTCGATGAAGCGCACCACCTTGAGTGGAGCCAAGACAAACCGAGCCGAGAATACCAAGTGGTTGAAGGATTAGCGGAAAATACTTCTGGCGTACTGCTATTGACAGCAACCCCTGAACAGCTGGGTCGTGAGAGTCACTTTGCACGTCTGCGTCTGCTTGATCCTGATCGCTTCTACGATTACGAAGCATTCGTGGAAGAAGAAGACCAATACGCCCCTGTTGCTGATGCAGTAACGGCATTGTTCTCTGGCGTGAAGCTTGAAAACAGCGCGAAGAATCAGATCACTGAGCTTCTATCTGAACAAGATGTTGAGCCTCTATTCCGCGTTATCGAGGGCGATAGCAGCGAAGAAGAGCAAGCGTTAGCTCGCCAAGAGCTGATTGATAATCTTATGGATCGCCATGGTACAGGTCGTGTTCTTTTCAGAAACACACGTGCTGCAATCAAAGGCTTCCCTAAGCGTAATGTAAACCTACTGCCGATGGATATTCCAACGCAGTACACAACCTCTATGCGTGTATCAGGCATGATCGGTGGCAAAATGGCTCCCGAAGCTCGTGCGATGAAGATGCTGTACCCAGAAGAGATCTTCCAAGAGTTTGAAGGTGAAGACTCAAGCTGGTGGCAGTTCGATTCACGCGTTAACTGGTTGATTGAAAAGATCCAAGATAAGCGCAGCGAAAAGATCCTAGTGATCGCCTCTCGTGCGAGTACTGCTCTTCAATTAGAGCAAGCACTACGCGAGCGTGAAGGTGTGCGTGCAACTGTATTCCACGAAGGCATGTCGATTTTAGAGCGTGATAAAGCGGCGGCTTACTTTGCTCAAGAAGAGGGTGGCGCTCAGGTTCTTATCTGTAGCGAAATCGGCTCTGAAGGTCGTAACTTCCAGTTTGCTAACCAGTTAGTGATGTTCGATTTGCCATTCAACCCAGACTTGCTTGAGCAACGTATTGGTCGTTTGGACCGTATCGGTCAGCTGCGTGATATCGACATTCACGTTCCTTACCTAAAAGGCACATCGCAAGCGATTCTAGCGCGTTGGTTCGATGAAGGTTTGAACGCATTTGCAGAGACGTGCCCTACAGGTCGCACAGTTTACGACAAGTACTCTGATGTTCTTATTGAGATGTTGGCTTCTGGTAACACCGAACAACTTGATGAAGTGATTGAAGAGTCAGCGAAGCTAAACCAAAGCCTGAAATCGGATCTAGAAAAAGGCCGAGATCGCCTACTAGAAATGCACTCAAATGGCGGCGAAAAAGCGCATGAGATTGCAGAAAAGATCGCGTCGACTGACGGTGATACTAATCTAGTGTCTTTTGCACTGAGCCTGTTCGATACCATTGGTTTGAACCAAGACGATAAGGGTGAAAATGCGCTAGTTGTAACGCCATCTGAGCACATGATGGTTCCAAGCTACCCAGGCCTACCTTATGAAGGTGCAACCATCACGTTTGATCGAGAAACAGCGCTTTCTCGTGAAGACATGAACTTCATTAGCTGGGAACACCCAATGATTCAGGGCGGTATTGATCTGCTATTGAGCGAAGGTGTGGGTGCGTCTGCGGTATCGCTATTGAAAAACAAAGCGTTACCTGTTGGTACTATCCTGCTTGAGCTGGTTTACCTTGTTGATGCACAAGCGCCAAAGCGCAGCGGTATCAGCCAGTTCTTACCTAAGACGCCGATTCGCTTGATGATGGATGGTCGTGGTAACGATTTATCTGCTCAGGTTGAATTCGATAGCTTTAACCGTCAACTAAGCCCGGTAAACCGTCATTTAGCGAGCAAGCTAGTGAACTCGGTACAAGGTGAGATTCACAAGCTAATCGAAGCCGGTGAGACGCATGTACTGCCGAAGGTTGAAGAAGTTCGTCAGCAAGCCCAGAAAGATATGCAAACCAACTTGAACGGTGAGCTAGAACGTCTACAAGCGCTTAAAGCGGTGAACCCTAACATTCGTGATGAAGAGCTAGAAGTTATCGAAGCTCAAATCAATGAACTGACTGGTTACATCAGCAAAGCTCAAGTTCAGCTGGATTCGTTACGCTTGATTGTGGTTTCTCACAACTAAGCCAGAACTAGAATATCGCTAGCTTGACGCTTTAACGAAATAAGGCCTTCATCACGAAGGCCTTATTTGTATCTGTAGCTTGGTTAACAGTTTAGTTCAGAGTTCGGTTAGCAGTTTGGCTAATAATTTGGAGAGCTGATTACATCAACCATTTCCACCAAACGAACAGAGCTAAGAAGCCAAATAGGTAAACCAGACCTGCTACAGACAACCATTTTAGCTTAGTGCTAATCGCAAGCGCTTTAGGTAGCTCTGCTTTGCTCACCAAAATGAAATTCAGTAATGCGAAGAATGGGGTCGTGATAAAGGCGAGTATCATCGCGAAATCGAGCATTGGCATCAAGGCTGCACTAAAGAACATTACGATTGCTAGCGCAGCGATAGATACGATGATTATCCACCCTTGTAGCATTCTTGGGCTGCTCTCTTTTTTAAGCAGTAGACGCTGTGATTCAGCAAGTACGCGTGAGTAGCCATCGATAACGGTAATGGTACTGCCAAAAATACAGAAGAAGGCGACGATTGCGATCAGTGGACGAGACCATTCACCAATTGTCGAGGCGTAAATACCGACCAACTGATGAGTGAAGCCAACGCCAGAGCGAGACAATTCAACTCCCGAGCCGTGAAGTACCAGAGCACCTAAAGCAACGAATACCAATGCAAGCAATGCCGTACCAATGTAGCCTACATTGAAATCGAACAGTGCTGATTGAGCGGTCACGTCTTGTTTCTCTTTTTGGCTTTTTAGCCACATAGAGGTGATGCTTGAGATCTCGATAGGCGCAGGCATCCAACCCATCGTCACCACGATAAATCCGATAGCTGCCAATGACCAAGGTGATGGTGGCACAAAAGCGGCATCAGGTTCGACTGGAGAGCCAATAGCAATCGCAACAGCAGCTAAGGTTGTGATGGTCAGGATCGCCATGATCGCTTTAGAGAGAGTGTCGAGCGCGCGGTAATGGCCCGCAAAAATAATGATCAAACAGGTCGCTAAAACGATCATGCACAAGGTGCTGGTGGCTAAATCGAAAGGAATAAAGTAACTGAGTAGGCTCGCACTGAATAACAGCAAGGCTGCGGTATTCACGACTGCGGAAATAGCACTCAGTATCGAAAAGATCACAAGGTATGGGCGGCCTAGGTTAGAGTAACCTTCCACCAAGCTTTGACCCGTTCCTAGTGTGTATTGGATACCAGCTTTGAAGAACGGGTACTTAAATATGTTTACGAGGATAATAAGCGCGGCTAGCTGCCAACCATAAATCGCACCAGCCTTGGTTGAGGCTACTAAGTGAGAGCCACCTACAGCTGCTGCGGCCATCATAATGCCTGGGCCAAGAGACTTAATTAAACTTGATAGGGGAGCTGAGGTTGGTGTTTTTGTGCTGGTAGTTTTAACCGTACTTTCCATCATTTTTCCTTTGATGCTGACTTCTTATTATCCGTTACCCTATCAATACCATGTTTTGTAAGGTCGTCAACTTTTATGTACAAAAATGTTGAAAATTGTATTTATTAATAAACGAATCAACCGTAAATTATTTATTCACTAGTAATTAAGAGGCTTTAATGGCGTTAGAACAGTACACACCACCGCGTGAACCGTGGATTGATATTGTTTATCAAGATGACGATATTCTAGTGGTGAACAAGCCTGCAGGCCTACTTTCAGTTCCGGGGAGATTGCCAGAGCATTACGACAGTATGTGGAGTCGGTTGGTTGTCGAATTTGCGGAGATTCAGGTGGTGCATCGACTGGACATGTCGACATCGGGGTTGATGCTGCTCGCTAAACACAAACAAGCTGAGCGTCATTTGAAGAAGCAATTTCAATATCGACTGACACACAAACTCTATTACGCCCGAGTATGGGGTTCAGTAGAAGAAGCAGAAGGTTTGATTGATCTGCCGCTCATTTGTGATTGGCCAAATCGACCAAGACAAAAGGTGTGCTTCGAGGATGGCAAGCCATCACAGACTCGCTATGTGGTGGAGCAACCAGAGGCTCAAACGGCATTGTTGAAGTTGCTGCCGATCACTGGCCGCTCTCATCAGTTACGTGTTCACTGCATGGAACTAGGGAATCCAATCGTTGGCGACGAGTTTTATGCAACGCCAGATGCGTTTAACTATAGTGACAGGTTAGCTCTGCACGCGTGTGAACTGAGTTTTTATCATCCGGCTAATAATCAGTTTTTCAAAGCTTTCGTGCCATGTGATTTTTATCCTCAAGCTTCACCACAAATCGAACAGCACTTTGAAATTGCGCCAGAGCTTCCAGACTACAGTAAGCTAAAAGCTTAGAATGGTTAAATCAATACCAATGCAAGGACGTACAATGCCGAAGTTGAAAGTGGTCTTTCTCGACAGAGCCACCATCCCATCTCAAATCCATTTAAAACCTCTCAACTTTGAACATCAGTGGGTTGAGTATGATTTTACTTCGCCGGAGCAAGTGTCTGAACGAATTGAAGGCGCTGATGTGGTTATTACCAATAAGGTGGTGCTCAACGCTGATAATTTAGCTCTAGCACAACAACTTAAGCTGATCGCAGTTTCTGCGACAGGTGTGAACAATGTCGATGTCGAATATTGCAAGAGCAATAATATTGCGGTGGCTAACGTACAGGGCTACGCGGCTCAATCGGTGCCAGAGCATGTGATTGCAATGCTGTTTACGTTAAAGCGTAATCTCGTTAGTTACCATCAAGATATCGAGGCGGGCGAGTGGCAAAAGGACAAACAATTCTGCTTCTTTACTCATCCGATTCAAGATGTAGCAGGCAGCACATTAGGTTTAATGGGCAGTGGTAGTTTAGGGCAAGCAACCGCGATTTTGGCTAAAGCGATTGGTATGAAGGTCATCTTTGCTGAGCGTAAAGGGGCAGATTCTTGTCGAGAAGGGTATCTACCTTTTGATACTGTGTTACAACAAGCAGATGCGATCAGCTTACATTGCCCGTTGACCGAAGCGACTCGAGACCTGATTTCAGAGCGAGAGCTAGTAATGATGAAACCAAATGCGGTGTTAGTTAATGCTGGCCGCGGTGGACTCGTGGATGAACAAGCCTTAGTTGAAGCTTTGAAAAATCAAGAGATTGCGGGCGCGGGTATGGATGTGTTCACACAAGAACCGGCTGACAACTCGAATCCATTACTGGCTAATAGTCATTTACCAAATTTACTATTAACGCCACATGTAGCGTGGGGCAGTGATAGCTCAATTCAAAAGCTGTCTGATATCTTAATCGATAACATTGATGCCTTTGCTTCAGGTAAGCCGCAGAATCTTGTCAGTTAATTCACAGTAAGCGGTTATACGCTCAGCTTCAGACATAAAAAAGGTTGGCTTTGAGCCAACCTTTTTAGATGTTTTGTCTGTAGTTTGCCAGAAGCCAGAAGCCAGAAGCCAGAAGCGATTAGCCTTGAGGTTTGATGACCAATACATTGATTGGTGAATTCTGTACGACTTTACTCGCCACTGAACCCAGTACCACTTTGTCGATTTTCGAGCGCTTATGACTAGGCATCACAATCAGGTCTGCCCCAAGCTTTTCTGCGTAATCTAGAATCGTTGTGTAGGTTTTACCTTCGGCAACGTGAACCTTATAAACCACTTCATCGTCGATGTACTTGTCTGCAAACTCTTTCAGCTGATTTTTCACATCGAGCTTCATTTGGTTTGCTGCATCTTTCGGGAAGTAAGACGCCACCATCGACATGTGAATGCCCGGCAATACGTTCAAGATATGGATTTCAGCGTTACTGTGCTTTGCGTGCCATACCGCTAATTCAACAGCTTTGTCAGAAAAGCCTTTGTCGTTAAGATCAACAGGAACAAGGATTTGTTTATACATGTGTTTTTCTCTTTTTTATCAGCGCTTAGTATTGACCAAGCGCTGTGATTATCCTTTCCATGTAATAAAGCCAAATAGAGTTGAGCGCTACTTGGCTCTATCCATTACGCGCTAATCTCATCCTTACGAGCACGCCTTCTTTGGTTCATCGCTAAGCCAATCAAAATGAGTAGGGATGGTAAGAATACCCACTCTTTCATTGGTCTTTCTGCGTCTTGGATAACTGATTTAATTTCCCAATCAAAGTCAATGCCAGCCGCTTCTGCTGGGCTACCGAATTCAACCATGTCGACAATCATCTTGCCTTCAGATTTCGTCAGCATTAAGCCCATTGAAGCAATGCGGTCTTCACTTGTTGTCGCAGAATCTTCAAATGGAAGGCGAACCGTCTTCTCAGAATAGTCACCTTCTAAGTTTTCGCCACCCACTCTTAACTCAAGAGATTGTCCCACAGATAGACCTTCTGTGATTTGAGCGATCTCAACTCCAGGTGAAAGAACTTTCTCTGGATAAATCATGTCCCACCAGAAGCCAGGGCGGAAGAAAGAGAAAGTTAGAACCAATAATAGGATCGTTTCCCACCATTTGTTCTTGGTGAACCACCAACCTTGCGTTGCAGCGGCAAAGATAAGTACCGCCGTCACAGAAGAGAAGATAGTGAGGAATAGATGCCACCAAGAATCAATGCCCATCAACAGTAGTTGGGTATTGAAGATGAACATGAATGGCAAGATCGCGGTCCGGATATCATAGGTAAAGCCTTGAATACCAGTACGGATCGGGTCTGATTTTGCAATCGCGGCGGCCGCAAAGGCTGCTAAACCAACTGGAGGCGTATCATCGGCTAAGATACCGAAGTAGAACACGAACAAGTGAACCGCAATCAGTGGAATGATCAAGCCATGCGCCGCGCCTAAGGTAACAATTACCGGAGCCATCAACGTTGATACAACGATGTAGTTTGCCGTTGTTGGTAAGCCCATACCTAGGATCAAGCTGATTACTGCAGTGAATAGCAACATAAGAATGATGCTACCGCCTGAGATAAACTCAACGAAGTCCGTCATTACCAAGCCGATCCCCGTCAGAGTCACCACGCCTACAACCGTACCTGCAGCCGCTGTCGCTACGCCGATACCGATCATGTTACGTGCGCCTGAAACCAAGCTCTCTAGTAAGTCAACGAAACCGGCTTTAGTTTGCTCTGCAAGATCGTCCGATTTGTTCATCAGAGTCATCAAAGGACGCTGTGTGATCAAAATGAAGATCATGAATACCGTTGCCCAGAATGCAGACAGACCTGGAGAGAATCGCTCTACAGTCAGGCACCAAACAAGAACTACGATAGGCAGTAGGAAGTGCAGGCCAGATTTAATAGTTGGGCCTGGATCGGGTACTTCTGTTAGCTCGGCATCAATGTCCATGCCACCTTCAGCGGCATACTTTGCTGAAACTCGAACCAAGGCTACATAAGAGATCAATAGAGCAACGGTAACAATAGGGGTTGCTGCATCGCCAAAGACATCTTTCGTCCAGCCGACACCGTAGTAAACCGCAGCACTTATGACACATAGCCCAAGAATGGTACCAGTGAAAGACAGTAGGCTTTGTACGATAGTTGGTGTGTGGCGACGAGGTAGGCCAGTCATACCAGCTTTACATGCTTCTAAGTGAACAATGTAAATCAGGGCGATGTAAGAGATAAGAGCAGGCAATAGCGCCGCTTTAATCACTTCTACATACGAGATACCCACATATTCAACCATCAAGAATGCAGCAGCACCCATGATTGGTGGAGTTAATTGACCATTGGTTGAAGCGGCAACTTCTACAGCACCGGCTTTTTCACCTGAGAATCCGACTCTTTTCATGAGAGGGATCGTAAAAGTACCCGTGGTTACCACGTTAGCGATAGATGAACCAGACACAAGACCGGATAAGCCAGATGCAACAACGGCTGCTTTCGCTGGGCCGCCTTTCATGTGGCCAAGTAAAGAGAACGCAACCTTGATGAAGTAAGCACCTGCGCCCGCGCGTTCTAGCATTGCACCAAACAGTACAAACAAGAATACGAATGACGTAGAGACGCCAAGAGCAACACCGAATACACCTTCAGTTGTTAGCCACAGATGCGACATTGCCTTGTTCAGGCTTGCACCTTTATGGGCGATAACGTCCGGCATGTGAGGGCCGCCAAAGGTGTAAAGTAGGAATACTGCAGCCACAACCATAAGAGGTGGACCTAAAGCGCGTCGTGTTGCTTCAAGCAGTAGAACCATACCAAATACAGCAGCAACAATATCGAATGTTGTTGGTGCGCCTGAACGTTCAGCGAGTTGAGTATAGAAAATATAGATATACGAAGCTGAAAAGCTACCAACCAGCGCTAATATCCAGTCGACCGCAGGAATTCTATCCCGAGGCGAATTTTTCATTGCTGGGTAAGCGGTAAAGGCTAGGAAGATGGCAAACGTAAGATGAATTGCTCGAGCTTCAGTGTCGTTTAAAATTGCGAAGTTAAAAATGAACGGCAGCGGGGATGCATACCAAAGTTGGAACAGTGACCAACATAGAGGCACAAACCATAAAATACGGCCTTGGATGCCGCGAGGGCTACGCGCACCAGTGTCTGATTGTGCCACCATTTCTTGCACATCTGGAGACGGTGATGTTGTCTGCGTCATGTACTTTATCCTTATTATTGATGGTCTGCCTTTCTTACGAACAACGAGACGTTATTTATTTCCTATCTAGTGTAGCGAATGGATAGGGAAATGCGTTTTTTGTTCGTCTTTGTCTTAGGCTTGATACGAAGGTAAGTTCGCCAAATTGGAGAAACTTAAAGGTTTGTCTCTTTTCACTTGGGTTATTTTTATAAAACGTGAAAAGCCAATAAGGAGGACATGCCTCCTTATTGGTAGAGCAGGCTTAAAGTAGAATTACTTTAGAAGGCCTACTTCTTTGTAGTATTTTACTGCACCAGGGTGAAGAGGGATTGAGATACCCGCTTTAACCATGTCTTCTTTCTTCAGGTTAGCAAATGCTGGGTGCAGGCGTTTGAATGTAGCGAAGTTTTCAAATACCGCTTTAGCAACGTTGTATGCGACTTCATCAGAAACGTCAGACGTTGTTACCATAGTTGCAGCAACACCGAAGCTGTTTACGTCAGCATCTGTACCACGGTACATGCCAGCTGGAACTGTGCTGTATGCGTAGTATGGGTTTTCAGCTACGATCTTGTCGATCTGTGGACCAGTTGCAGAAACCAATTTTGCATCACAAGAAGTCGTTGCTTCTTTGATTGATCCGTTCGGGTGACCAACCATGTAGATGAATGCATCAATCTTGTTGTCACAAAGAGCTTGTGAACGCTCAGAACCTTTAAGTTCAGAAGCAAGCTTGAAGCTATCGTTAGTCCAACCCATAGCGTCCATTACAACACCCATCGTGGCACGGTCACCAGAGCCTGGGTTCCCAATGTTTACACGCTTACCTGCTAGGTCAGACACATTGTTGATACCAGCATCGGTACGAGCGATGATGTTGAACGGTTCTGTATGTAGAGAGAACATAGCGCGAAGTTTTTTGTATTCGCCCTGATCTTTGAATTTACTTGTACCGTTGTAGCCGTGGTATTGCCAGTCCGATTGAACAACACCGAAATCTAGTTCACCAGCACGGATGGTGTTAACGTTGTAGATCGAACCACCAGTAGATTCTACAGAACAACGAATGTTGTGGTCTTTGCGGCCTTTGTTCACAAGCTTACAAATAGCGCCACCAGTTGGGTAGTAAACACCCGTTACTGAACCAGTACCAATTGTGATGAACTCTTGAGCGTTAACTGCGCCAGCGCCCATTACAGCAGCTGCAATAGCCCCAACTTTAATAAGTTTGGTAAATGCCATGAATTTCCCTTCCTTTATTCATTATTAACCCTGAAACAAGTGTAGTCGTTTCTGGAGTTTCCTATTTGGAAACGGCACCTTTTTCAATCCATGTGATGAAAAAGTGGCTGAATAATATCAAAAATTGGCAGAAAATTACTCAAATGTTAAAAGATATAGCTAAAAAATCTAACAAATGACGGTTAGATCTTGTGTTTGATTTGCTACTGAGTTTTTTAAAATCAATGGTTTAGTGGTGTTTGAGGAGGGGGAGATAGATATTCTAGGATGTGATTTGGATCACGAAGCGAATCGGTGTTCGTGATCCATTAATCAGGTTTATGGTTATGAAACTGTGACCAATTATCCTGCGTATTCAAACAGTTCGCATACAGAATCAAACAGTTGCTTAGTGGTAACTGACAAGGTTGGAGTAATGAAGATAGTATCATCACCAGCGACTACCCCCAGTATACCTTCCGACTTACCTAATGAGTCCAATAAACGAGCAATAAGCTGCGCCGCACCAGGACCTGTATGTATAACAACCAACGCATTGTTGTGGTCAATATCTAAGACCAACTCTCTTAGAGAGCTAGAAACTGTCGGAACACCAAGTTCAGCAGGAAGACAGTAAACCATCTCCATTTTTGCATTGCGTGTTCGTACGGCGCCAAACTTAGTTAACATACGCGAAACTTTAGATTGGTTGATACTTTCAAAGCCTTCATGCTTCAGGGCATCGACAATCTCGCCTTGCGAACCAAAACGTTCTTCTTTTAGTAGCGATTTAAAAGCTCGAACTAAGTTGTCTTGTTTTTCTGTATTGCGCATATGTCATTCTTATTCATTAACAAAGATGTTTGCATATTCTCGCATACATATTCAATCCTAGCCAAAATATCACGGTAATTTGTTAGTTATATCACTGTAAAAATTTAATAGGATAATGTGTTATTTAAGACGAGTTGTTTTGTCATTTCAAAAGATTATCGCCATAATGCGAACTTGCTGTGTAGCACGGTTTTATTGACTTGCGCGAAGTCGCAAAGCTAGCGTTAATTGATTGTAATCATTTTGTGATTAATATAGTTTTTTAACGATAATTTAGCTTTTTAGCCTTAATTTAGCTCAAGAACTACCCTACAAAGAATCTATAAGAGAAATCTCTCAAGGAGAATAACAATGAAAGTAGCTGTTATTGGTGCCGCTGGTGGCATCGGTCAAGCCCTAGCCCTACTATTAAAGAATCGTCTGCCTGCGGGTTCAGATCTTGCACTTTACGACATCGCTCCGGTAACTCCGGGTGTTGCTGCCGATCTTAGCCATATCCCAACGCCTGTTTCGATTAAGGGCTACGCGGGTGAAGATCCAACGCCGGCACTGAAAGGTGCGGATGTTGTACTTATTTCTGCAGGTGTTGCTCGTAAACCCGGTATGGATCGTGCGGATCTTTTCAACGTGAATGCTGGCATTGTTAAGTCTCTTGCTGAGAAAATCGCAGTTACTTGTCCTACGGCTTGTGTTGGTATCATCACGAACCCAGTAAACACAACTGTGCCAATTGCTGCCGAAGTACTAAAGAAAGCGGGTGTTTACGACAAGCGACGTTTATTCGGTATTACAACTCTTGATGTCATTCGTTCTGAAACGTTCGTTGCTGAGCTGAAAGATAAAGATCCAGGCGATGTTCGTGTTCCTGTTATCGGCGGTCACTCTGGTGTAACTATCCTTCCTCTTCTTTCTCAAGTTGAAGGTGTTGAGTTTACTGATGAAGAAATCGCAGCGCTAACAACTCGCATCCAAAATGCGGGTACTGAAGTAGTAGAAGCTAAAGCGGGTGGCGGTAGTGCGACTCTATCTATGGGTCAAGCGGCTTGTCGCTTCGGTCTTGCACTAGTTAAAGCACTGCAAGGCGAAGAGAACGTGATTGAGTGTGCATACGTTGAAGGTGAAGGAGATCACGCACCATTCTTCGCACAACCCGTTAAACTTGGCAAAGAGGGCGCAGAAGCGATCCTTAGCTACGGTGAACTGAGCGACTTCGAACGCAATGCACTAGACAGCATGCTAGAAACGCTAAATGGCGATATTGAGATTGGTGTTGAATTCGCTAAATAAGCGATAGATAACTGAACTCTGCTAAAAGATAGTTAACGAAAGCCGATCATTATGATCGGCTTTTTTGATCCTTGCATTCAGCCCACTCGTAATCTTTTTCTAACCACGGAGAATTAGGGTATTGAATTATGACTAGAGTACAAAAGGGAATGAATGTTAACTACCTAGGTCGCTTGGGTAAGATATTGGTTATCGATGAACAAGAGCAGTTCGCTTTGTTTGAGTCTTACAACAGTCATAAGCAATATGCGGCTCCATTGGATGAACTTGAAGAGGTCGAGGCGCAATTACCTTTATCATTAGAATCGAGTCGATACTAAAACTCAGAGTAATATCTAGCAGGATAAAAAAAGAGCCAACCGGCTCTTTTTATTATATAGCTGTCTACTTAGCTTCTATTTACTTGCTACGTTTTACTGCAAGGTGAGCTAGCGTAGTTAAAGCCTGCTTATATTCTGAATCAGGAAGAATAGAAAGCTCAGCTATCGCTTTATCAGCTTCTTCATAGGCTTTATTGGTCGTGTACTCTAACGAGCCTGTCTCTTTCATGACAGACATAATGTCGTCGAGACGTTCCATACCATTGGCTTTTTCAATCGCTTCACGAATCATACTCGCTTGGTCTGGCGAGCCATTACGCATAGCGTAAAGCAGCGGTAACGTCGGTTTGCCTTCTGCTAGGTCATCACCAACATTTTTACCCATCTCTTTACCATCAGCGGTGTAGTCCATCACATCATCAATAAGCTGGAATGCCGTTCCTAGGTACTTACCGTAGTTTTGCATTGCCGTTTCGATTTCAGGTGAAGACTCTGTAAGGATCGCGCCGATTTGGGTTGCGGCTTCAAACAAGCGAGCGGTCTTAGAGTAGATCACCTGCATGTAGCTTTCTTCTGTAGTGTCTGGGTTATTACAGTTCATCAATTGTTGAACTTCACCCTCGGCAATCACATTTACTGATTCGCTCATTAGCTCAAGGATCCTTAAAGATCCTAGCGTCGTCATCATCTGGAATGAGCGGGTGTAAATAAAATCACCAACCAAAACGCTAGCTGCATTACCGAAAGCAGCATTCGCTGTAGCTTTGCCACGTCTCATGTCCGATTCGTCGACAACATCATCATGAAGCAGTGTTGCTGTGTGGATAAACTCAATGAAGGCGGCTGAGGTGATGTGAGCTTCACCTTGGTAACCAAGTGCACGAGCTGATAAAAGAGCAAGCAAAGGGCGTAAGCGTTTACCACCGCCGCTAACGATATAAAAACCAAGCTGGTTGATTAAACTTACGTCAGAATTAAGTTGGGCTTGAATTGTTTCATTCACTTTTGCCATATCATTGGCAGTAAGCGTTTGGATAGCTTTAAAATCCATTGTTCATCCGGCTGAAGTTAGACCCTGTAAGGCTTATACGTTGTATTTAATTGTTGAATAATACACTAAAAAACGTTGATTAATACATCACTTAAAGGCATCATTGCCGCACTTTTCTTTGGCGAACATGTTTTCGCCAATATTTTAAAAATATGGCTTGTCATAGCGGCATGATTCCCGTAGAATCTGCGCCCTATTGATTAGTTTAGCGCACACCCGAGTTGTAGAATTAACAACCATAGGCTGTGCGGAAAAAGCGGAGTAAAATATGTACGCTGTTTTCCAATCTGGTGGCAAACAACACCGAGTAAGCGAAGGTCAAACACTTCGTTTAGAGAAATTAGACGTTGAAACTGGTGCAACTGTAGAATTTGATAAAGTTCTTCTTGTTGCTAACGGCGAAGAAATCGCTGTTGGTGCACCTCTTGTTGAAGGTGGCAAGGTTACTGCAGAAGTAGTACAACACGGTCGTGGCGATAAAGTAAAAATCGTTAAGTTCCGTCGTCGTAAGCACTCGCGTAAGCAAGCTGGTCACCGTCAGTGGTTCACAGAAGTGAAAATCACTGGCATTAACGCTTAAGTATTAGGAGAGTTTAACAATGGCACATAAAAAAGCTGGCGGTTCTACTAATAACGGCCGCGATTCAGAAAGCAAACGTCTTGGTGTTAAGCGTTTTGGTGGTGAATCTGTTCTTGCAGGTAACATCATCGTTCGTCAACGTGGTACTAAGTTCCACGCTGGCACAAACGTTGGCATCGGTAAAGATCATACTCTTTTCGCTCTTACTGAAGGTAAAGTGAAATTTGCAGTAAAAGGTCCTAAAAACCGTAAGTTTGTAAGCATCGAAGCTGAGTAATTTAATCTTTTATTAGATTATTTATACTAGCTTTCAAGCTGAATTCAAAAGCCCTGCCGATTCGGCAGGGTTTTTTATTTATAGCGAGAATAAAAAAGTAGACGCTCTGGCTTTAGTTTTGAGAAGCTGTCTGGTGTTTGAGAAACCGTTTAGTTTCAAAAAGCCGTTTGTTTTTAAGAAACAGAAAGCAAAGAACCTCTCCTTATTTGTTCCTTGGTTGCAGATCGATCTAGATCTTAGGTGATCGATCTAAACACGGATCTGCTAGAATTTATATCACTCCTTGATGAGTGGTAACGCAACGTAAGTGCGGAGTTAGAAAATGAAATTCGTTGATGAAGCAACAGTAAAAATAGAAGCCGGTGATGGCGGTAATGGTACAGTAAGCTTTTGGCGCGAAAAGTTCGTCGCTAAAGGTGGTCCTGATGGCGGTGATGGCGGTGATGGCGGTGATGTTTACATCCAAGCGGATGAAAACTTAAACACACTGATCGATTACCGTTTCCAACGTTTTTATAATGCAGAGCGTGGCGAAAATGGCCGCGGTGGTAACTGTACTGGTAAACGTGGTAAAGATATGACCATGAAAGTACCTGTAGGTACTCGCGCGGTTGATATCCACACTAATGAAATCGTTGCTGAAGTTGCTGAACATGGCAAGAAAGTAATGGTTGGTAAAGGTGGTTGGCACGGTCTTGGTAATACGCGTTTTAAGTCGTCGGTTAACCGTGCTCCTCGTCAAAAGACAATGGGTACTAAAGGTGAAGTTCGCGAACTACGTTTAGAGCTTCTTCTGCTAGCGGATGTTGGTATGCTTGGCTTGCCAAACGCTGGTAAATCTACGTTTATTCGCTCAGTATCTGCTGCAAAACCAAAAGTGGCTGATTACCCATTTACTACGTTGATCCCAAGCTTGGGTGTAGTGAGTGTGGTTCCTGAAAAGAGCTTCGTCGTTGCCGATATCCCAGGACTAATCGAAGGTGCCGCTGATGGCGCAGGCCTTGGTATTCGTTTCTTGAAGCACCTTGAGCGTTGTCGCGTTCTTCTGCATATGATCGATATTTTGCCGATTGATGGTTCTGATCCTATTCAGAACGCATTGACGATCATTGACGAGCTTGAGCAATACAGCGAAAAAGTAGCACAGAAACCTCGCTGGTTAGTATTCAACAAAGTTGATCTAATGCCTGAAGAAGAAGCAGACGAAAAGATTCAAGAAATCGTCGAAGCTTTAGGTTGGGAAGGCGAGTACTTCAAGATCTCTGCTGTAAACAAGATCGGCACCAAAGATCTTTGCTTTAAACTGGGTGAGTTCATGGAGAATCTACCTCGTGAAGTTGAAGCTATCGAAGAAGAAGAAAAAGTTAACTTTATGTGGGATGACTACCATAAAGATGCGATGGCCGGTAAGAATGTCGTTACAGAAGATGACGACGATTGGGATGACTGGGATGACGAAGAAGATGACGGTCATGTTATCTATGTTCGTGATTAATAATCCTCGTAGTTTCTTATAAGCACTTTGGTCGCTTTTTCTAAGATACGCTGATAGTTTTATTAAACCGCAATGAAAATTGCGGTTTTTTTGTATCTAAATCATGACGTCTTGCTGTTTTTTATGCAAAATTTGTCTTTAGATAATTAACGCCTATGGGAAGGAAATCATGGCATCAAAGCAAAGAGCGATCTCAAGGTTAGTCGCTCAATCAGGACAAATGTTATTAGCTCATGGCGCCGAGAGCACATTGGTCGGTGACATAATGCGCCGTATCGGTATTGCTTGTGGGGTGAATGAGGTTGAAGTTGCACTGTCAGCCAATGCATTGGTTGTGACAACAGTAATGGACGATCATTGCATAACGACGACTCGAAGTTGCGCTGATCGTGGCATTAATATGCAGGTGATAACCGAGATTCAACGTGTGTGTATCATGATGGAGAAGGGAATTCTCGATTATGATTTGGCGTATAAAAAGATTCAAAACATCAGCCCCGAGCGCTACAACCGTTGGTTAGTTGTCGTAATGATAGGGCTATCGTGTGCTTCTTTTAGCCGTCTTGCTGGCGGAGATTGGCATGTCTTTATGATGACGTTTATAGCTTCGGCTTGCGGTATGATCGTGAGACAAGAGATCGGTCATCGCCATTTCAATCCGTTATTAAATTTCGCTATTACCGCTTTTGTCACCACCACTATCTCAGCTCAGGCAGTGCTCTACAATATCGGTGGTCAACCCACTATCGTGATGGCTTCGTCAGTATTGATGCTAGTGCCCGGTTTTCCTTTGATTAACTCCGTAGCAGATATGCTTAAAGGCCACATTAATATGGGTCTCGCACGCTTCACCATGGCCAGTTTATTAACGTTGGCTACAAGCTTAGGTATTGTCGCAGCTATGAGCCTATCTGACGTATGGGGGTGGGTGAACTAATGACTATTTTTGAACTTTTTGTTGGGTTACTCAACGACATGTTTTTTGCTGCGATTCCTGCGGTTGGTTTTGCATTGGTGTTTAACGTCCCGCAACGAGCATTAATTTATTGTGCTCTCGGAGGCTCCATTGGCCACGGTAGCCGTTACTTAATGATGCATTTCGGCATTCCCATTGAATGGGCGACGTTCTTTGCTGCTACATTGGTCGGCATGATAGGGGTGCATTGGTCGCATAAATTGTTAGCACACCCGAAAGTATTTACGGTTGCAGCCTTGATTCCGATGGTCCCTGGCGTGTTTGCCTTTAAGGCGATGATTGCCATGGTTGAGATTAACCGAGCAGGATACAACCCAGAACTATTGGCATTGTTGATGGAGAACTTTTTGAAATCGATGTTCATTATCGCAGGGCTTGCGGTTGGCTTAGCAGTGCCTGGGCTGTTATTCTACCGTCGTAGACCTATCGTCTAGCTTCAACTTCATTTTCAAGTAAGGACAGGACTTTCGATTTATGATCATCAGCATGATAGCGGCAATGGCGAACAACCGTGTAATTGGTAAAGACAATCAGATGCCTTGGCATTTACCTGCAGATTTCGCATGGTTCAAGCGCTCAACGATGGGCAAGCCTGTAGTTATGGGCCGCAAAACCTATGATTCGATCGGACGTCCTTTACCGGGGAGGCTAAACATTGTAATCAGCCGCGACGAGAGTTTAGAAATCGAAGGCGTAACGACGGTAACTTCGATTGAAAAAGCACTAGAGCTGGTAAGTGATGTTGATGAAGTGATGATCATTGGTGGTGGTTCTATCTATGAAAGCTGTCTGCCTAAAGCTAACAAGCTCTATCTGACTTATATCGACCTCGAAGTTGATGGTGATACACAGTTCCCTAGTTGGGGAGAGGGGTGGAAGCAGAGCTTTAGTGAAGCTTATCAAGCCGATGAGAAGAATAAACACAACATGGAGTTTGTGATTCTCGAGCGTTAAGCTCTTAAATCAAAACGCTTGCGCTTCTTTGCTAGTAGCGCAAGCTTCTCGTATCTCGTATCTCGTATCTCGTATCTCGTATCTCGTATCTCGTGTTTCTATAGCGCTTTTTGAGTGAAAAACTGTTTGTCTTCCCAGCGAAGTATCGTCAAATCTCCCCCCCACACACACCCAGTATCAAGTCCAATCACATCTTTTCCTGAGTAACCTTCTAGCGCAGCCCAGTGTCCAAAAATAACTGCTTTATCCAGCTTTATACGTTGTGGTAGGTCAAACCAAGGCACTAGCGGCTCAGTGGTAATTTCGTTTGGTGGAAGTTTACAGGCCATATCGAGACGACCATCAATAAAACAGAATCGCATTCTAGTCAGGCTGTTGATCGCGTAGCGATAGCGCTCAATCCCATCTAAATTTTGACGCCATAAGTCAGGCGTGTTGCTGTACATATTCTCGATAAGCCATTGCCACTGCTCGGATTTTAATAAATCAGCTATTTCCAGATTTTCAATCCGTGCTCGCTCTAGATCCCATTGAGGTGAGATACCAGCATGAGACATCACGAACTCTGGATGCTCCTGAATTAAAGGCTGTTGTCTTAACCATTCGAGCAACTGTTCACGGTCTTCCGCATCAAGAATAGGTTGAGTCTTATCTTTTGCTTTAGCTGGAAATAGCCCTAAGGAAACCGCAAGTAGATGCAAGTCATGGTTACCTAATACAACCTTAGCTGCGTCACCTAGGCTACGAATAAAGCGTAGTGTCTCCAATGATTTAGGACCTCGAGCGACCAAGTCACCAGCGACCCATAAGGTATCTTGTTGTTTGTCAAAGTTGACGGTTTTAAGCAGTAACTGAAGTTCGTCGAAGCACCCTTGGATGTCTCCGACAATATAATTCGACACAGTATTTTCCTGTAAGTGGTAGAGATGCGTACTAGTTAAGGATATTGGGGATAGCCAGTCTGAATGGGTCAACTTCAGTTATGAAGTCGATGCCTTTATTATCAGTCATCACATAATGACCTTGCATAACACCAACAGGGGTTTCGATGACGGTACCACTGGTATAAGTGTATTCGTCGTTGGCTTCAATCACGGGTTGTTGCCCAACCACGCCATCACCTTCTATGGTGAGTTGTTTGCCGTTGGAGTCGGTAATTAGCCAGCGGCGAGACATGAGTTGCACCGTTGTTTTGCTTAGGTTTTTGATGGTAATGATGTAAGCGAAAACGTAGCGATTCTTAGATGGCTCAGATTGTTCTTCAATATATTTAGAATGAACTTGGCATTTGATACAAGGCGTAGATATATCCATATTCGCACCTTTTGTTGTTGGTATGCTTTAAGTATTACATAAAAAATAGGCTCCTCACCGAAGTGTAGGAGCCTTTTTCGATTATTTGTCAGCGTTGTGACTGTCGTGCAACCAGTTCGCCATATCGACAAACTGTTCGAGCGTCAGGTTCTCAGGGCGCATGCCAGGGTTTACACCTAGCTCTTCAAGCACTTCCTTGTCGATTAGGCTCTTGTAGCAGTTACGGACTGTTTTACGACGCTGGTTAAAGCCTTCGCGACATACGCGATCTAACCACTTAAGATCTTTTGCCGGGTAAGGCAGTACTTCATAAGGCTGAAGGCGAACGACTGCAGAGTCTACTTTCGGTGGCGGAACAAATGCTGTCGGTGGCACTTCTAGCACAGGAGTGACTTTACAGTAGTATTGAGCCATAACCGTTAGACGACCGTAAGCTTTAGTGCCAGGACCCGCTGCTAATCGGTTAACCACTTCTTTTTGAAGCATAAAGTGCATGTCTTGCACGTCTTTATGGAACTCAAAAAGGTGGAACATCAATGGTGTAGAGATGTTGTATGGCAAGTTACCGAAGATACGTAGCTTGTTGTTTGGCTTAACAAGTTGTTCGAAATCGAACTTCATTGCATCGCCTTCATAGATCGTTAACTTTTCAGCAAGATCAGGGTGATTACGTAGACGTTCAGCAAGATCTCTATCCAGTTCAATTACTGTGAACTTGTCGACAAGTTTGCCAACAGGCTCAGTAATTGCGCCAAGACCAGGGCCGATTTCTACTAAGTTCTGGCCTGGTAGTGGGTTAATACTCGATACGATTCCATCAATAATATATGGGTCGTTAAGGAAGTTTTGACCAAAACGTTTACGCGCTTTGTGCCCTAAGTGGACATCATTTCTCATTGCTTTTTCTCTACTAATTCAATGGCGTGCGTGAGCGCTGTTCTAAAGCTCCCTGTATCGGCTTGGCCTTTCCCTGCCAAGTCTAAGGCGGTACCGTGATCGACTGATGTGCGAATAAACGGTAAGCCAAGCGTGATGTTCACTGAGCGACCAAACCCTTTGTATTTCAATACCGGGAGTACTTGGTCGTGATACATACCTAAAACAGCATCTGCATCTTGCAAATATTTTTCATTAAAGATGGTGTCTGCTGGCAATGGGCCAACTAAATTAATACCATCTTTCTGGCGAATTTTTTCTAGCGTAGGGGTGATAGTTTCTATCTCTTCACGACCCAAACAACCATCTTCACCAGCATGTGGATTCAAACCACACACGTAGATAGTTGGTTTCTCAATAGCAAATTTTTCAACCAAGTCTTTATGCAGAATAGCAATGATTTGCTCTAATCTGTCTTCGGTCACTGCTTGAGATACATAAGCTAGCGGGATGTGCGTTGTTACTAGAGCAACACGCAGCCCTTCTGTTGCCAACATCATCACGACAAGTGGAGTATTGGACTTCTCTGCAAAGAACTCGGTATGGCCACTAAAAGCAACGCCAGCTCGGTTAATTACACCCTTGTGAACAGGGCCGGTGACAATAGCATCAAATTCATCATTCATACAGCCAATTGCTGCGGTTTCTAATGTATTTAATACGTAGTGGCCGTTCGCTTCATTAAGTTGACCCGCAACGGCGACTTCAGCGAGTGGAACATGTTTCACAATCAGTGTTCCAGAACGTTGAGGTTGCTTAGGCGCGGTTGAGTCGTAGTCTAACAGCTCAACCTCGATCCCTAACATTTCAGCTCGCTCTGTTAGTAGGTTTTTATCAGCACAAACCACGAGTTGATGAGGCCAACTTTCTTGAGATAGAGCCAGAGTTAAGTCTGGGCCTATCCCTGCGGGTTCACCTGCCGTAATGACAAGGCGTTTAGTTGTCATCTTGGTCGTCCTCGACCACTTCAACAAAGGCGCTAGCTCGAACTTCTTGTAGCCAAGCACCGACTTCTTCGTTGAATTTACGGTTAAATAGAATTTGGTAAGCTTTGTTTTTCAATGCTGAATCGGTACGGTCGACTTCGCGACGGTCTAGTACTTCAACAATGTGCCAACCGTGCACGGTTTTGAATGGCGCACTGATTTTTCCTGCAGGTAACGTTTCTACTTGGTGTTTGAACTCAGGAACGTATAAATCCGGAGTTTGGTAGCCTAACTCACCATCTTGTACTGCTGAACCTGGATCTTGGCTGTATTGCTGTGCAAGATCACCAAAGCTCGCTTCAC
The DNA here is from genome assembly GCF_002119525.1 of Vibrio syngnathi. NCBI lineage: Bacteria > Pseudomonadati > Pseudomonadota > Gammaproteobacteria > Vibrionales > Vibrionaceae > Vibrio > Vibrio syngnathi. The sequence continues at coordinate 2,870,842 of NZ_CP017916.1, read as the reverse complement.
CTGCGTTTACACGACGAGTGATTTCTTCAAGCTGCTCTTTCGCACCGTCATCACTCAAGATAACCGTCGGCTTAATCAAAATATGACGTGCATTAACTTCGGTAACTGCAACGGTTTCCAAACCTTTTACGTCTTCAATTTTTAGAATATGGAAGCCAACACCACTTCGGAAAGGACCGATGATGCTGCCTTTATTCTGCATTTTGATTTGGTCTGCAAAAATGGTAGGCATCTCTTCTTTACGCATCCACCCCCAGTCACCACCTTGTAGCGCTTTAGGGCCTTTTGAATAAGTATAAGCCATGGTGCTGAAATCTTTGCCTGAGTTAAGTTCCTCAACCACTTCTTTAGCTTGAGCTTCTAGCTCTTCTTTGGTTTGGTCATCATTAAAGCGAAGTTGGATGTGTCCGATTTTGTATTGAACGGTCGCGTTAGTCTCTTGCGCCAAGATATCCGCAAGGTTATCGACTTCAGCTGGAAGAATGTTGATACGACGACGCACTAAGGCGTTACGCGCTTCACTTGCCGCAATCTCTTTTCTTACTTGTTCGCGAAATGCATTGTAACTAAGGCCTTCTTCAGCAACCGATGCTGTTAATTGTTCTACAGTCTGGCTGTTGTCTTTCGCGATGCCTTCGATTGCTTGATCAAGTCGAGCATCATCAATACGAACGCCAATACGCTCTGCTTCTTGCGTTTGAATGGTATCGATGATCAGCTTTTCAAGCACTTGCTCATTGAGAACGTCTTGCGATGGTAGTGTTTGGCCGCTTTTCTTAGCATTTGCGCGCAGCGTCTTCATTGAAGCATCGATGTCGCTTTGTAAGATCACGCCTTCGTTAACGATAACTTTTACGCTATCGAGTTCAACTGGTGCGGCATAGCTTGTTGATAAAGTACAAGCCGCTGCGATAGCTATTAATGTGCGTTTCCACAATGTCATGTGTAATCCTTTATATTTACCGATGTGTTATCAATAAAGAAAATTAGTTGTTTAAGAAGAATGGGCGACCATAGCTGAGTGCGTTACTTGAGCTTGTTTCACTTACTTCGCTTGAGTTTGAGCCTATGTTGGTACCAAAGCCAACAATACCGAAGTTAAAGCCAAAGTTTTTCTCGTATACTGGTGTCGCATTCGATGTGTTGATGTAATCACCTTCCCATCTACGCAATTGGTTACTGTAGGTGAAGCCGATATACCAACAATCTGACTTGTAATTGAGTTTGGCCAACCATTCAAGGTTTTCTTCAGTTGTTAAATCATAGAAATACTGAGCGCTGGCATTCCATTTACGCGAAATCTGGTAAGCTCCAAGTAATCCTGCTTGAGATATACCATCTTTAGTAATCGATCCAACATTAAAATCAACAGTGTCTTCGATATACTCTTTGGTTACGTAGCGGTAGTTGGTTTGGATATAACCACCAGAAAAACGGTACTCAATGGTGCTGTTGGCTAGTTGCATTGCTGTGGTATCGATGTCGTACTGAACCCCACCATGATAAAACAGGTAGTCGTCGTAATTAAAGTCGACTTCTACAGCCCAAGATGAGTAATTCGAGTTCTTATCTTTAGTCTCAAGTGTTAGATGTTGTTTCGTATCTTTGTCGATATAAAAGATCTGTCCAAAAGACACATTGAGTCGCTCTTTATACTCATCATCAAAGAAACGAGATGATGCACCGTAGCTTACTTGGTTAGCTGCTGCGATACGGTCTACACCACTGTATTTACGGCTTCTAAACAGGCCATAATAATCAGTCTGCAGAAGTGTCGTATCGTAAAGACCAATGTTGTTTTGATCTTCTTTTGGTACATACAGGTATTGAACTTGGGGTTCTAGAGTTTGAGTGTAGTTACCAATAACCTTGGTATCTCTTTCTAAAACGATACCAGCATGACTCCTAAATTCTGGGACAACTCGACTTACTGACTTTTCTAAATCTTTATATTTGTCACTTGTGGTATCAACACCATCAAGATCTTGTTGGTAGTAAGTACCAAGAAGTCGGGCTTCTGTGGTCCAAGTACCCCAAGTGTTGCCTACTGGAATTGTAATTCCCGGCTCAACGTGAATACGAGTTGCCGATGGTTTCCCTTTTGCATCTGTATCAAACAGAGACACATGGCTGACCAAGTCGAAATCTAAATACTCCATTACCTCCGGGGCATAATAGTTATATTCCAGCTGTGGGAGCAGGCGGTATGGAAGGTTGTTTGTCGTATTTGTGAGGACCTGAAAATCTCGCACAAGTACAGACGCATCCCAATTTTGAGAACGGTATGTAGCCTGCCCTTCTTGAAGCAGCTGGCCATCTTCACGGTTACCAATGCCGCTTCCGTTGACATCTGTGAAGTACTCGATATCGCCAACTTTTGAGTAATCAATTTCAAACAACCAAGATTCTTGGAATATTCCTGAGTGGGCTAGCTGAGCGCCCCAACGTTTGCCTTTCTCTGGGTATTTTTTGTCATCAGGTAAGTATTCAGACTTAATCATCCCGGAACCAAAATCGCTCAAATATCTAAATTCACTGTTAAGCTGAGTACCACGTTCTTTCATGTGTTTAAAGGTGGTTTTCAGGTCATACTCTGGTGCCAAGTTCCAATAAACAGGGATCTCAAATTCAAAACCATCACTTGATCCATATGATACCGTTGGATATAAGAAGCCTGTTTTACGCGTATCACCAATCGGAACGGTTAAGTAAGGCAGGTAAAAAACAGGAACACTTTGAATTTCAAACCTTGGATTGTAAAACGTAGCCTCTTCTTCATTCTGGTCGACATCGATACTTGATGCTCTTAGTCGCCATGCATTGTCGCCGATAGGGCAAGAGGTGATTGAGCCATCTTCAATCTCATAAACCGCTTTTCCGGTTTTTGCGATGTAAACCGCATCTCCTCGCCCTTGCTCACAGAGGAACTCATAATCGGTATTTTCGAGCGTCATTTCATCGGTGGTCAGATTGTTAGTGGCTCTGTCTGCCACTGACTTTATTTGACCATCGCTAAAGTTTACGTTGCCTTCAGCTACAACGATATTTTCTTGTTGGTGAAGCGTTACATTGTCGGCAAGGATGGTTTTGTTTCCTTGGGTAACTCTTACATCACCTGAGTAGATTGCCTTGTCACCATTGATAGCCTCTAAGCGATCGGACTCAACATGAGCGGGAAGTTGTGTCTCGTTTTCTGCAGCGGGCTCGATCAAGCATTGATCTATAGAGGGCATTTCCTGCACACTACTATCTGTGATTGTTTCAGCTTGAGTTGTCGATACGTATAATGCCGTACTTATAGACGCGGCTAACAAGGTGCGGGAAAAAGATTGCATGAAGTTGAACTATCCTGTGTCACTAGATGAAGGGTTGATCTAGTATCAATCCAATTAATAAAGCATTTTCCTTATGATAAAGGAAATATTAGCATTCAGCATCATCAGACAGCATTACTCAGACAAAATTCATAGATAGAGAACACATAATGCAAATATTTGGCAAAATTTTGGGCGCTTTTTTTGGTTTTTTATTTGGGGGGCCGCTCGGTTTAGTTTTTGGCCTATTTTTAGGGCACCAGTTCGATAAAGCTCGCCGATTGAACCAATCGGGCTTCAATAGTTCTGGTTTTGGCCGAGGTCCAAGCCAAGCTGAAAGACAAAACGAGTTTTTTAAATCTGCTTTTGCGGTTATGGGACACGTTGCTAAAGCTAAGGGACAGGTTACACCAGAAGAGATTCAACTCGCTTCTACAATGATGGGGCGTATGAACCTGCATGGCGAACAACGTAAAGCGGCTCAAGATGCTTTCCGTGACGGCAAAGAGAGTGACTTTCCATTAAGTGATGTACTTGAGCGTGTGAAGATCTCATCGGGGGGGCGTTTTGATCTTTTGCAGTTCTTTCTAGAGCTACAAGTATCCGCAGCATTTGCCGACGGAAGCTTACATCCAAGTGAGCGTCAGGTTCTGCATAAGATAGCACAAGGTCTTGGATTTTCTGCAGAGCAACTAGAGCGCCGCTTGCAGATGCAAGAAGCAGCATTTCGTTTTCAACAGCAAGGTGGAAGCTTTGGTGGCCATCAAGGCCATGGGCAATCATCAGGTTGGCAACAGGCTTCACAACAGAACCAGCTAGGCGACGCATATAAGGTTCTTGGTGTGAGTGAAAGTGCTGACGGTAAAGAGGTGAAGAAAGCCTACCGCAAGCTGATGAATGAGCATCACCCAGATAAACTGATGGCGAAGGGCTTACCGCCGGAGATGATGAATGTTGCGAAAGAGAAATCGCAAGAAATTCAAAATGCTTATGACCTGATAAAGAAGGTCAAAGGTTTTAAGTAATCGAACACTAAACCGAGTAATAACAAAGTTACTCGGTTTTTTATTAAAGGGAATTATATGACGGTAACGTATCAGGATGTTCTAGAATTTTGGTTCGATGAGTTGACGCCTAAAGATTGGTTTACTGGCGGCGCCGAGATTGACGTTGTGATTGAGTCTCGATTTACTGAACTGCACAAAGCCGCTATCCAAGGTGAGCTATTTGAATGGCGACAAAATGCAGAAGGGCGCTTAGCTGAAATTATCGTGCTTGATCAGTTTTCTCGAAATATTGGTAGAAACAGTCCAGTAGCATTTTTGGCTGATCCTATAGCGTTGGTTTTAGCGCAAGAGGCGGTAGCGGGTGGTTTTGATCACCAACTTAACGAGCAACAAAAAAGCTTCCTGTATATGCCTTATATGCACAGTGAGTCTTTGTTGGTTCATGAACAAGCCGTGGATCTCTTTTCTCAAACGGGATTAGAACATAATCTGGATTTTGAGTTTAAGCACAAGGTGATCATTGAGCGTTTTGGTCGTTACCCACACCGTAATGAGGTGTTAGGGCGAGCTTCCACTCCCGAAGAAATTGAATTCTTGCAGCAGCCGGGTTCAAGATTTTAATAGTAGAAATACGGTTCAATAGATAAAAAGAGGCTAGAGGTTCATAAAAACCTTTAGCCTCTTTTTTGTTTTAGTGATGAACTTTAGCGCTCGAGCTAGTTTGCTTGGTTAAGCGACCAGTCATAGTCATAACTGATGTTTTGAGTCTTGGTTACTGCTTCAGTTCGATATTGGTTTAAGTGCTCAAAGAGCTGTTTCTCTGTACCAAAATCCACAGCAAACCAATCGTAAATCGATGATAGCTGTAGTTTATTGTTTTCAATTAACACGCCCTTATCACTATTTACAAAATCACTAGCAGCTTGTTCTAACAAGGCTCCAGTGTTGTCAGAGGTAAAAGCTTCAGGCTGCAAATTAGGACAACCTAAACTCGCACAGTTCACTGCATAATGCGTGCGCGGTTCTTGCCAAATAGGTCTTAGGATTCGATGTTCAATATCATTGAGTGTTAGTGACTTCCCGTTAACGACGACGACATTATCTCCCCATGGCCCGAAACTGAATAGCCCACCGAGCTTGGTGATGGATTTTATTGGGTAAGCATCGAGAATCAAGTCGACAGTCAAGGCGTTATATAGATTAACCCAGTAGGCATATTGTTCCGCTTTTGAGTAGTCGAGTGGATTCAACTGCTCTAGCCTCTTGATGTATTGCTTGAGCTTTGTCTTATCTGCAGTGCTCACAGCTTGATAGCGAACTAGGGTGTTTTGCCCCTGTTTAACTAAGTAGCTATCGATAAATTGCTGCCAGTCTTGATGAGATACCTGTTCTTGGTTGGTTTCATTACTTTGGTTCCAGTATGGCCAAAGATCAGATTTAGGCGCAGACCAAGCTAAGGTTGAGAAAAGTAGGCTGACAATAAAAAGTAGTTGTTTCATGGCATTCTCCTGATGACTGACTACTAAGACCTTATGCTTTACGATTTTCTTTCATAGCTGTTCAGTTAAATAGCGGAACTGATCTAAATAAAGGGCTGAGTTTAATAAAGACGTTGAGCTAAATAAAAGACTGAACCAAATAAAAAAAGGTTGGCGCTAAGCCAACCTTTTATGTGTACACAAAACTGTGTGATTCTATTTCAAGATTTCTTTACTTCAGGAAGCTAGGAATCTTAGCTTCAAACTCTGAGATCTTATCTGCGTGTTGAAGCGTTAGGCCGATGTTATCTAGGCCATTCAGTAAACAGTGACGACGGAACTCATCAATTTCAAACGAGTACTCTTTACCGTTTGCACGGACTTTCATTGCTTCTAGATCAACCGCAATTTCTGCACCTTCATTCGCTTCAACGAATTGGAATAGCTCATCCACTTCTTGCTCAGTCAATCGAACCGGCACCATTTGGTTGTTGATCGAGTTACCGTAGAAAATGTCGGCAAAGCTTGGCGCGATCATCACTTGAATACCATAATCAGCAAGCGCCCAAGGTGCATGTTCACGAGATGAACCACAACCGAAGTTTTCACGAGCTAGGAGAATTGAAGCACCTTTGTAGCGAGGAGCGTTCATTACAAACTCTGGGTTTGGTTGTTGGCCTGCATCATCTAGGAAGCGCCAATCGTGGAATAAGTGCTTACCAAAACCGATGCGGTTTACTTTCTGTAGAAACTGCTTTGGAATGATCGCATCCGTATCGATGTTGGCCGTATCTAGAGGAACGACTAATCCGGTGTGTTGTTGAAAACCTGACATGTTAAATCCTCTAATTAAAGTTCACGAATATCGACAAAGTGACCAGCGATTGCTGCTGCGGCTGCCATTGCTGGGCTAACTAGGTGCGTACGACCATCACGGCCTTGGCGACCTTCAAAGTTACGGTTTGATGTAGAAGCACAGCGTTCTTGTGGACCAAGGCGGTCGTTGTTCATTGCAAGACACATAGAACAACCTGGCAAGCGCCATTCGAAGCCGGCTTCTTTAAAGATTACATCTAAACCTTCAGCTTCTGCTTGTGCTTTAACTTGCTCTGAGCCCGGAACGATCAATGCTTGAACATGTTTCGCTACTTGGCGGCCTTTCGCTACCGCAGCGGCTGCGCGCATATCTTCGATACGAGAGTTAGTACAAGAACCCACGAAGACCTTATCGACGTTGTATTCAGATAACGATTTACCTGCTTCAAGGCCCATGTATGCCAGAGCTTTTTCTGCTGAAGCTTTTTCAACAGGATCTGCAAAGCTTTCTGGTGCAGGGATTGGCGTGTCTACCGAGATAACCTGGCCTGGGTTAGTGCCCCAAGTAACTTGTGGCTTGATGTCTGCTGCTTCTAATGTCACAACTGCATCGAATTCAGCGTCAACATCAGTTTTCAATGTGTCCCAATATTCGATTGCTGCTTCTAAGTCTTCACCTTGTGGAGAGAACTTGCGACCTTTGATGTACTCGTATGTCGTTGCATCAGGGGCGATTAAGCCTGCTTTAGCGCCAAGCTCGATTGCCATGTTACATACCGTCATACGACCTTCCATCGTAAGGTCGGTAATTGCCTCACCACAGAATTCAACCACGTAGCCTGTACCGCCTGCAGCCGTTGTTTTACCGATGATCGCTAGTACGATGTCTTTTGCCGTGATGCCCGGAGCAACCTTGCCTTTTACTTCGATCTTCATGGTTTTAGCACGAGCTTGTTTTAGCGTTTGCGTTGCTAGAACGTGCTCAACTTCAGAAGTACCGATACCGAATGCAAGAGAACCAAATGCACCGTGTGTAGCCGTGTGTGAGTCACCACATACGATGGTCATGCCCGGTAGCGTAATACCTAGCTCAGGGCCCATTACGTGCACAATACCTTGGTATTTGTGGTTTAGGTCGTAAAGCGTGACACCAAACTCTTCACAGTTCTTCGATAGCGTTTCCATTTGGATACGAGCCATCTCGCCAGAAGCGTTGATGTCTTTAGTTTGCGTCGATACGTTGTGATCCATGGTCGCAAAAGTTTTGCCTACTTGGCGAACTTTACGGCCTTTTTCACGCAGGCCATCAAAGGCTTGTGGCGACGTTACTTCGTGGACTAAGTGACGATCGATATAAAGAATTGGCGTTTCGCCCTTCGCTGCAACCGCAACGTGAGCGTCATAAACTTTTTCGTATAAGGTTTTTGCTTGCTGGTTTGTCGACATAGCTTTTCTTCCTTGGGAGCATCAGTCCCAGTGTTTGTTTCGAGCCAAGTCATGCGGTTTACGCTGACTTGGCTTGATATTATTCTTATGTACTTGCTTCTAATCGGAGCATTTAGCTTATGAAGCTAAGATGTACTCAGCGATCTTGTCACCCATTTCAGAGGTAGTCAGTGCTTGGTTCTTGCCTGCAAGGTCTGCCGTTAGCTCGCCTGCAGAAAGTGCTTTAGATACCGCTGCTTCGATGTCTTGTGCTGCCGCTTCTTCGCCTAGGCTGTAACGAAGCATTAGTGCTGCAGAAAGAATTTGCGCGACTGGGTTCGCAATGTTCTTACCGGCGATATCTGGTGCGCTGCCACCTGCGGGTTCGTATAGGCCGAAGTTGCTTTCGTTTAAGCTTGCAGAAGGAAGCATACCCATAGAGCCTGTGATCATTGCGCACTCATCAGAGATGATGTCACCAAAGATGTTTGAACATAGCATCACATCAAACTGAGATGGATCTTTGATTAACTGCATGGTCGCGTTGTCGATGTACATATGGTTTAGCGTGACATCTGGGTAATCTTTTGCGATTTCTTCAACCACTTCACGCCATAAGATAGAGCTCTGCAGAACGTTTGCTTTGTCGATTGAGTAAACGTTTTTGTTACGTAGACGTGCAGATTCAAACGCAATCTTTGCGATACGTTCGATCTCGTAACGGTGGTAAACCTCTGTATCAAAAGCTTTCTCAGTTGCGCCTTCGCCTTCACGACCTTTAGGTTGGCCGAAGTAGATGCCGCCTGTTAGTTCACGAACTACAACGATGTCGAAGCCGTTACCTGAGATGTCAGCACGCAAAGGAGAGAAAGACTCTAAACCTTTGTGGATTTGTGCAGGACGTAGGTTACAGAACAGTTGGAAGTGTTTACGGAGGGGAAGTAGGGCACCACGCTCTGGTTGATCGTTTGGTGGAAGGTGTTCCCACTTAGGTCCGCCAACCGAGCCAAATAGTACTGCGTCAGATTCTTCACAGCCCGTTACTGTCGCTTCTGGAAGTGGACAGCCGTGATTATCAATTGCGATACCACCAACATCATACTCTTCGCGAGAAAAGCTAATCGCGTGCTTCTTTTCAATCGCGTCTAGCACTTTATGTGCTTGCTGCATTACTTCTGGGCCAATGCCATCACCAGGTAGTACGGCAATCTTGTATGATTTATCAGTCATGTTAATCCTTTAATTCTTGTTACTGAGCGGTTTGGCTCGTTGTAAATTTTGTCCCTAAAGCCAACAACATCGGCTCTAGGGCTCTGTTATTGGGGTCTTAAACTGTCGCGAATTTTTGCTGCTTCATTTCAGCAATAGTGTCTGCGCGTTGAATGCTATTGATAACGTGTAGCAACGCTTGACCAGAAGCTTCAACGATATCGGTTGAAACGCCCGTACCGTGGTACTTACGGCCTTTATAGTTAGCAATGATGTCCGCTTGACCTAAGCCATCTTCGCCTTCACCTTTTGCAGTTAGGTCGAACTTATCCAACGCGATTTCGTAGCCTGTTAAGCGGTAGATACATTGGTACAAAGCATCAACCGGACCATTGCCGACAGCCGCTTCGCATTTCTCTTCATCACCACATTGCAGTTTGATGCTGGTGGTAGACATAACACTACCAGATTGTACGCTTAGGTAGTTAAGTTTATAGAAGTCATCTTCATCACGTAGATTCGCGAAGTGCATCAATGCTTCTAGGTCGTAATCGAACACTTGTCCTTTACGGTCTGCAAGCTTCAAGAAGTCTTCGTACAATGAATCTAGGTTGTACTCATTGTCTTTATAACCCATCGCGTCCATGTGGCTCTTAACCGCTGCTCGGCCACTACGGCTTGTTAGGTTCAAGGCTTTGTTTTTCAAACCAATAGACTCAGGCGTCATGATCTCGTAAGTGTTCTTGTTCTTAAGCATGCCATCTTGGTGAATACCAGAAGAGTGGCTGAATGCGTTAGCACCGACAATAGCTTTATTGTCTTGAATCGGCATGTGGCAAAGCTGGCTCACTAGCTTACTGGTACGGTGAATTTCTTTATGATCCAAGCCAGTATGAACACCCAAAAGCTCTTGGCGAGTTTTGATGATCATTGCGATTTCTTCTAAAGAACAGTTACCCGCACGTTCGCCAATACCATTGATTGTGCCTTCAATTTGACGAGCGCCCGCTTGCACTGCAGCAATTGAGTTTGCAACCGACATACCTAAGTCATCGTGACAGTGAACAGAGATGATAGCTTGATCGATGTTGGGTACGCGATCGAACAGCGTTTGGATTATGCCACCAAACTCATTCGGTACTGTGTAGCCCACGGTGTCTGGGATATTGATGGTTTTAGCGCCTGCGTTAATCGCGGCTTCAACCATACGACATAGGTTGTCGATAGGGGTGCGACCAGCATCTTCACAAGAGAACTCAACATCGTCTGTGTAGTTACGCGCATGTTTGACGGCTTTTACTGCCATCTCGACAACATCGTCGTAGCTGCGGCGTAATTTGTCTTGTACGTGAACCGTCGATGTTGAGATGAAGGTATGAATACGGAACTGGTCAGCTACTTTTAGTGCTTCTGCAGCGGCGTCGATATCTTTTGCAACGGCACGAGAAAGCGCACAAATACGGCTGCCTTTGATGTGTTTAGCGATGGTTTGTACGGATTCAAAATCACCTGGCGAAGAAATAGGGAAGCCAGCTTCGATAACATCGACACCCAGTCTCTCAAGAGCATAAGCGATCTGTAACTTCTCTTTTACCGTAAGGCTTGCAGCCAATGCTTGCTCGCCGTCACGTAAGGTAGTATCAAAAATTATTACTTGATCGTTCATGGGTGCTTCCTTATATCGATAATGAATCGATTGCTATCCAAATTATTATTAAGAATGATGTTCTTTTAAAAGTGCCAGTTACAAAAAAACCCGCTCAGTGCGGGTTTTAATATTTGTGTAGTTCTTGACCCACAACTTACCCGCGCGATTGGTTCACGATAAGGAGAAGTTTCAGCAGTAGAGAAGAAGAAAAAATCATTACACAAATATCCGAAATAAACTGTTAACACCATATTTACCGTAATTTATTCTGAGCGTCAAACAAGAAAATCCAATATCAGCGTACATTGGTAGTGTTTTGGTTTGGTTTGTGCTGCTTTTTATCTATTTTCTGGCTAAATCGACTGATTGGTGGTTTTGTATTGGCGGGTTAGTTTATCGTTTGGCTGATGTATAGGTTAAAACTTTGTAGTAAATCTTTTTGATGGAACGATTCACCAAAAAAATTATAAGTGTGACCCAATTAATTAATCACTTGATTAAATAGTGAGTAATTAATCTTCTACTGTTACGTCTGTTTATCTCTATAATTAATCGAATGATTAATTATAGAGATAGGTTGATGCATGACGGCACGAAAAGCGGGGCGACCTCAACAGAACTTAGATGTTCGACAATTATTGATTGAGCATGCTCGTGATCTGTTTGTCGTTCAGTCATACGACAAGGTCTCGACACGCCTGATTGCTGATCGTGCGGGTGTGAACATTGCGATGATCCGTTATTACTTTGGCAGTAAGGCTGGATTATTTGAGGCGATGCTGCGTGAAACGCTACGACCGATGCAATTGCAAATGCAGAGATTGGTTGAAGAAAGCAGCCATGAGAACTTTCTTGATTTAATGCGGACTTACTATAAAGAGATGGTCAAGGTGCCCAAGTTTCCTCGCTTGATTGCTCAAGTGATGAATATGCCTCCCTCTGAAGTGCAAAGAGAGTTGCTCGAAAAGGTTTTTCTCGATGTCGCCAAGCCAGCCCAAGATGTCATTTTTGAAAAGCTGGTTGAACAAGGCATCTTAAAACAGAACATGGATCCAAAATTGTGTCGAGTTTCGTATATAAGCTTGATGGTGTTTCCATTCATTGCTCCGCCCCCTCTATTAGCAATCCATGGTATTGAGATTAATGAAGAATTTCTTAACCGTTTAATCGAACACAACATTCAATTGATGACCGAAGGCTTTATCAACGCACCGAGCCCTTCTGCAGTGCAGGACAAAAGATAATGAAAATAAATAAAAAACTACTCTTCTTTCCAGCACTTGCGGTTGGTGTCATCGGCCTTGTGACTGCGATTAGCTTAAAGCCGGATCTGCCGACTAAGCCCGCGGGAGATAGGGCTCGTCTAGTCGAAACCGTCAGTTTAGAACAACAAATGATCGCGCCGTTGGCAGTGGGCTTTGGCAAAGTAGTCCCTAAAGTTGAATGGAAAGCCATTGCCGAGGTGACAGGGCAGATTGTTTATCGACATCCAGACCTAGAAAAAGGGCAGATCATTCCAGCGGGTACTGAGGCACTTAAGATCGATCCCTTGGATTACGAACTGAAGCTGATACAAGCAGAGGCCGATCTTAAATCAAGCCAAACCTCACTAGCGAAATTGAATCAAGAAGAAGACAACCTGAATCAGACTCTAAAGATCGAAAAGAACCGCTTAGTGATCAGCAACAAAGAGCTACAACGTAAACAAGATCTGCGTAAGAAAGGGCTGACTTCTCAATCGGATGTCGACCTGCAACAGCAAAGTGCACTATCTCAACAGAAGCTAGTGTTGGATATCGCGAACCAAATCGCTTTAATGCCTGATGAAAAACGTGTCGCGGAAGCAGTGATTAAGGTCAACGTGTCTAAAGTGAAAGAGGCGCAGCGCTCTCTCGATAAGACCACCATCATTTTGCCAAGAGCGATGAGAATTGCTCAAGTTGATATCGAACAAAATCAAGTGGTTAATCTTCAGCAAGAGATGTTTGTTGCTCACGGAATTAATGTCATGGAAGTGGAGGCGCAACTTTCTATTCACGATATGCAAACTTTAGCCTCGAGCTTTAATCAATTCCCTCGCGATGCTGCAGGGATCCCTAATCCTTATGAAGCGCCAATTAAAGCGACGATTCAACTTAACAGCGGCAACCTTAAACTGAGTTGGCCTGCGAAGGTGGCAAGAATCAGTGAGACGGTTGATGAAAACCAAGCGACAGCCGGAATTATTCTTGAGATCGCTCAAGACTATTCACAACTGCAGCCAAGCAATGCGACCCCTTTGGTCAACGGCATGTTTGTAAAAGCTGAGATTGAAGGTGTCGCGAATCTAAGTTGGGTGGTTCCAGAGCGAGCATTGCACGGTGACAAGGTTTACCTGATGGATGACAATCAGCGCTTGCAAGTGGTGAGTGTTGAAGTGCTTTATCGCAGAGATAACCAAGTGGTTGTGAGTGGCGAGCTACAAACGGGAGATAAATTGGTTCTTAATGACGTCCTGCCAGCCATCGAAGGCATGTTACTGAAAGAGTCGAACTCTACAGAGGTTAAGCTTGAATCTGATACTCAGGAGAGTGCGTCATGATCAAGTTTTTCTCTCGGCACCCTACAGCAGCAAACTTGTTGATGCTTGGGTTGTTGATTTTGGGTATAAGCTCACTATCAACCATCAAACGTGAAACCTTTCCTGCCTATGATCCACCTTACATTATGGCGGCGATCGTTTATCCCGGCGCATCACCACAAGAAGTGGAAGAGAGCTTATGTGTGCGAATGGAAGATGCAGTAGACGGCTTAGCCAACATTGAAGAGACTCAGTGTGAAGCCATCGAAGGCAGCGCTCGTTTAATTCTCAAGTTAAATGAGAAAGCGGACATTGGCCGAATGCTGGTGGACGTTCAAACTCAGATCAACTCGATCAATGATTTCCCTAGTGAGATTGAATCTCCGGTTGTTCAAGAGTTGGATTGGAATGAACCGGTAGTTGATATCGCGATTACAGCCGAAACCTCATGGCCTGAACTCAAAGCTTACGCCGAAGATCTCAAACGAACCATGAAGCTCGATTACGACGTTTCTTTAGTCGAAGTTAGTGGTTTTTCCGATCACCAATATCGTGTCGAACTGGATACCCAAGCCATTCGCCAGTTGGGTTTGAGTGTCGGTGATATCGCCGACCAAATTGGCCGTCAGAATGTAAAACTGCCAAGCGGTAACGTTGAGACGCCAGACAAAAATTTTCTGATTCGTTTTGATGAGAGACGAATTACACCGGTTGAGCTGGAAAGTATTGTGGTTGGATCTGCGCCTAATGGCTCGGTGATTCGTTTGAGAGACATAGCCAAAATAACCGACCGCTTTGAGCTTGATGAACAGAAGGTTCTATTTGATGGTAAGCCATCTGCTCTGTTGAAAATCAGTAAGAACAAAGAAGATGATGCGTTACGAATTAAAGAGAACGTGACTCGATTCGTTGAAGATCAAAGCGCGATTGCCCCTGACGGCGTGACACTGCAAATGACCAACGATCTCTCGTCGGTACTTTGGGATCGTCTAACCATGATGGTGCGCAATGGCTGGCAAGGTATTGTGTTGGTGTTCGCAACCATGTGGCTGTTCTTCAGTTTACGATATTCATTCTGGGTTGCAGCAGGTTTGCCGGTAGCCTTCCTTGGTGGCTTGTTCTTAATGGCTAACTTGGGCTTGTCGATCAACATTATGTCACTGGTTGGTTTATTAATGGCGATTGGTATCATGATGGATGACGCCATAGTGATAGCCGAATCTATAGCTTCCCATCTGGATCGGGGGCAAAACGTTGACGATGCGGTGTACAGCGGTGTGAAGAAAGTGCTCCCCGGAGTCTTGTCTTCTTTCCTAACCACTGTGTGTATTTTCGGTAGCTTACTGTTCCTTGATGGGGAAATGGGCGCGGTGCTTAAAGCGGTGCCTCAGGTGCTTATCTTGGTGTTGTCGCTGAGCTTAATCGAAGCGTTTCTTATTCTACCAAATCACTTATCTCATTCATTACACAAAGAAAAAAATGATAAGCCAGCGCTGCGCTTTAAAGTCGTTCTGCTTGAGAAGTTTGAGAACTTTCGCAATACCACTTTGATGAACATGGTCGAGAAGGTCGTGACGTTCCGCTATGCCTTTATGGGCGGAGTGCTTACCCTGCTGCTGCTTTCGGTAGCCTTGATTGCAGGTGGCGTTGTCAAATTCCAACCTTTCCCTGAGTTGGATGGTGATATTGCCGAGGCTCGCATCATTCTTCCACCGGGTGCATCACTGTCTCAAACCGAGAAAGTCGTCGATAAAATAGTCGCATCTGCTGAACGTTTGAATGAGCAGTGGAGTGAAGAGGTTGAGGACGGTAATAAATTGGTTGAACACATCACCAGCCAATTCAATGCTAATGCTGATGCCAGTGAGTCAGGCCCACATTTAGCCACTGTGCGTTTAGACTTACGCGGTGCTGAGAACCGTAACACGGTTATCGATGATTTCATCAATGCATGGCGCGAAGATATCGGTGAGCTGGCGGATCCTATTTCATTAGTGTTCAAGCAGCCAACCATGGGGCCGGGTGGTCGTGCTATCGAGATCCGTGCCAAGCATGATGATCTGGCTGAATTGAAGTCTGTTTCTCTGGAGATTCAGGAATACCTCAATCAGTTTGACGGGGTGCATGGTGTGCTTGATGACATGCGCATGGGTAAAGAAGAGATCTTAGTCAAGCTGCGCCCAGGTGCGGAAACCTACAATGTGAATGGGCAGATGATTGCTTCCCAATTGCGTGCAGCCTTCTTCGGGCAAACGGCGGATGAGATTCAAATCGGTGTTGAGAACATCTCGATTGAGGTGCGTCTTGATAAGGAACAAGCGGGCGACATACAGCAGCTGGCTAACTTCCCGATCATTACCGCCGACGGCAGTCAGATCCCGTTAGCAACGTTGGCGACATTAGATTTCCAACGTAACTACGTGCGAATTCAGCGTATTGATGGGCTGAGAACCATCAGCATCTTTGGTGATATTGATAATAAGAAGGCGAGCTCGTCGGCGATTTTGGCTCAGTTCCAAAAAGATGAAGCAGCCAAGCTTATTCAAAAATACCCAGGCTTGCGCTTTGATTTCGAAGGGGAAGCTAAAGATGCGGCTAAGACTGGAGCCTCGATGGGCAAAGGCTTCTTGCTCGGTTTATTCGGCGTGTTTGCGATTCTTAGCTATCAGTTCAGAAGCTACTTAGAGCCTGTGGTCGTGATGTTAGCCATTCCACTCGCCTTTATTGGGGTGGTCGTTGGGCACTGGATACTTGGGCACTCTTTGAGTATGCCAAGCATGATGGGCTTTGTGTCGCTTGCCGGTATTGTAGTCAACGATTCCATCTTGTTGGTGCAGTACATTCGTCACCATGTCGATGAGGGAGATAGCGTGCATGACTCGGTGGTGAAGGCCAGTCGCGAGCGTTTCCGTGCGGTATTTTTGACATCAATGACGACCGCTGCTGGTTTGCTACCGCTGCTGACGGAAACCAGCTTGCAGGCTCAGGTTATCCAACCATTGGTGATCTCCATTGTGTTTGGCATATTTGCTTCAACCTTACTGGTGTTGTTTATGATCCCTGCCGCTTACGCGATATTGGCGGACTTCGGGTTGGTGAAAAAGCATGAGCCATTAGCGCTATAATTTTTAGTGCTATAACCTTTAGCGCCATTATCATTAGCGAGCTCTATTATCATTAGCGAACTCTATTATCATTAGCGAACGCTATAGCCATTAACTCGATAGAAGTAGCGTTTGCTTGCTTATATAAAGAGGTAAAAACGTAGAAGAATAAAGCGGCCTTGGGTCGCTTTATTTTTATCGGCGGTTTCTAGGCTCATCAGCTTGCTAGCGAAAGCGGTTAATTCACTTCAAAATTCATTTTAGTTCATTCAAAACGTCACTTAACTGTCATTTCAGGGGCATAACTTGAGCCTTAACTGAATAAGGATTGTTAAGGAGATTGTATGCGTACTATCGAACCTATTGTCCGCTGGGATGTGGCATTTTCTGTTTTCTGTTTAAACAACCGTTATTGCGGACGACAGGCGACACTGAGTAAAGCGGTGTCTCATACCGGGGATGGTCACTTATATGTGTTGATCGCTCTGATTGCACTATTGGCTGATGGCTATACAGGTCGTGAATTTTTAATGGTTGGTCTCGCCGCTTTTGCGATAGAGCTGCCGATTTATTGGTTAGCTAAGAACACCCTTAAGCGTCGTAGACCTGCTGAATTCTCTTCATTGCTTCACTCTCACATTGTGCCATCAGATAAATACAGCCTGCCTTCTGGGCATTCCGCTGCTGCATTTGTTATGGCGACTCTAATCGGACATTTCTATCCAAGTCTCTATCTATTTAGCTTGATTTGGGCGGCAGCGATTGCTGGCTCTCGAATCCTACTTGGTGTGCACTTTTTAACGGATGTACTGATTGGCGCGGCCTTGGGCATCGCTTGTACGAGTCTTGCTATCAGCTTCATCCTGTAATTATTTTGTTGGCAACAACCACTGCCGGGCTTAAGTGGTAAACATAAAGGAACATGCATGAAAATCTTATATGGTGTACAAGGCACAGGAAATGGTCACATCGCTCGAGCGAGAGCAATGGCTGTGGCTTTTCGTCAGCAAAATATCGATGTCGACTTTTTGTTCTCTGGGCGAGATGAGAGCAAGTACTTCTCGATGGAAGCGTTTGGTCACTATCAGATCCGCAGCGGCTTAACCTTTTACAGTGAGCAAGGGCAGGTTAAATACGGCAAGACATTCATCAAGAATAACATCTGGCGATTTCTCCGTGAAATCAACCAGCTCGATCTTACGCCTTATGATTTAGTGATTAATGACTTTGAACCGGTAACCGCTTGGGCTGCGAAAAGGCAAGGTGTCCCGTGTATTGGAATAAGCCATCAAAATGCGTTCCGTTATGATGTGCCTAAAGAAGGGGGCAACTGGATTGAACATTCTGTTATTCAGTATTTTGCGCCAACAGAGCATGCTATTGGTTTGCATTGGTACCACTTTGAACAGCCGATATTGCCGCCTATCGTTCATACCCCAATCGTTCACTCGCCTGCGTGTGATGAGCGAGCTAAAGCAACACAAGACTTCACTTTGGTTTATTTACCATTTGAGGATCTTGAGTCGATCTCGGAGCTGTTGATGAAGTTTATTTCGCACAACTTTGTCTGCTATCACCCAAATGTTATTGAGCAAAACCGAGTTGAAAATATTGAGTTCAAACCACTCAGTCATGCCGGCTTTCAATTCGACCTCAATCAGTGCTCAGGAGTGGTGACTAATGGTGGTTTTGAATTGCCATCTGAAGCCTTAACTTTGGGTAAAAAATTGCTTCTCAAGCCTCTTGAGGGGCAGTTCGAACAACAGAGTAATGTGGCGACGCTTGAAGCGCTCGGGTTGGCTCAAACCATGAGTTTTTTAGACGCGGCTATATTGCGTAGTTGGCTCGGTGAAAAACAGGCTGAAATGGTCACTTATCCCGACGTGGCAAGTGCACTTGTTGGGTGGATTTTGGCGGGTAACTGGTCCAACCAAGATGGCTTAAGAAAGCAACTTTGGGATAAGGTAGATTTTCCTAGTTATGCATCACTCACGTAACCCATAAGTGTTATTTCTGAATTGGCTAGCTGAACGATTCACGAGTTCAATAATTTGTAACAAATGTAACCAAAACGATAGGACAGCTAAATAAGTCGAAATGAAACTCATAAGTGATGCATTTTATGTTTTTTTATAACTCCATAAGCAACTGATTTTTAGGTGTTGTTTAATCATTAAGGTAAAATTAAATTATTCTTTATCAATCTTGTTGGTAGCTCGAGATGTATTGGTTAATAGTAATGGCAATCCGAAAAACATCGGTCTGATAAATATAAGAATTAGTGGTTATCTATTCCCACACCATTACCAATTTAACCCTGTCGAACCGACAAGAGGCAACTTGAATGTTAGAGAAAAAAGACGCAATGAGTGCAATTGCAAGCTACAGAATGGAAAGCACACTTCGTGGAGTCGACTTAAATCTTTTGACTGTATTTGATGCAGTTATGCAAGAGCAAAATATTACACGTGCAGCTCATAATCTGGGCATGTCTCAGCCTGCTGTAAGTAACGCTGTTGCTCGTTTGAAAGTAATGTTCAACGACGAACTATTCATGCGTCAAGGTCGTGGTATTCAACCGACTCAACGTGCTCGTCAGTTGTTTGGTCCAATCCGCCAAGCGCTGCAGTTAGTACGCAACGAATTGCCAAGTTCTGTGTTCTCTCCAGAGTCGTCTTCTCGCCTGTTCAAACTTGCAATTTGCAGCCCTTGTGACATGCGTTTTGCTCCTAAGATTATGTCGACAATCAACGACCAAGCACCTAGCGTTAATCTGCATATGGATGCCGAATTTGACCGCCAACTTTCTGAGCGCATGCGTTACCAAGAAATTGACTTCGTTATTGATTACTCGCGTTTTGATGAACAAGGTTTCTCAAGCACTGAAATCTTCCAAGATGAATTGGTTGTGGTAGCTTCTGCTTCTCATCCACGTATCAACGGTGAAGTTTCAGCGGCAGAGTTGCTTAACGAAAAGCACGCTAAACTGTCTCGCATCCATGGTCAACGTAGCTTCTCAGAGCAGGCTTACCGTGACCTAGATTGCACACCTTTCTACGAAGGTACGAGCTTGAGCAACGTTCTTTACGTTGTAGGCCAATCGGAATTAGTAACAATCGCTCCTCGTTGGATGGTAGAACATGCAGCAAATAAAGAGCAGCTTCAAATTCTAGATTTCCCATTCGATAATGCGGCGATTTCTGGCTTCCTAAGCTGGCACGAATCAAGTGAAAAGGACAAAGGACACATCTGGTTACGAGATCAGTTAATGATGATCTGTGGCGAAGTTGTGGCGCTTAACTAGACACTAATTCCTATGATTTATAAGCCCTAAGCTAGGAGTCTGGCTTAGGGCTTTTTTGTACCTGCTATTTTTGTTGATAGAAAACTTAGCGTGAGACGTACTATTACTTATAACTTTGAGCTTCATCAGTTGCCTTTTCCATGATCAGAGGTACACTTGTGCGCTCAAAAAAGCTTACAGGTGTAAGCCAAAGGTAAAGAGATGGCCAATTTAGATTTTCATATCGTAAAAAGACTTCGTGACCAAATTGCCCAAGGCGGCAACCGTACAGCTTTGAAGCACAAAGTAGGCAATGTATGGCAAGGTATTAGCTGGCAGCAGTTTGGACAACAAATCGATACGCTTTCATTAGCGCTATTGGCTCAAGGGTTGAGAGTTCAAGATAAGATCGGTATCTTCTCGAACAATATGCCTCAATGGACCGTAGCAGATTTTGCATCTTTGCAAGCTCGTCTTGTTACTGTACCGATTTATCCAACGAACACAGCAGCGCAGTCTTCTTACATTATCCAAAATGCAGATGTGAAGATCTTATTTGTTGGTGAGCAACCTCAGTTTGATGCCGCTGTTAACATTTTCGAAGAGTGTGAGCAGCTTGAAGTTGTTGTGGCGATGTCTGATGATATCGATCTGCAAGGACACAGCTTTGCTGTATCTTGGAAAGAGTTCATGGCTCGTGGTGTTGAAGAGCAGCAAGCTGAACTTGATGTTCGCCTAGCCGAAGCATGTATGGACGACTTACTGACCCTTATCTATACCTCTGGTACTACTGGTCAGCCTAAAGGTGTAATGCTTGATTACACGAACGTTGGCTATCAATTAAAAGGCCATGATGAGCGCCTAAGCTTAAGCAAAGACGACGTCTCATTGTGTTTCTTACCTCTATCACATGTATTTGAGCGCGCTTGGACTTTCTATGTCCTCTATAAAGGCGCAACCAACTGCTATCTGCAAGACACCATGCAAGTTCGTGACGCACTGAGTGATGTTAAACCAACGGTTATGTCTGCTGTTCCTCGCTTCTACGAGAAGATTTTCTCAGCGATTCACGAGAAAGTATCGAAAGCACCGTTTATTCGTAAAGTACTCTTTACTTGGGCTGTGAACATGGGCGCGAAGCTTTCTGTTTGTCATCAAGAAGGTCGTACACCATCATTTATGCTGAAGAAGAGCCATGCGCTTGCCGACAAGCTTGTGCTCTCTAAACTGCGAGCTCTGCTAGGCGGTAACATCAACTTTATGCCATGTGGTGGCGCGAAGCTTGATGAAACCATTGGTCGCTTCTTCCATGCTATTGGTATCAACGTAAAACTGGGCTACGGCATGACAGAAACTACGGCAACAGTATCGTGCTGGGATGATCGTTGTTTTAACCCTGACTCGATCGGTATGTCGATGCCGGGTGCTGAAGTGAAAATTGGCGCTAAGGATGAGATCCTTGTTCGTGGTCCAATGGTGATGCGTGGCTACTACAAGATGCCCGAAGAGACCGCTAAGACATTTGACGAGCATGGTTTCCTAAAAACCGGTGATGCGGGTCATTTTGATGAAAATGGTAATCTGTTCATTACTGATCGCATCAAAGAATTAATGAAGACCTCTGGTGGTAAGTACATTGCACCGCAAGTGGTTGAAGGCGCAATTGGTAAAGATCACTTTATCGAGCAGATTGCTGTTATCGCTGATACGCGCAAATTCGTTTCTGCACTGATTGTTCCTTGTTATGACTCGCTAGAAGAGTATGCCAAAGAGCTGAATATCAAGTATCACGACCGTGTTGAGCTTGTTAAAAATCACCAAATAGTAGAGATGCTAGAGAAACGTGTGAATGACTTACAACAAGAGCTAGCGAAGTTTGAACAAGTGAAGAAGTTCAAGCTGCTGCCAAAAGCGTTTTCTATGGATGATGGTGAGTTAACACCAACCCAGAAATTGCGTCGTAAGGTTATTAACGATAAGTATCAAGACGAAATCGAAGAAATGTACAACGAAAAGCCTAAAGATAAGTAGTTTTCTGTTTAGATAAATTTTCAGTTGTTTAAAAATCCCCCTACGAATGTGATTGCATTTTTAGGGGGATTTTTTGTATCTAATGAAACAGCACAATGTGCGAAAGCGCACACCAGCAAGCTCGTTTTTTATCGATGAATAGTGATCCATTGAAATATTAAGTGCTTTTTTTTAATTGATAGGTAGTGTTTAAACCTAGCCTTGTCGGTTGGTTTGGGTTTTATTTGATGCTTTGAGCTAATAGTTGGTTTTTTGGCACAGTTGCCGAATAACAGGTGTTAGACCAGATGATAATAAAGCGTTAAAGTTGTTTCGTATTACTGTTTGTTGTTATCACTACAGACAGCCATAGCCGAAAAAGTGGAAGTATTTCGAATTAGGCTACGAATAAGCCCTAGACTATGAAAAACCAGCCCAACATGTTCACCAAATGTGATTGGAAACTGGTGAGGAGAGCAATATGACAACAAAACCTGAAACAGCCATGTCATCCGGCGCTGAAATGTTATCCGGCGCTGAGATGGTGGTGCAGTCTCTAATTGAAGAGGGTGTAGAACAAATCTTTGGTTACCCAGGTGGTTCTGTACTTGATATCTACGATGCGCTGCATGCTAAAACCGCTGAAATTAAACACGTATTAGTACGACACGAACAAGCCGCTACCCACATGGCAGATGGCTATACTCGTTCTACCGGTAAACCGGGTGTAGTACTTGTGTGTTCTGGTCCAGGTGCGACCAATACCGTGACTGGTATTGCCACAGCCTACATGGACTCAATCCCAATGATTGTTATTTCTGGTAACGTACCAAATAACCTTATTGGTAACGACGCCTTCCAAGAGTGTGACATCGTGGGTGTATCCCGTCCGATCGTTAAACACAGCTTCTTAGTTAAGAAAGCGGAAGATATCCCTGAAGTCGTTAAAAAAGCATTCTATATTTCAACGACAGGACGTCCAGGTCCTGTGGTTATTGATCTGCCAAAAGACATCTTAAACCCACAAATCAAGCTTCCTTATGAATACCCAGAAACGATCAAAATGCGTTCATATAACCCAACGGTTACGGGTCATAAAGGTCAGATAAAAAAGGCGCTAAAAGCCCTTCTTGAAGCGAAGAAACCGGTACTTTATGTCGGTGGTGGTGCGGTTATTTCTGAGGCAGATAAGCCGCTGTTAAAATTAGCAGAGGCACTGAATTTACCCGTGGTAAGCACCCTAATGGGGCTTGGCGCTTTCCCTGGTACTCATAAGAACTCTTTGGGTATGTTGGGCATGCATGGTTTGTATGAAGCCAATATGGCGATGCACAATGCGGACTTGATCTTTGGTATTGGCGTACGCTTCGATGATCGAACGACCAATAACCTAGATAAGTACTGTCCTGATGCGAAGATCATGCACATTGATATCGACCCATCTTCGATCTCTAAGAACGTAAAAGTGGATCTACCTATTGTAGGTTCAGCGGAAAAAGTTCTAGAGAGCATGGTTAACCTGCTTATTGATCAAGGTGGAACTAACGATGCAGAAGCGATGGAAAGCTGGTGGAGTGAAATTAAACAGTGGCAAGAACGTGACTGCTTAGCGTATGACAAAACGTCTGGCCGTATTAAGCCACAACAAGTTATTGAAACACTTCATAAAGTAACCAATGGCGATGCCTATGTTGCTTCTGATGTTGGTCAACACCAAATGTTTGCTGCTTTGTACTACCCGTTTGACAAGCCACGCCGTTGGATTAACTCTGGTGGTCTAGGCACGATGGGCTTTGGCCTACCTGCTGGCATGGGCGTTAAGTTTGCGAAACCTGATGAAGAAGTTGTGATTGTTACTGGTGATGGCAGTATTCAAATGAATATCCAAGAGCTATCGACTGCGCTGCAATACAATATTCCAGTTAAGATTATTAACCTTAACAACCGTTTCTTAGGCATGGTAAAACAGTGGCAAGACATTGTTTATCAAGGTCGTTACTCTAATTCATATATGGACTCTGTTCCTGATTTTGCTGCTATCGCTGAGGCTTATGGCCACGTTGGCATGCGTATTTCATCTCCGGATGAACTGGAATCAGGTTTGGAAAAAGCACTAGCGATGAAAGACCGTTTGGTATTTGTCGATATCAGTGTGGATGACACCGAGCACGTATACCCAATGCAGATCAAAGGCGAGGGTATGGATAACATGTGGCTAAGCAAAACGGAGAGAACATAATATGAGACACATCCTTTCACTATTAATGGAAAACCAACCAGGTGCACTTTCTCGAGTGGTTGGCTTGTTTTCTCAGCGTGGCTACAACATTGAGTCTTTGAATGTATCTCCTACAGATGATCCAACGCTGTCTCGTCTTAATGTCACTACTAACTCAAGCGAAATGCAACTTGAGCAGATTCAGAAGCAGTTACACAAATTGATCGACGTACTTAAGGTTCAAGAAGTGTCTGAACTTGAGCATATCGAGCGTGAACTTCTGATGGTAAAAGTACGCGCTAGCGGGTTTGCTCGTGCAGAAGTGAAGCGTACTGCGGATATTTTCCGTGGTCAGATCGTTGATGTGACGGCTTCGCAATACACAGTGCAAATGGCGGGTACTAGCGAGAAGCTTGATGCTTTCATTCAGGCTTTGTCTGAAGTAACGGAAGTACTTGAAGTGGCTCGAAGTGGGGTTGTTGGCATCGCACGTGGTGAACGTGCGTTGAAAGCCTAGCGAAGAAACATTGAAAGCTGCTTTTAAGTTAACACCGCTTATTTAATCGCTAGAGAGCGAAAGCAATTTTACTAATACGAACGGCCCTTCATTTGGGCCGTTTTGCTTTCTGGAAGTATGCATCGCTTGTCCACACTTTCTTATTGCCATTCATTTCTTTGTAATCCTCCCTTAGGGTGCTATTGCGCTTTTTATAGAGTGCTCTGTTATTTACTGTGCTTACTCCCCCATGGTGTACATCCGTATTTATTGGAAATCTCATTTTTGAGAGACTTAAATCACAAAGTTTATATGATTAGACTAAAGTCTAATGCTCGCGGTTATTTGAGCTAAACTGAACAATAATCAAACAGTCTTGCTTCGGCGCATCTCATGATAAAAGATGCAATTAATAGAGTGTTTGCTAGATGTAAAAGGATGGCACCGTTAACTTAATTCAACGGGTTGTTAACCCTATCAAAGGCTTGAAAGTGATGAGTTGAATTAGGTTATCTGAAGCAAGGGTTTAGGGATCATACAGTCTGATTGAAAGAGGCGTGGTATGTTTGTCGATTTTTTAGTGAGGTTAACCATAGGAACGTTAGTCATTCTTGGCTTTCAGCTGAGTGCACTGTATTTTTTACCTATGGTTGTGCTGCTCAATACTCATCACAAAGAGTTTTTCGGGTGGTAGTTCAGTCGTAATACTGGAAATAAAAAACGGAGCTATTAGGCTCCGTTTTTATGTGGTTAGAATCTATCTTGGCATTATGCGGCTTCGATAACTTCTTCAATTCGTTTCATTGAACTTAACAGGTGTTGATCCAGTAGTTCTGTTGCTTGATCGACATTTTTAGCAAGCACCAGCTTCATGAGCATTTCATGCTCATCAATATTGAACAGATCATCAGACGCGCTTTTTGCTGACATAGCTAGGAAGCGGTAGCGTTTTACTTGATTGATAAGATCATCAAAGAACTTGAACATGTTCTCTGAATCTGCGCCTTCAAGCAAAGCGGCATGGAACTGCTGGTGACGCTCTTCCCACTCAATACAATCAAACTCTTCTGATACATATTGTATGCGTGATAGCTTGTGGTAAGAGGTTAATACTTCAAGCTCCCAGCTTTCATCACCTGCTGAAATCGCCTTTTTAAGCAGCACAGAAGAGACAACACGAAGGCTTTCATATAGGTCGTTGAGTTCTTTCTTCGATACAGGAGATACCCAGCAGCCTTTTTGTGGCTCTAGCTTTACGTATTTACTCCAAGATAATTGCACTAAGGCTTCGCGAATTGGAGATGCACCCACGTTGTATCGTGCTTTAAGATCGGCTACAACGAGTTTTTGGCCTGGGGTTAACTCACCATTAAGGATATCTTGGCGAATCATCTTTGATACTTTGTCAGTAAGCGTAGGACTAGACATTACAAACCTCATGTATATTCGATTTCTAGTCTGCTAATCCGTTTCTTAGGAAGAGTTTATTGGAGTTTAACAGTACGTAGTTCTAATGTGATTGATAATACAGCGTACTGAAAAGTTAGGCAAGATTTTGTTTCATAAAAAAAGAGGGCCGAAGCCCTCTTTTATATTTTATGCGAATCGGTTCATTCTTATAGAACGTGAACAGATGCTGTGTTTGTAGTACCAGAAGCGACTAGAGCACCAGAAACCATAACTACGATGTCGCCTTTGTTACCTAGGCCAGATTGTAGAGCGATTTCTTTACCGTTGATGTAGAACGCGTCTGTGTTCTCGATAGAGTCAACAAGAACTGGCTTAACACCTTTAGTAAGAACTAGCTGTGCAGCTGTCTTTTCGTTAGTTGTTAGAGCAAGGATGTTTGCAGTTGGGAAGTACTTACGTACTGAACGTGCAGACTTACCGCCTTCAGTTGCAACAACGATTAGAGGAGCAGCTAGCTTCTCTGCTGTGTCTACAGCGCCTTTACATACTGCTTCAGTGATGCGTAGACGTGGGCTGTCTAGACGAGAACCTAGCTCAGCTTTAAGAGCTGAATCAGTACGGTTCGCGATTTGAGCCATGATAGTAACAGCTTCAACTGGGTACTTACCTTTAGCCGTTTCACCAGAAAGCATTACTGCATCAGTACCATCCATGATTGCGTTCGCAACGTCACCCGCTTCTGCACGAGTTGGACGTGGGTTGCTGATCATAGAGTCAAGCATTTGAGTTGCAGTGATAACCATCTTACGTGCGCGGTTACACTTCTCGATCATCATCTTCTGAGCGAAGATTACTTCTTCAGCTGGGATTTCAACACCTAGGTCACCACGAGCAACCATGATGCCGTCAGAAGCTTCAAGGATTGAATCGAAGTTATCTACACCTTCTTGGTTTTCAATCTTAGAAATGATGTGGATGTTCTCGCCGCCGTTAGCGTTTAGAAGCTCACGGATTTCTTTAACATCGTCTTCTTTACGGATGAAAGAAGCTGCAACGAAATCAACGCCTTGCTCACAACCAAACTTAAGGTCAGCTTTGTCTTTCTCAGAAAGAGCAGGAAGTTGAACAGAAACGCCAGGAAGGTTAACACCTTTGTTTTCGCCTAGAGCACCGTTGTTAAGAACTTTACACTTAACTTCAGTTTCTGTTGTTGCGATAACTTCCATTTCGATTAGGCCGTCATCAACAAGGATAGTGTTACCAGCTGTTAGGTCTTTAGCGAAACCTAGGTAAGTTACTGCTACTACGTCTTTGTTACCAACAACTGTTGCGTCAGTTGTGAAAGTGAACTCTTGACCAGCTACTAGATCTACGTCGTTACCATCTTCAAGTTTGATAGTGCGGATTTCTGGACCTTTAGTATCTAGAAGGATCGCAAGTTGCTCACCATTGTTTTCCATTACTTTACGGAAGTTCGCGATACGAGTGCCGTGCTCTGCGAAATCACCGTGAGAGAAGTTAAGACGCATAACGTTCATGCCAGCATCTACTAGTTCAGTTAGCTTCTCTACAGATTCAGTTTTAGGGCCAATCGTACATACGATTTTGGTCTTTTTCATGGAAGGTACTCTCCGGTAAGTATTGTTACAATTTGAAATTTATTTAAGTTCTGAAGATTGGTCCGCTACATCAACATTTTGTGCCTGTTGTGTAAAAGCGCGGGACTTCCAATATGTCCTTCAGAGTTGTAAGTCTTTCATCAATTTTAGTCATTTTATGACCAAAAGATTTTGATTCAATATCGGTTTTCTGTGACTTACCCCACTATATAGGCGGTAAGTTGCAAAAAAATAACAGTCAGTTTTGTAATTTTTTTTCTTTTCGGGTGCGGATTCTACCACCTAATGAGTTCAATATCACTGCTTAACAATTGTCTTAGGACAAGGTTTTATCGCTATTTATTAATTTTTTGGATCAAAATAAATGGACTAAATAGTTTCGTTGTAACTATAATATGTTTCACATCGAAACTTAATGGCCTTTTTTAAATGTCGAAACGAAACACCCAGCTCAGAAGACATGCAATTTCTAACCTAGTGAATGAAAAAGGGGAGGTTAGTGTTGATGAATTATCCGCTAAGTTCGAAACCTCAGAGGTCACGATTAGAAAGGACTTGGCGTCTTTAGAGAAAAATGGTCAGCTTTTGCGCCGTTATGGTGGTGCGATTTCATTACCGAAAGAGGTTGTCAACGAAGAGCTGGGTCCACAAGTTTCGACTCGAAAGATTTCATTGGCGAAAGCCGCAGCAGATTTAATTCGCGACCATAACCGCATTGTGATCGATAGTGGTAGCACGACAGGAGCGCTAATTCAGCAGCTCAATAGTAAGCGTGGTTTGGTTGTTATGACCAACTCATTGCACGTTGCTAATGCACTTAATGAGTTGGAAAGCGAACCAACACTGCTAATGACCGGCGGCACTTGGGATACCCATTCGGATTCTTTCCAAGGCAAAGTCGCAGAGTCAGTACTTCGTGCTTACGATTTTGATCAACTATTTATCGGGGCTGATGGTATCGACCTTGATAGAGGCACAACCACGTTCAATGAATTGGTTGGTTTAAGCAAAGTAATGGCTGAAGTGTCACGAGATGTGATCGTGATGGTTGAGTCGGAAAAAGTGGGACGAAAGATCCCGAACTTAGAGCTGGCATGGGAACACATTGACATCTTAATTACCGATACAGACTTAGGCGAAGAATCCAAAGCAAGTATCGAATCACATGATGTTCGAGTGATCCTGACCGATCCAGCGTAAAAACAAATTTAAGTATTATGCATTTACCTTCCTATAATTGATCTTAATAAAGATCTGGCCTTTGCTTGCTGCCAATAGGAATAAAACGAAATTGATGGAGTAAAACTATGTGTGGAATTGTTGGTGCAGTAGCACAGCGTGATGTAGCCGAAATTTTAGTAGAAGGCCTTCGCCGCCTAGAATACCGAGGCTACGATTCAGCGGGTGTCGCTGTAGTTGACAGCGAATCTAACCTAACTCGTGTACGCCGCCTTGGTAAAGTACAAGAGCTAGCAGACGCAGTCGATCAACAACATGTTATTGGCGGTACTGGTATCGCTCATACACGTTGGGCGACACACGGTGAGCCTTCTGAAGCAAACGCACACCCACACATGTCGGGCGATATTGCTGTTGTACACAATGGTATTATCGAAAACCACGAAACACTGCGCGCTCTGCTGCAAGAGCGTGGCTACGTGTTTACTTCACAAACAGATACAGAAGTTATCGCTCATCTTGTTGAGTGGGAACTTCGCACGTCAGCTTCTTTGGTTGAAGCTCTGCAAAAAACAGCAAAACAATTAGACGGTGCATACGGCACTGTGGCGGTTGATCGTAAAGATCCTAGCCGTATCGTTGTTGCTCGTTCTGGTAGCCCAATCGTTATCGGTTTTGGTGTCGGTGAGAATTTCCTTGCTTCTGACCAACTAGCGCTATTAAGCGTAACTCGTCGCTTCATGTACTTAGAAGAAGGTGATGTTGCTGAGGTGACTCGTCGTGATGTAACAGTATTTGATGTGGCGGGCGAGCGTGTTGAGCGTGAAATCGTTGAATCAAACGCAGAACACGATGCCGGTGACAAAGGTCAATACCGTCACTTTATGCAGAAAGAGATCTTTGAGCAGCCAACAGCGCTGATCAACACAATGGAAGGCCGTATCTCTGACACTTCAGTTATCACTAACGCGATTGGTGTTAAAGCGGAAGAGATCCTAAGCAAGGTTGAACACGTGCAGATCATCGCATGTGGTACATCTTACAACTCAGGCATGGCAGCTCGTTACTGGTTTGAGTCTCTAGCAGGCGTAAGCTGTGACGTAGAGATTGCTTCTGAATTCCGTTACCGTGATTTCGTTGTTCGTCCGAATAGCCTATTGGTGACTCTGTCTCAGTCTGGTGAAACGGCTGATACGCTTGCTGCACTTCGTCTTGCAAAAGAAAAAGGTTACATGTCAGCAATGACTATCTGTAACGTTGCAGGCTCTTCGCTGGTTCGTGAATCTGATTTTGCCTTCATGACTCGCGCAGGAACTGAAATCGGTGTTGCTTCAACTAAAGCCTTCACAACACAGCTAGCGGCTATGTTGATGATGGTAACGTCAATTGGTCGTCTACA
Source organism: Vibrio syngnathi (assembly GCF_002119525.1). Classification (NCBI taxonomy): domain Bacteria; kingdom Pseudomonadati; phylum Pseudomonadota; class Gammaproteobacteria; order Vibrionales; family Vibrionaceae; genus Vibrio; species Vibrio syngnathi. Next base: position 2,840,667 of record NZ_CP017916.1, on the reverse strand, counting down.
AGGTCGCATCAATGAAGAGAAAGAAGCGGAGATCGTTCAAGCACTACATCAACTGCCTGCTGATATTGAAAAAGCATTAGCGTTTGATAAAGAGATCGAAGCGCTAGCACCTGATTTTGCAGATAAGCACCACACACTATTCTTGGGTCGTGGTGAGTTCTACCCAATCGCGATGGAAGCGTCTCTTAAACTGAAAGAGATCTCTTACATCCACGCAGAAGCATACGCGGCTGGTGAGCTTAAGCACGGTCCTTTGGCTCTTATCGATGCAGATATGCCAGTCGTCGTTATTGCACCAAGCAACGACTTGCTAGAGAAACTGAAATCAAACGTTGAAGAAGTACGTGCTCGTGGCGGTCTACTTTACGTATTCGCAGATGAAGATGCAGGCTTTGAAAGCGATGAGAACATGAAGATCATCAAGATGCCTCACGTAAGTGAAGTAACAGCACCTATCTACTACACAGTACCGATGCAGCTGTTGTCTTACCATGTAGCACTAATCAAGGGTACCGATGTTGACCAACCTCGTAACCTTGCGAAAGCGGTAACGGTTGAGTAATCGTTAGCCTATCTAAGAAAATTAGATAATAAGAAGCCCATCCTGAGATGGGCTTTTTTGTGCCTATTAGTTAACGATTAGTGTTAGATCTAGCTTTAACGTCATTAAGCATTAAGCATTAAGCATTAAGTATTAAGGGCTTGCTCTAGATCAGCAAAGATATCTTCGATGTGTTCAATACCTACTGAGAGACGAATCATCTCTGGTGATACACCTGCTTGTTTTTGTTCCGCTTCGCTTAATTGACGGTGTGTCGTGGAAGCCGGGTGACAAGCGAGAGATTTTGCATCGCCAATGTTCACCAAGCGCTTGAAGATTTGCAGCGCATCATAGAAACGAACTCCGGCTTCATAACCATCTTTCAAGCCAAAAGATAAAATGGCAGACGGCTTACCTTGCATGTATTTCTCAGCCAACGGATAGAACTCAGACGTGGGTAAACCAGCGTAGCTCACCCAACTCACTTTCTCATGTTGCTGAAGGTACTCTGCTACTTTTAATGCGTTCTCTGTGTGTCGCTCCATACGTAACGACAACGTCTCTAAGCCTTGCATTAACATGAAGGCATTCATTGGTGACAGTGCTGCCCCTGTATTACGAAGTGGAACGGTTCGAGCGCGACCAATAAATGCAGCCTCACCAAAGGCTTCGGTATAAACCACACCATGATATGAAGGCTCTGGTTGGTTAAACACGGGGAAGCGATCTTTGTGTTCTGCCCATGGGAATTTGCCTGAATCGACAATCACGCCACCCAATGTTGTTCCGTGACCTCCAACGTATTTGGTTAGCGAGTGCACCACGATATCAGCGCCAAAATCGATAGGTTTACACAACACAGGTGTCGCCACTGTGTTATCAACAATCACAGGTACACCTTGTGCGTGAGCAAGCTCAGCAACACGTTCTAAGTCGATAATATTGCCTGCCGGGTTACCGATACTTTCACAATAAACCGCCTTGGTCTTTTCATCGATCAGTGCCGCTAAGCTTTCTGGTTTATCGTCTTTAGCAAAGCGAACTTCGATCCCTTGGTTTGGTAGCATATGAGCAAATAGGGTGTAAGTACCGCCGTAAAGCTGAGGGGTAGAAACGATGTTGTCGCCGATTTGAGCTAATGTTTGAATCGCGTAGTTGATCGCCGCGCTGCCCGCACTCACCACTAAGCCTGCAATGCCACCCTCTAAGGCCGCCATGCGCTTTTCTAGTACATCATTGGTTGGGTTCATTATGCGAGTGTAGATATTACCGGGTACCGCAAGGTTGAACAGGTCGGCACCGTGTTGTGCGTCATCGAATTCGTAAGCAACGGTTTGGTAAATAGGTGTCGCAACCGATTTGGTTGTTGGATCGGTTTCGTAGCCGAAGTGAATCGAGAGCGTTTCGTCTTTCATGAGTCTTCCCTGAACTATTGAATTATTTTCGTACTCTCATATTGCCGATTTTTTCATAAAAGAAAAGTATATTTAGTCACATAGAGGGGATTGGAATTGTGTGTGGGACGATTTGCTATTTGTAGGAAATATAGCTGTTGAGTTGTACAGCTTCAGAAAAGCAAAAAGCCAGAGCAGCGTGAACTGTTCTGGCTTTTCTAATTTGGTGGCCCCTCCCAGATTTGAACTGGGGACCGAACGATTATGAGTCGTGCGCTCTAACCACTGAGCTAAGGGGCCGTAGGGCATAGATTATAGGGGAAGCATTGATTGGTGTCTAGACACTATGAGGGGCAATTCCGCTTACATCTTAGCCACTTAAATCATACAGGCACAAAAAAGGTGAGCCAACGCTCACCTTTTCTATTTTATGCTTAAAAGCTAACCACACTAAAGCGTGTGATTACTCGTCTAGGAAGCTACGCAGAGTTTCTGAGCGGCTTGGGTGACGAAGTTTACGCAGTGCTTTTGCTTCGATCTGACGGATACGCTCACGAGTAACGTCGAACTGCTTACCCACTTCTTCTAGAGTGTGGTCAGTGTTCATGTCAATACCAAAACGCATACGCAGTACTTTCGCTTCACGAGGAGTTAGGCCTGCAAGAACGTCTTTAGTTGCACCGCGTAGGCTTGTTGCCGTTGCAGAATCTAAAGGCAGTTCTAGCGTTGTATCCTCGATGAAATCACCTAGATGCGAATCTTCGTCGTCACCGATTGGTGTCTCCATTGAGATAGGCTCTTTAGCGATTTTTAGTACTTTACGGATCTTGTCTTCAGGCATTTGCATGCGCTCAGCCAACTCTTCCGGAAGCGGTTCACGACCCATCTCTTGTAGCATTTGACGAGAGATACGGTTTAGTTTGTTGATCGTTTCGATCATGTGAACAGGAATACGGATAGTACGAGCTTGGTCGGCAATCGAACGAGTGATTGCTTGACGGATCCACCAAGTAGCGTAAGTAGAGAATTTGTAACCACGACGGTATTCAAACTTATCTACCGCTTTCATCAGACCGATGTTACCTTCTTGGATCAGATCCAGGAATTGTAGGCCACGGTTTGTGTACTTCTTAGCAATCGAGATTACTAGACGTAAGTTCGCTTCAACCATCTCTTTCTTCGCACGACGAGCTTTCGCTTCACCGATAGACATACGACGGCTGATATCTTTAATGCTTTGAACAGTAAGAGACGTTTCACGTTCGATTATATCCAGCTTTTGGATAGAACGACGGATGTCGTGTTCGTTACGTTTGATCTTTTCAGCGTATGGTTTGTCTGAAGCAAGAACTTCGTCCAACCATGCTTCGCTAGATTCATTGCCAGTAAATAGAGCAATGAAAGATTTCTTCGGCACTTTGCCGTACTCAACCGTTTGACGCATGATTAGGCGTTCTTGAGTACGTACGCGATCCATTGAAGTGCGAAGTTCGTTTACTAGGTAATCAAACTGTTTTGGCGTCAGACGGAATTCTTTGAATACGTCTTGCATCATTGTTGTTGCAAGCGTTGCTTTCGGGCTTTCGTGGCCGTATTCATTGATTGCTAGTTGACGGTTTTGGTAGCTAGTACGAAGCGCTGTGAACTTCTCAAGAGCAAGCTCAGGATCAATACCTGTATCTTCCTCTTCTTCTTCCTCGTCGTCTTCCGCTTCTTCTTTGTCTTCGTCTTCTAGATCAGTTTTAGCTAGTTCTGAACCGATGTGAGTCGCCGTTGGCGCAGCTGTGCCATCGTCGTCTGGGTCAACAAAGCCATTAATTAGATCTGTTAAGCGAATCTCTTCAGCGAGTACGCGGTCAAACTGTTCCAAGATGTATGGAATCGTGCCTGGGTACTCAGCAACAGATAATTGAACGGTATTGATACCATCTTCAATACGCTTCGCAATGTCGATTTCGCCTTCACGAGTCAGTAGTTCAACTGTACCCATTTCACGCATGTACATACGAACTGGGTCAGTTGTACGGCCAATCTCGCTTTCTACGCTTGAAAGCGCAGCAGCAGCAGCTTCAGCTGCATCTTCATCTATATTGGCATCGTCATCATTAAGCGCTAGATCATCAGCGTCAGGTGCAGTTTCTACTACCTTGATACCCATGTCGTTGATCATTTGAATGATGTCTTCTACCTGTTCAGAATCCACGATTTCTGCAGGTAGGTGGTCGTTTACTTCGGCGTAGGTCAGATAGCCTTGTTCCTTGCCTTTAATAACAAGTAATTTAAGCTGTGACTGCGGATTTTGATCCATAGATGATATCCAACTTCAGGTCTGGTGAAGGACGTTGCATTCTCAAATGCAAACCAATTATGTTAACAAATTTATTAAATGCTGACTAATCAAACAGGGTTACGCTTTTAGATCTAGCATTAAAGCTAGTAGCTCCCTTTTTTCTTCGGCTGATAAACCGACACTTCTTGCTTTTGCCTGCAGATTTTCAATTTGTTTTTCAACGCACTGGGCAAGGATATTGTCCAATGAGTCTAAAAATATGTCTTCTTGATTGTCTTCGTCGAGGGGGATTTCCCAGCTCGCGAGACGAGACAGAAGAGCCTCATGTTTATTGTGTCGCCAATGCTCTAATAATTGGCCTGTGTTGATATGGGGATGCGCGTGGCATTTATCAAGTACTTCGACGAATAAACTTAGCCCAGGCAATTGTAAGCCTTTGACACTTGATAAATCCGGTACCATATCAGCATAGCTCGGATTTTGGATAAGCAAAGCGATAACTTCTCGCATTGGAGTACGTTTCAGTTCTTTATGCGGTTGAGGTGTCGGGTTCTTAGTATGAACACGAGCTCGTCTCAGTTGGTTATCAAAACCAGTACGCTCATCCAATAATTTTTCGAGCAGTTCTTGGAAATAACTGTCAGGGATTTTATTAATCAAGGCGCTGGCGTGTGCTCGCAGTGCCGACTTCCCTTCCGTTGTTCCCAAGTTCAACTTGTGTATTTCAATAAGATTATCGAACAAGTAAGTAGAAAGCGGTGTCGCATTCTGTACTAGTTGTTCGAAGGCCTCTTGGCCATTCTCTCTTATATAGCTATCTGGGTCTTCACCGTCAGGCAAGAACAGAAACTTGAGCGTGTTACCTGTTTTCAGGTATTCAAGCGCATTTTCGAGTGCGCGCCACGCTGCTTCTTTACCAGCTCGGTCACCGTCATAACAACAAACCACAGTGTTGGTTTGGCGGAACAACATTTGAACGTGGTCACCGGTTGTCGAGGTGCCCAGTGATGCCACTGAGTAATCAACACCATATTGCGCCAATGCCACGACATCCATGTAACCTTCAACCACAAGTATTTGCGGCGGTTCACGGTAGGCTTGCAGTACTTCATAAAGGCCGTAAAGCTCTTTACCTTTATGGAAGATCGGCGTTTCTGGTGAGTTCAGGTATTTCGGTGTACCGTCTTCTAAGACACGCCCACCAAAACCAATCACTCGACCACGACGATCGCGGATCGGGAACATTACGCGTCCACGGAATCGGTCGTATCGATTGCCTTTATCGTTTTCTATCAACATGCCGCCAGTCACGAGCATGTCTTGTGCTTCTTTTTGTTGGCCGAAGTTCTTACGAACTAAGTCCCATTCATCAGCGACGTAGCCAATGCCAAACTTCTGTACGATTTCACCAGAAAGGCCGCGATTTTTTAGGTAATCAATTGCGGGCTTGTTCGCTGAGATTTTCAGCTGAGAGCGGTAAAAATTACTGATGCCGCCCATCAAATCGTAGAGGTTACGTTTTTGTTCGCTGTTAGCTTTTGGTGCTGTTGATATCTCACCACTGCGCTGTTCTCTAGGAACATCAAGGCCTAAAAATGAGGCCAGCTCTTCAATCGCTTCAACAAAATCGAGACGTTCGAACTCCATAATGAAGTCGATGGCATTGCCATGCACGCCACAACCAAAGCAGTGATAAAACTGTTTTTCTTGGCTTACGCTGAAAGAAGGGGTCTTTTCGTTGTGAAATGGGCAACAAGCACCATAGTTTTTGCCTTTTTTCTTAAGTTTCACGCGTGCGTCCACAATATCGACAATGTCGAGACGCGCTAGGAGATCATCGATGAAACTACGCGGGATGTGTCCTGCCATAAAACCTTAGAAAAATGCACTAACTGAGAGTGTGGATAATAATAGTTTGAATAGGTTACAGATACAAACAAGCCGTGCGTTCCGAAGGATTGCACGGCTTGTTGCAATTTGATTTGGGATTAAGCGAGTTTAGAACGAACTAAACCACTAACTTTACCCATATCTGCACGCCCTTGAATTTGTGGTTTCAAGATAGCCATTACTTTACCCATGTCTTGCATGCCCGCAGGTTGAGCTTCTGCAATTGCGCTATCAAGTAGTGCAATAACTTCTTCTTCAGTTAGCGGCTGAGGCATAAAGCCTTCAAGTACCGTAATTTCTGCTTTTTCCACGTCAGCAAGATCTTGACGATTTGCCGATTCATATTGAGCAACAGAATCGCGACGTTGCTTAACCATTTTAACTAATATAGCAATAATGTCGTCGTCGTTCAGAGTGATCCGTTCGTCAACTTCACGTTGCTTAATTGCTGAAAGAGCTAAGCGGATAGTGCCAAGGCGCGGTTTGTCCTTGGCTTTCATCGCTAATTTTTGCTCTTCTTTGAGTTGTTCAATAAGAGCCATAACTCAGTCCTTATGGATTAAGTTATTAGTACAGACGAACGCGACGTGCGTTTTCGCGAGCTAGCTTTTTAGCGTGACGCTTTTGAGCTGCTGCTTTAGCGCGTTTGCGAACTGTAGTTGGCTTTTCGTAATGCTCACGACGACGCACTTCAGAAAGGATACCTGCTTTTTCACAAGAGCGCTTGAAACGACGTAGTGCAACGTCGAACGGTTCGTTTTCACGTACTTTAACTATTGGCATATGCCTTTCACCTCAGGGGTTATTCATTATCGCTGGTTATTCAGTACCAAATCAGAGAAGTTACCCATCGAGCTAACTCTCTATTCGCGTTTGGTCATTAACCAGCTTGATCAAAAATGGTGCGGAATTTTAATCCGATCACAGTGGCTTTGTAAAGCACTTTGTCGATTATAGTCTGTACAATATTTGTTTGAAGAGCTTAGGCAGGGTAATATTGCGCTAATTTCCCATTTTAGACGAAAGCGTGCCGAGAAAATTATGCGCATTATTGGTATTGAAACCTCTTGTGATGAAACAGGAATCGCAATTTATGATGATGAGCAAGGGCTGCTTTCTCATCAGTTATACAGCCAAGTAAAGCTGCACGCCGATTACGGTGGTGTGGTACCTGAGCTAGCGTCGCGTGACCACGTAAAAAAAACCATTCCACTGATTAAAGCGGCGTTGGCAGAAGCGAACCTAACGTCGAAAGATATTGATGGCGTGGCTTACACGGCTGGCCCTGGTTTGGTTGGTGCATTGCTTGTGGGTGCAACGATTGGTCGCAGTATTGCTTATGCGTGGGGCGTGCCTGCTGTGCCAGTGCACCATATGGAAGGTCACCTTCTTGCGCCAATGCTAGAAGACAATCCTCCACCATTCCCATTTGTTGCTCTGCTGGTTTCTGGCGGACATACCATGATGGTCGAAGTAAAAGGCATTGGTGAATACCGAATCCTTGGTGAATCGATTGATGATGCGGCGGGTGAAGCGTTTGATAAAACCGCGAAGCTAATGGGCTTAGACTACCCTGGTGGTCCACTGCTATCTCGACTCGCAGAAAAAGGCACGCCAGGTCGTTTTAAGTTCCCACGTCCAATGACTGATCGTCCAGGACTAGATATGAGCTTTTCGGGCTTGAAAACGTTCGCGGCAAATACCATTCGTGCTAATGACAATGATGACCAAACTCGAGCTGATATTGCTTACGCGTTCCAAGAAGCGGTTTGTGCGACCTTGGTAATCAAGTGTAAGCGTGCCTTAGTAGAGACGGGCATGAAACGTATCGTGATTGCTGGTGGTGTAAGCGCCAACAAACAACTGCGCATTGAGCTTGAAGCGCTGGCGAAGAAAATCGGTGGTGAGGTGTACTACCCTCGTACTGAATTCTGTACTGATAATGGTGCCATGATTGCTTACGCGGGTATGCAACGCTTAAAGAATGGTGAAACGGCTGATTTGTCGGTTCATGCTACGCCGCGTTGGCCAATTGACCAACTAGAGCCAATTGCTTAACCAGTAGCAATCGTTCAACAAGAAACCGTCGATCAACAAGAAACAGTCGGTCAACAAAAGCTAAGCGCCAAATAAACCATAGTATTTCGATAAACGGTCGCTGAGTGCGGCCGTTTTTATATCCTAGCTTACCGACTATATGTCGATAAATAATTGCTGATAGAGATTAGGGAAGAAAATGAATAAGTTCACCGTAGACAATCAATCGATGACGTACCTAGATGAAGGTCAAGGACCTGTTGTTGTGCTAGGCCACAGTTACCTTTGGGACAGCACTATGTGGAAGCCGCAGATCGATGCATTAAAAACTCAGTATCGCTGTATTGTTCCAGAGCTTTGGTCTCATGGTGAGTCACAAGCCGCGCCGAGCTCAATGCGTAACTTGAAAGATTACGCTCAGCACATTTTGGCTTTGCTTGATCATTTAGATATCGAAGAATTCTCCGTAGTAGGCTTATCGGTTGGCGGTATGTGGGGAACAGAATTAGCGGAACTTGCACCTGCACGTATAAAATCTTTGGTTCTAATGGACACTTTCGTAGGCCTAGAACCAGAAGTTGCTCATGCTAAATACTTCCACATGTTAGACACCATTACTCAAACCAAAATGGTTCCTCAACCGATTGTTGAAGCGGTTGTTCCATTGTTCTTTGCAAATGATGCTCAAACAAACACACCTTCTTTAGTGGAAGGCTTTACTCAGAAATTATCAGATCTTAAGGGTGAGAACGCTGAAGAAGTGGCACGAATCGGTCGAATGGTGTTTGGACGTCGCGATATGATTGAAGCGGTAGATAACTTTGCACTACCAGTTTTGATCGCTGTAGGGCAAGAAGATAAACCGCGTCCGGTACTTGAGTCATACCTAATGCACGACTGTATTACGGGCAGTGAGTTGGTGGTGATTCCTGGTGCTGGTCACATTAGTTCGCTAGAGCAACCAGAGTTTGTGAACACAATGCTGAAGACGTTTTTAGATAAACATCTACTGTAAGAGCTCTTAAATACTAAATAGTATTGATCGACTTAAAATTGCGTCGGTTTGAATTTATCTCGGTTTAAAAATAGTTCGGCTTAGACATGACAGTTTAAGCCGATTTTTTTTGCCCGAGTTTTGGTTCGCTGCCATCGAGTAGGCGGCGGATATTCTGATGATGACGTAGGACGATCAAACAACACAACATGGCCACAGGCAGTGTGTATTGAGGTTTGACTAACCAAGCGTAGAAAGGCGCAAGTAACACAGTAACCAGTGCTGCTAAAGAAGAGTAACGAAACAAAAACGCCACCACTAACCAGGTCGCCATGATCATGCCTGTTAGATCGAATCCAATTGGGGCGATGGCTCCGAGTGCTGTTGCTACGCCTTTACCACCTTTAAAGTGGAAGAATATTGGATACATATGGCCAAGACAGGCTGCAATTGCCACAACACCTAAGATGATAGGATCGATTTTGAGGTAGTAGCCAAGCCAGACAGGAATGGTGCCTTTAAGCATGTCACAAAGAAGAACGGCAGCAGCGGCACCTTTACCACCCACGCGAAGTACATTAGTGGCTCCGGGGTTATTGGATCCTACCGTTCTTGGATCAGGAAGTCTTAAGACTCGGCATATCAAGACCGCACTAGAGATTGAGCCTAGTAAATAGGCAGCAATAATCATGATGAGTGCCAATGGGGTCATGTTTTTCCTTAAACAGTTATAAGCTTAACGATGGGAAAATAATGCTCAATCTAATAGTAATTGATATCATATCTGGAATTACGCAAATAATACGTTTTTTTCCCCGATATGGGTATCCGACCTCTAAAAGGACAAGTCATGGCTCTGGATAAAGTTTTCATTGAACAGCTAGAAGTAATTACAACGATCGGTGTTTACGATTGGGAACAAGAGATCAAACAAAAACTTGTGCTTGATATTGAAATGGCTCATGACAACCGCCCTGCAGGTAAGAGTGATGATGTTGTTGATGCTTTGGATTACTCGACAGTCAGCACAGCCGTACTTGACCACATAGCGAATGGCCGATTCCTATTAGTGGAACGTGTGGCAGAAGAAGTCGCTGAACTAATCATGACTCAGTTCTCAGTGCCTTGGATCAAGATCCGTCTAGCGAAGCCTGGCGCAGTACCACAAGCAAAAGCTGTGGGTGTGATCATCGAAAGAGGTCAAGCATGACAGTAGCCTATGTTGGTGTTGGCACGAACATAGACCGCGACAAGCATGCAAGGGTGGCATGGACAGAGCTTCAATCGTTAGGGACTAACCTCAAATGCTCGAAGATCTATCACTGTGAGCCTGTTGGGTTTAACAGTCATCCGTTTTACAATTTTGTGGTAGAGATCGACACATCACTCTCATTGACTGAATTTTCACAACAACTGCGTGAAATTGAGTTCAAGTGGGGGCGCTCTCAAGATGCCCATAAGCTTCAAGATCGAAAGCTCGATCTTGATATTGTGCTGTTTGGAGAGGTGGTATCAGAGAGCGATCCAGAATTACCACGCAGTGATATCTATAAATATCCTTTTGTAACACAACCTCTTTATGATCTTTGTCCTGCGAGGGTGATCCCGCAAGATGGAAGAACCGTCAGTGAAATATGGCAGAAGATGCAGCAATTAGATTCGCTCTCTGTCGTAGATATAACACTATAATTTTTAAGGTAAGTAATGAGTTATTTTGAAGCGTTTATGTTGGCGTTGGTGCAAGGTTTTACTGAGTTTTTACCTATTTCCAGTTCTGCACACTTAATCCTTCCTTCGGCTGTTTTAGGTTGGGAAGATCAAGGCTTGGCTTTTGATGTTGCGGTCCACGTTGGTACTTTGGCCGCAGTAGTTATCTATTTCCGCAAAGAAGTGGTCTCTCTGTTGAGCGCATTCTTTGGTTCCGTGTTTAAAGGCGATCGCAGTAAAGAAGCAAAGCTGGCGTGGATGATCATTCTCGCGACGATTCCTGCGTGTATCTTTGGCTTGTTGATGAAAGATATTGTTGAGCTTTACTTGCGCAGTGCATGGGTGATCGCGACGACCACGATTATCTTTGGTCTGTTGCTATGGTGGGTGGATAAGAACTCAAGTCTGCGTGATGACGAATACCAAGCGGGTTGGAAAAAAGCGCTGTTTATTGGTCTTGCTCAAGCAATGGCGATCATCCCTGGTACTTCTCGTTCTGGCGCGACGATTACCGCAGCGCTTTACCTTGGTTTTACACGAGAAGCCGCGGCTCGATTCTCTTTCTTGATGTCTATCCCAATCATCACCTTAGCTGGTGGTTACTTAGGCTTGAAGTTGGTGACCAGTGGTGACCCAATCCATGTTGGTACCTTGCTAACGGGTATCGTGGTGTCTTTCATCAGTGCTTATATTTGTATTCACTTCTTCTTGAAGCTTATCTCACGTATGGGTATGACCCCGTTTGTTATCTACCGTCTGATTCTAGGTTTTGGCCTGTTTGCTTTCTTGATGATGCAGTAGCACTCGATTTACTTTCTTGATGATACAGAAGCATTCGACTTACGAAAACAAATATTTCGTCCTACAGATTGAAACGGAAAAACCCGCCTAGTAGCGGGTTTTTTAATGCCGGAGAATCAGCGCTATTGCGATTAATTATCAGCGAGTTCTAATAGGGCGTTTTCAATCGCGATAGCTCTGCGTTTCTCTTGTTCTTCTCGAATATCTTTGCCTTGAAAACCATCGGCAATAATCGCTTTAACTTCGACTTGAAGCGCTGCTTGGTAAGCCACTTCAAAACGCGCTTTCTGAGGGTAAGGCTGATCTTCTAATCCTTTACGACCAGCATGATCGGCTTGGCAGCAAAGCAGTATGTCGTTGAGCCTGTCTGGTTTACGCCAAACATCAAACTTATTCAGAACCTTGAGAAAGGTGGTTGGCTTGAGCTCACCTGCTCGATGGATATTAGAATGCTGCTCGCACACTAACAACGCGAGGTCTCTGAATTCATTGGGCACTCTAACTCTTTCACACAGCTTCTTAATGATTTTTAAGCCTGTATGGCAATGCATTTTGTGGCTTGGCCATTCGCTTTCTGGCGTGATGCCTTTACCTAAATCATGCACTTGAGCGGCAAAACGAACAGGTAATGACTGGCTTAACAGCGCAGCTTGCTGAGCAACCATCAGGGTGTGAATGCCCGTGTCGATCTCAGGGTGCCATTTTTCAGGTTGAGGAACGCCAAACAGCGCGTCAATTTCAGGCAATACAACAGCTAATGCGCCACACTCTTTCAGGACAGAAAGGAACACTTCAGGATGCGGCGTACTAAGAGACTTGTGCCACTCTTGCCAAACTCGTTCTGCCGTAAGATGTGCCAGTTCACCGGATTGCACTATCTCACTCATCATTAGCATGGTTTCCGGTGCAACCGTAAAGTTGAGATGGTGAAGCTTGGCAGCAAAGCGAGCGACACGCAGCACACGCAGAGGATCTTCAACAAAAGCATCCGAAACGTGTCTTAGAATACGATCTGAGAGATCTTTCTGGCCATGGTAAGGATCGTAAAGTTGGCCTTTATCGTCTTGAGCAATGGCGTTGATGGTCAGATCTCGGCGCATCAGATCTTCTTCCAAACTCACATCTGGTGCAAAGTAACATTCGAAACCCGTATAGCCAGAACCGGACTTTCTCTCGGTACGAGCCAGTGCGTGCTCTTCTTTGGTCTTTGGGTGTAAGAAGACAGGGAAATCTTTCCCTACAGCAGTAAATCCAAGGCTTTCCATCTCTTGAGGGGTACTTCCTACCACGACCCAATCTCTATCATAGCTATCAATATTGAGCAGTTTATCGCGTACCGCTCCACCGACAAGATAGCGTTGTAGCCCATTCTCTTTTGGTAGGCTATCGAATATTTGCAACTTATCACCTCGAAATGTTTTATCACTGCTGGACTTTACTGCAAGCAATGGTACTTTCCATTAATCGTAATTATAGGGCAGCACATGTATAAGGAATATTTTGGCTTCGTTGAGATGCCATTTTCGATTGTACCAAATTCTCGCTATTTGTTTTTGAGTCAGCGTCACCAAGAAGCGATGCAGAACCTACAAGCCGGTTTAGGCGAAGGAGGGGGATTTGCGATGCTTACTGGTGAAGTCGGTACAGGAAAAACAACGGTCGCCAAAGCGATGTTGTCATCACTCGATAATCAGACTCAAGCTGGCCTTATACTTAACCCTACGTTTTCGAATACGGATTTACTTGAAGCTATCTGCGATGAGTTTGAGGTTGAGTACCCTGAACAAGCATCGTTGAAACAGCTGAGTCAGGCCATTCATCACTTTCTGCTCGACAGTCATGCTGAAGGCATTCAAACCTTATTGGTGATCGATGAAGCCCAACACCTTGCTGCCGATGTGTTGGAGCAGTTACGCCTTCTAACAAACTTGGAAACCGACAGTCGTAAGCTGTTAAAGGTGCTGTTGGTTGGCCAACCTGAATTACAGCAACACTTACAAACCACACAGTTACGTCAACTTGCGCAGCGGATTACAGGTCGCTATCACTTACTGCCTCTTAATATCGAAGAAGCTGGTCAGTACATCGCGTTTCGTTTGGAAACGGCGGGTGGTGAGCAGATGTTGTTTTCGAATCGTTCAATCAAGCTTATCGCCCAATATACTCATGGTATTCCAAGGCTCATTAACTTGGTGTGTGATAAAGCGCTGCAATTGGCTTTCCATGACGGTGATAAATCACCGAGTAATGAAACGGTTAACCGAGCTTGTCAGCAAATCATGTCCTTTCAGGCCGATGTGTATCACGTCGAGAAAACTCGCGCCACTCATGTCGCCCCCAAATTACTCCAATACGCGGGGATTGCCACGTTAAGTGTCGGCCTTGCAATCGCGACCCTTAACTTCGCCCCTGCCTATATTAGTTCATGGGTGACTGCGGATACTTCCAGTGAAGTTAAAACGGAAGTAGCGGCACATACTCAACGCTCATTTGTGGCTGAAACTCCGACACTGGTTGATACACCTATATCGGCTCAAGATCTCAAGGCTTCGAAATTTGCACTACCACAAGATGTTCAGAAACACCTGAAGCAAGGGAATAACCAAACGCTTGCAATTAGGGACCTTTACACGCTTTGGGGATATGAATCCTCGCTTCGTGATTGGCTATGTTTGAGTGAACAACAAAGTGTATTTGTATGTGAGCAACATCAAGCCAATTTAGAATATTTGATAGAGCTTGGAGTTCCCGTGGTTCTTAATCTGGAATTAGCGCAAGAACCTGTGTTTGCTGTACTTTATGGCGCGTCTGAGGAGTCTGTTGAGCTCCTCGTCAACGAAAAGCTATTGGTGATGCCTAAGCGTACCTTAACGCAAATTTGGCAAGGTGATTATGTCGCGATTTGGAAACAGCCGCTAAGAGAAACCTTAAAAGAGGGCTATCAAGGTGAGGCGGTTGCTTTACTTGATCTACTGCTTTCTGAAGTCTTGGGTGAAGACGTATCGGGCAGTGATGTCTTTGACTATGAATTGAAAATGAAAATCGAAGCGTTTCAAACTTGGCAGGGTATGTCTGTTGATGGCATTGCAGGTAAGCGCACCTTAGCAAGACTGCAGAGATTAGCTCAACTCGACTCGCCTCAATTGATGTTGCTAGAAGGAGGCGAAAGCTAATGTCACGTATTATGTACCAGCTTAAACAGTCTTCTAATAATAAACCTAGCTTCAGAGGCTACCAAAATCATCACGAGCCTAGTTCTGCTAGAGGGATTAGCAGCAAACGAGGTTCATCGTTAGCAATGGGGCTACTCCTTGTCTTAGTGCCTTCTTTGTTGGTGGGCGGCCTTCTGGCTTATCAATCATATAACCAACAACATAAAAACTCGACTAGCCAAGTCGCCTCCGGATCTCTGTCTGAATCAAAGTTTCAACCAGACCTTGCTCCTCAAATTGCTAGTGCTGACATAGCCAGTGTGGATGCTGTGTTAGTGGATGCAGACGATGAAGTATTATTCTCTGTTCGCTCGGCACCGGTAAGCCAACTTTTGAAAGCACTACCGCGCCAAGAAATGCATGTAAATATGGGCACCGACATCGATGATATCGCTAGTGGCTCAAAAGCGATCGTGGCAAATGTAGATAATAGTAATCAAGCTGCAACGAATTTTGAACCGTCATCTGTCGAACCATTAGTTCAACCTGGAACGAATAATGAGAATGGTATTCTACAATCGGACCGTGATTTACTGAAAGGGTTAGACCTCACCGAGTTACCACCCGATTTAGCATTGAAACTTGAATCAATGATGGGAGAGCAACCGGTCTCACCCGAACCGATGGATTCTAGACCTGTGGGGAGTATGGATTCTCAGGTCATAGGTTTAGAAACACATGGTAATAGACTGTCGGGTGTATTACCTAAGTTAGACCTACAAACTCATATGTACTCGAGTAGTGAAACTAAGCGTTGGGTCAAAGTGAATGGCCACGAAGTCGCTCAAGGGGAGTGGATCGAGCGGGGTATTCAGTTGCTTGAGATTAAACCACAATCGGTAATCATTGAATTCAATCAGCAGAAGATAGAAATCCCAGCTTTGTACGAGTGGAAAGGCTAACGAGTTCTAAAGGGGTCTAGATGAAGGTAAATAAAAAGGAGCACCTCGGTGCTCCTTTTTGGTATTCGATACTGAATCTACTGTACCAAATGCGAGGCTTACGCCCAGCCGTTTGGTGACTTTCTACGACGAGGCATGATGTGTGGTAGAACAAGGCCAAGAAGTAGACCAATACCAGCAACACCACCACCGTACATGAAGTACTTCAATAGTAAGTCATCTTTTTGAGTATCTAGCTTAGCGCGTAGTTCACGGTTCTCTGTTTGAGAGCTCGTTAGCTGTTGGCTAATCTCACTGTAGTTCTGCTCTAGTTCAGCAATCTGCTTGTTACGAGAGTCTAGAGAGCTTGCGAGACCTGCTTTTTCGCTATCAGCACTTTGGCGAGCATTCGCCAGCTTGCCTTTTACTTCCGAGAGCTCTTTCTCTAGCTTAGGCATGCGCAGTGCCATACTTTCTTTTGTGCTTACGAACTTACTCTCAACCCAACCTTTGCGTCCTCGGCTATCTTGAACCTGAGTGTAACCCGTGCTCTTGTTAGTTTGCAGGTAGGTGATTTTCTCACCGGCATCAATACTACCTATGATACGGAAAGTATTGTTTGGGCCAGAGTGCATATAAGTAAATAGTTTGTCAGCAATATAACGGTCTTGAGCAAAGGCAGCTGGAGCCGCAAGCATTGCGAACAAAACTAAGCTAATCAGTTTTTTCACAGTAAATCCTTTAACGATTCAAATTGGGTAGGCGTATGAGTCAGCCTCAATCAGCAAATAATATTTAGTTTTTTTATATGGTGCAACAAAGAAGGGAGGCAAAGCCTCCCTTTCTGTGCGTTTGAGTCAATAATGACATGGTATTTACATATCTTTACTGAAGCTCACCGTTTTCTGACGCTAATAATAACTAACGTCAGGGCTATTACATAGTAAACATAGCCTGAATTGCGTAGAAGAATACAACAGCAAGTAGAGCACCTGCAGGTAACGTCACAATCCAAGAAGCTACGATGTTACGCACAACGCCTAGGTTTAGAGCTGCGATACCACGAGCAAAACCTACACCCAAAACCGCACCAACCAATGTTTGCGTGGTTGAAATCGGAAGGCCAGTACCTGAAGCAAGTACAACCGTACATGCTGTTGCAAGTTGTGCAGCAAAGCCACGGCTAGGTGTTAGTTCTGTAATACCAGTACCAACAGTTGCCATTACTTTATGGCCCATTGTTGCAAGACCAACAACGATACCAATACCACCTAGTGGAAGAATCCACCATGCGATAGTGCTCTTGCCTGAGATTTCGCCCATGTGCTCAACCGTTGAAACAACCGCTGATAGTGGACCAATCGCGTTGGCAACATCGTTTGAACCGTGTGCGAATGCCATTGCACAAGCCGTGATAACCATTAGTACGCTGAAGATACCTTCTACGCCAGTAAAACCGTGGTCTTCTTCGCGGTTAGCAAACTTCTTCTGAATGTATAAGTAACCGCCAACCATGACGACAGCAGAAACACCTGCAGCCCATAACCATGCTTCAGTACCGGTTAGATGAAGGCCTACGTGCTTAAGACCTTTCTTGATCGTTACAAGTGCAATGACCATTGTAGTAATGAACATGTATACCGGTACAAAACGCTTCGCATTGAATAACGGGTTTTCTGTATCGAATATCAGTCGTTGGGCACTGACAAATATGAGGTAGGCGAAGATACCGGAAATCAATGGTGTGACAATCCAACTTCCCACAATGCCTTGAACACTGTTCCAATCTACAGCTTCAGTACCCACAGACACACAAGCAAAACCGATGATTGCACCGATGATTGAGTGAGTCGTTGATACTGGCCAGCCCATGTATGAAGCTAGAAGTAGCCATGTACCAGCTGCTAGTAGCGCAGACATCATGCCGTATACAAGTACATCAGGTTGATGAGCGAATAGAGACGTTTCGATAACACCTTTACGGATCGTGTCTGTTACTTCGCCGCCCGCAAGGTAAGCACCTGCGAATTCAAAGATCATTGCGATAATGATCGCTTGTTTAACGGTTAGAGCTTTAGAGCCTACTGAAGTGCCCATTGCGTTCGCAACGTCATTTGCACCAATACCAATAGCCATCAAGAAACCGAAAGCTGCTGCAACAATAATCAGGACAGTGCCGTAGTTAGCAAGGATATCCATCGTAATACCTAGTTGTTTGATAACAAGCGGAACAAATTTAGACGCAAAAAACCGCTCAGCGAGAGAAATACTCAGCGCATAAGTGGTTTGTTCAAAAAATGCTCTTCGTTATATAGTTAACGTATGATTTAAGATCGAGAAAGCATTACTTCAAGACGAGCGCCTACACGCTGTGCTTGATCTGCAATACCACCAACCCATTCAAGAATTTTGTATAAGAACATGATATCAACTGGATTCAGACCTTCTTCAATCGCCATTAGTTGTTGGCGTAGTTCGATCTGCATCGCATCCGTGTCATCTTCAATTACATCTAATTGATGAATCATTTCAGCAACGAGTGTTACTTCACGGCCTTTAAAGCCAGTTTCAAGTAATTCGTCTAATTCATTGATTACGTTTTGTGCTTGGTTCGCTGCATCTAGACAACGTTTAACGTAAGCGATGAAGTTTTCTTGCATAGGAGCAGGAATGACAAGTTGACGACCATATACACGGCCAGCAATGTCTTTCGCTAGGTTTGCGAGTTTGTCTTGTTGAGTTAATAGCTCCAACATATCGGTGCGATCAACTGGCATAAACAAACCGCGAGGAAGTTTAAGGCGAATTTCACGTTTTAGTACGTCAGCTTCTTTCTCAAGGTGAGAAATTTGAGCTCGAATTTCTGATGCTTTTTCCCAGTCACCTTTTGAAGAAACTTCAAAGAAATTAACTAGGTGAGAACAACATTCGTTCACGCATACTACGTGACGCTGCAAAGGTTTAATTGGGGACTTTGCAAATAACCCCATAATTGTATTTACTGGCATGGTCATCCAACCTAATAAATAATAACCTTAAAACAACATACACCATATTCATGGTGAAATGTTAAGCGATGGCTACAAAGTCGCGCATGTTAACCTAATCAATGTCTCATTAAAACTGTTTTAGATCATCATAAGGGCGATATTTCTGACTTGCTGAGTTTTCAAATTGGCAATATCCTGTCCCTATCTTCACAGAAAGGTATAACTATGGAAACCGAGATAGAACTGAAGTTTTTTGTTTCTCCTGATTTTTCAGAGACTTTACGCAATAAAATTGCTGAAACTAAAGTACTTCAGCACAGTTGTCGTGAGCTAGGTAACATCTACTTTGACACCCCCGATAACTGGCTACGCAAGCACGATACTGGCTTGCGCATTCGACGCTTTGATGACGTATTTGTACAAACCGTAAAAACGGCTGGTCGTGTGGTTGCTGGCTTGCATCAAAGGCCTGAATACAATGCAGAACACGACAGCAACGAACCTAAGCTAGCTCTGCATCCAGAGGATATCTGGCCAGCAGGTAAAGACATCGAAACATTGCAAGCGGAGCTGACTCCTCTATTTTCTACCAACTTCACTCGTGAGCAGTGGTTGATTGGTATGCCTGATGGCAGCCAAGTCGAGGTCGCATTCGATCAAGGTTTTGTTGAAGCAGGCGAACTGCAAGAGCCTATTTGCGAAGTCGAACTAGAGCTTAAATCGGGTCAAACGGATGCTCTGTTTACCCTGTCTCGTCAATTCTGTGAACAAGGCGGCATGCGTTTAGGTAACCTAAGCAAAGCGGCTAAGGGTTACCGCCTTGCTCAAGGTTATCAAGGAGATGAAGTCACTCCTTTGACTTTAGTTGATACTGACAAAAGTGATACCGTTGAGTCGTGTTTCATTCAATCTTTAGAGCATGCTCTCGCTCATTGGCATTATCACGAGCAGATCTTCACTGAGCGTCAATCAATTGAAGCGTTACATGAAATCAGTCACTCGCTGAGTTTCATTCGTCAAACCTTCACTATTTATGGCGGTATTGTCCCAAGACGTGCGAGTGCTATTTTACGCCAAGAGCTTAAGTGGCTTGAGCAAGAGCTCGATTGGCTGAAAAGCTATGACCATTTCGAAGACTTGCTCGAAGATAAAGGCCACGTGCTGCGAAAACTGGATGCGCGTAAGTTCTTGGTCGCTGAACTTAAAGAGATGCAAGAGCAACTTCCCGATCGCGAAGAGCTGCTGACCTTGTTGAGCTCTGCTCGTTATACCGGTTTATTGTTAGATCTGAGCCGCTGGATCTTATCTCGTGGTTGGCAGCCATTCTTAGATGAAAAAGCGCGTGAGCAAATGTCTCGTGGTATCGAATGGTTTTCCGTGCAGCAACTCGATCGTACATGGGCCGACTTGATGGAAGCTTTTCCACCGGAACGCGTAATGACCAGCCAAGCGTACATTGAACAGCAATATCGTTTGATGCGAAATCTATATTCTGGTGTCGGTTTCGCGAGTTTGTATGACGACGATGAACGAAACACTTTCCGTCTACCGTGGGCTGATATGGTGCAAGGTATTGATGATTTGCTGGCACTTAAAACATTAGAGCCTTTGACGGAGAAGTTGGAAGGCGATGAGAAGGTTCAGCTTGAGCGTTGGTTAGCTCGTCAAGAGGTGTCTATTCTGCACGCGATGGAACAGACACGCCAAATAAGCGTAGAAGTTGAGCCGTACTGGCAAGACTGAGTTTCATAACAACATCAAATTGAAAATAGGGCTTTGGCCCTATTTTTTTGTTCGTTGTTCCAGCTTTTCTAGTCGTTCGATAATTTGCTGTTGTTGCTCGATGATCTTCTCAAGGTGCTTCTCTTTGTTTTCTGCTCGTTGATTGTCATGGCGAGTTGGGGAAGTGATCAAAGAAGTAATCAACCCTGAAATCATACCAAAAACACCCACCCCACAAATGATCACCAGAGAAGCGACCAACTTGCCTGAACTCGTTACTGGATAATGATCGCCGTACCCCACGGTACTAATCGTTACGAAAGCCCACCATAAAGCATCTTGGCCAGTGGTAATGTTGGCATTGGGATCCTTGTGCTCTAGCAACAGTATTGTTCCTGCACCTATGGTCAGGAGAATAACCAATAGCAAAATAATTGAGGCGAGTGTGGTTTCTTTTCGATTGCGAAACAGCTCTCTGAAAACACGTTTGCCTGACCGAAGAACGAGAATCACGCGCAAGATCTGAAAAATGCGAGCGAATCGAAGCGGCTCGACCATAGGGATGCTTGCCAAGAAATCGATCCAGTGTACTTTTAGATATTCTTTCTTATTTTGTGATCTGAATAGATCAATAGTGAGCTGAAAAAGAAAAACACTACAGATTATAAAGTCTAGGCCGATAAGAACTTGTTTCGATTCTTTATCAATCGGTGCAAACAATAAGCCTGAGATCACAAATAACGCTAAGAAAGAGAGAATCAGTGATAATAAGCTCATCGGCTTAGTGGTGTCTTTGATACTATTTAACATTCATACGAGGCTCAAAATAAATCGCGAACTTTGACTGACATAGCCATCTCGCGGATATAGAAGCCATCAATATATAAGAGTTAATGGAGAACTGACAATGACTAAACTGTCATTCAAGCCGTGGGAAAGGATTATCTCAGACATCCGTCTCGTTCCTAAAATGATCATGCTGATGGTTTTCAGCACTATCTTGATTATTTCGAAGCAGCTATGGGATGCAAGTGCGTTTTACGATTCATTACTTGCAGTTACCAACAATGCGCAAGTTGCACAGCAGCATTACGAGACTTACTTAGTTCAAGTGGCTTGGCAAACAGCCGTGATGATCATTGTGTTTGTGGTTCTTCTATTAGCCGCGGCGCGCGTTATGCTTCGCCAAACTCAATACCTCAATGACGCCATTAAAACCATGGCCGATAAGAACCTATCAGTGCCTATTCATATGGATTGTAAAGATGAATACGGTGATGTGGCACGAGAACTCGAAAAAACGCGAGTCCAGTTGAATGACATGATCAAAACTCAGGTGGCCTCTTCTGATGAATTGTTTGCCCTGACGGAAGTGATGACCATCAGCATGTCCGAAACCAAAGATTCAGCTCAGGAAGAATTTAACGAAATCGACCAACTAGCGACAGCAATGAGCGAGATGACGTCTACTGTGCAAACCGTGGCTGAGCACGCGCAAAGTGCTTCTTCTCTTACTGAGCAAGCATCAGGTCAAGCATTAACAGGTCAGAAGTTCGTTCAAGGTTCTGTTTCTAAGATGAGTGAGCTTTCTTCGGACATCGCAGCCTCTGCAGCAGCGGTAAACCAAGTAGAAGAGCGCGTAGACTCGATTGGCAGTGTGGTTGGTACTATCCAAGGCATTTCAGAGCAAACCAACCTATTAGCGTTGAACGCAGCTATTGAAGCCGCGCGTGCCGGTGAAGCGGGACGTGGTTTTGCGGTGGTTGCCGATGAGGTTCGTAACCTTGCGCAACGCACTCAACAAGCGACCGTAGAAATTCAAGATATGATCAGCCAGCTACAAAGCAGTGCTAACTCGGCAGTAGAGCTGATGGAAAAGAGTGTTGTTGAAGCTGCTGAAGGCGTAGACCTAGTGACTAACGCTGGTTCTGAGCTTGATGGCATCGTAAGCCAGGTAAACCAAATCAATGATATGAACTTCCAGATAGCTACAGCTGCGGGTCAACAGAGCACTGTTGCTGAAGAGATGAGTATCAACCTAACCAATGTTCGTGAACTTGTTGAAGCTTCTGTAGTGGTGGTTGGTGAGCTTCTCGAGACTTCTGAGATCATGGAAAGCAACGCGCAAGAGCTAGACGGTAAGATTAAGCAGTTTAAGGTTTAATCCCCAGCTTTCGGTCTGAGCTCTAGTTCGTAATATCTAAAGGTTTATTCCTAGAGGTTTTGCCACGTAGATTGGTTATTAGAGATAAAGGCTTTACTTGATAAGTTCACTGATAAAACGCCCACATTGCTAATGTGGGCGTTTTTTATTGGCAGAACTTTGGTATAACTTATCTTTAGTTATGAAAACTCGTTATTGAAGAACTGAATCGATAAATCGATTGTTCGGCGCGCAGCTTAAACAAGGAAGAAACATGCCATTGCCTTCTCAACTCATCACTCATTCCCAGTCTGCTTTTGAGCAATTATTAGAGCATCAAAGTGAAGCTATCAATACTTGGTCTGAGCCACTGACTGAAGATCTTAAACGTGTACTCGGTTTAAGCTGTTTTATTGGCGATTGCCTGCAGCGTGATACGGTTTTATGTGGTGACTTACCTGATATGTTGGCATGCGAAGAGCGTGCGGAAGGGTATCGCGAGCGTTTGGCCGAGTTACTTTCTGGTTGTGCTGATGAGATGAGCGGCCAGCGTGTACTGCGCCAATTCCGTAATCGAGAGATGACCTACATTGCTTGGCGTGACTTTATGGGCTCATGGGATCTAGAACAGAGCTTAAGTCATTTGTCGATGCTAGCAGAGGCGATGATCTTCGAGACCTATCAATGGCAGTACGATATTTGTTGTAAAGAGTGGGGCACACCTTGTAACGAGCAAGGTGAAGCGCAGCCTATGTTGATCATCGGCATGGGCAAACTAGGTGGCGGTGAGCTGAATTTCTCTTCCGATATCGATCTAATTTTTACCTACCCAGAAAATGGCGAAACCCAAGGAGCAAGAAGAAGTATCGCTAACGCGCAGTTCTTCACGCGTTTGGGGCAACGTATTATTAAGGCGCTTGATCAGCAAACCTTTGACGGATTCTGTTATCGAGTCGACATGCGCCTACGTCCATTCGGTGAGAGCGGTCCTTTGGTCATGAGCTATGCTGCTCTTGAAGACTATTACCAAGAACAAGGCCGTGACTGGGAACGCTACGCGATGGTTAAGGCGCGAGTGATGGGCAGCGAAATGTACCCAGAATACCAAGAACTCCGTCAGATGCTGCGTCCGTTTGTTTTTCGTCGTTATATTGATTTCAGTGCGATTCAATCTTTGCGTCGAATGAAGTCGATGATCAGTAGCGAAGTGCGACGTCGTGGCTTATCAAACAACATTAAGCTTGGTTCTGGTGGCATTCGTGAAGTCGAGTTTATTGCTCAAGTCTTTCAACTGATTCGTGGCGGGCGTGAGCCGAGCCTTCGTGGTCGAGGTTTGTTGGAGACGTTAAGTGCGATTGAATCTCTTCATTTATTAGAAGCAGAAGAAGTCGGTCACTTACGTGAGGCATACCTGTTTTTACGTCGCCTTGAGAACCTATTACAAGCGATGGCTGACAAGCAAACTCAAACCTTACCTGATGGCGATTTCGAGCAATTGCAACTTGCTGTCGCTATGCAGTTTGCGGATTGGGATAGTTTGATTGCGGCAACCCGTACTCATATGGCTAATGTCCACACCGTATTCGAAGACCTGATTGGGGTTGATGAAGATGACGCAAATCCAATCGCGAGTCACTTTAGTGAGTTGTGGGATATGGCTCATAAGCAAGATGTGATTGAGCAGGTTCTAGAGCATGACATCGCGATTGATAACCCGCAGCAAGCGGCGAAAACCGTTATCCAATTCAAAGCTGATTTGGCTAAGAAAACCCTTGGCCCTCGTGGACGTGAAGTACTCAATCGTTTGATGCCCAAAGTGTTTCAAGCGCTCTACACCGCCAAGGATGCAGAATTTGGTTTGTCTCGAGTGTTGCACCTTCTGCAAAAAATCGTTACGCGCACCACGTATCTAGAGCTGCTTGATGAACATCCTGCTGCGCTGACTCAGTTAGTTCGCTTATGTACAGCGAGTCCGATGATTTCGGAGCAGTTGGGGCGTTACCCCATCTTGTTAGATGAACTTATCGATCCGCAACAACTCTATAATCCTGTGCCTTTAGAGTCTTACAAGACCGAGTTACGTGATTATCTAGCCCGTATTCCTGAAGATGATATGGAGCAACAGATGGAGGGGCTGCGTCAGTTTAAGCAGACTTGTATCTTGAGAATTGCAGCCGCTGATATTGCGGGCGTTTTGCCTGTCATGAAGGTCAGCGACCATCTAACCTACTTAGCAGAAGCGATTGTTGAGGCTGGCATCAATCAAGCTTGGTTACAAGTAACAGCCAAGTTTGGGGAGCCTACCCACGTTAAAGATCGTGAAGGTCGTGGCTTCGCTGTGGTTGGTTACGGTAAAGTCGGCGGTTGGGAGCTTGGCTATAATTCCGATCTCGATATCGTGTTCATGCACGATTGCCCGGTACACATCTATACTGATGGTAAAAAAGAGATCGACGGACGCCAGTTTTATCTGAGATTGGCGCAGCGCATTATTCATATATTCTCGACCAGAACGGCTTCTGGTATTTTGTACGAGGTCGACACTCGCTTGCGCCCTTCAGGTGTCTCTGGTCTATTAGTGAGTCCAACCGATGCTTTTGACGAGTATCAGCACAATGATGCGTGGACTTGGGAGCACCAAGCTTTGACTCGTGCTCGTATGATTTATGGCGATGACTTATTGGCATCTGCGTTTAATAAAACACGACATGAAGTTCTATGCTTATCACGAGATGAGGCTGTACTTAAAAAATCCGTTGTCGATATGCGTGAAAAAATGCGCGGGCACCTCGGTGGAAAAAAAGCGGAGAGATTCATGCTGAAACAAGATGCGGGTGGTATTACAGACATTGAGTTTTTGGCGCAGTATTTAGTACTTCGATACAGCAATGAAAAACCTAAGTTGACTCGTTGGTGTGACAATGTACGAATCTTTGAAAGCCTGTTGTCGCAAGGGATTATGGACGAACAGCAAGGCATGGCATTAACCCATGCCTATACAACATTAAGAGATGAAATCCATCACCGCAATTTATTAAACCTTGATGCGGATGTGGCGATTGATAAATTTAAAATGGAAAGGGAACATGTTGTTCAGGCATGGAAGCAATGGATGGAAGCGTAACCGAACTATTTCTTAACGGTTGCGTAATTATCATTTAGTGATCGCTTATCGACTTCTTAGTTGCTTATTAGCTACTTCTTAGCTGCTAGAGTATCTATCGAGTTAGGCTTTCACTCATTTTTCTATGGTTTAGCCACTGTAATCAGTGTGCTAGACTCTAGCCAGATTCGATTTTTGGAGATCCACAATGAAACCAATTCTACCTGACTACAGCCAATCAGGCGTTCTTGTTGTCGGTGATGTAATGCTTGACCGTTACTGGTATGGCCCTACTGGCCGTATTTCACCAGAAGCACCTGTGCCCGTTGTTAAAGTAGAAAATAACGAAGAGCGCCCTGGTGGTGCTGCCAACGTAGCAATGAATATTGCCTCTCTTGGTGGTCATGCTCATATCGTTGGTTTGACTGGAAAAGATGAGCCAGCTGAGGTATTGAAAAATACCTTGGGTGCATTAAAGGTTAAGTGTGATTTCGTTGAGTTGGAAGATTATCCGACCATCACAAAACTGCGTGTCATGAGCCGTGGACAGCAGTTGATCCGTCTTGATTTTGAAGACAAATTTGAGAACACGGATCCTGAACTTGTTTTATCTCGCATGGAGCAAGCGCTTCCTAATGTACGCTCGGTAATCTTATCTGATTATGCGAAAGGTGCTTTGGAGCATGTGCAGAGCTTTATTCAAAAAGCGCGCGCAGCGAACGTTCCGGTGTTTATCGACCCGAAAGGTGCAGATTTTGAACGCTACCGTGGTGCGACATTACTTACGCCAAACATGGCGGAGTTTGAGTTGGTTGCCGGTAAGGTTAAATCTGAAGATGAAATGATCGAAAAAGGACTCGCGTTAATCGAAGAGTTTGATTTTGAAGCCCTGCTAGTGACTCGCAGTGAGCATGGTATGACACTACTTCGTAAAGGCGTAGAACCATTCCATTTACCGACTCAGGCGAAAGAAGTGTATGACGTTACTGGTGCTGGTGATACGGTTATTTCAGTACTCGCAGCTTCAGTTGCTGCCGGTAAGCCACTGGATGAAGCGTGTGCATTAGCAAACGCTGCGGCTGGCGTGGTAGTCGGTAAGCTAGGTACATCGACGCTGTCTACGATTGAGTTAGCGGAAGCGATTCATGGTAGCCAAGATACTGATTACGGTGTGATCTCTGAAGCGGCATTGGTTGAAGCTGTGAAACGTGCCCGTGCGAAAGGCGAGAAAGTGGTTATGACTAATGGCTGCTTTGATATTCTGCATGCTGGACATGTTTCTTACATGAACCACGCGGCTGAGTTGGGCGATCGTTTGATCGTTGCAGTGAATACGGATGAATCAGTGAAACGCTTAAAAGGCCCGGGTCGCCCTGTGAATCCAACCGATCGTCGTATGGCGGTGTTGGCCGGTTTAGGCGCGGTTGATTGGGTGGTTCCGTTTTCTGAAGATACACCGCAACGTTTGATCTCTGAAGTTCTTCCAAGCATTCTCGTGAAAGGTGGTGACTACAAACCTGAAGATATTGCTGGTGGTGCGGAAGTGATTGCCGCTGGTGGTGAAGTTAAAGTACTTAACTTTGAAGATGGTTGCTCTACGACTGAAATCATTAAAGCGATTCAAGGTGGTCGAGGCTAACTCTTAGTCTTCTAGCTTTCTCGTCTCAAGGCTTAACCTTTGGGTTAGGCTGAGAATTAGCTTTCAATAGATAATAAAAATGCCGCTCATTGAGCGGCATTTTTGTAACGGTAATCTAGTCACTTTATTAAAGACTCTGGTTAGAGTATTTAACTAGGATTTAAGAATTACTTGCTTGCAACTTTTAGGCCTGCGTTTACATCTACAATGTCTTGTTCGCTTAGCGTACCAACCGCTTGACGAAGCTGAAGGACACTTAGGATGTAGTTGTAACGAGCATCTGAAAGGTTTTTGTTGGCATCGTATAGGCGACGAGTTGAATCTAGTACGTCAACGATAGTACGAGTACCTACATCAAAACCTGCTTCTGTAGCTTCTAGGGCCGATTGAGCAGAAACAACAGATTGTTCGTAAGCGCGTAGCGCACCAATTGAAGCACTGATGTTGTTGTTGAATGCACGAACATCTTTCACAACGCTACGGTAAGTCGCTTCTAGATCTTCACTTGCTGCAACATAGTTGTATTCAGCCTGTTTAGTCAAAGAAGTTGTGCTACCACCTGTGTATAGAGGTACAACTAAGTTTAAGCCGACGTTTAGATTATCTTGATCGTAGTCTTGAGAGCTTTTTGACTGATCTGCAATAGAGTAGTTGCCGTCTAAGGTTAGGCTAGGTAGGTGACCAGAACTTTCTAGTGTGATGTTGTCTTTAGCGATGTCTTGATCAATACGTGATGCCAATAGCTTCAGGTTTTTCTCTTGAGCTTGCTCAACCAGTGCAACAGCAGATTCAGAAGACTTGCTTGCTGAGAAGCGGTCTGTATCTAAGATGTTTAGGTTAGAGTGCTCTTGACCTGTGATTTCACGTAGACCTTCGTAGTTATTAATCAGAGTGTTCTCTGCTAAAACTTCGTCTGCCAATACGCCATCGTACTGAGCTTGCGCATCATGCACATCGGTGATTGCTGAAAGGCCAACTTCAAAGCGCTGCTTAGTTTGTTCCAGTTGACGAGCAACTGCGGCTTTTTCAGCACGAACAAACTCTAGGCTATCTTGAGCACGAAGTACTTCGAAGTAAGCGGTAGCAACACGAAGGATCAGATCTTGTTGCTCTGCTGCATAAGCAGAATCAGCTTGGCGAGCTTTTTTCTCTGCTGTATCTAGCGTGATCCAAGAAGAGCGTTTGTACAGCTCTTGAGAAAAGTAAATTCCAGCTCCCCATTGATTGCTGTCATTATTTACATCACTTCGCTCACCACGGTTGATGTCGTAGTTAGCTCTCAAGTCAATTTGTGGTAGCAAATCACTACGGTTTGACGTTACTGCTTCAAAAGCGGCATCGCGCTTCGCTGCTGAACGAAGAAGTTGAGGATCGTTCTGTTTTGCTTGGTCGTAAACCTCAGCTAGCGTATCAGCGAAAGCTGACGAACTCAGGCTGCCAATTGCTGCACTGATAAATAGTGGAAGCAGTTTTTTCATTTTCCTATTCCTGCCTTTAATGGAATTTTCTTTAAAAGAGTTTAACCCAGTTTGGTGGTAATTTACTCGAAACTTTGCACTTTTTTACAGTTAACTGTCCACTTGTGCAATATTTATTTTTTAAAACTTAACTTTAATTATAAGTTTTATACTAAAAGTTGAACCTTATCCTTGGTAGTTAACTCGGACAATGAGTAAACTATAAGATCACTTAGTGAGGTATCAAATGCAACAGTATGACAATCAACGACATGAGTTTACTCCGCAAGATGTGGAAATAGTCTCAAAAGAGACGCTGTTTCGTGGTTTTTTCAAAATGGTTAAGTACACATTTAAACATAGACTGTTTGAGGGTGGCTGGAGCCAACCAATCGAGCGTGAGATGTTTGAGCGTGGACATGCTGCCGCTTTGCTACCTTATGACCCTATACGTGATGAAGTCGTGATCGTAGAACAGATCCGTGTCGGTGCTCTAGAGCATGAAAACCCCTGGCAATACGAAATTGTTGCGGGGATTATTGATACCGATGAATCACCAAAAGATGTTGCTCGTCGTGAGGCGATGGAAGAAGCGGGGGTCGAAGTCGGATCTGTATTGCCTATTACTTCGTATTATCCTTCATCCGGCGGTTGCTCAGAAAAGCTCGACGTCTTTGTTGGTTGTGTTGACGCCACGACAGCAAAAGGGGTTCACGGATTGGATTACGAAGGTGAAGATATTCGCGTGCAAGTGATGAGTCGCGAAGCCGCTTATCAGTTAGTAAAAGACGGTGTGTTTGAAAATGGCGCTACGATCATTGCGCTGCAGTGGCTACAATTGAACTACCAAGAATTACAGTCAGAGTGGATAGATTAACGTCATGCCAAATATAGCAGTCAAAAAACCGTATCATGTCGATCTGGCTGAATTGATGCGAGTTTACGAGACTAACTATGCCAAACTTAATGCTCTGTTACCGGTTGAGCATGAGGTTGGTGACGTTCGCTGTTACCAAGCCGTTAATATGGTGTATCAATTGACAGTGAATGAGGTCACAAAATACACCACATTAATAGATATATGTCAGAGTGACGCGATGCCAGTGTTTCCTTTGCCAAAAATGTCTGTCAGGCTATATCACGACGCTCGAGTTGCAGAAGTGTGCGCTAGCGGGGATTTTTCGCGAGTCAAAGCAAAATATGACTATCCCAACACAAAACTTCTGCAAAAGGATGAGAAATTTCAATTGAACAAATTTCTTGGGGAATGGTTAACGTTTTGTTTAAAAACGGGTATCAGCCGAACCCCAGTTTCTTTTTAATTGAGCCTATTTAAAAACACTTTTAAAGTCTAAACAGTAACGTATCTGGATTTGTTATTTTGGAATTATCACACACTTCAAAATTTGATGAGAGCAGTATTAAGCTTGTACAGCTAACGGACACGCATTTATTTGCGCCGAGCAATGGCAGTTTATTAAGCATCAACACTCAAGATAGCTTTCGTGCTGTAGTCGATGCCATTGTTAGTCAGGGCTTTGACTATCAAGCGATTTTGGCAACCGGTGATATTTCTCAAGATCACAGTGCTGAGTCGTACCAAAAATTTGAGTCAGGAATTCAACCTTTGGATAAACCGTGTTACTGGTTGCCAGGGAATCATGACTTCAAACCGAATATGGGCAGTGTTTTACCATCACCACAAATACAGTGTGTTGAGCATGTCTTGCTAGGCAATAATTGGCAGATGGTGATGCTGGACTCGCAAGTGGTTGGTGTGCCTCACGGACGTCTCAGTGATCAACAGCTTGATCTACTAGAACAAAAGCTAACCGAATTCCCCGAACGTAATACCTTGGTTCTGCTGCACCATCATCCACTATTGGTTGGCAGTGCATGGCTGGACCAACATAACCTGAAAGATGCTGATCAATTTTGGGAAGTGGTTCAACAGCACATCAATGTGAAAGCGGTACTGTGTGGTCACGTTCATCAAGACATGAATCGAGATCATCATGGTGTACAAGTCATGGCAACACCGTCAACTTGTGTACAATTCAAACCTAACTCAGATGACTTTGCGGTTGATACTTTGTCGCCTGGTTGGAGAGAGATTGAATTGCATCAAGATGGATCAGTAAGCACGCAAGTTCGCCGTTTACCTCATGGACAATTCTTACCTGATTTTGAAGCGGCAGGTTATTGATGTTTGATTCTGAACAGCAAGCCGCTAAGCCGCCACTGCTTCTCTATATTCACGGTTTTAACAGTTCATCACGTTCTCACAAAGCAACGGTGATGGCTGACTATTGCGCGGAGCATCGTCCTGATATCAAGGTGATGACACCTCAACTGCCGAGTTTTCCTCAGCAAGCGGCCATTTATTTGCAGCAACTGGTGGAGCAATATAAAGAGCAATATCAGATAGCGTTGGTAGGTAGTTCTTTGGGTGGCTATCTTTCAACATGGCTGAATACTCACTATGGCTTTAAAGCTGTGGTTGTGAACCCAGCCGTTAAGCCGTATGAGCTTCTTGCTGACTATTTAGGTGAACAAGTAAATCCATATACAGAAGAGCGATATGTTCTGGAAACAAAACATATCAATGAACTGAAGGCGTTAGAGGTTCCGGCTATCGCTCAGCCGAGTGACTTCTGGTTACTTCAGCAAACGGAAGACGAAGTTCTGGATTACCGACAAGCGGTAGAGAAGTACCAAGGTGCACTACAGACAGTAGAAGAGGGGGGGGATCATAGCTTTGTTAATTTTGAACGCTACCCCCAACAAATCATCACCTTTCTAAATCTTTAATCTGTTTCACCAATCAAGTAATTTTCTCTTGTTTGACTGTTATTTCATCTATCAGTGGTGAAATATCATAGTTTGATGCCTTAGTTTTTGAACTAGCTTGACATCATTACTCAGCTTCCAGACTATATTCCCCAATACTTCGCTCGTTCGCTCTACTATGACGGTTCATAGTAATGATTTCGCTTTAGTTAAACTAGAGCCAGCGAACTGACGCAAACTTTTTGAGTAAACTCCGTATTATGACTGAACAATATAATGCAAAAGACCTCGAGGTACTTGAAGGTCTCGACCCCGTGCGACACCGCCCGGGAATGTATACCGAGACAGAAAGACCAAACCACCTTGCCCAAGAAGTCATTGATAACTCGGTTGATGAAGCACTAGCGGGACACGCTAAGAAGATTAAAGTCGTGTTGCATGCAGACCAATCGTTAGAAGTGACGGATGATGGCCGTGGTATGCCGGTTGATATTCACCCTGAAAAAGGGATCTCAGGTGTTGAGCTGATTTTAACTAAGCTCCACTCTGGCGGTAAGTTCTCGAACAATAACTACAAGTTTTCAGGTGGTTTGCACGGGGTAGGTATCTCGGTGGTAAACGCGTTGTCAAAACGTGTTGAAGTGACGGTTCGCCGTGACGGTCAGGTACATGAAATTGCCCTTGAAGGTGGTCATGCCGTAACGGATCTTACGGTTACGGGTACTTGTGGTCACCGCAATACCGGTACGACGGTGCATTTCTGGCCAGATCCTAAATACTTCGATAGCTCTAAGTTCTCTGTTTTACGTCTTATCAATAATTTGCGCGCTAAAGCCGTACTTTGTCCAGGTTTAGAAATCACCTTTGTCGACAAAGTTGGTGGTGAAGAGCATAAATGGTTCTATGAAGATGGTCTGAAAGACTACCTTGCAGAAGGTGTGAAAGGTTACACCTTACTGCCTGAGGAACCTTATGTTGGCGAATTCGTTGCTGAAACGGAAATGGCGAACTGGGCGATCATTTGGCAGCCAGAAGGTGGTGATATGATCACCGAGAGTTACGTGAACTTAGTACCAACTAAGCAAGGTGGTACACACGTAAACGGTCTTCGCCAAGGTCTGCTTGATGCAATGCGTGAGTTCTGTGAATTCCGTAACCTTCTGCCGCGTGGCGTTAAGTTGACGGGTGACGATATTTTCGATCGTTGTTCGTACGTACTATCGGTGAAGATGCAAGATCCGCAATTTGCTGGTCAAACAAAAGAACGTCTTTCTTCTCGTCAAACCGCAGCGTTTGTATCTGGTGTGGTAAAAGATGCCTTTAGCTTGTGGTTGAACGAAAAACCGCAACTGGCAGAGCAGTTAGCTGAAGCTTGTATTGCCAATGCTCACCGCCGTATGCGCGCAAGCAAAAAGGTTGTGCGTAAGAAGATCGCTTCAGGCCCAGCATTGCCGGGTAAGCTAACCGACTGTTCAGTTCAAGATTTAAGCCGTACCGAAATCTTCTTCGTGGAAGGGGACTCGGCGGGTGGTTCTGCTAAACAAGCACGTGATCGTGAGTTCCAAGCGGTTATGCCACTTCGCGGTAAGATCCTAAATACTTGGGAAGTGTCAGCAGACCAAGTATTGGCTTCACAAGAAGTACACGATATTTCGGTTGCTCTGGGTATCGACCCTGATAACGATGACTTGTCAGGCCTGCGTTACGGTAAGATCTGTATCCTTGCCGATGCGGACTCGGATGGTCTTCATATCGCGACGCTGTTGTGTGCACTGTTTACTCGCCACTTCCATGCTTTGGTTGAAGCGGGTCATATCTATGTGGCAATGCCTCCTCTGTATCGTATCGATTGCGGTAAAGAAGTGTTCTACGCACTCGATGACGCAGAGAAAGATGGTGTGCTTGAGCGACTATCGCAGAAGAAAGCCAAGATCAACGTGCAACGATTCAAAGGTCTGGGTGAAATGAACCCACTTCAGTTACGTGAAACCACCATGGATCCGAACACTCGTCGTCTTGTTCAATTAACGATTGATGACAACGAAGCGACCAACGAGATGATGGACATGCTGCTTGGTAAAAAACGTGCAGATGATCGCCGTACATGGCTACAGACTAACGGTGATATGGCCGAGGTATAATGGATGTCTAACGAAATTACATATGATGGCGTTGAACAGTTGCCAATGCGCAAGTTCACCGAAGATGCCTACTTAAATTACTCAATGTACGTGATCATGGATCGTGCATTACCGTATATCGGTGATGGCTTGAAGCCAGTACAGCGTCGTATTATTTACGCGATGTCTGAGCTGGGCTTATCCGCTGCATCGAAATACAAAAAATCAGCACGTACCGTTGGTGACGTATTAGGTAAGTATCACCCACACGGTGATTCTGCTTGTTATGAAGCGATGGTATTGATGGCGCAACCATTTTCTTACCGCTACCCATTGGTAGATGGTCAAGGTAACTGGGGTGCACCGGATGACCCGAAATCGTTCGCTGCGATGCGTTATACCGAAGCAAAACTGTCTAAGTTTGCGGAAGTCCTGCTTGGTGAATTAGGTCAGGGAACCGTTGATTGGCAACCCAACTTTGATGGCACCATGAAAGAGCCTCAGATGTTGCCAGCACGCCTTCCTCATATCTTACTTAACGGCATCACAGGTATTGCGGTTGGTATGGCGACCGACATCCCGCCTCACAATGTACGTGAAGTGGCGAACGCGGCGATTCATTTGATTGATACGCCGAAAGCTGAACTTCCAGATGTGATGGGTTTCATTCAAGGCCCAGATTACCCGACAGAGGCTGAAATTATTTCGCCGAAGTCGGACATCGAAAAGATCTACCGTACAGGCCGTGGCAGCATCAAGATGCGCGCGGTATGGCACAAGGAAGGCTCTGATATTGTTATCACGTCTTTACCTCATCAAGTGTCAGGTGCGAAGTTACTTGAGCAAATTGCGAACCAGATGCGCGCTAAGAAGCTGCCTATGGTTGACGACTTGCGTGATGAATCAGATCACGAGAACCCAACGCGTATCGTTGTCGTTCCTCGTTCAAACCGTATCGACTGTGACCAACTGATGAGCCACCTGTTCGCGTCGACGGATCTCGAGAAAAACTTCCGCGTTAACTTGAACATGATTGGTTTAGACAATCGTCCTCAAGTTAAAGGCTTAGTTCAAATCCTGAAAGAGTGGATTGAGTTCCGTCGCACGACCGTTCGTCGTCGTTTGCAGTACCGTTTAGATAAAGTACTGGCACGTTTGCACATCTTAGAAGGCTTACTTGCTGCTTATCTTAATATCGATGAAGTGATTGAGATCATTCGTACAGAAGACGAACCATGTCCTGTTCTAATGAGCCGTTTCAACATTTCTGAAATTCAAGCTAATGCGATTCTTGATATTAAACTTCGTAACTTAGCTAAGTTAGAAGAATTTAAAATTCGAGCAGAGCAAGAAGAGCTTGAAGCTGAACGTGAAAAGCTTGAAAAGCTACTCGGTTCAGAGCGTCGCTTGAATACGTTGATCAAAAAAGAAATCCAAGCAGATGCTGATAAATACGGCGATGATCGTCGTTCACCTCTGATTGAGCGTGCTGAAGCGAAAGCGCTAACAGAGCGCGACTTAGTACCAAGTGAACCAATTACGGTCGTGCTTTCTGAAAAAGGTTGGATTCGCCATGCTAAAGGGCATGAAGTTGACGCTGAAGGCTTGAACTACAAATCAGGTGATAAATTCTTAGCAAGCGCTAAGGGTAAGAGTAACCAACAAGCGGTGTTCCTTGGCAGTGATGGCCGAAGCTACTCCCTTGAGTCACATTCACTACCGTCGGCGCGAAGCCAAGGTGAGCCAATTACAGGCCGCTTGAACGTCAGCCCGGGTACTTCTATTCGCCAAGTGGTGATGGGAGAGAATGAACAATTATGGTTAGTCGGCTCTGATGCGGGTTATGGCTTTGTTTGTAAGGGTAGCGATCTGCTTTCTAAGAACAAGAGCGGTAAAGCGTTGGTTAACTTGCCACAAGCTTCTGAAGTGATGTTACCAAGCCCGATTGCTGACTTGGACAGTAACCAGATTCTGGCGATTACTAACCAAGGCCGTATGTTGTTGTTCCCGATTAAAGACCTACCTCAGCTGAGCAAAGGTAAAGGCAACAAAATCATCAATATCCCTTCTGCGAAAGCAAAAGAGCGAGAAGAGTTTGTATCGCATCTGATGGCCATTCCAGAGAATGCAACGCTGACTATTTACGCGGGCAAACGTAAACTTGGCTTGAAACCGGCGGACCTTGAAAACTTCCGTGGTGAGCGTGGTCGTCGTGGTGGTCTACTCCCAAGAGGTTTACAGCGTGTGACGCGCATCGATATCGATGAACCTAGTGACGCATAGTTTTGATTGAGTTTATAATCAGCATTGATTAATAAAAGAAAACCCAGCTTAAGAGCTGGGTTTTTTGTATCTATACTTTTTGTATCTGTACATGGCGGTTTGAGTTGCTAGCTATCGGCAATCAAACTAAATAAAGACTACAGGCGTGTGTCTTCGGTAATGGTGACCTTGAGGGTCTTGTTTTCACCTTTGCGTAATACACCAACATCAATGACAGTACCTGGTCGAAGATCAGTAACAATGTCCATTACGCTTTGTCGTCCGCTAATTTGGGTATTGTTGATGCTGATAATGATATCTTGTGCTTCAAAGCCGGCATCGGCTGCAGGGCCATTCGGGTCAATGCCTAAGACAACAATACCACCGATGTTCTTAGTGCCCAGCAAGCGTGAAGTCACCGAATTGATGTCTTGTCCGTCGACACCAATATAACCACGAATAACACGACCATCGGCGATGATCTTCTCCATGATTTTATTAGCAAGTGAGTAGGGGATTGCAAATGAGATCCCGTAGGTTTCCATGTCGGTAGCTTGTTGGAAAGAAGCAGTATTGATACCGACGAGCTCGCCTTGTGAGTTAACCAGTGCACCACCTGAGTTACCTTCATTGATTGCAGCATCGGTCTGGATAAAGGCTTGATGGCCATCGGCACTGATTGAAGAGCGACCGGTCGCCGAGATAATACCAAAGGTCGTGGTTTGGCCTAGGTTGTATGGGTTACCGATAGCTAGAACCACGTCGCCGACATTTGCTGTGTAATCTTGATTCAGTGGAATCACGGGTAAGTTGTCACCGCTGACTCTGAGTATCGCGATATCGGTGCGTTTGTCTGAACCGACAAGCTGTGCGGCGGCTACTCGTCCGTCTTGAAGTGCCACGACGATTTGGTCGGCTTGAGCCACAACGTGGAAATTGGTAATGATGTAGCCTTTCTCGCTAACAATGACCCCTGAACCTAATCCTTGAGTGAGTAGCTTATTGCGATCGCTTTCTGCGTATTTACGGCTATAAATATTAACCACCGCGGGGGCAGCACGTCGCACCGCTTGGTTAAATGAGATCTGAAGAGAGCCAATATTATCGACTTGAGGGTTCGTGACGTCTGCAACAATAGCGGGCCTTAAACTCGGGAATGCGAGAAGAATAAGTGCCGCAGAAACGAGTCCAAGGGAAATAGAACGAAATAGAAAGGACAGCATGTTTCCCTCTTCAACAAGTAAGGTATGAAGCATCCGTCAATGGATGACTGACTTGATTATCAGTGAAGCATAGCATTTTGATTGATCTAAAGAAAAGGGAGACTGAGTAAGTTTAAAGCAAACTTACTGAGCCTCCCTGTAATTACGCTGACGTATGGCTATCGAATAACTAGATAGATAGTCCTATCGTCTCGCTGGATATTAAGTGCCAATACGCCAGGTTGTTTTTCAAGAATCTTTCTAAATTCAGCAAGGTTCTTAACTGGTTGGCGGTTTACCCCGATGATGATGTCATCTTTAAGAAGCTGATAAGCTTCTGCTGGCGAACCTTGAGCGACACTTGATACCTTGACGCCTGTCGCTGAATCGCTGTCGGTTGTGTTGGTGAGCTCTGCACCGGCAAGTCCTTCATGGAGCTTTTCAGCTTGTGTCTTACTATTTGTGGATTCACCAAGCGTGACGTCAAAGGTCTTATGCTTACCGTCACGAACCACGCCTAACTCGATCTGTTTACCTGCACCTAGGGTGGCTACTTTGGCTCTTAACTCACTAAAAGTATCAATACGCTTACCGTTAATGGAGACAATGACATCGCCCGCTTTCAATCCTGCTTTGTCTGCAGCACTGTCGGGTACAATTTGGCTAACAAAAGCACCTTTGCTGGACTCATAACCAAGCGCTTCAGCCAATTCCGAGGTGACCTCTCCACCTTGGACACCAAGCATGCCACGTTTTACTTCACCGAAATCGAGAATCTGTTCAGTCAGGTTTGTCATCATATTGGAAGGAATTGCAAAGCCGATACCGACATTGCCTCCGTTAGGGCCTAGGATAGCCGTGTTGATACCAATCAGTTCACCGTTGAGATTCACTAACGCACCACCAGAGTTACCACTGTTGATAGCTGCATCGGTTTGAATGAAGTTTTCAAAGTTCTCTAGATTCAGGCCGCTACGGCCGAGTGCAGATACGATGCCGGATGTTACTGTTTGCCCAAGTCCGAATGGGTTACCGATAGCGACACTAAAGTCACCAACTCTTAGTTTGTCGGAGTCTGCGACTTTTATCTGGGTAAGGTTCTTGGCTTCTTCTAATTTGAGCAGTGCGATATCAGACATTTGGTCTCCACCGATGAGCTCGGCATCGTACTCTCGACCATCGTGAAGTTTTACTTTGATATCGTCGGCACCATTGATGACATGGTAATTGGTGACAATATGGCCTTTCTTGGCATCAATGATCACACCAGAGCCTAGCCCGCGAAATGGACGCTCTCGTGTTTGTTCTGGGCCAAAAAAGAATTGAAACTGTTCAGGGATTTGCTGACGTTGTACCTGTTTGCCTTCTACGGCAATACTAACTACAGCGGGGGTCACTTGTTCAAGCATAGGTGCGAGGCTTGGTAATTGTTCATTACCCACACTTAATGGCAGTGCGGCCGTTGCTTGGATGGGGGTGATGATTGAACTTAAGCTTAAAGTCAGTATTGATAAAGCGAGCAAAGGTTTTTTCATCATAAACTCCTCTCTAGTTAAGGTCTTATTCTTCTCACTACGTGTAATAAATAGGATAAGTTTCAAATGACCTGAGTGAAAGTTATGACTCAAAAACCTTTGTAAAGTTCACAGAAGTGTTAAATGTTTACGATGCTTTTGCTGTTACGACATCGGGAGCATCCATGATCTCTTTCTTCTGCTCGGTAAATAAACCGGTTGCGCCGTTCGCGTAATCTTTCGGTTGTTCTTCAAGAGTCGACTCTTTAACTGAAGACTTATCTTGTGGCTTATCCGAATGAGCAGCGGCTGTTTTCACAAATGGGTTGTCTTGCTCTGGCAGGTTAGGGAGTAGCTCTGAGCTTGTTTTTTCCATGTGTTGGTAAAGCTTTGTATAGTCCTTACCTAAGGTGTCCAACATTTCTGCTGATTTCGCAAAGTGGTCAGCTAGCTCTTGTCGCTGCTGTTCCAGGGCAAACTTTGCGCTATCTAATTCTTTCTGTACGTTCTTTTGTTTTTTGTATTCAGGTGTCATGAGACGAGAAATAGCGACCCCTAAAATAACTCCGACTAGTAAACCGGCAACGGCATACATCCAAGGCATAACAGCTCCTTATTATTGTTTTTTAACATGTTTGTTACTGCTTAGTTACACGTGATACGGCTCCATGGTACTATGAGAAAGCCGCAGTATAAAGAGAAATGCGTGTGCGCTAGTTAGCAGTTTGATGCTGCATTATTCACCGCATAGCGACATATCTCATACTGTTTGGGCTCATTTTTATTTGCTGTCTGATATCGCTTTCATTGTGGAAATGTCGTCATGAATCCCATTAAAAAATACGAACAAGATATAAAAGAACATGGATTTCAAAGAGATCCAGCACAAGAGCAAGCCGTTAAATCTTTAGATGAACTCTTTCATCAATTCCAAGATTACATGAATACCCCTATTCCTCAACTGACTCGATTCCAGAAGTTAATGGGCAAAAAGCCAGAACTGCCACTGCCACCAAAAGGCCTCTATTTTTGGGGCGGCGTCGGGCGCGGTAAAACCTATTTAATGGATACGTTCTACGATGCCTTACCGACCACAAAAAAAATGCGCGTTCACTTTCACCGCTTTATGTATCGAGTCCATGATGAGCTAAGGGCGCTAGGTAATGTTAGCGACCCGTTGCCTTTAGTGGCAGATAAGTTGAAAGAAGAAGCGGATATTATTTGTTTTGATGAATTCTTTGTTTCAGACATTACCGATGCCATGATCTTAGGAACTTTGTTCCAAGAGTTATTCGCTCGAAACGTTATCTTGGTTGCGACCTCTAATATTCCACCTGCGGATCTGTATCGCAACGGGTTACAGCGAGCGCGTTTCTTACCCGCTATTAAGCTTATTCAAGAGAATTGCCACATCCTTAATGTCGATAGTGGTATTGATTACCGCCTGAGAACCTTAGAGCAAGCTGAGATCTATCATTACCCATTAGATAATCAAGCCAATATCAATCTAGAGAAATATTACGCGCAGTTGGTGGGTGAAGATAAAGAGAAGCTTAAGCAGATAGAGGTTAATCACCGTCAATTAGATGTAGTCGAAGCGAGTGATGGCGTGCTGCATGGTACTTTTGCTCAGCTTTGTCAGTCGGCTCGCAGCCAAAATGACTATATTGAATTGTCTCGAGTTTATCACACAGTTCTATTGGCTGATGTGTTGCAAATGGGCGCGACTTCCGATGACGCTGCTAGACGCTTTATTGCGTTAGTTGATGAGTTCTATGAGCGCAATGTGAAACTGATTATTTCAGCGGAAGTGGAGCTAGAAAAACTATACACCCATGGTCAACTAGAGTTTGAGTTTAAACGTTGTCAGTCGCGTTTAATTGAAATGCAGAGCCATGAGTATTTGGCAAAAGAACACTTAAGTTAGCTTTGATTATCTCGAATAAGAAAGAGAATTAAAAAAATCGTGATTTTGTTCAAAAAGAGGTGATTTTTTCTTCGCTCTTCTCTATAATCCTGCGACCTACCGTTACTGCGGGCCTCTAGCGATGAGTAAAATCACGTTATGCCAAGAGTTTTCCAACACTCGAAGGGGTGATGAATGGTAACTCTTAGACAGTGGGAATACGCGAGTATTCCTTAAGTGTAAATTTTTTAAATAGGTAATTATTAGCATGAAAACTTTCGTTGCTAAACCAGAAACTGTAAAACGCGACTGGTATGTTGTAGACGCTGAAGGCAAAACTCTTGGCCGTCTAGCAAGTGAAATCGCTTCTCGCCTACGCGGCAAGCACAAAGCAGAATACACTCCTCACGTAGACACTGGTGATTACATCATCGTTGTTAACGCTGAGAAAGTTGCTGTAACTGGTAACAAAGCTAAGGGTAAGGTTTACTACCGTCACTCTGAGTTCCCAGGTGGTCTTAAAACTATCACTTTTGAAAAGCTAATTGCTAAGAAACCAGAAATGGTTCTTGAACTAGCAGTTAAAGGTATGCTTCCACGTGGTCCACTAGGCCGCGCGATGTACCGTAAGCTTAAAGTGTACGCTGGTACTGAGCACAACCATGTTGCTCAACAGCCACAAGTACTAGACATCTAAGGGGATTAAGACAATGGCAGAGAATCAATACTACGGCACTGGTCGTCGCAAAAGCTCAGCAGCTCGTGTTTTCATCAAACCAGGCTCTGGTGAGATCGTAATCAACAAGCGCAGCCTTGATGTTTACTTCGGTCGTCCAACTTCTCGTATGGTTGTTAAGCAACCTCTTGAGCTAGTTGAACTAACTGAGAAACTTGACCTTTACATCACTGTTTCTGGTGGTGGTATTTCAGGTCAAGCTGGCGCAATCCGCCACGGTATCACTCGTGCTCTTATGGAATACGATGAAACTCTACGTCCTGCTCTACGTGCAGCTGGCTATGTTACGCGTGACGCTCGTTGCGTTGAACGTAAGAAAGTTGGTCTACGTAAAGCACGTCGTAAACCTCAATTCTCTAAGCGTTAATTTTTCTTTACGAAAAAGTACACGCTCCCAGTTTTACGACTGGAATTGTGGTTCAAAGCTCGGCTATATGCCGGGCTTTTTGTTTTTATAGCCCCTCTAAACGCTTTCCCTCCCTCGTTTTATTCCTAAATTCTTATATTTTGAAAGCTTTTGTAACCCAATGTGCGCTTTGCCTCATGATTGTTACAAAAAGGTAGCTTTATCTTGTCAAAAAGTAGGGTTTTATTTATCATTTGCCGTCAATAAATAGAACTAAATACATATTTTGTTAGCCATGCTCTTTATTCGGAATTATTTCAATCCATAAGGAGCAAATGGGAGAATGTTTGGATGAGCAACGCGCCTTTAAATAACGGTCGCAGGCGTTTCTTAACCGCAACAACAGCCGTTGTTGGTGGTTTAGGAGCAGCTGCTGTAGCCGTGCCTTTTATTAAATCATGGAATCCGAGTGCCAAGGCGAAAGCTGCGGGCGCACCGGTGGAAGTGGAAGTCAGTAAGTTAGAACCGGGACAAATGGTTCGTGTCGAGTGGCAAGGTAAACCTGTATGGGTTGTACGCCGTGCTGAATCGGTGCTAGAGAATCTAAAAGCGATCGGTGGTCAACTTCGTGACCCTCAATCTGAAGCTGAACAACAACCAGAATACGCGCAGAACGAGTTTCGTTCAATTAAGCCGGAATTCTTTGTTGCTGTTGGTTTCTGTACGCACTTAGGTTGTTCTCCAACTTACCTGCCAGATTCTTTCGCAGAACAGGTTCAGGGCGTTAAGTCTGGTTTCTTCTGTCCTTGTCATGGTTCAAAGTTTGATATGGCAGGTCGAGTATTCCAAGGCGTACCGGCTCCATTGAACCTTGTTGTACCAAAGCATATGTATTTGAGTGACACGAAGATCATGATTGGTGTGGACGAGGGAGACGCGTAATGCAAGGATTGCTTGATTGGGTAGAGAAACGTCTACCCGCGATGAATGCTTACAAAAAGCATTTATCTGAATACCCAATGCCTAAGAACTTTAACTTTTGGTACCTTTTTGGTTCTTTAGCTATGTTGGTACTGGTTAACCAAATCCTTACGGGTATTTGGCTGACAATGAACTATGTACCGTCTGGTGAGGGCGCATTTGCTTCTGTTGAATACATCATGCGTGATGTGGAATACGGTTGGCTACTACGTTACATGCACTCAACAGGAGCTTCAGCATTCTTTGTTGTAATCTACCTGCATATGTTCCGTGGCCTAATTTACGGTTCTTACCAAAAACCTCGTGAGCTACTTTGGATCTTCGGTATGTTGATCTTCTTAGTACTTATGGCTGAGGCTTTCATGGGTTACTTACTGCCATGGGGTCAAATGTCTTACTGGGGTGCTCAGGTAATCATATCTCTATTTGGTGCGATCCCTGTTATTGGTGACGATCTAACGCTTTGGATCCGTGGTGACTACATCATCTCTGGCGCAACGTTGAACCGTTTCTTCGCACTGCACGTTATCGCTCTGCCAATCGTACTTCTGCTGCTTATCGTACTTCACGTACTGGCGCTGCATGAAGTGGGTTCGAACAACCCGGACGGTATCGAAACTAAGCTTCCTAAAGGCACAATGGGCGACGACTACAAGACTCAGTTCCCATTCCACAAGGATTACACTAAGAAATACGACATCATCGACTCTATTCCTTTCCACCCATACGGGACGGTAAAAGATATGGTAGGTGTTGCTGGTTTCCTATTCTTATTCTGCTACGTGCTGTTCTTTAACCCAGAGATGGGTGGGTACTTCCTTGAGCCGCCTAACTTTGAAGCTGCAAACCCACTGAAAACACCTGAGCATATTGCTCCAGTTTGGTACTTCACGCCGTTCTACGCGGTACTACGTGCTGTTC
Organism: Vibrio syngnathi; assembly: GCF_002119525.1. NCBI lineage: Bacteria > Pseudomonadati > Pseudomonadota > Gammaproteobacteria > Vibrionales > Vibrionaceae > Vibrio > Vibrio syngnathi. Next base: position 2,797,088 of record NZ_CP017916.1, on the reverse strand, counting down.
CAGATAAACTGTTAGGTGTCGTTGCAATGGGCGCATCTATTGTTGTGCTATTCCTACTGCCATGGTTCGACCGTTGTAAAGTGCGTTCTTACCGTTACCGTAGCAAACTGCATTTGATTAACATCATCCAATTCACAATAAGCTTTATTGCGCTTGGTGTACTTGGCGCGCTTCCAGCAACGCCAACATACACGCTACTAGCTCAAATCTTTAGCTTAGGTTACTTCATGTTCTTCGTTCTGCTGTGGTTCTACAGTAAAAATGAAGCGACGAAACCATTACCAGAAAGGGTGACATTCAAATGAAAAAGTGGATTGTAATTTTATTTGCTATGTTGCCGTCACTAGCGATGGCAGCGGGTGCAGGCGTACCATTAGACAAAGCAAACAATGATTTAACAGACAAAGCTTCATTGCAAAATGGCGCTAAGATGTTCATGAACTACTGTTTCGCTTGTCACTCAACGCAGTACCAACGTTATGAACGTGTTGCGAATGATTTGGAGATTCCTTTAGACCTAATGAAGGAAAACCTGATCTTCGATCCTGAAGTAAAAATTGGTAGCTTGATGGTTAACGCTATGCCTTCTGAGCAAGCAGCTGGTTGGTTTGGTGCACCACCACCAGATCTAACATTGGTAGCTCGTGTTCGTGGCGCAGATTGGCTATACACGTACCTTCGTACTTTCTATGAAGATCCGTCTCGTCCATTTGGTGTGAACAACCTGGTTTTCCCAAGTGTTGGTATGCCGCATGTTCTTGAAGAACTACAAGGTATCCCAACGCCAATCTACGATACTCACATGGTCGATGGTGAGGAAGTAAAGGTTGTTGTTGGTACTGAAACAGATGGTTCTGGCGAATTAAGTGCTGGTGAATACGACGAAGCAGTTCGTGACCTTGTTAACTTTTTGGTTTACTCGGGCGACCCTGTTCAACTTGAGCGTCATGCTATGGGTTGGTGGGTAATGGCCTTCTTAGTAATCTTCACTATCATCGTGATTTTGCTGAAGAAAGAGTATTGGCGTGATGTGCACTAATTATGCTATAATACCGTGCTAATTCCCAAATTATGTTAATGTTCAATGGAGGCTTTAGGCCTCCATTGTTTTTATTTAAAGTGTACTGGAGGGCTCCATGGCTGTAGCTGCCAATAAACGTTCTGTAATGACTCTTTTCTCAAGTGCTTCTGATATGTATAGCCATCAGGTGCGCATTGTTCTTGCTGAAAAAGGCGTAAGTGTTGAAGTTGAGTTGGTTGATGAGAAAAATCTACCAGCAGAGCTTGTTGAACTGAACCCGTACAAATCAGTACCTACTCTTGTTGATCGTGAGCTTGCTCTATATGACTCAAAGATCATCATGGAATACCTAGATGAGCGTTTCCCTCATCCACCATTGATGCCTGTATACCCGGTTGCTCGTGGTAATAGTCGTCTAATGATGTACCGCATTGAGCGTAACTGGTATTCAGTTGCAGAGAAGATCGTTAAAGGCAACGCTGAAGAATCTGAAGCAGCTCGCGTGAAATTACGCAACGACCTACTAACTCTTGCACCTATCTTCGCTGAGTATGAATACTTCATGAGCGAAGAGTTTAGCCTAATTGATTGTTACCTAGCTCCGCTACTATGGCGCTTACCTGAGCTTGGTATCGAACTGATTGGTCCAGGTTCTAAAGAACTTAAGATTTACATGAACCGCGTATTCGAACGTGATTCATTCCTAGCTTCTCTAACGGAAGCTGAGCGTGAGATGCGACTCGTTCGCTAAGCGTTTATGGATATTTCAAATATGACTCCACGCCGACCATACATGCTTCGTGCATTTTATGAATGGCTGGTTGATAACGAACTGACTCCACACTTGGTTGTTGAAGCAACATTGCCGGGTGTGAGAGTTCCAGACGAGTTTGTTCAAGATGGTCAGATCATTCTGAACATCGCGCCTCGTGCGGTTGGACAACTTGAACTGGGTAACGAAGCTGTGACGTTTAGTGCTCGCTTTAGTGGTCGTCCACACTCTGTGATCGTTCCTCTATATGCAGTACAAGCGATTTATGCTCGTGAGAATGGTGCTGGCACCATGTTTGAACCTGAAGAGGCTTACATGGAAGCGTTTGAAGAAGGAATTGAAGAAAGTCCTTTTGAAGAACCAGAAAAAGGCCCATCTTTGAGTGTTGCAACAGCAGACGTAGATGCTGAAGAGTCTGACTCAGAACCTGAGCCATCTCGTCCAGCGAAAGGTCGCCCAAGTCTTCGTGTTATCAAATAGCGTTATTTTTTAAATAACTCCAAATACAAAAAAAGCAGCGATTTATCGCTGCTTTTTCTTTTTGTGCTTTCTGATTTTATTCTTTTGATTCATTTCGTTAGGCTTTACCAGCCAGCCAGCCAGCCAGCCAGCCAGCCAGCCAGCCAGCCAGCCAGCCAACTAATAATCAGCTAAGTTAGCTAAGTAAATTCATAGGGCGTTAGTTTACCGAAGCGTCTTCTTCGCCATATTCAAACGCTCGAATCACCTGCTTCACACCAGAGATATTACGCGCAACTTCTGTCGCGATATCAGCGTGTTCTCGAGAAACCAATCCCAGCAGAAATACTTCTGAATCTTCAGTAATTACTTTAACTTTTATGCCGTTAAGCTCAGACTCAGCAAGTAGGGCAGACTTCACTTTAGTGGTAATCCAACTGTCTTTACTGATAGCAGTAACAGACAATGGTTCTTTCACTCGAATCTGGTTGTGTATGCTTTCAACTCCCGTCACTGCTTTGGCTTGGCTTTCAAAAGAACGACGTTCAGCATCTGTCGTTGCTTGCCCCATCAGGACTACTGAACCGCGGTAAGAGCTTGCTGTGACACTGACGTTGCCACGAAATGGCGGTTTATTAGTCATAGCTGCAACTTCAAATTCGATATTGTTGTCGCTCCAAATCTCTTTGGTGGTTCGTGTATCTGTGACTAGATTTGCAGTAGTTGCTGCACCAGCAATGAAAAGACCAGCACAACCAGATAACGACAGTGTAAGTAGCGAAACACTAATCAGCTTAAGCAGCTTCATAGAAGTTAATGATTTCATTGTGATGCTCCGTATATCACTCTTCGTGAGCAGGGAAGAGTACTTGATCGATTAGGTCACATAAGCAGTGTAGTGTCACCATGTGTACTTCGTGAATGCGTGCTGTACGGTGTGAAGGGATACGAATTTCTACATCGTGTTCACCAAGCAGGCCAGCCATTTCACCGCCGTCTTTACCGGTAAAGGCGATGATAGTCATATCACGAGTTACCGCCGCTTCCATCGCTTTGATTATGTTCTTGCTGTTACCGCTGGTAGAGATAGCCAGTAAAATATCACCAGTTTGACCAAACGCACGTACCTGCTTAGAGAAGATCTCTTCATAGTGGTAGTCGTTAGCGACAGCCGTTAACGTAGTATTGTCAGCAGTGAGAGCCATTGCTGGAAGGCTAGGGCGCTCGGTTTCAAAGCGATTAAGTAGGCAAGATACAAATTGCTGAGCGTTCGACGCCGAACCACCATTACCACAACAAAGAATCTTGTTTCCGTTGAGCAGGGTTGCAACCATTGCTTGAGCGGCATGCGTGATTGCGTCTGGCAGTGCTTCAGCCGCTGCAATTTGGATTTGAATACTTTCTGTAAAACTTTCTTTGATGCTGTCTAGCATGTTTATCCTTGGGTAATCGCGTTTTGAATCCAGTCGATATTGTCATTCGGCCCTTCAATGGCAACGATATCAAACCTGTAATCTGTAGAATGTACCGACAAGCCTTGCTGCATAAGCCAAACGTTGGCTGTTTTGAGTAGCTTTTGTGACTTTTTGGCTGTCACCATTTCAGCGGCATGTCCGTAGCGGGTTTGCTTACGGTATTTTACCTCAGCAAACACAACGGTATTGTTATGGCGCATTATAAGATCAATCTCGCCACATTTTGCTATGAAGTTTTCTTCTATTAACGATAAACCGTGGTTAATCAGGTACGATTTTGCCACAGCCTCGTATTTATCACCCACTTGTTTGTGGGTGATTGATGGTTTGGATAGGAACTTACGGCTAAAAAGCCCCATGCTCTGCCCAGCTGATTTCACGTTGAACAACACAGTTGTTGTCGATGGTTAATACGCCAGTTTCGCCTGTAATACTGTAATCTTGTACGGCTTTCATCTGTGGTAGTGCATCCATTAAGTAGTATGCATCCATTCCCAACGCTTGTAGACGTTTTTGGCTGTTCGAGTGTGAAGGCCATAGATCATTAAGCGCTTTGTTAAGCTCGTTTTTGTTCTCGACCAATAGCGGGATATCGCTGTAGAACACGCCCGTTAGGTCTTCGTACTGCTTGTCACCGCTGTTGCTGCGTGAGTTAGAAAACAGTGCTGGTTGGTCAGCGTCAGGGTTAATTGCTACTTCAATGAAGGGTTTGATGAGTGTTAGCTCTGAATTCTTAGCGACAATATAGACAGAATCGATATCACGACGACTGCGTGGCTCTGTTTCTAGGTCTAGGTTCAGTAGCCCATCCATTTGAGCGATACGTTGTTGGCTCTCTTGTAAACCGAAAATCTGATTCACATTACGCTGCAGTTGGCGTTTGTCAGAGAAGAAGCTGATTGCAACGTCGTTGCTGCTGTATTTCTGCCACTCTTCGTTAAACGCTTGCTTAACGCGGTCACCTAAGCGTCCTTTGGGTGCAAGAATAAGTGGGTACTTATAGCCTTGTGAAAAAAGGTGTTTCGCAGCCTGAGCGACTTCTTGTTCTGGCGATAAAGCGAGATAACAAATATTAGTATCTGGTTCTAGCTGAGTTGGAATATTAAGAGCTAATGCTGGAATCGAGTTCTCGTGGTTTTTCTGCGCTTGCTGAAGCTTGGTGATATTGCTCTTAATCAGAGGGCCAACGATGAAATCAACGTTATTCTCTTCCAGTGTCGCTTTAATTTCAGCGGCACTTTGTACGTTGGTATCCATTACGGTCAGCGTTGCATCTTCTTCGCGTTCTTTGTCATTCATCATCGCAAAGATGAAACCATCACGTACAAGCTGTGCTTGCTTGCCGTACTTACCCGTTAGCGGTAGTAATAGCACAGTGCTAGTTGGTTTGCTGATCTCTAGCGCCAATATGTCAGTGATTGCCTGAGGTGTGTATGTCGCTGCAGGATGGCGAGGGTTTTCAGCTAGCCAATCGGACAGGGTTGTTTGTAGATCTGGAAGGTTAGAGTTCAGCGTCTTCATGTAAATAGCGAGCTGTAGCCAACCGGCTAGAACATCTTCTGTAGGAGAAGTCTTAAGCTCTAAAATTTCATACTGAGAGTAGCTATTCAGGTTCTGCCAAATACGGTCGGCAGTCTGCTGTTGGCTTTCGTCGCTAGCGTCCAGGTATTCAGAATAAAGGACTAACTCACGGCTCGCTTCAAAATACTCGCTTTGCATTTCAGAAATGTTAGCGCGTAGCTCGTGATAATCTTTCCACTGCTCGTTAGGAAGCTTCCACCAAGGTTGAAAGTTCAGCTGGCTGTAAGCTTGCTGCGGTTGCGAGTTATTCACCAGCAGTTGAGCGCGAGCTAATTGCCATTCTGCTTGTTGAACTTCGCTCAGTTCTTGTTTTGCTAAGCGTTTGATAAGCAGAGTCGCTTGATCTGTTTTTCCAGCTTGCACAGAAGCCTTAAGCGCCATGATTAACCAGTCGTTTTGTAGACTTCCTTTGCTACTATCCGCCTGCATCATGTAACTTTCAGTTGATTGCGCTGGATCGAGTGTAATATCAACACGCGTTGGTGCTTGAGGACCTGAAGAACAAGCCGCCAATGTAATTGCTAATGCAATTGGAGTGAGTAAGCGTGGTACACTGAGTCTCTTATGGTTCATCGTTGCCATGAGTTCTTTAAATTCCGTATAAATTTGTATCTATATTAATCGTTGAAGTGATGGTAAACAAATGACAGATAACAAAACCTTGCTCACAGAGAGCCCAACTCTCTATATTGTGCCAACCCCAATCGGAAATTTGGGAGATATCACTCAAAGAGCAATTGAAATTTTATCAAGTGTCGATGTTATTGCAGCTGAAGACACACGCCACACGGGTAAGCTGCTTGCTCACTTCAATATATCAACCAGAACGTTCGCTTTACATGATCATAATGAACAAACTAAAGCGCAAGTTCTAGTCGAAAGGTTATTAGAAGGTCAGTCTATCGCATTAGTCTCTGATGCGGGTACTCCTTTAATCAGTGACCCAGGTTACCATCTTGTTTCACAATGTCGTCAAGCGGGTGTGAGAGTTGTGCCACTTCCTGGTGCTTGTGCAGTGATTACTGCGTTAAGTGCTTCTGGTTTACCGTCGGATCGCTTTAGCTTTGAAGGCTTCTTGCCACCAAAGAGTAAGGGTCGCAAAGATAAGTTCTTAGAGATCGCAAAAGCAGAGCGTACTTGTATCTTCTACGAATCACCGCACCGTATTACTGATTCTCTACAAGACATGCTTGAGATCTTAGGCCCAGACCGTGAAGTTGTGTTGGCGCGTGAGCTGACTAAAACATTCGAAACCATTCAAGGGTTGCCACTCGGTGAGCTTATTGAGTGGATTGAAGAAGATTCGAACCGTAAGCGCGGTGAGATGGTGCTGCTGATTCATGGTCACCGTGAAGAGGCGACTACAGAACTACCAGATGAAGCAACTCGCACGCTGGGTATCCTAACCAAAGAACTACCCCTTAAAAAAGCGGCAGCGATGACGGCAGAAATCTACAACTTGAAAAAGAACGCGTTATATAAGTGGGGCTTAGAGCATCTAGACAACTAGATTGCGCTTTATATTGTAGAAGCCCTCTACTGAAAAAGCTTCTGAGGAATGATGGTATTACCGTTATTCCTCTTTTTTTTGCCTGAATTGTGTGAAATTCATTCATTTACTCAAGTGTTTGCAGCATATTTGTGATCTCGCTAGACACTGCTCACTAATCTCTATACAATTCTCCGCGGAGTTGAACGGGTAATCGCTGCTTTGCTGATGTCCTTCGGGAGACTGACGTTGAGGTCCTTCGGGAAACTGACGTTGAAGTCCTTCGGGAGACTGGTAGAGGGGAGGAACGTCCGGGCTCCATAGAGCAGGGTGCCAGATAACGTCTGGGGGGCGCGAGCCCACGACAAGTGCAGCAGAGAGAAGACCGCCGATGGCCTCATTTCTTCGGAAGGGGCACAGGTAAGGCTGAAAGGGTGCGGTAAGAGCGCACCGTGCGACTGGCAACAGTTCGTAGCAAGGTAAACTCCACCCGGAGCAAGATCAAATAGGCCCTCACATTGCGTTGCTCGCGTATGGGGGCGGGTAGATTGCTTGAGCCTGTGAGCGATTGCAGGCCTAGACGAATGGTTACCGCCGCGCAAGCGGAACAGAACCCGGCGTATGTGTCAACTCCACCTATATAAAGAACCCATCATTACTTAACCGTAGTGATGGGTTTTTTGCTTTATATTGACGTAAATTATTTAGATTTCCTTAAAATCTTTCACCCTGATATAAGCTTGGGTCAAAAATTCCAAATGCCTATACACAATATGGTGGAGATACAGCGTGAAATCAGTACACTAAAACGTTAATAGAACAAATTATTGCCGAACTAATGGCTCAATCCACTCACTGAGAAGACTATGACAGAAGCATTCAAACATATTTCAGTATTGCTTAACGAATCTATTGACGGACTTGCGATCAAACCTGACGGTACCTACATCGATGGTACTTTTGGCCGTGGTGGTCACAGCCGTACAATCCTGTCTAAACTGGGCGAGAATGGAAGACTCTTTAGTATTGACCGCGATCCACAAGCGATTGCAGAAGCACAAAAAATTGATGACCCTCGTTTTACGATTATTCATGGCCCGTTCTCAGGTATGGCTGAATATGCAGAGCGTTATGACTTAGTCGGTCAAGTGGATGGTGTTTTACTGGATCTAGGTGTTTCTTCACCACAGTTGGATGACGCTGAGCGTGGCTTTAGTTTCATGAAAGATGGCCCGCTTGATATGCGTATGGATCCAACAACCGGCATTCCTGTTTCCCAGTGGTTGGTTGAAGCTGATCTTGATGACATCACATGGGTTATTCGTGAGTTCGGTGAAGACAAACACGCTCGTCGTATCGCGAAAGGCATCATTGCTTATCAAGAGAATGAAGAGAACGAACCGCTAACGCGCACTGGCCAGTTGGCTAAGCTTATCTCTGATGTCGCTCCAAAAAGCTTCAAAGAGAAAAAACACCCAGCAACACGTGCTTTCCAAGCATTCCGTATCTACATTAACAGTGAACTGGAAGAGATCGATACTGCACTGAAAGGAGCAGCGAGTATTCTGGCTCCTCAAGGTCGTATCTCTGTTATCAGTTTCCACTCGCTTGAAGACCGTATGGTGAAGCGCTTTATCCGTAAAGAGAGCCAAGGTCCACAAGTTCCTCACGGTTTACCGCTAACAGAAGACCAAATTAAAGCGTTAGGCAGTGCCGATCTGAAACCAATTGGTAAAGCGATCAAGCCTTCTAAAGATGAAGTGGATGAGAATACTCGTTCGCGCAGTTCAGTACTACGAATCGCAGAAAAGCTATAGTCAATGAAGACCTCCAAACCCAACTTAGCCAAGATAATATTTCTTGATTTGATCTCCGTGGGTAAAGTCCCATTGGGGCTTCTTATCTGCATCTTTGCGAGTGCGATGGGGGTCGTTCTTACGACACATGTATCACGTCAGGCGATTACGCAAAAAGACATGGCATTGGTGGAGCGGGAACAGCTTGATGATGAGTGGCGAAATTTAATGCTTGAAGAGACGGCTCTGGCTGAACATAGCCGCGTTCAAGCATCGGCAAAAAGAGAGCTAGACATGAAACGTCCAGACTCTGACAAAGAAGTTGTGATCACACTGAAATGACCGGTAAAAAGGAAAAAGCACCCGCTAAACCCGTTAAGAAATCAACGAAAGAGCGAGTGAAGAGCGAAGAGGATTCGGATCCAATTCTTATTAAATGGCGTTTCAACGTCGTTATTGCTTTCGTGTTTCTTGCCTTTGCTGCACTCGTTGGTCGTGTGGCTTACATCCAAATTATTGAACCCGATAACTTAATCCGTCAGGGCGATCTTCGCTCGGTACGTGTTAAGGCTATTCCTTCTGCTCGCGGTATTATCTCTGACCGTAATGGCGAACCGCTTGCTGTGAGTGTTCCCGTTGAAGCGGTATGGGCCGACCCCAAAACGATTTTCGATAAAAATGGTATGGCTCAGATTGATCGTTGGTATGCATTAGCCGATGTACTTGGCCTACAGCGACAATCAATGATCGATAAGATCTCTAGCAACAAATCCCGTCGATTTATTTATCTACAAAGACAAGTTAGCCCTGCGATGGCTAAGTACATCCGTGAGCTTAAGCTGGTGGGTGTTGGCCTGAAAGCGGAATCTCGACGTTACTACCCCGCAGGTGAAGTCAGTGCACACCTTATCGGTGTGACCGGAATTGATGGGCACGGCCTGGAAGGGGTTGAACGCAGTTACGACAAATGGCTCACGGGCGAAGCGGGCAAGCGAACGATTCGTAAAGATCGCTACGGACGCGTTGTCGAAAATATTGCGTTAGAAGAACGCGAAGAAGGCAAACCACTAGAACTTACCATAGATCAACGACTGCAGGCGATCGCCTACCGAGCGATCAAGCAAGCGGTGGCCGATCATAAAGCGACCTCAGGCTCTGCTGTACTGCTCGATGTGAAAACGGGCGCTGTGTTAGCCATGGTCAATGCACCGTCTTACAACCCGAACAACCGCTCTGATTTACAAAGCTTTAAAATGCGAAACCGCGTGCTGACCGATGCTATGGAGCCCGGCTCAACAGTGAAACCTTTTGTGGTGCTCGCCGCATTGGAAAATGGTACGGCTGATGCGAAGTCTATTATTGATACGGGTAATGGCATCATGCAAATTGGAGGTAGCCGAGTACGTGATACTTCTAAAGTCGGTAAAGCTGATTTAGCCTTGATCCTTAAAAAATCAAGTAACATCGGTGTGGCGAAGTTAGCGCTTGATATGCCACTTGAAGCCTTGCTTGGTATGTACAGTTCGGTTGGTTTAGGCGAAATGTCTGGGCTAAATCTCGTGGGTGAAACGAGTGGTATTTTCCCTAACCGTCGCCGTTGGTCCAAGTTCGAAATCGCGACGCTATCGTTCGGTTATGGCTTAGCTGTGACCCCGCTTCAGTTGGCTCATGCTTATGCAACGTTAGCCAACAAAGGTATGTATGAACCGATTCATATCATCAAAAGCAACGACCAAGATTTCTCAAAGCAGATCATCAAACGTGAAAATGCAGAGATGGTACTTAAAATGTTAGAAGGCGTGACTCAAAAGGGCGGAACGGCAACCAGAGCCGCTGTTCCGGGTTATCGAGTTGCGGCAAAAACGGGTACATCTCGTAAAGCCGCGGCGGGTGGCTATAGTGATGAGTATATTGCTATCACGTCGGGTTTTGCTCCCGTTAGCGATCCAAGAGTAGCTCTGGTTGTCGTAGTCAATGAGCCGCAAGGTGACCTTTACTATGGCGGTTCAGTTGCTGCCCCGGTTTTTTCTGAAATCATGAAGGGGGCACTGCAAATACTCAATGTCCCTGCTGATGAAAACAAGTTTCAAGAATAGAGACAATCAGGATTCAATATGAGTAATAGCCTTACGCTGTCATCTTTACTTTCTCCTTGGGGGGACTTTAGTTCACTTGAGCTAGATGCGATTGCTGTTGAGCAATTGGAGTTGGATAGCCGTAACATCAAGGAAGGTGATATTTTTGTTGCCGTAATCGGACATGCTGTTGATGGTCGTCGTTTTATCGACAAAGCGGTATCTCAAGGCGCGAAAGCCGTCATTGCACAAGCTGGCGATGACAAAGCTCATGGTTTGGTCGAGTGGTTTGACTCAGTGCCAGTGGTTTATGTAGCAGAGCTCGATTCAATTCTCTCTGAACTGGCTGGTCGTATCTATTCTTCTCAATCGACCAAATTGATTGGTGTTACCGGCACCAATGGCAAAACTACCATTACCCAATTGATTGCTCAGTGGCTTGATTTGGTCGGCCAACGTTCTGCGGTTATGGGCACCACGGGTAATGGCTTCTTAGATAACCTAAAAACAGCGGCTAATACCACAGGCAGCGCGATTGAAATACAACGCACACTGAGCGAGTTGGCTGAGGAAAGTGCAGTTTATACTGCGATGGAAATCTCATCTCATGGTTTGGTGCAAGGTCGTGTAAAGGCTTTGGACTTTGAGGTTGGTGTATTTACTAATCTGAGTCGTGATCATCTTGATTACCATGGCACGATGGAAGAGTACGCTTTGGCTAAGAAGAGCCTGTTTACTGAGCACAAATGCAAGCAGGCGGTCATCAATGTCGATGATAAGGTAGGCAAGGCTTGGATGTCAGATTTATCCAATGCGATAGCCGTTTCATTGTCACCGCTAACGGGCTATCAACAATCGGTATGGGCATCTGACGTTGCTTATGCTGAAACGGGTATTCAGATGTCGTTTGATGGTAGTTGGGGGCAAGGGAAGCTTTCTGTTCCACTGATTGGTCAGTTCAACGCATCAAACGTACTGGTTGCTTTTGCGACTTTGCTTTCGTTGGGTATCGACAAGCAAACCTTGGTCGACACTGCGCCTCAGCTTCAACCTGTGATTGGCCGTATGGAGCTTTTCCAAGTGCCGAACAAAGCAAAGTTGGTTGTTGATTACGCTCATACGCCCGATGCGCTAGAGAAAGCATTGGCAGCACTACGTGTACATTGCTCTGGACAATTGTGGGCAATTTTTGGTTGTGGCGGAGATCGTGACACCGGGAAAAGACCAATGATGGCGATAACCGCAGAGCAGTTCGCCGATAAAATCATTATTTCAGATGACAACCCTCGCAGCGAAGACCCGGCACTGATTGTTAAAGACATGCTGGCTGGCTTAAGAGAACCTGAATCTGCGTTCGTCGAACACGATCGCTATCAAGCCGTTAAGTTTGCGCTTGAGCAAGCAGACAGCAATGACATTATTCTTCTGGCTGGTAAAGGCCATGAGGATTACCAAGTATTGAAAGACGAAACGATCCATTACTCAGACCGAGAGTCTGCGCTACAACTTTTAGGTATTTCACAATGATTGATGTATCACTCGAGCAGATTTGTTCAGCGGTGAGCGGTCAGCTGATTGAGGCTGGCAAATCGAGCAATAGTGTCATTAATGCGGTTTCTACGGACACTCGAACCGTTGAAGAGGGCGCATTGTTTGTAGCTCTCGTTGGCGAACGTTTTGATGCGCATGACTTTTGTAATCAAGCGGTAGAGGCGAATGCGAGCGCGTTATTAGTCGAACGAAAACTTGACCTAAATATTACTCAAGTTGTTGTTGAAGACTCTAAACTTGCTTTAGGTCAGCTAAGTGCTTGGATCCATAAGCAATGTAATGTTCCAACCATGGCGATTACAGGCAGCTGTGGCAAAACGACCGTCAAAGAGATGGTGGCAAGTATTCTACAACAGCGTGGCAAGGTGCTGTTTACGGCAGGTAACTTCAATAATGATATTGGTGTGCCTTTGACTTTGCTACGCAGTGAACCAAGCGATGACTATGCGGTGATCGAATTAGGCGCTAACCATATTGGTGAAATCGCCTACACCACGCAGCTCGTGAAACCACAGGTTGCCTTGGTGAATAACGTAGCTGCAGCGCACCTAGAAGGCTTTGGGTCTATCAATGGTGTGAAAAAAGCGAAAGGTGAAATCTTCCAAGGGCTTGCAGTTGGTGATACTGCTATTGTTAATCTAGAGAGCAATGGTGGTGAATTTTGGAATGACGTGCTTGCAGATAAAACAGTGCTGACATTTTCAGAAAGCGACAACTCGGCGCATTACTTTGCCAAGAATATTCACATCAATGAGCAAGGTGAAGCGTGCTTTGATATGCAAACACCTCAAGGCTCAATGTTTGTTGAGCTTGGTATCATCGGTCAACATAATGTAGCGAATGCATTAGCAGCCGCGGCGTTGAGCATCCAATTTGGCGCCACGCTTGATGAGGTGAAAAATGGTTTAGCGAATCTGATCTCTGTAAAAGGGCGAGTTGAGGTTCAACAATTAAGTCAGAATATTAAGCTGATAGATGACAGTTACAACGCCAGCGTGCCAGCAATGAAGGCGGCAGCGAAGCTACTCTCGAGCTTCAAAGGTCAACGTTGGTTAATTTTAGGTAATATGGCTGAATTAGGCGATGAAAGTCTTGCACTTCACCGTCAAGTCGGTGAATATGCTGCCCCATTCGCTTTTGAGCATGTACTTACTTACGGTGATGATACCAAGGTGATTAGTGAGGTCTGTAATGGCACCCACTTTACTACGCATCAAGCGATGATCGCGCAGATAGAGCAGCACTTAAGCTTGCCAGAAAACACGTCACATACCTTATTGGTAAAAGGCGCGAATAGTGCAGGAATGAGTAAAATAGCCACTGCTTTAAAGGAGAACTTTTCATGATAATTTGGCTTGCAGAGCTACTACAGCCACACCTTTCTTTTTTCCGTTTGTTCGAATACCTATCGTTTCGTGCAATCGCGAGTATTTTGACGGCTTTATGTCTGTCGCTGTGGATGGGACCTCGTTTAATTGAGCGTCTGCAAATGCTACAAATTGGCCAAGTTGTTCGTAATGACGGCCCTGAATCTCATTTCAGCAAACGTGGTACGCCAACCATGGGTGGAGTGATGATCTTAGCTGCCATCATTATTACGGTATTGATGTGGGCTGATCTCTCGAATCCTTATGTTTGGGCTGTATTAGTTGTACTTGCTGGTTATGGCGCGGTTGGCTTTGTTGATGACTACCGTAAAGTGGTTCGTAAAAATACAGACGGCTTGATCGCTCGCTGGAAGTACTTCTGGCAATCGGCGATTGCTTTAGTTGTCGCATTTGCTCTGTATGCTCACGGGCATGATACTGCAGCAACTCAATTGGTTGTCCCTTTCTTTAAAGATGTGATGCCACAATTAGGTTTATTGTACATCGTACTAACGTACTTTGTTATTGTGGGTACCAGTAACGCGGTAAACCTAACCGACGGCCTAGATGGTTTAGCGATTATGCCAACGGTTATGGTTGCTGCTGGTTTTGCTGTGATTGCTTGGGCAACAGGTAACGTTAACTTCGCGGCATACTTACATATCCCATACATCCCATACACTTCTGAATTGGTTGTGGTATGTACTGCAATCGTGGGTGCCGGACTTGGTTTCCTATGGTTCAACACTTATCCTGCACAAGTATTCATGGGCGATGTTGGCTCGCTAGCGCTTGGCGGTGCATTGGGTGTGATCGCGGTGTTAGTTCGCCAAGAGTTGGTACTGGTTATCATGGGCGGTGTGTTTGTAATGGAGACCTTGTCAGTGATACTGCAGGTGGGCTCTTACAAATTGCGCGGTCAGCGTATTTTCCGCATGGCACCAATTCACCACCACTATGAACTGAAAGGTTGGCCGGAGCCACGTGTAATCGTGCGCTTTTGGATCATCTCAATGGTATTAGTATTGGTTGGTCTAGCGACACTGAAAGTTCGTTAATTCAATGTGAGCCTCTGATTAGAGGCTCTTTAAAACTATTAAGAGCATCTTGTTTAAATGGAACGTTGGCAAAATATTCAAAATGTAGTGGTTGTGGGGCTCGGTATTACCGGGCTCTCTGTCGTTAAACATCTCGTAAAATATCAACCTCATACTCATGTGAAGGTGATTGATACTCGCGAGCTACCACCAGGCCGAGAATCTTTGCCTGAATCGGCAGAGCTGCATTCTGGAAGTTGGAATAGCCAATGGTTAGCGGAAGCTGATTTGGTGGTTGCTAATCCGGGTATCGCCTTAGCGACCGCTGAAATACAAGATGTTATTCAAGCGGATATTCCGGTTGTTGGCGATATTGAACTTTTTGGTTGGGCGGTAGACAAACCCGTTGTGGCAATAACAGGTTCTAATGGCAAGAGCACAGTGACCGATCTAACGGGTGTGCTTGCTAAAGCTGCTGGTCTTAACGTTGGTGTCGGTGGCAACATCGGTATTCCTGCCTTAGATCTTTTAGAGCTTAATGCCGATCTATATGTCCTTGAGCTTTCAAGCTTTCAGCTAGAGACAACGTCCAGTCTAAACCTTGCAGCGGCAGCCTTTTTGAACTTGTCAGAAGATCATATGGATCGCTATCAAGGCATGGCTGATTACCGTGAAGCTAAACTAAGAATCTTTAATAATGCTCAGTGTGCAATCGTAAACCGCGACGACAAAGAGACGTATCCAGATCAAAGCATGTCATTAGTGACATTCGGACTCGACGACCAAGAGTTTGGTGTGGCGACGATTGATGGTACTGAATGGCTGGTGGATAACAGCAAGCCAGTACTTCCTACTCAAGATTTAACATTGGTTGGACGTCACAATGTAGCAAATGCGCTAGTCTCGCTAGCACTGCTTAAACAAGTCGGTATTGATTACAGCAAAAGCCTTGAAGCTCTGAAGGCCTACAATGGTTTGACTCATCGTTGCCAAGTGGTGGCAGACAAACGCGAAATCAAATGGGTTAACGATTCAAAAGCGACCAACGTAGCCAGTACATTAGCAGCTCTGTCGGGCTTAGAATATCGGGGCACCTTGTACCTTCTGGTTGGTGGTGTAGGTAAGGGCGCTGATTTTAGTGAGCTTAAACCTGTGCTGTCTGAACTAGACCACGTTCAACTGTGTTGCTTTGGTGAAGATGCCGCGCAATTTATGCCGTTGCATCCATCGGCTAAGATGTTTAATACCATGCGCGATATCATCGAGAGTATCTCGAAGCAGTTAGCTGCCGGCGACATGGTGATGCTGTCTCCTGCATGTGCCAGTTTCGATCAATTTAATAACTTCATGGCGAGAGGTGATGCGTTCACTGAACTTGCTCATGAATACGCCTAATGTGTTGAAGGACTAACATTCAGTGCAAAGAGTGAAAGAGATTAACCAATCCATTTGGCAATGGCTAAACCGTGCCACACCAGAGGCGCTCTATGATCGTCAGTTGGTTTGGATTGCTCTTGGGCTAATGCTGACAGGTTTGGTGATGGTAACGTCGGCTTCGTTCCCAATCAGTGCTCGTTTGACCGATCAGCCGTTTCACTTCATGTTCCGCCACGCCATTTTCCTTGTGTTAGCATTGGGCGTATCCAGCGTAATATTACAAATCCCGATGAAACGTTGGTTTCAATACAGTATGTACCTATTGGGCTTATCCTTCTTTTTGCTAGTGGTGGTGTTGGCCGTCGGTAAGTCGGTTAACGGTGCTTCACGTTGGATTCCTCTCGGACTGTTTAACTTACAGCCTGCTGAAGTCGCTAAGTTATCTCTGTTTATCTTTATGGCGGGCTACTTGGTTCGTAAACAAGATGAAGTGAGAAAAACCTTCTTCGGTGGTTTTGGTAAGCCGATCATGGTGTTCGGTGCCTTTGCGGTTTTGCTGCTTGGCCAGCCTGATTTAGGTACCGTTGTCGTCATGCTGGTTACCTTGTTTGGCATGCTATTTATCGCAGGTGCTAAGCTGTCACAGTTTATTGCCCTAATGGTGGCAGGTATTGCTGCCGTTGTGGGATTGATTGTTATTGAGCCTTATCGTGTTCGACGTGTTACGTCATTCTGGGAACCTTGGAGTGACCCGTTTGGTAGTGGTTATCAGCTAACTCAATCATTGATGGCGTTCGGTCGTGGTGATTGGATGGGACAAGGGCTTGGTAATTCAATTCAAAAACTCGAGTACCTACCTGAAGCACACACCGATTTTGTTTTTGCTGTACTGGCAGAAGAGTTGGGTTTTGTTGGCGTAACCTTGGTGTTGATGCTGATCTTTAGTTTGGTTTTTAAAGCTATTTTTATTGGCAAAAAAGCTTTCGAAAACGACCAAGTGTTCAGCGGTTATCTGGCGTTTGGCATTGGTATTTGGTTTGCTTTTCAGACGCTTGTTAATGTAGGTGCCGCTTCAGGTATTGTTCCGACCAAAGGGCTAACCTTACCGCTGATCAGTTACGGTGGCTCAAGCCTTATCGTGATGTCAGTAGCGGTTTCTATGCTGCTGCGTATCGATCATGAATGCCGAGTGCAACAAAAAGAACAAGCCGACAATCAAAACGAATTAGTAGAATAAGAATCTAACGTTATGAAACAAAACAAAAAACTTTTAGTGATGGCTGGTGGTACTGGCGGTCACGTTTTCCCAGGGTTAGCGGTGGCTAAAAAGCTTCAGCAACAAGGTTGGGAAATTCGCTGGTTAGGAACCGCAGACAGAATGGAAGCAGATCTGGTGCCAAAACATGGTATTGAGATCGACTTCATTAAGGTGAAAGGCCTGCGTGGTCAAGGCGTTAGTAAATTAATTAAAGCGCCGTTCCAGATTATTAATGCCATACTTCAAGCCAGACGACATATTAAAGCATGGCGGCCTGATGTGGTGCTTGGCATGGGTGGTTACGTCAGTGGCCCGGGTGGTATCGCGGCTTGGTTATCTGGTATTCCAGTGGTTCTGCATGAACAAAATGCCGTGGCGGGTTTAACCAATCAATGGCTGTCTAAGATTGCTAAAAAGGTTTTCCAAGCTTTCCCTGGTGCGTTTCCTACCGCAGAAGTGGTGGGTAACCCAGTACGCGAAGATGTTGTTGCCTTAGCTGAACCCGAGCAACGCATGGCTGAGCGTGATGGTGACATCCGCATCTTGGTTATGGGCGGTAGTCAGGGCGCAAAAATCCTGAACGATACCTTGCCAGTAACGATGGCGCAGCTTGGTGAAGGCTTCACTGTGATGCACCAAGCGGGTAAGAACAATCAACAGCAAGTTATTGAACAATACAAATCACATTCTGTAGATAATGTTCAAGTGACTGAATTTATTGATGATGTGGCGCAAGCTTATGAGTGGGCAGATCTATTAGTGTGTCGCTCAGGTGCTTTGACCGTATCCGAAGTGTCTGCAGCAGGTGTCGGATCTATCTTCGTTCCGTTTATGCATAAAGACAGACAACAAGCGTTGAATGCCGATCACTTAGTCGAGTGTGGCGCGGCGTTAATGATTGAACAGCCTCAACTAACGGCTGATAAGCTCGCGAACACTATCGCGCAGCTTGATAGAAATGAATTAAAAATGATGGCAACAAAAGCTCGTCAAGCCGCAAAGTTTGATGCTGATGTGACTGTCGCTGAAGCGATCAAAGCTTTAGCAAAATAATGAGATTGAATTGATGACGATTGAACATACCCAAGACTTAGCGCAAATCCGTGCAATGGTGCCAGAGATGCGCCGTGTTAAATCTATCCACTTCATTGGTATTGGTGGCGCAGGAATGAGCGGGATTGCTGAAGTCTTGCTCAATGAAGGCTACCAGATCACGGGTTCTGATATTGCTCAAAATCCAGTGACAGAACGCTTAGTTAGCAAGGGGGCGACTGTTTACGTTGGCCACCAAGCAAGTAACGTTGCCGATGCAAGTGTTGTGGTGGTTTCAACTGCTATCAACGAAGAAAACCCAGAAATTATTGCTGCTCGTGAAGCGCGTACACCAATTGTTCGTCGTGCAGAAATGCTGGCTGAGCTGATGCGTTTTCGTCATGGCATTGCTGTGGCCGGTACGCACGGTAAAACCACCACTACAGCGCTAGTGACACAGATTTATTCTGAAGCAGGCCTAGATCCAACCTTCGTAAATGGTGGTCTGGTGAAAAGTGCAGGCACTAACGCACGTTTAGGTTCAAGCCGTATCCTGATCGCTGAAGCCGATGAAAGTGATGCATCATTCCTGCATCTGCAACCAATGGTTAGTATTGTGACTAACATTGAAGCGGATCATATGGATACCTACGGCGGTGATTTTGAAACGTTAAAGCAGACGTTTATTGATTTCTTACACAATCTGCCATTCTACGGTCAGGCTGTGATGTGTGTTGATGATCCTGTGGTACGTGAGCTTATTCCTCAAGTTAGCCGCCAAGTGATTACTTACGGTTTCTCCGAAGATGCTGATATACGCATTGAGAACTACGTACAAGAAGGCCAGCAAGGTAAGTTCACGGTTGTTCGTGAAGGCAAAGCTAACCTAGATATCACGTTGAACATTCCGGGCCGTCACAATGCATTGAATGCCTCAGCTGCGATTGCGGTAGCGACAGAAGATGACATAAGCGATGAAGCGATTCTAAAAGCGATGGCGGGAACGGAAGGCACTGGACGTCGTTTTGATCACCTAGGTGAATATGAAACGGGTAAAGGTGTGGCAATGTTGGTCGATGATTACGGTCATCACCCAACTGAAGTGGACGTAACTATACAAGCTGCACGAAGTGGTTGGACTGATAAGCGTCTTGTGATGATCTTCCAACCACACCGTTACAGCCGTACTCGCGATTTGTATGATGATTTTGCGAATGTTCTTGAGCAGGTTGATGTTCTTATTCTATTAGATGTATATTCTGCAGGTGAGAAACCAATTGCAGGGGCAGATGGACGTTCACTAAGTCGAACTATTCGTGGGCGTGGTAAAATAGATCCCATCTTTGTTGCAGACATCAACACGCTGCCATCGGCTCTAGCCAACGTAATTCAAGGCGGTGACCTTGTTTTAACACAGGGGGCGGGCGATGTTGGTCGAGTAGCGAAGAAGTTGGAATCGTTACAGTTAGACATTAATAAGATGCAGAACGCGTAACAGAATACTGTCTACAGACTGTGGTTAATCGCTCACTTCTTGCGATTGACCTAAAATTGACCAAAAATCTTATTATCAACGTTTGATAGTTTGATTTTGCTCAGTATAATTCATAGGTTAAAGTAAGTGCTTTTACCTCTATTACGAAGATAGGGAATAGAATTGCGAACCAACGACAGGAAATGCGGGCTTTGGTAGAAAGTACTTTTAGCGAAAACCGCCACCTATTCAGTTTACCATCGCTAAAGAAACACGCTGTAGGCGGGTCTTTTTTTGTCATGGTACTGCTATTCATTGGATTTCTTTTCTATACCACACTGACTTGGATGTGGGACGATCAGCGATTGCCTCTCTCCAAAATAGTACTTCAAGGCGACTTAACTTACGTAACCGCTGGTGATGTTCAACATGCCTTTGGCGAGCTAGAGCATATTGGAACGTTCATGTCGCAAGACATCGGTGTGTTGCAAGGCAGTTTAGAAGCGTTACCTTGGGTTTCAGTGGTGTCCATTCGTAAGCAGTGGCCAGACACAATAAAAGTATTTTTGACTGAGTATCATGCAGCAGCAATCTGGAACGGTAACATGCTGTTGAATGACAATGGTCAGGTGTTTAATGGTGATATCGGTCTTTTGAAGGGCGATAGAGTCAAGCTTTACGGCCCAGACGGCACCAGCCAAAAAGTGATAGAAAAGTGGCGACAAATAACTCCTTTGATTAATAATCTAGGGTTAACCGTTACTTCGCTCGTTCTCAATGAGCGTCGCGCTTGGCAAATAATCCTAGATAACGGTATCCGTTTAGAACTAGGTAAAGATTCTTTAGATGAGCGTGTTGAACGCTTCATTTCGCTTTACAACGAACTTGGTAGTAAAGCGAATCAAGTGAGCTACATCGACCTCAGGTATGATACGGGAGCCGCTGTAGGCTGGTTTCCAGAGCAAGAGTTAGAAGAGAGCACAGATGACTAAGACCGCAGATGACAACATAATCGTTGGTCTTGATATAGGCACTGCGACCATATCAGCTCTAGTTGGTGAAATATTGCCTGATGGTCAAATCAATATCATTGGTTCAGGGCAAAGCCCATCCAGAGGTATGGATAAAGGTGGTGTAAACGACCTAGAGTCGGTAGTGAAGTCGGTTCAGCGAGCGATTGATCAAGCAGAGTTGATGGCGGAATGCCAAATCAGCAATGTGTTTATCTCGCTATCGGGCAAACATATCGCAAGCCGAATTGAAAAAGGCATGGGCACTATTTCTGATGAAGAGGTGTCTCAAGACGATATGGATCGAGCGATCCATACCGCGAAATCAATTAAAATAGGTGATGAGCAGAGAATTCTGCACGTGATTCCACAAGAATTTACCATCGATTATCAAGAGGGGATCAAGAATCCACTTGGTTTATCTGGTGTTCGAATGGAAGTCAGTGTTCATCTAATTTCTTGCCACAGCGACATGGCGAGAAACATTATTAAAGCTGTTGAACGATGTGGTCTCACTGTAGAACAAATCGTGTTTTCAGGACTTGCCTCAAGCAATGCGGTAATTACTGACGACGAGAGAGAGCTTGGAGTCTGTGTTGTTGATATTGGTGCTGGTACGATGGACATTTCCATTTGGACTGGCGGCGCACTGCGACACACAGAAGTCTTTTCCTACGCAGGAAATGCAGTAACCAGTGATATTGCCTTCGCTTTCGGCACGCCAGTGAGCGATGCTGAAGAGATAAAAGTAAACCATGGTTGCGCTCTGAGTGAACTCGTAAGCAAGGATGATTCTGTTAACGTCCCTAGTGTAGGTGGTCGTCCATCGAGAAGTTTGCAAAGACAAACTTTGTCGGAAGTGATTGAACCACGTTACACTGAACTTATGGGGCTCGTTAACCAAACTATTGATACGGTTCAATTACAGCTACGAGATGAAGGTATTAAACACCACCTTGCAGCTGGCGTCGTTCTCACTGGTGGAGCGGCACAAATTGACGGATTGGTAGAGTGTGCGGAACGTGTTTTCCGCAATCAAGTTCGAGTTGGTAAGCCGTTAGAAGTTAGTGGCTTAACCGATTATGTTAAAGAGCCGTATCATTCTACGGCGGTTGGTTTACTTCATTACGCAAGAGATTGTCAGATCTGCGATGAAGGTGATTACAGCGAACCTAAGCGTTCAGCACCTTCTATGTCTGGTTTATTTGGTAAATTGCGTAATTGGATACAAAAAGAGTTTTAACCTGAGTTGCAGGAAAAAACGGAGATAACACATGTTTGAACCGATGATGGAAATGTCTGACGATGCAGTAATTAAAGTCGTTGGAGTTGGTGGCGGTGGCGGTAACGCTGTTGAGCACATGGTACGTGAATCAATCGAAGGCGTAGAATTCATCAGTGTTAACACTGATGCACAAGCACTTCGTAAAACAAGCGTGAGCAGCGTGATCCAAATTGGTGGTGATATCACTAAAGGTTTGGGCGCTGGTGCAAACCCACAAGTAGGCCGTGATGCAGCTCTCGAAGATCGAGAAAGAATTAAAGAAGTTCTAACTGGCGCCGATATGGTATTTATCGCAGCTGGTATGGGCGGTGGTACGGGTACAGGTGCTGCTCCAGTTATTGCTGAAGTTGCGAAAGAGCTGGGTGTGCTAACGGTTGCTGTTGTAACTAAGCCATTTAGCTTCGAAGGCAAAAAGCGTTTAGCGTTTGCTGAGCAAGGTATCGAAGAGCTTTCTAAGCATGTGGATTCTTTAATTACGATTCCAAATGAAAAGCTACTTAAGGTACTTGGCCGCGGCGTCACTCTGCTAGAAGCTTTCGCAAGTGCAAATGATGTACTTAAAAATGCTGTACAAGGTATCGCAGAGCTAATTACTCGCCCTGGTATGATTAACGTCGATTTCGCGGATGTTCGCACCGTAATGTCAGAGATGGGTCATGCAATGATGGGTAGCGGTATCGCAAAAGGTGAAGACCGTGCTGAAGAAGCTGCTGAAACGGCAATTTCTAGCCCACTACTAGAAGACATCGATCTAGCGGGTGCTCGTGGCGTTCTTGTGAACATCACTGCTGGCCTAGATATGCGCTTAGATGAGTTCGAAACAGTAGGTAATACAGTTAAGGCATTCGCATCTGATAACGCAACAGTTGTGATTGGTACTTCTCTAGACCCTGATATGACGGATGAAATCCGTGTAACTGTTGTAGCAACAGGTATCGGTACAGAGAAAAAACCAGACATTACATTAGTTGCTGGTGGTAAAGCTAAGGTTGCACCAACTCCTCAACCACAAGTCGCGGCTCAAGCTGCACCAAAAGTGGAAGATAAAGTGGCACAACCATTGCAAGAAAAAACTGAGGTAAAACCTCAAGTTAAGCCGCAGCCAACAACGTCACCTGTTTCTTCAGGTACAGGCGCTAGCCAAAGTGCAGCACCTAAAGCTGAGAAAGAGAGTGGATACTTAGATATTCCGGCATTCTTACGACGTCAGGCTGATTAACAAATACCCAAAGTTTGACTATCGTCAAATTAATGGTAAAATTCGCGGTCGGTAAATACTGACCGTGATTTGTAGCACTGATAACGAGGCAAGCAGATGATCAGACAACGTACTCTGAAAGAAATTGTGAAAACAACTGGTGTGGGTCTCCACTCTGGTCGTAAAGTCACACTTACTCTTCGCCCGGCAGCTGCAAATACAGGTATTGTTTATCGTCGTACAGATGTCAATCCACCTGTAGATTTCCCAGCTGATCCAGCATCAGTTCGTGACACTATGTTATGTACTGCTCTTGTTAATGACGAAGGCGTACGTATCTCTACAGTGGAACACCTTAACGCAGCTCTAGCGGGTATGGGTATCGACAACATTATTGTTGAAGTCGATGCACCTGAGATCCCAATTATGGATGGCAGCGCAAGCCCATTCGTATACTTGCTACAGCAAGCGGGTGTAGAAACACTGAATGCAGCGAAACGTTTTATTCGAATCAAAAAGCCAATCCGTTTTGAAGATGGCGATAAGTGGGCAGAGTTTGTTCCATTTAACGGCTTCCGTATGGACTTCGAAATCGAGTTCAACCATCCAGCAATTGAATCTGATGAACAGCACCTGTTGTTTGATTTTTCTTCACAAGGCTTTGTGAAAGAAATTTCTCGAGCTCGTACCTTCGGCTTTATGCGTGATATTGAATACCTACAATCACAAAACCTGTGTTTAGGTGGTAGCTTTGATTGCGCAATCGTACTAGACGAATACCGAATTCTTAATGAAGAAGGTCTACGTTTCGAAAATGAGTTCGTAACGCACAAGGTGCTAGATGCGATTGGTGACCTTTACATGTGTGGACACGCTATTATCGGTGAGTTCCGTGCATACAAATCAGGTCACGGTCTAAATAATCAATTGCTACGCGCAGTACTTGCTGATGCAGAAGCGTGGGAATGGGCAACGTTCGAAGAAGAAGTTGGCTCTCCTGTTGCGTTTGCTGAGCCAGGAATGGTTCTAGCGTAATTGTTGTTTACGACAATATAAGATTTTGAAAACCAGGTCATTGACCTGGTTTTTTTGTATCTATTTTCCAGATACAGTGTCGTCAGCATTTAAAAGTTGCCTAGTATTTGGCGACAGTCTGGCTAATCCATCAACAATTAGAAAGAAAAGTACCAAGCACATCAAACAAATGGGGTTATAAATGGTCGTTAGTGTGAAAATTACTTACACTAGAGGGCATTAATTTTAACGGAAGCCTTGAAAACTCTACTCTCAAGTACAATATCAAAGATACTAGATTTATCTCAGTATCCTTGGTTAGTAACTAAAGACTAGTTTATAGCTAGTAGAGACTGACGGCATTTAAAATAGATCGCGGACGATCTGAGAACGAAGAGATTCCAAGCACATGATTACTAAGCTGCTGACAAAGGTAATTGGCAGTCGCAATGACAGAACACTGCGCCGCCTTAGAAAAATTGTAAAAGAAATTAATAACTTCGAACCAACGTTTGAAGCTCTTTCAGACGATGAGCTAAAAGCAAAAACGGTTGAGTTTCGTGAGCGCTTAGATAAAGGTGAATCGTTAGATCAACTTCTACCTGAAGCATTCGCTACGGTACGTGAAGCGTCGAAGCGTGTTTACGGCATGCGTCACTTTGACGTGCAATTGATTGGTGGCATGGTTCTTAATGCTGGCCAAATTGCAGAGATGCGTACTGGTGAAGGTAAAACACTTACCGCAACCCTACCTGCTTATCTAAACGCGCTCCCAAGTAAAGGTGTTCACGTCGTAACAGTGAACGACTACCTAGCGAAGCGTGATGCGGAAACAAACCGCCCATTATTTGAATTCCTTGGCATGACGGTTGGCGTGAACGTGCCAAACATGGCTCCGCCAGAGAAAAAAGAAGCGTACCAAGCGGATATCCTATACGGAACAAACAACGAGTTTGGTTTCGATTACCTGCGTGACAACATGGCTTTCCGTGCCGAAGACCGTGTTCAACGTGAGCGCTTCTTCGCAGTTGTCGATGAAGTTGACTCAATCTTGATTGATGAAGCCCGTACTCCGTTAATTATCTCTGGCCCAGCTGAAGATAGTTCTGACCTTTATACGCGCATCAACACTCTAATTCCTTCACTAGAGCGTCAAGATAAAGAAGATTCAGAAGAGTACCGTGGTGAAGGTCACTACACCATGGACGAGAAATCAAAACAGGTTCACCTGACTGAAAACGGTCAAGAGTTTGTTGAAGAGCTAATGGTTAAAAATGGCCTGATGGAAGAGGGCGATACGCTTTACTCGCCAACGAATATCAGCCTACTTCACCACGTAAATGCAGCTCTTCGTGCACACGTATTGTTTGAGAAAGACGTCGACTACATCGTTACTGAAGAAGGCGAAGTGGTTATCGTTGATGAACATACTGGTCGTACTATGCCAGGTCGTCGTTGGTCAGAAGGTTTACACCAAGCTGTTGAAGCTAAAGAAGGTGTGAAGATTCAAAATGAAAACCAAACGCTAGCATCGATTACATTCCAGAACTTCTTCCGACTGTACGAAAAACTGTCAGGTATGACAGGTACTGCCGATACTGAAGCTTTCGAATTCCAGTCTATCTACGGCCTAGAAACGGTGGTTATCCCAACCAACAAGCCTATGGTTCGTAACGATATGCCGGATGTGGTTTATCGTACTGAAGAAGACAAGTTCAATGCGATCATCGAAGACATCAAAGACCGCGTGGCGGCTGGTCAGCCATCACTGGTTGGTACGGTTTCTATCGAGAAATCTGAACTGCTGTCTAACGCACTGAAAAAATCAAAAATTAAGCACAACGTTCTAAATGCTAAGTTTCATGAAATGGAAGCAGAGATCGTTGCACAAGCTGGTATGCCAGGTGCGGTAACTATCGCAACTAACATGGCCGGTCGTGGTACCGATATCGTGTTGGGTGGTAGCTGGCAGGCTCAAATTGAGAAGCTAGATAATCCAACCAAAGAGCAGATCGATAAGATCAAAGCTGATTGGAGAATCATCCACGATAAAGTACTTGAGTCAGGTGGTCTGCACATCATTGGTACTGAGCGTCATGAATCTCGCCGTATCGATAACCAGCTACGTGGTCGTTCTGGTCGTCAAGGTGATGCAGGTTCTTCTCGTTTCTACCTATCAATGGAAGATTCTCTGCTACGTATTTTTACGTCTGATCGTATGGCTGGTCTTATCCAAAGTGGTATGGACGAAGGCGAAGCGATTGAATCTAAGATGCTGTCTCGTTCAATTGAAAAAGCACAGCGTAAAGTGGAAGGTCGTAACTTCGACATCCGTAAGCAGCTTCTTGAGTACGATGATGTAGCCAATGACCAACGTAAGGTTGTTTACGAGCTGCGTGATGAACTGATGAGCTCAGATGACATCAGTGAGATGATCGAACACAACCGCGAAGATGTACTGGCGTCAGTTATTGATGAATACATCGCTCCTCAGTCTCTTGAAGATATGTGGGATATTGCGGGTCTGCAAGATCGTCTGAAGAATGACTTCGATCTAGACTTTGATATTCAAGGCTGGTTAGACGAAGACGACAAGCTGTATGAAGAAGCATTGCGTGAGCGCATTCTTGGTATGGCGGTTGATTCGTACAAACAGAAAGAAGAAGTGGTTGGTGCTCAAGTACTGCGTAACTTTGAAAAGTCTGTGATGCTACAAACGCTAGACGGTCTTTGGAAAGAGCACTTGGCTGCGATGGATCACCTTCGTCAAGGTATCCACTTACGTGGTTATGCTCAGAAGAACCCGAAACAAGAGTACAAGCGCGAGTCGTTTGAACTGTTTGAAGGCCTGTTAGATGCACTGAAAACAGACGTTGTTACCATTCTTTCTAAAGTTCGCGTTCAGCAACAAGAAGAAGTTGAAAAGATGGAAGCTCAACGTCAAGCTCAAGCTGAAGCAGCGGCACGTCGTGCACAAGCACAACATGCAACGGCTGAAAACCAGCTAGGTGACGATGAAGCTGATGCTGCATCTCCACAAACGGTAGTACGTGATGAGCGTAAAGTGGGTCGTAACGAACCATGCCCATGTGGAAGTGGTAAAAAGTATAAGCAGTGTCACGGCAAAATTGACTAATGCTTTGCTGTAGTGGCTGATAACTTCGTCGGCGATGCTCATTTACACTTGTAAACTCCGCGTCGCCTCCTCGTTCTCAACCAATACAGCTTTGCCTTAATATAGTTTTGATTAAAGAGTCGCTTAGGCGGCTCTTTTTGTATGTGAATTTCATGGCTTACCTTTAATGAGAGGGGAAGTCGTCATTCCCTATAGCGAGGAACGAGCGCAGTAGGGAATCTCGTTTGATAGTTAGGCTCACGCTGTTTTAGATCCCCAACTCAGTCGTTACTCCTTCTGGAGGATGACGTATTCAGGGGCAGCTTGAGCGAAGCGTTTTATTAAGGAACATCATCATATGAAAAGAATCCATATTGTCGCAGGTATTATCTTCAACCAAGATAAGTCACAGGTCTTTATCACTAAACGCCCAGACGACAAGCACAAAGGCGGTTTCTGGGAATTCCCTGGTGGTAAAGTAGATGCGGGCGAAACCATTGAGCAAGCGATGGCTCGTGAACTTGATGAAGAAATTGGCATTAAGGTGACAGATCAGTCTCTGTTTGAGCACCTTGAATTTGATTACAGTGACAAGTCGCTTAAGTTTGATTTCATTCTTGTGACTGATTTCGAGCAACAGCCTTATGGTAAAGAAGGGCAACAAGGTGAATGGGTCGATCTTGAATCATTGAGCCAATACGCATTCCCTGAAGCGAATGTGCCCATTTTAGAGCGAGTAATAAAAGAGTTTTCGTAATTGCTAGCCTGAGTTTGAGATTGTTGTTAGTTTAAAGAGATTAATCGAATGAACGTTGCTGCGACAGATGAGCAGTGACGGTAACCAAAACAATGGAGATATTCGCAGTGGTAAGAATTGCAATTGCAGGAGCAGCTGGCCGTATGGGTCGTAACTTGGTGAAAGCCGCTCACCAAAATTCAGAAGCAAGCGTTGGCGCTGGTTCAGAGCGCCCAGAGTCATCTTTGGTCGGTGTTGATGTTGGCGAGTTATGCGGTGAAGGCCGTTTTGATGTAGCTCTAGTCGATGACCTTTCGAAAGCGATTGAAGAGTTTGACGTGATCGTCGACTTTACCGCACCTGTGAGCACATTAGCGAATATTGAACTTTGTAAACGTCACGGAAAGAAGCTAATTATCGGTACGACAGGTTTCTCTGAAGAAGAGAAACAGGTGATTGATGCGGCGTCAAAAGAGATGCCTATCGTAATGGCTCCTAACTACAGCGTTGGTGTAAACCTAGTATTCAAGCTGCTAGAAAAGGCCGCTAAAGTGATGGGCGATTATTGTGATGTTGAGATCGTTGAGGCTCACCATCGCCATAAAGTCGATGCGCCGTCAGGCACTGCGATTGGTATGGGCGAAGCGATTGCTGGTGCGATGGGCAATGATCTAAACGATGTCGCTGTATGGTCACGTGAAGGAATTACGGGCGAGCGTACCAAAGATGAGATCGGCTTTGCGACGATTCGTGCCGGTGACATCATTGGCGAGCATACCGCAATGTTTGCTGATATTGGTGAGCGCGTTGAAATTACCCATAAAGCAACGGATAGAATGACCTTTGCTAATGGTGCGATAAAGGCAGCTGTTTGGCTAAATGATAAGCCAGCAGGCTTTTATACCATGACGGATGTGCTTGGTTTGAATGACCTGTAAATAGATATTTATGCGCTGGCAATTGCCGGCGCTTTCTTTATTTGGTGGCTTTTCCTTAATAATCCCTCTTCTACGATCTTCCTTCTACTTTCTTCTTATCGCCATTTTCCCTCTATTTTTATGCTATTTATGCAGGCTTTAGTGTGTTTTTTGTTTTAGATCTTTAAATTATCATGTTTTCTCTTGGTATTTATCGATTGCGTTTTGTCGCTGATATTTTTGGCACTCTATGGTTAGCTAAAATGACGGGTGAAAATTAGAAAATCGTAATATTCCTATTAATTGAGTATGAAAGTTGAACTTTTGAAGCTTTGGTAAAGGAAATTGAATTAGTTCTTACAAATGTTTAATTTCTTTTGCGTTAAATGTTGACACGTATCACGCAGATCACTAAAATACCGCCAATTTGTCTAATTTCCATAAACACGCAGTTTTTGGTGTTGCAGGAAGGTAGATTTGCAAATTAAATCAATTTTAATGCATTTTTATTTCTGGAGGTTGTCTTGAAGAAGTCAGCACTACTCGTCCTAGAAGATGGGACAGTATTTCACGGTGAAGCCATTGGCGCTGTAGGTTCTGCAGTTGGTGAAGTCGTTTTTAATACCTCGATGACGGGGTACCAAGAAATCCTCACTGATCCTTCCTATTCTCAGCAAATCGTTACCCTTACTTACCCTCACATTGGCAATACCGGAACCAATTCCGAAGATGAAGAATCTTCTTCAATCCACGCTCAAGGCCTTGTGATTCGCGATCTCCCTCTAATCGCTTCTAACTTCCGTAATGAACAATCCCTTTCTGATTACCTTAAGTCGCAAAACGTTGTTGGTATCGCTGATATCGATACTCGTAAGCTGACGCGTATTCTTCGTGAAAAAGGCGCACAGAACGGTTGTATCGTAGCGGGTTCTTCAGTAAACGATGGAAATTTAGACGAAGCTTTGGCTCTAGCTAAAGCAAAAGAATTCCCTGGCCTGAAAGGTATGGATCTTGCGAAAGAAGTTACAACAAAAGAAGCGTATCAATGGAAACAAGGTTCGTGGACGCTTACGGGTGGACTTCCTGAAGCGAAAGCAGACTCTGAATTGCCATACCACGTTGTTGCTTATGACTTCGGTGCAAAACGAAACATCCTACGAATGCTTGTTGACCGCGGCTGCCGCCTAACGGTTGTTCCTGCTGAGACTTCAGCTGAAGAAGTACTCGCTCTGAACCCAGACGGTGTTTTCCTTTCAAATGGCCCTGGTGACCCAGAACCATGTACTTACGCAATTGAAGCAACAAAAGTGTTCCTAGAAAAAGGTTTACCAATCTTTGGTATCTGTCTAGGTCACCAGATTCTTGCTCTTGCGTCAGGCGCTAAGACAGTGAAGATGAAGTTTGGCCACCACGGTGCAAACCACCCGGTTAAAGATTTAGATCGTGATGTTGTGATGATTACTTCACAAAACCACGGCTTCGCTGCTGACGAAGATACGCTTCCAGAGACATTACGAGCGACTCATAAGTCTCTATTTGATGGTTCTCTACAAGGTATCCACCGTACAGATAAACCAGCATTTAGCTTCCAAGGTCACCCAGAAGCAAGCCCAGGTCCAGAAGATGCGGCACCGCTATTCGACCACTTCATTGAATTAATTAACCAGTCTGTTGCAAACAAACAAGACAAAGCGTAATCCGGAGTAGTAGATAATGCCAAAACGTACTGACATTAAAAGTGTTCTAATTCTTGGTGCTGGTCCGATTGTTATCGGTCAAGCATGTGAGTTTGATTACTCTGGTGCTCAAGCTTGTAAAGCACTTCGCGAAGAAGGTTACCGAGTTATTCTTGTAAACTCGAACCCAGCGACAATCATGACTGACCCAGACATGGCTGATGCGACTTACATCGAACCTATCCAATGGGAAGTGGTTCGTAACATCATCGCTAAAGAGAAGCCAGATGCAGTTCTACCGACAATGGGCGGCCAAACTGCACTTAACTGTGCGTTAGATTTAGAAAAATACGGCGTACTTGAAGAGTTCGGCGTAGAGATGATTGGTGCAACGGCTGACGCTATCGATAAAGCTGAAGACCGCTCTCGTTTTGATAAAGCAATGAAATCGATTGGTCTTGAGTGTCCAACGGCTGATACAGCGAAAACGATGGAAGAAGCTTACAAAGTTCAAGAAATGGTTGGCTTCCCTTGTATCATTCGTCCATCGTTTACGATGGGTGGTACAGGCGGTGGTATCGCTTATAACAAAGAAGAATTTGAAGAAATCTGTCGTCGTGGTTTGGACTTATCTCCAACCAACGAACTTCTAATCGATGAGTCACTTATCGGTTGGAAAGAGTACGAGATGGAAGTGGTTCGCGACAAAAACGACAACTGCATCATCGTATGTGCGATTGAAAACTTCGACCCAATGGGTATTCACACGGGTGACTCAATCACCGTAGCTCCAGCACAAACGCTGACAGACAAAGAATACCAACTAATGCGTAATGCATCTCTAGCAGTACTGCGTGAGATTGGTGTTGAAACAGGTGGTTCAAACGTACAGTTTGGTATCAACCCGAAAGATGGCCGTATGGTTATCATCGAGATGAACCCACGTGTATCTCGTTCTTCTGCACTTGCTTCTAAAGCAACAGGTTTCCCAATCGCTAAGATTGCAGCGAAACTTGCTGTTGGCTTTACGCTAGACGAGCTAATGAATGACATCACTGGCGGTGCAACGCCAGCATCATTCGAACCAACAATCGACTACGTAGTAACTAAGATTCCTCGTTTTAACTTCGAGAAATTTGCAGGTGCTAACGACCGTCTAACGACGCAAATGAAGTCGGTTGGTGAAGTTATGGCTATCGGCCGTAACCAACAAGAATCTCTACAGAAAGCACTTCGCGGTCTAGAAGTTGGCGCAACTGGTTTTGACGAAATGGTTGACCTAGATGCACCTGACGCTCTAACGACGATTCGCCATGAGCTTAAAGAAGCTGGTTCTGACCGTATTTGGTACATCGCAGACGCTTTCCGTGCTGGTATGTCAGTTGATGGTGTATTCAACCTAACGCAAATTGACCGCTGGTTCCTAGTTCAAATCGAAGACATCGTAAAACTAGAGCAAGAACTTAAAGCGAAAGGCTTTGCTGGTCTGAATAAAGACGAGCTAATGAAGCTTAAGCGTAAAGGTTTTGCTGATGCTCGCCTGTCTAAGATTCTAGGTGTGGCTGAAAGTGAAATTCGTCGTCTACGTGACCAATACGATATTCACCCAGTCTACAAGCGTGTAGATACGTGTGCGGCTGAGTTCTCTTCTGATACGGCTTACATGTACTCATCTTACGATGATGAATGTGAATCGAACCCAACAGACAAAGATAAAATCATGATCTTAGGCGGCGGTCCAAACCGTATCGGCCAAGGTATTGAATTTGACTACTGTTGTGTACATGCATCTCTAGCACTACGTGAAGATGGCTACGAAACAATCATGGTTAACTGTAACCCTGAGACAGTTTCGACGGACTACGATACGTCTGACCGTCTGTACTTTGAACCAGTAACTCTGGAAGACGTACTAGCAATCGTTCGTGTTGAGAAGCCAAAAGGCGTTATCGTTCAGTACGGTGGTCAAACACCACTGAAACTGGCTCGTGAGCTTGAAGCTGCTGGCGTACCAATCATTGGTACTAGCCCAGACGCAATCGACCGTGCAGAAGACCGTGAGCGTTTCCAAGTTGCTGTTGACCGTCTTGGTCTTCTACAGCCAGAAAACGCGACAGTAACAACAATGGAGCAAGCGGTAGAGAAATCTCGCGAAATCGGCTTCCCACTGGTTGTTCGTCCTTCTTATGTTCTTGGTGGTCGTGCGATGGAAATCGTATACGACGAGCAAGACTTACGTCGCTACTTCAACGAAGCAGTAAGTGTTTCAAACGAATCTCCAGTACTACTTGATAGCTTCCTAGATGATGCAATTGAAGTAGACGTTGATGCGATTTGTGACGGTGAGCGTGTTGTTATTGCGGGTATCATGGAGCATATCGAACAAGCGGGTGTTCACTCTGGTGACTCAGCATGTTCTCTTCCGGCTTACACGCTAAGCCAAGAAATCCAAGACGTAATGCGTGAGCAAGTTGAAAAGCTAGCGTTCGAGTTGGGTGTTCGTGGTCTAATGAATACGCAGTTTGCTGTTAAGAACAACGAAGTGTACCTAATCGAGGTTAACCCTCGTGCAGCACGTACAGTACCGTTCGTATCGAAAGCAACAGGCGCAGCAGTCGCTAAGATTGCAGCTCGTGTTATGGCAGGTCAATCGCTAGAGTCTCAAGGCTTTACGAAAGAAATCATCCCACCATACTACTCAGTGAAAGAAGTTGTTCTTCCGTTCAACAAATTCCCTGGTGTTGACCCACTATTAGGCCCAGAAATGCGCTCTACTGGTGAAGTTATGGGTGTTGGTGCAACGTTTGCTGAAGCATACTCTAAAGCTGAATTGGGTTGTGGCAACATCTACCCAGAAGGCGGCCGTGCACTTCTTTCTGTTCGTGAAGGCGACAAAGAGCGCGTTGTTGACCTAGCATCTAAGCTATCTAAGCTTGGTTACCAGCTAGACGCTACACATGGTACTGCGGTTATCCTTGGCGAAGCGGGTATCAATCCACGCCTAGTAAACAAGGTACACGAAGGTCGTCCTCACATTCTTGACCGTATCAAGAACAACGAGTACACGTATATCGTGAACACTGCGGCTGGCCGTCAAGCGATTGAAGATTCTAAAGTTCTTCGTCGTGGTGCATTGGCTGAGAAAGTGAACTACACGACTACGCTAAACGCTGCATTCGCGACTTGTATGGCGCACACTGCAGACGCGAAAACGTCAGTAACTTCAGTTCAAGAGCTACACGCACAAGTTAAAGCTTCTCAAGCTTAATTGAGTCACGTGTATCGCTGTTAAGCGGATATAAATGCTCAAAGCCCACTCTTCGGAGTGGGCTTTTTTATGTCTGTCATCTGGTGAAAATCTGGTAATGGCTAAATGATGAAAATTTGGAATAGGTTACAATCTTGTGTTTCGTTGTTGATTGTTTGCTCACGGTGGTAAGTTGTCGCTACACGAGAATTTAAGGCGTTGGGTATATGGAAATCACTCTAGAAATATTGGCTATCTTGTTTGTTGTTGCGACGGCGGCAGGCTTTATTGATGCAATGGCTGGCGGCGGTGGGTTGTTGACTCTACCTGCATTGCTAGCGGCCGGCGTACCACCAACGCAGGCACTGGCCACCAACAAACTTCAAAGTTCTTTTGGTAGCTTCTCCGCCAGTTGGTATTTCGTACGCAACGGTATCGTGAACATAAAAGAGATGCGTCTTGCCATTCTCTGTACCTTTATTGGTTCTGCGATTGGCGCTGAGTTAGTGCAGTATATTGATGCGAGCTTGCTGACCAGCATGATCCCATTACTGCTTATTGCCATCTCTCTCTACTTCCTATTAGCACCACAAACCAGAGCGTCTGAGGGTAAACAAAAGATCTCTGAGGCGATGTTTGCTTTGTGCATTGGTGGCGGTGTTGGCTTCTACGACGGATTTTTTGGACCAGGAACGGGCTCTATTTTCACCGTCTGTTTTGTTGCTATCGGCCATTTCTCTTTAGTGGATGCCACAGCACGTACTAAGGTTCTTAACTTCACCTCGAATATAGCCGCATTGATCTTCTTTATTATTGCTGGCTTACCCATTTGGGAGTTGGGCTTAGTGATGGCGGTTGGTGGCTTTATGGGCGCTCAACTTGGCGCTAAAGTCGTGGTGACAAAAGGGCAGAAATGGATTCGCCCCCTTGTTATCGTGATGTCGATGTTAATGGCCTCTAAACTGCTTTGGGAACAGCATCAACAATGGATTCTATCAGTATTTTAACCCGTGGAGACTGATAGCTGTTCGCTCTCACACAGATATGAATCGGTCGAATTAACCCCTCTAACTCCGGAAAGCTAAATAGGTATTGAGGCTCAATATTGAGTGTCTTTACGATAGAGAGCGGGATCAAAGCCGGCCCTGTCCCACCCAATGCTAGCTGGGCTGCTGCAGTGTAAGCATCCATCTCCATCAAGGGCTTAATGCCGAATTTTTCAAGCACAGATAACTGATACGAGTTTGCAGGATTGGTCATATCGTTAGTGATGACCATTGGAGGAAGCTCCGTTAACGGCGACTTACTCACAATATAGAACGGCTCATCAAACAGATGGAATGTCATTAACCCATGATGCGGTGGCAGTAAGCCAGCGCACAGCCCTAAGGTCGCCTTACCAGACTGCACTCGCTCGATAATTCTTGGTGTATGGTTAGTGGTGATGGTGATGTATTTATCTTGCTGGATAAATTTCCCCATCATTTCACCTAGATAACCTGCGATCAGCGACTTAGAGCTATCTAAAGTAATGAGAGTGGTATCTTCCAACTCTTGCTGTTCATAAATAAGACCACGAAGCTCATTGAATGCAGGACCGATACTCTCGATTAATGCAATCGCATCTGGCGTCAGTTTGATCTGTCGACCACTCGGTTCTATGAGTTTCTTACCTAACTTCTTCTCTAAATTCGCAATCCGTTTGCTGACGGCTGATTGGCTGATATAAAGCAAACTGCCAGTACGGCTCATGGTCTTTGCTTTACTCAGCACCAATAGAGTTTCGATTCCTTCGAGTAACATTGAGTGATATTCATGAAAGTTGGGAATGATTGTTTCAACTTACCTCAAACAACATTCATTCTCTAGATTTGAAACTAAAGGTTTGAACTCAGTTAGGTATTTTTAATTGTGAGCGCAAAGTGCCACGAGAGCATTAGAATGGATTGCAGAGCGAGCTGGATTAAAAAGACTCCTTTGCGGAGCCTCTTAGTCATCGTTCTATCTATTTGATAGCGAAAGTCGGCAATGATAAGTGCCAGCGAATGGCCCCAAGCCTAATCAGCAATGTTGTGAACACGCCAGCTAAAAAGGCGGTTTCTGAGTCGTGCCCCATGCTGAGCGCCATGGTATGGAAAGTTCCACCAATGATACAAGCGGTCGCGTAGACTTCACTTCTTAAGATCATCGGCACTTCACGGGCAAGCACGTCACGGATAATACCGCCACCACAGCCTGTGATCACACCCATGATAATGGCCACTAATGCCGAGTCTTGATAAATCAGTGCTTTTTCAACACCAATACCAACAAATACCGCTAAGCCGATCGCATCACATACCGGCAATATCCACCAAACCAGACGTTTCGGACGTCTTACAATAATCATGGTCAGCAAACAGGTAGTGATAATGACCCAAAGGTAGGTGGTATCGGTGATCCAAAACACGGGAGTTGCTCCTAGTGCCATGTCACGAATAGTACCGCCGCCAATCGCGGTTACACTGCCTAAAACGGCTACGCCAAAGGGATCCATCTTAAGACGGCCAGCGACAAATACGCCTGAGACGGCAAAGATGGCGGTGCCAAATAAATCGATAATATAAAGCAGCATGGAGTCCATGATACTGGTGCTCTTATAGTTAAAATTGTAGGGACAGGTCGGTGGCGAATTGTACGAAAAAACGCTGCAAATAGTTAGTGATTTTGCCTAGCTCTATCGAAGAAATCGCATACTTGTTGAATCGCTTTCAAAGTTCTTGTTGTCGGGCGATTAATCCAGTCAGAGTTAAGTGACCAAATCTGATGTTGAGCGACTGCCGGGATCTCGTCTTCCCAAGTTTGCCACATGGTTCCATTCTCAATTGCGTGCTGAGAAGTGAAGATCACTTGCGGCTTCCTTAACACAACTTGTTCAATGCCAACTTGCGGGTAAGGGGAAGCACTGTCTTCGAAAATATTTTGGCCACCACAAAACTCAAACACCTCACTTGGCCAGTGCCCTTGAGCAACAGTGATGATCGGCTTCTCACTGAGTTGGTAGAAGTAGTTTACTGGCTCGGCATCTTTGTATTTTAGTCTCAACGCGTTGAGCTGCTCTCTGTATTGTTGAGCGTTATTTTCGCCAATACTTGGATCGCTTGCGAATTGGCTAAGTTGCTCGATATTGGTCGCGATGTTATCTAGGCTCTTGGTTTTTGAGTAATAAATATTAAAACCAAATTGCTCCAGTTTCGCGAGTTCTCTGGGCGGGTTTCCAGCTGGCCATGCGAGAATGAGATCAGGTTGCAGGGCGATGATCTTCTCAACCTTGATGCCTTGGTAATTCGCCACTTTCTCTAGCTTGTCAGCTTGTAGTGGATAATCACTTCGCTCACTCACCGCAACAAGCTTATCACCTAAACCAGCGCTGTATGCGAGTTCAGTGGCATGAGGAGCAAGGCTAACCACACGTTGAGCAGGTTGAACTTTTTCTGAAATCAGTAGTGCTTCTTCTGCAAATGATAAAGGCAGCCATAAGCTGGAAGACAAAATAGTAAGGCTTGTAACAAGTGCTGATGGTTTCACTCTAAATCCCTTGGTGAACAAATAGTAAGATTAGGCTTTGTAAAAATATCCAGATAGCGATGCGACCAAACAGCAGTTTTTGAACTTGAGACAAGTGCAGGGCTGAAGGGGCGATTCTGCCGCCTAATTTTGCTCGAATAGCTTTGGTGTTGTCGTAAATCGCAGGGCCGCCCAGTGACAGCTCAAGCTTGTTGCCGACAGCAGTAATCAACCATGCTGGGCCGGGCAATGGCCAAGCGCGACTCTGAACGAGCATCATCTTGAATGTGTGAGACGCTTTATCACCACATACAATCATTAAGGCAAACAATCGTATCGGTATAAATTCTAGGATAGCGACGATCTTGATTGCCGTTGATCCAAATGGAGAGAACTGCTTACGGCTTGGTGACCACGCCCGCGCTAATTCGACAATCAGGCGATACATTAAAGCGGCGATTCCACCACCAATGGCGTACCAGAATAAAACACAAACCACATTACGAGCGTAACCCATGATGATAGTTTCAGCAGCGGCTTTGCCAAGCCCAAGTGATGACAGTGATTCAGTTTGACGATTAACAATCGGCGCCAATAACTGGCGAGCCGTGGCTTTATCTTCTCGGCCAAGAGCTTTGATCAGTTGATTTGCCAACTTTTCATTGTTACGCCAATCAATGGCGAGTAACAACAGCGCTAATTCAAACAGTTGTGATTGCCAAACCAGTGGCTGCAGTGCCAATAGAATAACCAGAGTAGGCAAGACCATTAACCCCCAAGCTAAAGTGCCTGAGATTAAGCTTTGGGAATAATTTTGATTGTTATTAACCTTGGTTGCTAAAAGTTCAGCAAACTTATGCCATAAGGTCGTGGGGTGTGCGGCATGGGGGATAGGTAAAATTAAATGAAAAAGCAGTGCTCCCCACATTACAAGGAGCACGCCATTTGCAAATACCTGATCAAACAGTGTTTGCATGTCTAGTCGCTTACTTTAGTAGGGCAACCATCTTGATAACCATCTCAGAAGAGCTTTGCGCTGCAAGTGGCAGGAACTCTTCGAAGCTCATTGGTGATTCTTTGTCTGCAACGTCAGAGATTGCACGAACAACCACGAATGGTACTTGAAATTGGTGACAAGCTTGAGCGATAGCCGATGCTTCCATCTCTACAGCAACCACTGATGGGAAGTGCTTGCGGATGAACGCTTGGCGTTCTGCTGTGCAAACAAACGCGTCGCCAGTACAGATAAGGCCACGAACGGCGTGCTTATCTTCCATTTGTGCTAGAGCTTGTTCTGCAACAGCCATCAGCTTGTCATCTGCCTTGAATGCTGCAGGTTGACCAGCCATTTGGCCGATTTCGTAACCGAAAGCTGTAACGTCAGCATCGTGGTGACGAACTTCAGTAGAGATAACCACATCGCCAAGGTTCAGTGTTGAATCAAAACCGCCAGCAGAGCCAGTGTTTAGAACTACATCTGGTTGGTATTCGCTTAGCAGGATTGAAGTACCAACAGCCGCTGCTACTTTACCAATGCCTGATTGAAGCAAAACAACGTCAACACCATCTAGCTGACCAGAGAAAAAGGTACAACCGCCTTTATTAACTTCAGTAATGTCTGAAATTGCTGCTTTTAGGATCGCAACTTCTTGCTCCATTGCGCCAATGATGCCGATTTTCATGTGTAGTCTCTTAATAAAAATTATTTAAACAGTAGAGCGAAATTGTAGCATGGAAGAGAAGTGTCGAGCGACTGCCCAGAAGCACTTCTCATCCGAATACAGACGATTTATCTGTGTATTCTTTTATCTATTTGATTAAGCCTTCGCTTTTCAAGCTAGCACGAAGTTGATCCGCTCGTTTTCGGTTGACGCCAAAGTCAGAATGGCCAGTGCGAGACTCTGAACGCACGATCAGTTTACCATCAGTGATCTTAAGCTCTAAGTCATCGACAAAGCGCATGATGCGAGAAGTACATTCAACACGCAGGTAATCTTCGGTTTTACTGGCTGTTTTTGCGCCTGGTAAGGTTAGGGCAACTTGTTCAATCTGATCGAGAGTTACAGACTCTGAGAGGTCAAACTCTGCTAGAGCATGTTGTTCACGGTCATCTTGAGTTGAAACGCAGTTTGGTTTGTCTCCACAAGGTGATGAAGTTCTGTCTTTCATGTCCGTGATTCCTTGGCTGCAAGCGGTTAAAGTTAAAAGAGATAGAGAAAGGAGAGCGGCTTTTTTCATAGTGTTTCCTATGGCGTTGTTTTGGTTTTAATTCTAGTTATCGGGATTGGCTTGTTTGCGAATGTTTTACGTATTTTCGTTATGCTTGTGATAAACGTATCCAATTCAAAAAAGGATCCATCATTGGATCCTTTTTTTATAGTAACGAACTGAGTAATAAAGGAAACCCACTCACACTTCTAGATAATCCAATATCCCTTCCGCGGCTTTACGGCCTTCATCGATAGCGGTTACCACTAAATCAGATCCTCGAACCGCATCGCCACCGGCAAAGATCTTGCTGTTAGTAGTTTGGTATTGAAACTCTTGTTTGCCGGGGGCCTTGATACGTCCCCATTGGTCGAGCTCTACACCAAATGGTTCTAGCCATTCCATTGCATGAGGTTGGAAACCAAATGCCATGATCACAGCATCGGCTTCTAGAACGTGTTCACTACCTTCTACGGGTTCCGGACGACGACGACCTGCGTCATCGGGTTCACCCAAAGCGGTTTTCACGAATTTAACGCCAACCACATGACCAGCGCTGTTAAGCTCTAAGCCAATAGGTTGGAGGTTGAACTTGAACTTCACACCCTCTTCACGCGCATTCTTCACCTCACGGCGAGAGCCCGGCATGTTTGCTTCATCCCGGCGATAAGCACAAACAACGTTAGCTGCATGCTGACGAATAGACGTTCGCACACAGTCCATCGCGGTATCACCGCCACCAAGCACAACCACTTTTTTGCCCTTCATGTCGATAAACGGCGTTGGGTTATCCAGATCCATGACCTTGTAGGTGTTGGAAACAAGAAATGGTAGGGCATCATAAACGCCCGGTGCTTCTTCGTTGTCTAACCCAGCGCGCATGTTTTTATAAGTACCGACCCCTAAGAAAACAGCATCATAGTCATCGACAAGTTGTTGTAGTTGAACGTCTTTACCGACTTCGGTATTCATCTTAAATTCAACGCCCATCCCACTAAAGATACGGCGACGGTTTTCCATGATGCCTTTCTCTAGTTTGAACGACGGGATACCAAACGTGAGCAGGCCACCGATCTCCGGATAGCGGTCAAATACTACGGCCTTCACTCCGTTTCGAACTAAGATGTCAGCAGCAGCAAGACCTGCGGGGCCAGCGCCAATGATCGCGACCTTTTTGTCGGTCCATTCAACGTGAGACATGTCTGGTTTCCAGCCCATCTCAAACGCTTTGTCATTGATGTATTTTTCAATGTTGCCGATGGTTACTGCGCCGAAATCGTCGTTGAGGGTACAAGAGCCTTCACATAGACGATCTTGAGGACAAACTCGTCCGCAAACCTCAGGCAAGCTGTTGGTTTGGTGGGACAATTCAGCCGCTTCGATAATGCGTCCTTCATTGGCAAGTTTGAGCCACTGAGGGATGTAGTTGTGAACTGGACATTTCCATTCACAGTAAGGGTTACCACAGTCTAGACAGCGGTCAGCTTGCGCTTTGGCTTGTTGCTTAGTGAAAGGTTCGTAGATCTCTACAAACTCAATCTTACGTATCTTGATTGGCTTCTTCGCTGGGTCTACGCGATTCACATCAATAAATTGGTATACATTCTGGCTCATTATTGGCTCCTTCCAATTATTGCGCTTGAACACGAAGTTCAGCAGAGCTACGGCTTTGGTGACCGAGCAAGGTGTTAAGATCTGCCGTTTTTGGCTTCACTAGGTAGAACTTTGGAATCCATTCATCAAAGTTCGCCAGAATAGCTTCAGCGTGCACTGAGCCAGTCTCTTCTAAGTGCTCCGCAATCAAGCCGCGCAGATGTTCTTGGTGGATAAATAGGTCCGACAGAGAAAGTGCTTCGACCGACTCGTTGTTTACACGGCCTTGGAAGTCTTCATTCTTATCCATCACATAAGCAAACCCACCTGTCATACCGGCGCCGAAGTTCACTCCGGTTGCACCAAGAATGGCAACAATACCGCCTGTCATGTATTCACAAGCGTTGTCACCTGCACCTTCAATCACCGCAACAGTACCTGAGTTACGTACGCCAAATCGCTCGCCTGCAGTACCCGCAGCGAACAGCTTGCCTCCGGTTGCGCCATACAAGCAGGTATTGCCGATGATGGTCGCTTCGTTACAAGTAAAGGCTGTGCCTTGGTGAGGTTTGATTACTACTTTGCCGCCCGCCATGCCTTTGCCGACATAGTCATTGGCATCACCAGTTAGATACAGCTCTACGCCGCCGGCGTTCCAAACCGCAAAGGATTGGCCTGCGGTGCCATCGAGATATAACTTAATGGGTGAACCCGCCATACCTTGGTTACCGTAGCGTTTGGCTATTTCGCCAGAGATACGAGCGCCAATCGAGCGATCGGTGTTGATTACGTTGTAGTAGAGGCTGGTGGATTGACGTTTCTCAATCGCATCAATTGCATCATCAAGGATCTGTTGGTTGAGCTGAGCTTTATCAAATGGAGCGTTTGGCTCGGTCCAAAACAGTGGGTGACCTTCTGGAGATACTGGAGCTTCGAGTATTGAAGAGAGATCGAGTTTGCTCTGTTTCGCTGTGAGGCCTTGAACGGCTTCAAGCAAATCAGTACGACCAATCAGATCAGTAAGTTTCTCTACGCCAAGTTCTGCAAGGTACTGGCGAACTTCATCGGCTAGGCCGGTAAAGTAGTTCACCACCATGTCTGGTAGGCCTTTGAAGTATTCGCGGCGTAGGGTTTCATCTTGAGTCGCCACACCTGTCGCACAGTTATTTAGGTGACAAATTCTTAAGAACTTACAACCCATTGCGACCATTGGTGCAGTACCAAAACCAAAGCTTTCAGCGCCTAAAATCGCGCCTTTGATAACATCGAGGCCGGTTTTTAAACCACCATCGACTTGCAGGCGGATCTTATGACGAAGTCCGTTGGCGACGAGTGCTTGTTGAGTTTCGGCTAAGCCAAGCTCCCAAGGACAACCCGCGTATTTCACTGAAGTCAGCGGGCTTGCCGCGGTACCACCGTCGTAACCGGAGATCGTAATCAAGTCGGCATAAGCTTTCGCTACACCCGTGGCAATGGTGCCTACACCCGGTTCAGATACTAATTTTACTGAAACCAAGGCTTTAGGGTTAACTTGCTTAAGGTCGAAAATCAGCTGCGCAAGATCCTCGATAGAATAAATATCGTGATGCGGAGGAGGGGAGATCAGAGTTACGCCTTGAACTGAGTATCTCAGCTTAGCGATTTCTGCCGTGACCTTATGACCCGGTAGTTGACCGCCTTCGCCTGGCTTCGCACCTTGTGCGACCTTGATTTGCAGAACATCCGCATTGGTTAAGTAATGTGGCGTGACACCAAAACGGCCGGAAGCTATCTGCTTGATTCGTGAATTGCGATCAGTCCCAAAGCGTCGTGGATCTTCACCGCCTTCACCAGAGTTAGAATAACCACCTAATCGGTTCATCGCCATGGCCAGCGCTTCATGAGCTTCGGGGCTCAAGGCACCAATCGACATCGCGGCAGAATCGAAGCGTTTAAAGAGATCGCTACTCGGCTCTACTTGTGCTAGAGGTAGA
Source organism: Vibrio syngnathi (assembly GCF_002119525.1). NCBI lineage: Bacteria > Pseudomonadati > Pseudomonadota > Gammaproteobacteria > Vibrionales > Vibrionaceae > Vibrio > Vibrio syngnathi. Next base: position 2,753,806 of record NZ_CP017916.1, on the reverse strand, counting down.
GGTTGATCGGCTTTTTTGAGGCTCATTAAGTCGCGTAGCATAGCAGCAGGGCGAGCATTAACTTGCTTCGCAAAAGATTGGTAGTCGGATGTTTCGCCTGTCTTTACGGCGGTTTGCAAGGTACTGACTACGTCTGGGTTGTAGGCGTGGTATTCGCCGCCATGTACGTATTTGAGCAAGCCACCATGTTCCAGTGGTTTACGCTTAGTCCATGCTTTACGAGATAGATTATAGATATCTTGTTGGAAGTCGCTAAAGCTAGCGCCTTGGATACGAGTCGTTACGCCACGGAAACACAAATCAACGACATCGGTATGTAAACCGACCGCCTCAAATAACTGCGAGCAGCGATACGAAGCAATTGTCGAGATACCCATCTTCGACATGATCTTATACAGACCTTTGTTGATGCCGTTTTGGTAATTTTGCAATGCAGTGCGATAGTCTTTATCTAATGAACCATCGTCCAACATTTTGCCCAGAGCTTCATAAGCGAGATACGGGTAAACCGCGGTGGCGCCGAAGCCAAGCAGTACGGCAAATTGGTGTGGGTCACGTGCGGTTGCTGTTTCAACCACGATGTTAGCATCACAACGTAGGTTGGTGTCTGCAAGTCTAGTTTGCACCGCACCGACCGCCATCGCTGCCGGAACGGGTAGTTTACCTTTCTCTAAACCTTTGTCTGAAAGCACAACCAAAACGGCGCCGTCACGTACATCTTGAACCGCACGATCACACAAGTCGTTGATGGCTTGTTCGAGATCTTTTTCTGCTGGGTCATAGTGCATGCTAAGAATCGCATGGCCATAATGCTTTTGATTTAACTGAAGAAGTTGCTGCATATCAGAATAAAGCAGAACGGGTGAATCAAACGTCACACGGTAAGCATGCCCATCGGTTTCACAGAACACATTCATCTCTTGGCCGATGCTGGTTGCTAGAGACATCACGTGTTTTTCACGCAAAGGGTCAATCGGTGGATTGGTTACTTGAGCAAACTTCTGACGGAAATAGTCGGTAATGAGGCGCTCTTTCGAAGACAGTACTGCCATTGGTGTATCGTCGCCCATCGAGCCGACCGCTTCTTGTCCCATGTCACCGAGTACGCGCAGTACTTGGTCTGACTCTTCGTTGCTCATTGCAAACTGTTTTTGATAGGTCTTTAGGGTGTCATCATCAAAATTACGCTTACCGACTTGGTCATCTGCTAGTGCGGAAAACGGTGTTAATTTGTGAACGTTTTTATCCATCCACTCTTTATATGGGTGACGGCCTTTAAGATCATTGTCGATCTCGTTCGACTGCCATAGCTTACCGCGACGCGTATCAATAACGAGCAGTTCACCCGGGCCAACACGTCCTTTCTCTGCTACTTCGTCAGGCGCATAATTCCAGATACCGACTTCAGATGCCAAGGTGATTAGGTTGTCTTTGGTGATCACATAGCGAGCAGGGCGTAAGCCGTTTCTGTCGAGGTTACATGCAGCATAACGGCCGTCAGACAGTACGATACCCGCAGGGCCGTCCCACGGTTCCATGTGCTTGGAGTTGAAATCGTAAAAGGCACGAAGCTCTGGATCCATGTCTGGGTGGTTTTGCCAAGCGGGCGGCACAAGCATACGCATCGCTCGGAATACATCCATACCACCGGCAAGGAATAGATCGAGCATGTTGTCTAGGCTTGAGGAGTCTGATCCTGTCTCATTCACAAAAGGTGCGGCCGTTTGTAAATCGGGCAGCAGCGGTGAAGAGAATTTATAGGCGCGAGCTTTAGCCCATTGACGGTTGCCTTCAATGGTATTGATCTCACCATTGTGTGCCAAATAGCGGAATGGTTGAGCCAGTGGCCAACGCGGCTGAGTATTAGTTGAGAAACGCTGGTGGAACAGACATATTGCAGATTCCATACGTAAGTCTGCAAGATCGAGGTAAAATCGCGGAAGATCGGCGGGCATACACAAGCCTTTGTAGACCATGACTTGAGTCGACAGGCTACAAATATAAAAATCTTTGTCTTCGGTGATCTGCTTTTCAATTCGACGACGAGCGATATAAAGGCGTCGTTCAATATCGCGCTCACGCCAACCTGCTGGGGCCGAGATAAACACTTGTTGAATATTGGGAACAGAATCTTTGGCGATTGGACCTAATACGTCGGTGTTAGTCGGCACGACACGCCAACCTGCAACGGTTAACGTTTCTTGAGCGAGCTCTTTATTGACGATGTCTTGTGCGGATTGCGCTTTGATTGGATCTTGGCTGAAGAAAATCATGCCGACGGCATATTGCTTGCCGAGCTTGAAGTTATTCTCTTCTGCAATAATCCTGAGGTAAGAGTCTGGCTTCTGTAGCAATAAGCCACAGCCATCTCCGGTTTTACCATCCGCGGCGATACCACCACGGTGTGTCATGCGATCGAGGGCTGAAATAGCAGTTCGCACCAACTTATGACTCGGTTGGCCTTCCATTTGCGCTATTAAACCAAATCCACAGTTGTCTTTTTCAAGACTAGGATCATATAGAGCCATTGCAATTCTCCCTTTTGCTTCGCTGTCATCCAGACAGTAAATGACTAACTATTCATGTACTTGTTATTTTTTATGAACTTGTTCTTATATAAACTGATAGTTTGTTTTTAGCTAGCTAAAACGTTATTGGTTGTGTTAACAAAACCTATTGGTTTTATTTTCATCAGCTTTACAACGTATAGCTAATTGTGTTTAAGGTCAAGTTCATGGTCAATTATCATGTGTAAACGCGATTAACCACGTAATAATCTAAAATAGTCGATGAAGATCAATGAGATATAAGAGCTAGATGTTAACGAGATTTAACATGCACAGCCGGAGTGATTGAGAAAGAGTTAAAGGCCAGATAGAAAAAAGGCTAGCATCGAGTGCTAGCCAAACATAAAAGTTAGGAAGGGTGTTGCTTTTCCTCTAGGCTAACGTCATCGACGCTAGCCCGAGAAATATTATGCGGAAAGCATGAGTGAATCTGCTTTCGCTTCTAAGTTTGAGTTACCCATTAAGAAGTCATCAATGGCAATTGCACATTCACGACCTTCATTAATACAACGTACAACCAGAGATTGACCAGTACGCATATCACCAGCAGCGAAAACGCCTTTCTGGTTCGTCGCAAAACCTTCAGAAGCGACGTTACCGCGCTCGTCCAGTTTAATATCTAGTTGAGCAAGCACGCCTGTAGGCTCTGGGTGTAAGAAGCCCATTGCAAGGAATGCCATGTCACAAGGGATAACACGTTCAGAGTTCGCTACTTCATCAAAACCTGGACGTTCGCCTGGTTTTGCGTCTTGCCAAACGATGTCAGCGATACGAAGCCCGGTTACATTACCGTTATCGTCAGAGATGAACTCTTTAGTCAGGATGTTCCAATGACGTTCACAACCCTCTTCGTGAGAAGTGGTCGTTTTCATGATCATTGGGTATTGAGGCCAAGGCATATTTGCAGGGCGTTTCTCTGGTGGGATCGGCATGATCTCAACCTGAGTAATGCTTGCTGCTTTATGACGGTTTGATGTGCCCACACAGTCAGACCCCGTATCACCACCACCGATAACCACAATGTGCTTATCTTTAGCGTGAAGTTCTTCTGTCTTAAGATCTAGGTCGTTGGCACGGCGGTTGTTTTGACCAAGGAATTCCATGGCAAAGTGAACGCCTTTCAGCTCACGACCTGGGATTGGTAAGTCGCGTGGAACCGTAGAACCACCCGTTAGCAATACCACATCAAATTCTTGGCGTAGCTGTTGAGCATTAACATCAACACCTATGTGTTGGTTCACTTTAAACTCAACGCCAGCTTCAGCCATTAGGTTGATCTTACGATCAATCACGTCCATACCCAGCTTGAAATCTGGGATACCGAAGCGAAGTAGACCACCGACTTTCTCGTCACGTTCAAATACCGTTACCGAGTGACCAGCGCTGTTTAGCTGCTCAGCGGCGGCTAAGCCAGCAGGACCTGAACCGATAACCGCAACAGTTTTACCTGTGCGAGAGCGTGGTGTCTTAGGCTTTGCGTACCCTTCACGGTACGCAGTTTCTACAATCGTTTTCTCGATATTACAGATAGTGATTGGGTCTTGGTTGATGCCAAGAACACAGGCACTTTCACAAGGAGCAGGACAAACACGACCTGTAAACTCAGGGAAGTTATTGGTAGAGCTAAGAATGTTCCAAGCCTCTTCCCAGCTGTCGCGATAAACAGCGTCATTGAATTCTGGGATGATGTTACCAATCGGACAGCCGTTGTGACAGAAAGGTACGCCACAGTCCATACAACGAGATGCTTGAGTATTGATCTTTTCACCAAACTCTTCGTTAAGTACGAACTCTTTGTTGTCTTCAATTCGAACTGACGGGTCGAGCTTCTTTGGAAGCTCACGACCGTGTTCTAAAAATCCAGTAGGCTTACCCATTATACTGCCTCCACTTCTTCCGTTTGTGCCTGTTGTGCTTCAGCTTTACGCTTTTGAAGAACCGCTTTGTAGTCGCGTGGCATTACTTTAACTAGCGATGCAACACTTGCTTCAAAGTTGTCTAGGAAAGACTGAGCAACTTCACTTCCTGTGAATTCAACATGCTTAGTTAGCATATCTAGTAGAAGATCTTTATCTTCTTGTTCAATTGGATCTAGGTCTACAAGTTCTGCGTTGAGCTTAGTCTCGAAGTCACCTGCTTTATCCCAAACATAAGCGACACCGCCACTCATACCTGCAGCAAAGTTACGACCCGTTGAACCAAGGATAATTGCCGCGCCGCCAGTCATGTATTCACAACCGTGGTCACCAACACCCTCAACAACAACCTTCGCACCAGAGTTACGAACACAGAAACGTTCGCCAGCCATACCGCGAATGAAAGATTCACCAGAGGTTGCACCGTAGAAACATACGTTACCCACCACGATGTTATCTTCAGCAACGAGAGTAGATCTTGCATCTGGGTACAGTACCAAGGTACCGCCAGACAGACCTTTACCCCAGTAATCGTTCGCGTCGCCTTCTACTTCGAACTTAACGCCTTTCGCAAGGAACGCACCGAAAGATTGACCAGCACTACCGTTGAACTTAACGTTCATTGGCTGTGGTAAACCTTGGTCTTTGTAAACCTTCGAGATTTCGTTCGACAGCATCGTGCCTGCTGAACGGTCCGTGTTGATGATAGGGAACTGAGCGGTAACCGCTTCACCTTTCTCAAGTGCTGGGATTGCAGCCTGAATCAACTTACGGTCTAGAACGTCTTCAAGATTATGATTCTGTGTTGTCTGGTTGTAGATACCATCTTCTGCACGAGCCTGCTCAATGTGCAGTACCGGTGTTAGATCGAGGTTCTTGTACTTCCAGTGACCGATGTCATCACGAACTTTAAGTTTGTGTGATTGACCAACCATCTCATCGATAGAACGGAAGCCAAGTTCAGCCATTACTTCACGTAGACCTTCAGCCATGTATTGGAAGAAAGTTACTACGTCTTCTACGCGGCCGTCGAAACGCTCACGAAGAGTTTTGTTCTGTGTTGCGATACCAACAGGACATGTATTCTTGTGACACTTACGCATCATGATACAGCCTTCAACAACTAGAGCAGCTGTAGCTACGCCCCATTCTTCAGCGCCAAGTAAGGTTGCGACTGCAAGGTCACGTGGTGTTTTCATCTGACCATCAGACTGAACAACGATACGGTTACGTAGGCCGTTTTTCAGTAGTGTTTGGTGCGTTTCCGCTAGACCCAGCTCCCAAGGCAGACCGGTGTGACGGATAGAAGACATCGGAGATGCACCCGTACCACCATCAAAACCTGCGATAAGCACCACGTCAGCTTTCGCTTTTGCTACACCAGATGCAATCGTACCTACGCCTGCTTCCGATACTAGCTTCACGTTTACACGGCCGTTACGGTTCGCGTTTTTCAGATCGTAGATCAGCTGAGCCAAATCTTCGATTGAGTAGATATCGTGGTGTGGCGGTGGAGAGATAAGACCTACGCCCGGAGTCGAGTGACGTGTTGCACCGATCCAATCATCAACCTTATCACCAGGTAGTTGACCACCTTCGCCAGGTTTAGCACCTTGAGCCATCTTGATTTGCAGCTCATCAGCGTTAGATAGGTAGTAAGACGTTACACCAAAGCGACCAGAAGCCACCTGTTTGATTGCTGAACGTTCCCAGTCACCGTTTTCTTTACGTTCGAAACGTGCTGGATCTTCACCACCTTCACCTGAGTTTGATTTCGCGCCAATGCGGTTCATTGCAACAGCCAGTGTCGAGTGAGCCTCATGTGAGATTGAACCAAAGCTCATTGCGCCTGTTGCGAAACGCTTAAGGATGTTCTCGATAGGTTCTACTTCTGCAAGAGGAATGGAACCAGCAGGGTTCTTGATGAAGTCCAGTTGGCTACGTAGCGTTGCTGCGTTGTCGCCTTGGTCATCGACTGCTTTTGCGTACTTCTTGAACTGACCGTAATCTTTATTACGCGTCGATTCTTGAAGTAGAGAAATCGTTTCAGGGTTGAATAGGTGCTTCTCACCACGTTGTTTCCACTGGTAAACACCGCCAACATCAAGGATCTGAGCTGGGATTTCACGAGCTGGGTAACCAACACGGTGACGAACTAGCACTTCTCGTGCGATATCATCGATCGTTAGACCTTGGATACGAGAAACAGTACCCGTGAAGTATTTTTCAACCACTGACTTGCTTACACCAAGTGCTTCAAAGATTTGTGCACCGTGGTAAGACTGTAGCGTAGAGATCCCCATCTTAGAGAAGATCTTCAGTAGACCGCCGTTGACACCGTTACGGTAGTTATCGAATAACTCACGTGGATGAACGTTCGGATCTAGCTTCTTAGTACGTTGCAGTTCAACAATCGTTTCGATAACTAGGTATGGGTTAACTGCGTTTGCACCGTAACCAATTAAGGTTGCAAAGTGGTGTGTCTCACGAGCATCGCCCGTTTCAACAACGATGTCACACTTAGCACGTAAGCCTTTACGGATTAGGTGGTGGTGAACCGCGCCAACCGCCAGCATTGCTGGGATAGCTGCGTGGTTTGAGTTAACCGCACGGTCAGTTAGTAGGATGATAGAGTAGCCATCAATAACCGCATCTTCCGCATATTGGCAGATACGTTTAAGTGCGCGCTCTAACTTACCTTGGTCTCCGTTTGCTTGGAATACGATATCCAGCGTCTTCGATTGAAGGTGCTCATTATCGATTGCACGCAGTTTCTCTAACTCTGAGTTAGAAAGAACTGGAGACTCAAGTTCCACTTTTTGACAGTGTTCAGGCGTTTCAGCAAGTAGGTTCTGATCTTTACCTAGGTAAGTGTTCAGAGACATAACCATACGCTCACGAATCGGGTCGATTGGCGGGTTAGTTACTTGTGCAAACAACTGCTTAAAGTAGTTTGAAAGGTGCTGCGATTGATGAGAAAGAATCGCTAGCGGCCAGTCAGCACCCATTGCAGAAAGTGGCTCGTAGCCTGTTTTTGCAAGAGGGAGAATGATTTCGTTTACTTCTTCAGAGCTCACACCAAACGATTGTTGTTTGTGTAGCAGTTTCTCTGGAGAAGGTTGGTTAAATTCGTTGCTCGCATCGGGTAGCTTTTTCAAGCTCAGAAGGTTCTCTTCAACCCATTTTTCGTAGGGTTGCGACTTAGCGATACCGTCTTTCACTTCTTCATCAGAAATGATGCGGCCTTGCTCAAGGTCAGCAACGAAGATACGACCAGGCTGTAGACGACCACGGTATTCAACATTTTCAGGTGCGATCTCAACAACACCAGACTCAGACGCCATCACTAGGAAGTCGTCTTTAGTTACTGTGTAGCGAGAAGGACGCAGGCCGTTACGGTCAAGAGTTGCACCAACTTGAACACCATCGGTGAAACATACTGACGCTGGGCCATCCCATGGTTCCATTACGTTCGCGTGGTACTGGTAGAACGCACGACGAGTTGGATCCATGTTTTTGTTTTCTTGCCATGCTTCCGGGATCATCATCATCAACGCATGTGGCAGAGTGCGACCTGAAAGAACAAGTAGCTCAAGCGCCATATCGAAGTTTGATGAATCCGAGCTACCTTCCTGACAGATAGGAAGCAGCATGTCGATTTCAGCTTGTGTAAACAGATCCGACTCTAGGATTGCTTCACGTGCTTTCATCCAGTTTAGATTGCCGCGAACCGTATTGATTTCGCCATTATGCGCGATGTAACGGAAAGGCTGAGCCAGACGCCAACGAGGGAATGTATTGGTAGAGAAGCGAGAGTGTACAAGTGCTAGAGCTGTCACCATAGTTGGGTTTTGCAGGTCTAGGAAGTACTGAGGAACTTGTTCTGTTGTTAGCTGGCCTTTGTACACCAATGTCTTGTAAGACATAGAGTTGATGTAGAAGTCGTCACCGATGTTTGACACGCTTTCTAGGCATACACGAACAGTGTAGTTACGTAGAACATACAGTTTACGCTCAAGCTCTTCTGGTGTGATACCAGGGCCGCCAGAAATAAATACGTGTTCAAATTGAGGTTCAGTGCTTAGTGGGTCAGCACCAATCATTGAATTGTCAGTTGGAAGTTCACGGTAACCGATAACTTCTAACTCAAGGCGCTGTGCATTGCGTTCTAGAATGTCACGACACTGTGCACGTTTGTATTCATCCTTAGGGAAAAGTACAACACCAACACCATATTTTTCAAAAGATGGCAGTTTAATTCCAAGCTTTACGGCTTCTTCTAGTAAGAATTCGTGTGGCTTCTGTAGCAGGATACCTGCACCATCACCAGAACACGGATCACAGCCTTGGCCGCCACGGTGTTCCATACGTGCAAGCATATCGAGTGCTTGAGTTACTACATCATGAGATTTGCGATTCTTAAGATGAGCAACAAAACCGATACCACAAGCGTCATGCTCCAATTCAGGAGTATACAGACCCTGTGAGTTCTGCTCTTGATCTACCATAGATACATCCTTCCAGTTAAATCTAGGCGCAACTTCTTTGTATAAAGTTAGCCTTGTCCTTTTATATTTATGGGTCTAAACCTGCCTATGCTGGCGGTTTGAATCCTTTCCGTATCTCGCAGGAAAAGTATTGCGAGAAAAACAATCCTTAGTGATATCCGTTTATTTTTGACCACAAACTAGTGGTTTATATAGGTGGGGTATGGACATCACCGACTTATTGGCAAGTTTTCGATGTAAGTAAACACTCAGAAATAGCCAATATGTGTAAGTATCCTACAATTTTGTCTAGGCGAATTGCAATGAAAGTTAACCGATGTAGACCATTTTTTTCGTTTTGTTTTGAATTTAATGCCTAACAAATGTGCAACATTAGGCAAATAGAGCTTATTTTTTGCATGTTTATTGATATTTGATAGGTTGCTCGCAAAAATCCTTGCGTAAACTAATTGGTCGAATTTTGCAGGGATGTAATTTTTTTTCAAAAAAGACTGATATTCATTCTTATTTACTTGAGTGCTTTGAAAATATGCAATTACACGAGTTAGTTAATACTATCGGCCAAGATCTCCAACGTCGTTATGGCGAGAAGGTTCACAAGCTGACACTTCACGGTGGGTTTAGTTGCCCAAACCGAGACGGGACAATTGGCCGTGGCGGTTGTACCTTCTGCAACGTCGCTTCTTTTGCCGATGAACAAACTCAAGTTCAAAGTATTGCTGATCAATTAACTGCTCGTGCGGGTGAAATCGCTCGTGCCAAGAAGTATCTTGCTTATTTTCAGGCGTACACCAGTACTTATGCTGAGGTGCAGGTACTCAAGAATATGTATGAAGAGGCTCTAAAAGCACCCGGTGCAGAGATTGTCGGCCTTTGTGTTGGCACTAGGCCAGACTGCGTACCTGATGCGGTACTCGATCTGCTCGCGGAGTACGTTAAGCAAGGCTACGAAATTTGGCTAGAGCTCGGCCTGCAAACGGCCAATGATAAAACCCTCAAGCGAATTAACCGCGGACACGATTTCACTGTGTATGAAACGATCACCCAGCGCGCACGTGCTTTAGGAATCAAGGTATGTACTCACCTTATTGTCGGCCTGCCCAAAGAAACCAAAGCGGATAACCTTGAAACTCTAGAGAAGGTATTAGCAGCTGGCACTGATGGTATCAAGCTTCACGGGCTTCATATTGTTGAAGGCAGTACCATGGCTAAAGCCTGGAAGGCAGGAAAGCTAGAAGCACCAAGCCTTGAGGAGTACATTGATATCGCGAGTGAGATCATTCAACGCACACCAGCGGACGTGGTTTATCATCGTGTCTCTTCTGCGGCGAGACGCCCGACACTACTCTCCCCTTTATGGTGTGAGAACCGTTGGTTGGCGATGACTGAGATTGGTCGTTCGCTTGATAAAACCGGCGCACAAGGCATTAAAACAGGCTTTGCATTCGAGTACACGCAACCTGTTTTAAAGGCGACCAATTGATAGGGATGGGTGACTGTAGGTAACAGCAGATAAAACCAACAAATAGTGGTAACATTTCCCTCACAGAATTTATAAGTATAGATTGAGAGCAGATGGAACTGGTAATGACTTGGTTATGGGATAGGGCGTATGGCTACGGTATATATATCGTTGTTCTATTGCTGATAGGTCTCATCTGTTGGCATATTTATTTACGTTACCAGTCATATATTGAACAGCTTCTTCTCGCTACGCCTTCACCTCTTTATTTTGTTGACATCCGAAGTGGCGAGATCTTGTACGCCAATCGCCAAGCCATGCAGTTGCTTGGTATCCGCCAAATCGGTACTCACTTTCGTTTTCCAACAGTGGAAGCTGAGAATAGTTTTTGTCATTACCTCACTGATCACATCAACTCTCGAACGTTTGAGTATCTCTCGTCCTGGGTTCTTTCTGAATTTGAATCTTTTAAGATCAACTTGGTGGGTCGTAAGATCCGCTTTAGAAGTAGAAAGGCTTGGATGATACATGCTTCCCCTTATAAAAGTACCAACGAAGAGATTTCCCAAGAGGTTCGTGATCTCAATGTTGCTCGTACCGCTTTGGATTCTTTATCTGAGTTGGTCTATGTCATCGATCAAAAGGGTGAATTGGTCGCGAGTAATCGTGCGTTTAAAAAGTTTTGGCATGGTCGCCCTGAAGAGGGCACTTTAAGTGTGTCTAGTGGTGCCTTAAAAGGTCGTGTCAGTGAGCGCTCATGGACCACAGACCAAGATGGTAAGGGGTGTCTCCTTGAAACCTATCAAAGTGTTTTGCTCTCGCAAAGTGGGGAAACCATAGGTACGCTCTCGATAAGTCACGATGTGACGGATTGGCATGACATGCAGCAACAACTGCGTGGGGAAATGGAAAAGCGTAAAGATACTGAAGTTGCACTTGCACAACGTGACACCATTTTACAAAACATCTTGGAAGCGAGCCCTGACTCGATTGGTATCTTCAACGAAAATATGGTTTACCAGGCGTGTAATAAGCCATTTGTGGCGGCATTGGGGATTTCTGAAGTCAGTGACTTAGTGGGTAAACGTCTACAAGACGTAGTACCAAATAGCATTTATATGCGCGTCTCAGAGAGTGATCACCAAGTGCTTCATCAAGGTAACTCGTTGCGTTACATCGACAAACTGGTTTCAAGTGATGGAGAGTTTACTTGGTATGATGTAGTGAAGTCGCCTTTTAGAGACCCTGCATCGAGCACTAATGGTGTATTGATCATGGCACGTGATATCACAGAACGTTACCTCGCCGAGCAGAAACTTGAAGAAGCCAATTTAGAGCTTGAGCGCCTCAGTTTTATGGATAGTTTAACTCAGGTATCCAATCGACGTCGCTTCGATGAGCAGCTGTCTACATTGTGGCATCATCATGTGCGTGAGAAATTGCCGTTGACGATTATGCTGTGTGACATCGACTTCTTTAAAGGCTATAACGATTTCTATGGACACCAACAAGGTGACGATGCTTTGATTCAGGTTTCACAAGCCTTTAAGCAGGTGTTGAATCGCTCTTCGGATTGCGTGGCTCGATACGGTGGTGAAGAGTTTGGCTTTATTCTCCCAAACACAACCACAGAAGGTGCGCTTATGGTCGCTCGTCGAATTCATGATGAAGTACAAAAACTAGGACTCGCTCATGAGAAGTCTACAGTGTCTGACTCCATCACGGTGAGTATTGGTATTGTCTCTTATATACCAACACCTGATGACGAAATGGAGTCTGCTGTTGCCTTGGCTGACAGTGCGTTGTATCAAGCGAAATCTGATGGTCGAAATCGTTCGATAGTGCATCCATACTCTATTCACTAACTTTATAGAATGGGTAACTTAGTGACTCCGTCTTTGTCTTATTTAGCATTTATATTACTTGGTTAATATTTATGTGGCTTGGCTAGTATTGATATTGCTTGGTTAGTATTAATATTGGTTGATTAACCTTCGATATTACCGCGAATCTCTTGCTGCGTGTGATGTAGCTAGCTTACCTACTATCTTCAAACAGGGTAGAATGTTGCTAGTCTTATCGCGTGGAGCGCTAAATGAAACCCATGAAAAATCTTGCCCAGTATTACGTGGATCTGCTCGTAAAATTGGGGATTGTCCGCTTTTCTATCTTACTCGCCCTAGCGCTTGTTGCCCTTGCTGTTGTTGTACAAGTCGGTATCACCCTCGCACTCAAAGGTAATGTTGATGATATCGACATTGTCCGTTCGGTTTTCTTCGGTTTAGTGATCACACCTTGGGCGGTCTATTTTCTCTCAGTCGTGGTCGATCAACTGGAAGAGTCTCGCCAAAGGTTGGCTAAATTGGTCTCTAAGCTGGGTGACATGCGAGAGCGAGATCAAGAACTCAACAATAAACTGCAACTCAATATCGAAAAGCTCAATCAAGAAATTGAAGATCGTGAAAAAGCAGAAGAAGCGCGTGCAGAAGCAATGCATGATCTTGAGAACGAAGTGTTTCAGCGTGAGCGAACTCAGCTTGAATTAGCAGAACGTACGGCGCTGTTGCGTTCGTTTATCGATGCCTCGCCTGACCTCATTTATTATCGTAATGAAGATGGGGTGTTTTCTGGTTGTAACCGAGCGGTTGAAGAACTCACGGGCAAAACAGAAAAAGAGCTAGTTGGTTTGACTCCTTGGGATGTCTACAGCAAAGAGGTAGCCCAGCAAGTTGTTGAAACAGATAAGAAAGTCTTTGCTGACAACCAAGCGCTGACCTATGATCAATGGCTAGAATACCCTGACGGACGTAAGAGTTACTTCGAACTGCGTAAAGTCCCTTTCTACAGTAAAGATGGTCGCCACCTTGGCTTGGTTGGTTTTGGTCGTGATATTACCGAGCGTAAAGAGCACCAAGAATCACTAGAGAAAGCCAGTCGCGATAAGACCACCTTTATCTCAACCATTAGCCACGAGCTAAGAACACCGCTCAATGGCATCATCGGCTTGAGCCGCATGTTATTGGATAGCCAGCTGACGACCGAGCAGCGTAAGCAGATGCAAACCATCAAGGTGAGCGCGGTAACATTGGGTAATATCTTTAACGATATTATCGACATGGATAAGTTCGACCGCCGTAAGCTTGAGCTATTCCCAACCCCTATCAATTTTGAAGATTTCGTTGTTGAGATCGAAAGCATTTCTGCGTTAATGGCAGAGCAGAAAGGGTTGAGGTTTGATCTAGAAAGATTGTCCGATCTCCCATCTGCAGTTGAGGTGGATGGTACTCGTCTTAGACAGGTATTGTGGAATCTTGTAAGCAACGCGATGAAGTTCACCAAAGATGGTGGTGTCGTGATGACGGTCAGCGCTGAAATTGATGGCGATTTTGCCAACATCACGATGGAAGTAGAAGATACCGGGATTGGTATCCCTGAAAGTGAAATCGAGAAGATCTTCGCGATGTACTATCAGGTGAAATCGGGAACAGACAATTTACACGCTGTCGGTACCGGAATTGGTCTTGCTGTATCTCAACAGCTTATCAATATGATGGATGGTCACATTGAAGTCACCAGTGAAGAGGGTTTTGGTAGCACCTTTACGGTTTCGATTCGAGTTCCAGTTAATCACGATACTCAGGCTTTGATCAAAACGCCAAGAAAGCAGTCCAACCTTAAGATTTTCATGGTCGAAGACATTGAGCTTAATATCACAGTAGCTCGTTCTTTACTTGAAAGCCTAGGGCATGAAGTGACAGTCGTAATGACGGGTAAAGAGGCACAAATCGTTTTCAATCCGAAAGATTATGACTTGGTATTACTGGATATCCAGTTACCAGATATGACCGGTTTCGACATAGCCCAATACTACCGCGAGAAATATAGCCAATTGCCACCTTTGGTGGCATTAACCGCGAATGTACTAAACAATAAGCAAGAGTATTTCCAGAAAGGCATGGATGAAGCGATCAGTAAACCACTGTCGGTTCGTGCAATTCAGGATGTCATCAGCGAGTTGATTGAGGATGCCCCAGAGATTATTGAGAAAGCCGAGGGTATTGATACAGTGAAGGATGTTGAAAAAGTAGCAGGTGTTGAGAAAGTAACAGCGAGTAAGCCGGCTCTTTCAACGATTGATACCACTTTGCTTGATATTGATATGCTAGAGTCTTATGTTGACATTGTCGGGTCGAAACCTGTTTTGGATAGCATCGTGATGTTTGAAAATATGATGCCGGAATATATGGAAATATTGAATTCCAATATGGTTGCGAAAGATCAAGACAGTATCGTTTCTGAGGCACACAAGATTAAAGGTGCAGCAGGTTCCATTGGCCTGAAACGCATACAGCAAGTTGCTCAGAAAGCTCAATCTCCAGATATGCCTGCGTGGTGGGAGAACATTTCAGATTGGGTTGATGAAATAAATAACGAATACCAAAATGATATTGAAGTCTTAAAGAGTTGGTTAAATCAAAGGTAGAAGAATAATGAAAAAATTAGCATTCGCCGCATGCGTTGTGGCATTAGCGGGTTGTTCTGCACCACAAGTTGAATGGCAGCAAGACAATCAAGTAGAAGTATCTGCAGCGACAGTCACAATGAAAAGCAACCTGTGGCACAACAAAATGCCTACGATTGGGGAGGCTCAAGATAAGACTCTACATGGTGCTATCTACCTAGAATCTGACTCACAATTACCAGCAACACTTGCGGTTGAGAGTGTGACGGTTAAACAGGGTGCAGATACCTTGTTGGTAACAGCTGACGATCTAGATTTAAGAACACACAGTGAAACGCAGTGGGAAGTTGCTTTTGTATGGCAGTTAGAGATCGACAGTGATAAGCCTGTTGATGTTGCGATTGAACTCAAAGATGGCGAAACCGTGAAGTGGTTAGTCGAGAAAGACGTTAAGGTAGATACGGTTTACTAAAACCTTAGCGAACAATGAACAATAAAAAAGGGAGAATGCGTTGGCATTCTCCCTTTTTAATAACGATTGATCACGCTTCGATTGCTAGAAGTACTAACTGTTTATAAGTACTAACTGGTTAGAAGTGCTAACTGGTTAGAAGTGCTATCGGTTTAGAAGTGCTAATCGACGGCAAGAACTAAACGGCCAGAAGCGCGAATCGAATTAGTCTTCTAGGTCACCACAAAAGCGGTAGCCTTCACCGTGAATCGTCGCGATGATTTCTGGCGTACCAGAAACAGATTCAAAGTGCTTACGAATACGACGGATTGTTACGTCTACAGTACGATCGTGTGGCTTAAGCTCACGGCCAGTCATCTTCTTAAGAAGGTCTGCACGTGTTTGGATCTTACCTGGGTTCTCACAGAAGTGAAGTAGAGCACGGAACTCTGAACGAGGTAGCTTGTAGCCTTCGCCATCTGGGCTAACCAGAGAACGACTGTTGATATCTAGTACCCAACCATTGAACTCGTACTTCTCAACGCTACGCTTTTCTTCTTGAACAGAGCTTGTGCTCATTGAACGGTTAAGAAGGTTACGTGCACGAATAGTCAGTTCACGAGGGTTGAAAGGCTTAGTGATGTAGTCATCTGCGCCGATCTCTAGGCCAAGGATCTTATCAACTTCATTATCACGACCAGTTAAGAACATAAGCGCTACATTTGCTTGCTCACGCAGTTCACGCGCAAGTAGTAGGCCATTCTTACCTGGAAGGTTGATGTCCATAATTACAAGGTTAACTTGATTGTCAGATAGCACTTGGTGCATCTCTTCACCGTCGCTAGCCTCAAAAACAGCATATCCCTCTGCTTCAAAAATACTCTTTAGAGTGTTACGAGTTACTTGCTCATCTTCAACGATAAGAATCTGCGGGGTTTGCATTTGGCGGTACCTAAATTTGTGACGAAACTGTGCTAATAGAATAAATTCTAGGCAAAACATAACATACAGGTAATGTATTTTTGATGATAACTTAAAGTTTTCAAAAAAACACTTACTTCCAGCTATCTGCCTTCCTTGAAGTATTGCCCAATAACGTAGATCCAGTACGCCTTTCAATCATTCTTTTAGTGATTTAAGAGGATTCTATAATGTTAACAGCATGCTAACAACGCGAGAATGTTAATTCCATTCACTTTGTTGATTTACATCAATTGCCGTATCGCAACAAACTTTAATAGTATGGCTACAACTTAACCAATGTTATGGTGACTATTTAGCACCAAAATAAGAATGATTATTCGAGATGTTTCGCACATCTTGCTTACTAAAGACCGGACTATGAACCAAGGAAGCTGAAAGCTATCCTTAGAGTCTAGTAGATAAATATGCTCAATCAACTTTTATTTCGTATTAAATTGGGCATAGAACAATGAAAACAAAGGATTAATTTTAATAATATATAAAAGCATAGAGGCTCACCTGACTTAATAGGTTTGCCTTACTCACGGAGGATATATGCACGATATAACACCTGACTTATGTGATGAGTTTGAAAGCAAAGTCACGCTACTGAATATGCCATTACAGAACTTCGGCCAGCGTGGTGCGTTCTGGGGAAAAATTGTAACAGTTCGTTGTTATCACGATAATTCCAAGGTTCGTGAGGTTTTAGAGACCGATGGCTGCGGCAAAGTACTCGTTGTAGACGGTAATGGCTCGTGTCAAAAAGCGTTACTTGGCGACCAATTGGCTATTCTAGCCATCGAAAATGGTTGGGAAGGCGTCATTGTGAATGGTGCGGTGCGTGATGTTGCGATGATGGCGCAGATGGATCTTGGTATTCAAGCTCTCGGAACCTCTCCATTTAAAACCGAGAAGCACGGTGTTGGGCAAGTGAATGTGACGCTCTCTATACACAATCAACTGATTCAGCCCGGTGATTACATTTATGCCGATTGGAATGGTGTGTTAATTTCAACGGAATTGTTGATTGAATCTTAACGGGCTCATCAATAAAGAAGTGGGATAGATTAGAAGCGAAACCCTAATCCTACCTCAACACCTTGTTGCCACTCTTCATAATCAAGGGTGGCATGCATATCTAGATTGTCGGTTAGCTGCACGCGGCTGGAAAGCTCTGCGGCTACCGATTTATCGCTGTCTTCTGTTTCATTGTTATAGGTGTGTAGAGAGCTGTTGAAAGAGACTTTTTCGGAAAACTGATAACTAACACCACTCAAGAATCCACTCTCATATCTCAGTGCAGCAGTGTTGATTCGTGTACCGACATAAAGATCCACATCAGAAAACAAGCTATAAGAATAACCACTGTCTACTGTCCACGTATCAAAGCTTTCACTCGATGTACTTTGCGTGGAGATAAAAAACTTATGGGCAGAGCTATCGATTTGACTGGGGAGCAAAGGCAAACTGCTCAGTAGCGGTAAACTGTTCGCTGAACAAACGACAGGCATAGCAAAGACTAAAAGAATAAGTAATCTCTTCATTTCCCACTCCTGATGTCATTATTATTGTTTTTCGAACGTTATTGTTCAATTAAAGCACAGGACTTGTATGTTCGCTGTACTATCGATAGAGCATTTTGTTATGACTATATATGCAACTGATTACTTCTGTTTGTTTGATGAGTTAATCCAGTCTCTGAATGGCAGGTTGATGCAGGGTGTTTTATCTCTTAAATGAAGGTTTGCTCTGAAAAATGGTGTGAATGTAAAAAAAACGCAACTTTTCATTGACGTGTAGTAGTAAAAATTGATACACGTAGAGTAAAGCACAAGCAGAGAATTTGATATGCAGCACGTAAGCCACCTAGTAATGACCACCACCATTATTATTACCGACATTCACATTGTTGGGGCAGGCTGCTAAGTAACGGATTTTAAAAAAAAGGCCTGTATCCAACAAGATACAGGCCTTTTTTTGTACCATTTTTATGACTTATGGAGAAAGGGATGCGCGTTTTAAAGTTTGGAGGTTCATCATTAGCTGATGCAGATCGTTTTTTACGAGCAGCAGATATCATCGCTAATAATGCCCAGCAAGAAGAGCTAGCCGTTGTACTATCGGCTCCAGGAAAAACAACCAATAAGCTGGTTGCTGTTATTGAAGCAGCACTAAAAAATGGTGAAGCAGACGTACAGATCACCGAGATCGAATCATCATTCGCAGCATTGTTTGCAGAGATTCAAGCGGTATTGCCGTCAGTAGATGGCTCTGCGTTTCAAGAGCAAGTCGATACCTCTCTTGCTCAACTTAAGCAGTTCGTGAATGGTATTAACCTACTGGGCATGTGCCCGAATCACGTAAATGCTCGTATCATTAGTAAAGGTGAGCGAGTTTCAATCCAGCTAATGAAAGCGGTGCTGGAAGCGAAAGGCCAACCAGCAAGCCTGATTGACCCTGTGGAATACCTTTATGCTCAAGGTGATCATCTTGAAGCTATGGTGGATGTGGATGTTTCAACTCAGAACTTCCGCCAATCACCGCTTCCTAAAGGTCACGTAAATATCATGCCGGGCTTTACTGCTGGTAATGAAAAAGGCGAGCTAGTAACGCTTGGCCGTAACGGCTCTGACTACTCAGCTGCAGTTCTAGCGGCATGTCTACGTGCTGATTGCTGTGAGATTTGGACTGACGTCGATGGTGTTTACAACTGTGACCCACGCTTAGTGGATGATGCCCGTCTTCTTAAATCACTTAGCTACCAAGAAGCGATGGAGCTATCTTACTTCGGTGCTTCAGTTCTACACCCGAAAACAATCGCACCTATCGCACAATTCCATATTCCATGTCTGATCAAAAACAGCTTCAACCCACAGGGTGCAGGCACTTTGATTGGCCAAGACACTGGCGAAGATAACCTAGCGATCAAAGGTATCACTACGCTAAGTGACCTAACGATGGTTAACGTATCAGGCCCAGGTATGAAGGGCATGGTAGGCATGGCGAGTCGTGTATTCGGCGCGATGTCTTCTGCAGGCGTTTCTATTGTCCTTATTACTCAATCTTCTTCTGAGTACAGCATCAGCTTCTGTATTGAATCGGCTGACAAAGTGAAAGCGAAGCAAGTGTTATCAGATGCGTTTGAACTCGAACTTAAAGATGGCCTATTAGAGCCCGTTGAGTTCATGGATGATGTTGCGATTGTGACGCTGGTGGGTGACGGTATGCGTACATCACGTGGCGTTGCTTCTCAGTTCTTCTCTTCTTTAGCTGAAGTGAACGTTAACATCGTTGCTATTGCTCAAGGCTCTTCAGAGCGCGCTATCTCTGCGGTTATCCCGGAAGATAAAATCTCAGAAGCAATCAAAGCGTGTCACGAAAACCTATTCAATTCTAAGCACTTCCTTGACGTCTTCGTTGTCGGTGTTGGCGGTGTTGGTGGCGAGCTTGTTGACCAGATCCAACGTCAACAAGGCAAACTGGCTGAAAAAGGCATCGTTATTCGCGTATGTGGTTTAGCAAACAGCAAAGGCTTGCTGCTAGACAGCGAGGGTCTACCGCTAGAGCAGTGGCGTGACCGTATGTCGAGTGCGACTGAAGAATTCAGCCTAGCGCGTTTAGCGGCACTTGTTCAACGTAACCACATCATCAACCCTGTGTTGGTTGATTGTACGTCTAGCGAAGGTATTGCCGGGCAATACGCTGATTTCCTAGCGGCTGGTTTCCACGTGGTAACACCAAACAAAAAAGCCAACACAGCAAGCATGGCTTACTACCATCAGCTTCGTGAAGTGGCGCGTAACTCTCGTCGTAAGTTGATGTACGAGACAACAGTAGGCGCAGGTCTACCGGTAATCGAAAACTTACAGAACCTAATCTCTGCAGGTGATGAGCTTGAGAAGTTCAACGGCATTCTTTCTGGTTCACTGTCTTACATCTTCGGTAAGCTTGATGAGGGTATGACACTCAGCCAAGCAACCAACATTGCTAAAGATAACGGCTTCACTGAACCGGATCCTCGTGATGATCTGTCTGGTATGGATGTGGCGCGTAAACTGCTTATTCTTGCTCGTGAAGCGGGTATGGCACTTGAGCTTGAAGATGTTGAAGTTGACCAAGCATTGCCACCGGGTTTTGATGATTCAGGTACGGTTGACGAGTTCATGGCTCGCTTGCCAGAAGCGGATGCATACTTCAAAGAGCAGTCAGCCATCGCAGCAGAAGAAGGCAAAGTACTTCGTTATGTGGGTGAGATCGCTGAAGGTAAATGTAAGGTTCGTATCGCAGCTGTTGATGGCGATGACCCAATGTTTAAGATTAAAGATGGCGAGAACGCTCTGGCATTCTATAGCCGTTACTACCAGCCAATCCCACTCGTTCTACGTGGCTACGGTGCAGGTACTGAAGTTACAGCAGCAGGCGTATTCTCTGATGTGATGCGTACTCTTGGTTGGAAATTAGGAGTTTAGGAATGAGTTCAAGTGATATGGATGTTGTCGTTTATGCTCCTGCATCAATCGGCAATGTCAGTGTAGGGTTTGATGTGCTGGGGGCCGCTGTGTCTCCAGTGGATGGCACATTGCTTGGTGACCGAGTAATGGTTAAAGCCGGTGATGAACCATTCTCGCTAAAAACAGCAGGCAGCTTTGTTTCTAAGCTGCCAACTGAAACCAAAGAAAATATTGTCTATGACTGCTGGGTTGTGTTCTCTCGCGAGTTAGACAAGAAAGGTATCTCAGTTAAGTCTCTTGAGATGACGCTAGAGAAGAACATGCCTATCGGTTCCGGTTTAGGATCAAGTGCATGTTCAATTGTCGCAGCACTTGATGCCTTGAACCGTTTTCATGGCCAACCGTTGAATGAAACTGAACTGCTTGCTCTTATGGGGGAAATGGAAGGTAAGATTTCAGGTGGCATACATTACGATAACGTTGCCCCCTGTTACCTTGGTGGTGTGCAATTAATGCTGGAAGAGCTAGGTATCATTAGTCAAGAAGTGCCATGTTTTGATGACTGGTACTGGGTAATGGCTTACCCGGGCATCAAAGTTTCGACGGCCGAAGCGCGAGAGATCTTGCCTTCTCAGTATCGCCGTCAAGACGTGATTGCCCATGGTCGTCATTTAGCGGGCTTTATTCATGCTTGTCACTCTGGTAAGCCAGAGCTAGCCGCTAAGATGATCAAAGACGTGATTGCTGAACCATATCGTGAGAAACTGCTTCCAGGGTTTGCTGATGCACGCAAATATGCAACGTCAGCAGGAGCATTAGCTACTGGAATTTCTGGTAGTGGCCCTACGCTATTTAGCATTTGCAAAGAACAAGATGTCGCCGAGCGTGTTGCACGCTGGTTAGAACAAAACTACGTACAAAATGAAGAAGGATTCGTCCACGTTTGTCGCTTAGATAAACAAGGTTCGATCGTTACAGGAAGTGAGTTATGAAGCTGTACAACATCAAAGAAAACGATGAGCAAGTCTCTTTTGGCCAAGCCGTTCGTCAAGGTCTAGGTCGTAATCAAGGTCTATTTTTCCCATCAGAGCTGCCTAAGTTCGATGACATCGATGCACTACTTGCAGAGGACTTTGTCCCTCGTAGTTCAAAGATTCTTTCTGCTCTAATTGGTGATGAGTTACCAAAAGAACAGATTGATCAACTAGTGGATGCGGCATTCCAATTCCCAGCACCGATCAACCAAGTGAAAGACGGTGTTTACGCACTTGAACTGTTTCACGGTCCAACGTTAGCATTTAAAGATTTCGGTGGCCGTTTTATGGCTCAATCTTTGGCTGCGGTTTCTGATGGCGGTCAAATCACTATCTTAACGGCAACATCGGGTGATACTGGCGCGGCGGTTGCACACGCATTCTACGGTATGGAAAACATCAACGTTGTTATCCTATACCCGAAAGGCAAGATCAGCCCACTGCAAGAAAAGCTATTCTGTACGCTAGGTAAGAACATTCACACTGTCGCGATTGATGGCGATTTTGATGCGTGTCAGGCACTAGTAAAAGACGCGTTTGACGACGCTGAACTGCGCAAAGAGATTGGCTTGAACTCAGCAAACTCAATCAACATCAGCCGTTTGATGGCTCAGATCTGTTACTACTTTGAGGCGGCTTCTCAGCTAACCAAAGAGCAACGTGAAAATCTGGTTATCTCTGTACCAAGTGGTAACTTTGGTAACCTAACTGCGGGTCTATTAGCGAAAGCGCTAGGCTTACCAGTTAAACGCTTCATTGCAGCTACCAACGAAAATGACACGGTTCCTCGTTACCTAGAAACAGGTCAATGGGATCCAAAACCAACGGTTGCGACAACATCGAACGCGATGGATGTGAGCCAACCAAACAACTGGCCACGTATCGAAGAGCTTTGCCAACTGAAAGGTTGGGGACTGGATACTTTGGGTAAAGGTAAAGTATCTGATGAGCAGAGTGCTGAATCAGTACGTGATCTAAAAGCTCAAGGTTACCTATGTGAACCTCATGGTGCGATTGCTTACCGTCTATTGGAAGAGCAACTGCAAGAGAACGAGACAGGCCTGTTCTTATGTACGGCACACCCTGCGAAATTCAAAGAAGTGGTTGATGACATCTTAGGTACTGACATTGAACTTCCTGGTCCGCTAGCAAAACACGCGGTGATGGAGTTGTTGTCTGAAGATCTAGATAACGATTTTGAAGCGCTAAAAGCAGTGCTTCGTCGAGTTCAACCGTAACCTACATCGGTATTGTTGAGCAAATAAAAACGGCGCTCAATGAGCGCCGTTTTTGTATTCTAATTCAAGCTCTAAAAATTATAGAGACTCAGTGAACGTACGTGCGATAACGTCACGTTGCTGTTCAGTCGTTAGAGAGTTGAAACGTACAGCGTAACCCGATACACGGATAGTTAGCTGTGGGTAGTTCTCTGGGTGAGCAACGGCATCTTCTAGCGTTTCACGCTTAAGAACGTTAACGTTTAGGTGTTGACCACCTTCGATGCGTGGTGCTGCTTCGATAGCAACTTCACGGCTTTCGTACTCGCCTAGGTCTGCTGCTGAGATAACTTGGTCTGCTTCAAAACCAGATGTAGCAACAACACAACGAGCTTCGTTCTTCTCGCTGTCTAGTAGCCAGATTGAGTTTAGTAGGTCGTCGTTTGCTGCTTTAGTAATTTGAATACCTTGGATCATAACTATCTCCTAGTCCACTTTATGTGGTTTGATTATGGTGTTAACTTTCGAATTTTATTGAGCTGAGTAATATATACCTAGTTTGTGGTAGTTTAATATTGATTTAAGTCAAAAAACAACCAAAAACCTCAATTTTTTCAAGGTGATTACTTTGAGTTAAATCAATAAAACCTTTGAAAACAAAGTAATTACAAAATATTTTAAAGTATAAAAAATATTTAACAGTCGTATTTGTTGTAAATTTACTACATTTGTTGTGTTTTTATTGACCAGAAAGCGATACGACCCTTTATTTATTAAGCATCCTGAAAGTGTAAAGTGATTTAATGACAAACAATAATTCATCTTCAAAACCTGAAACCAATATTAAGTTTATTGGGGCGCATGTGTCTGCTGCGGGCGGTGTTGATCAGGCGCCAATGCGCGCTCGTGAGATAGGCGCCAATGCGTTCGCACTGTTTACCAAAAACCAAAGGCAGTGGGCAGCAAAGCCGTTAGAAGCCAAAACCATCAGTGCCTTTAAAGCCAATTGTAAAATGTTGGGCTTTAGTGCTGAACACATTCTTCCTCATGATTCCTACCTTATTAACCTAGGAGCACCAGAAGAAGAGAAGTTAGAGAAATCACGTGCGGCTTTTATTGATGAAATGGAGCGTTGTAATCAACTAGGACTCACGCTTTTGAATTTTCATCCTGGGAGTCATTTGAAGAAAATCTCAGAAAGCGACTGTTTGACCAAGATCGCTGAGTCTATCAACTTGGCACATCAAGCGGTGCCTGATGTGATTGCTGTGATTGAAAATACCTCAGGGCAGGGGACTAACCTGGGTTGGAAGTTTGAGCACCTAGCAGAGATCATCGACCAAGTAGAAGATAAGTCACGCGTCGGTGTGTGTTTAGACACTTGCCATACGTTTACAGCCGGTTATGACTTACGAACAAAAGCGGCGTGTGAGCATACTTTTGCTGAGTTTGACCGTATTGTCGGCATGCACTATCTAAGAGCAATGCACATCAATGATTCAAAAGCTGAGTTTGCGAGCCGAGTCGATCGACACCATTCTTTAGGTAAAGGCGAGATTGGCTGGGATTGTTTTGAGTATATAGCCTCGGATTCTCGCTTTAATGGTATTCCTCTTATTTTAGAAACCATTGATTCGACTATCTGGAAAGAGGAAATTCAACAACTTAGGATGTTTCATCGCTCAGCAACGCTAGCGAGCGAAGAAGCGTAATAATAGAGGGAATAATTAATTTCCTTCTACTCCTAAAAATTGGCACCTTTCTTTCATAGTATTAAAGTGAATATGTAGTTCACGATGTCTTAGAGGAGGTGCCTTTATGTATTCACAAGCCCAAACTTCAACTTCAACTTCAATTTCAACTGTAGCTGTCGCCAGTCGTTTACCGACACCAAACCGTCACGTGCATAGTCACGGCCATTATCGTACACCGCAAAAAAGTGGTTAATCGAGATAAACACAACTTGAACTGATTATTATGATTCATCAACAAGTGAACCCTACACATCATGTTTATTGATAGCTGTATGAGGTATAACTAGAGCCTTATTTAGGACAGTTAGCCGATACAGCTATTTTTTTGTCTGGCGAAAGCCGCTAGAAACCTTGATGATTGGGAAGTAAAACGATGAGCGCACCAAAGACTTGGGAATCCATTATTAATGATGAACGTGACAAAGAGTACTTTCAGAGTGTCCTCGCGTTTGTTGAACAGCAACGCAATAGTGGGAAAACCGTCTACCCTCCTCAAGAGCTGGTGTTCAGTGCCTTCGATATGACGCCTTTCGAGTCCGTACGCGTGGTTATCCTAGGGCAAGATCCTTATCACGGCGCTAACCAAGCTCATGGCTTAGCTTTTTCTGTACTGCCAGGTGTAAAAATCCCTCCTTCTCTACGTAATATGTACAAAGAGCTTGCGCAAGATATAGAGGGCTTTGAGATCCCGAGTCATGGCTACCTCGACACTTGGGCATCTCAAGGGGTGTTAATGTTGAATACGGTACTGACAGTAGAAGAGGCAAAAGCACACTCACATGCTAAGTGTGGTTGGGAAACCTTTACCGATGCCATTATTGCAGAGCTCAATCAGCGCTCTGAACCGATCATCTTCTTGTTGTGGGGCGCACACGCCCAGAAGAAAGGCCAAGCGATTGATGCAGACAAGCACCATGTGTTGGTTGCACCTCATCCATCACCATTATCAGCACGCCGTGGTTTCTTCGGTTGTCAGCATTTTTCGATGACCAACGAGCTACTCTCTTCTATTAATCAACAGCCTATCGATTGGACATTACCACTGGCACTGTAGATTGATGGTTTTCTGAGCAGGGTCAAACCACAAATAGCCATCTTCATATACACTTATAAATAGTGGGTGTAATGGAGTGCAATACTATGATGATTGAAAGGATAAGACGAGAGCATGGCTATATGGCTCGTTTGCTCGCGATACTCAACAATAAGTTAGAGTTTCTAAAACAAGAGCGAGAAATAAACTATAGCCTGATCGCAGAGGTGGTTCATTATCTGATGAACCATTCAGACAAGGTGCATCACCCGAAAGAAGATGTTATTTATCGTTACTACCTAAAGCAATATGGCAGTGATCAAGTGATTGAAGACTTGGAACTGGAACATCAATTGCTTTCTGAGAAAACGGCGGACTTTTTAGGTGTGGTCGATATGATCCTTCAAGATGCAGTGGTTCCTCAACAAGTGTTTATTGATCAGCTTGAAGCTTTTGTTAAAGCTCAACGAAAGCACATGGAATATGAAGAGAAGCATGTGTTACCAATGATTGTTGAGTCGTTCACTGTTAAAGATTGGCAAGAGGTGGAGTCTCAATGGCTTCAACCGGAAGGCGATCCTGTGTTCGGAGAGACAATTGCTGATGAGTACCGTCAACTCGCAGATCGTGTTCGACAGAATGAACAAGAGTGCGCTTAGCCAGTTGTCATGTTGAAGCGTGACTATTTTAGATGCTCTCTATATTAGATGGCTAGTTCCCAAATGACGCTTTGAGCGGATTAAATACCTCATAAAATAAAAAAGCACCTATATAGGTGCTTTTTGCTATCTGATTTCTTGTCGTGCTGATTAAAGCTTTATATCGTCAAGGCTAAAATCGAGACCTAGGTTCATCTCTCTAAGCTCTTTCTCAAGCTGTCTACGATCATTGATTGCCTCAATCTCACGCCATTTACGTTTGAGTGGTTTAGAGCGTGTTTTTTGAGTGGTACGAGGCATTTCTAGTTCTGATAATTCATCGAATTGAAAGCTATCCATAAGCATATCTCCTTCCGTGGGACTCGTTCTTACGAACCATTAAATATCATATTTAGGTTCACAATAACCTTGATTTGTTTCTCATTTGTTTCAAATGTATGAAGGTTTTGTTCTGTTTTATTATGCATGCTCACACATTGCGTGGATTCTTGTGTACAAAAAACAAGCAAACAAACTTAAGTAAACGATTAAATTAGGGGGGATTGAATGTTAATTCATTGTGCAAATGGGATAGCATTTTGACTACAGTGCATTTGAGTGCGCATTGTGCCATGTAGTATAAGGATCTCATTACCCTAGAAAAAAACACAAATCTTCACTATACCTTGTAAAACCTAGGCTGACGTCACTTTTATGGGATGGTGTTTTTGTTTTTGTGATGCCTTGGTTTTTGTTGATATTATGTCCCGACAATGTGACTTTTATTAGGCGCTATTGTTGAAAGTTGTGTTAACTAAAAGTGTATTATTGGTGAAATGTCATTTTAATATAAATTGATATGCATATTGATTTTTAGGCCGTCTCGCTGCATTATCCGCCCGTCAAAAAATACACTGATACGTAAAATGGATGCATGAAGCGACATTTACAATCTAGATCGCAGCAAATAAATATAAATCTAATGCCGACACAACTATTGACACTGGCATAGGTGATCTAGAGGAAGGCTAGGAAGCATGATCGGTGCTTAAACTCAATTACGAGGTTCACGTGACAGACTTAATCAATTTGATGAACGATCTCCTTTGGGGATCTATATTAGTTTACTTACTTGTTGGTGTGGGTATCTACTTCACTGTACGACTAGGTTTCATTCAATTCCGCCATTTCGGCCACATGTTCTCTGTTCTTAGAAACAGCCGTAAAGCAGACAGTGCAGGTATCTCCTCTTTCCAAGCACTTTGTACTAGTCTAGCAGCACGTGTCGGTACGGGTAACATGGCTGGTGTTGCAGTGGCACTAACCGCTGGTGGCCCTGGCGCTATCTTCTGGATGTGGTTAATTGCCATGCTAGGTATGGCAACATCGTTTGCAGAAAGCACACTGGCACAGCTATACAAAACGCGTGATAACGACGGTAACTACCGCGGCGGTCCTGCATACTACATGGAGAAAGGCCTAGGTATGCGTTGGATGGGGGTTCTATTCTCTATCTTCCTGATCATCGCATTCGGTCTTGTATTTAACGCCGTTCAAGCGAACGCGATTGCAACTGCAATGAATACGGCATTCGACTTCGAGCGTAGCTACGTTGGTGTGGGTATTGTAATCATCTCTGCATTCGTTATCTTCGGTGGTATCCGTAAGATTGCGCGTACTGCAGAAATCATTGTTCCAATCATGGCATTGGCTTACCTAGCTATCGCTATGTACGTTATGTTCGCGAACATCGAAAAAGTGCCTGAAGTTCTGGCTCTTATCTTCAAGAGTGCATTCGGTCTGCAAGAAGCAGCAGCGGGTGGCTTAGGTTACGCAATCGCACAAGCGATGATTAACGGTATCAAACGTGGTTTGTTCTCGAACGAAGCGGGTATGGGTTCTGCGCCAAACGCAGCAGCTTCTGCTACGCCTTACCCACCGCACCCAGCATCACAAGGTTACGTGCAAATGCTAGGCGTATTCATGGACACAATTGTTATCTGTTCAGCAACAGTAGCAATCATCCTGATGTCTGGTGAGTATGTACCACACGGTGAAGTAACGGGTATCGAACTAACGCAACGTGCACTAACCGCACAAGTTGGCGAATGGGGTGGTATCTTTGTAGCGGTAGCGATTTTCTTCTTCGCTTTCACTTCAATCATTGCAAACTACTCGTACGCGGAAACGAACCTTATCTTCCTAGAGCACAACAACAAGAAGGGCCTAGTCCTGTTCCGTATCGTTGTACTGGGTATGGTTATGTTTGGTTCTCTTGCGACATTACCAACGGTATGGGCACTGGCTGACGTATCGATGGGTCTAATGGCGATTGTGAACTTGGTAGCGATCATCTTGCTATCGGGCATCGTGATTAAGCTAGCGAAAGACTACAACCGTCAATTAGACGCGGGTAAAGTACCCACGTTCGATGCGGATGATTTCCCTGAGCTTAAGGCTCAATTGGAAGATGGTATTTGGGTTAACAACAAGAAGTAATCTTGTTGGAGTGATTCATCACTCATCCTAAAATCATTAGAAAGGCTAAGGTTTCGACCTTAGCCTTTTTCTTTGCCTGCGATATTTTCTTTATTATCGATTTTTCTTTGTAAGAGATTCTTCTTTGTAAGCGACTTACAGCTAGATCTGTCTATCAAAGTAATAGGAAGAGTCATAAAGACAAGTTGATGTTTTTTCTATACTCTAGCTGCATCCAGTTAGATAACCGATTAGGGTAAAGTTATGTTAGTTGTCGTTTCTCCAGCCAAGACATTAGATTACGAATCACCATTAGCGACTGAGCGCTTCAGCCAGCCAGAGTTTGTTGAGCACTCTGCAGAGCTTATTGAAGTGTGTCGTAAGCTGACACCTGCTGATGTATCAGCACTGATGAAGGTAAGCGATAAGATTGCTGGGTTGAACGTAGCGCGCTTTGAGCAGTGGAGCGAGACCTTTACCCAAGAGAATGCTCGCCAAGCTATTTTGGCGTTTAAAGGCGATGTATACACAGGTCTAGATGCGGAAACACTGTCGGACGATGATTTCGACTACGCACAGAATCACCTGCGTATGCTTTCTGGTCTATATGGGTTATTGAAGCCATTAGATTTGATGCAGCCTTACCGCCTAGAGATGGGCACACGCTTAGCCAATGATCGTGGTACTAACTTGTACCAGTTCTGGGGTAATATCATCACAGATAAGCTGAATGAAGCGTTGAATGCTCAAGGCGATAATGTGTTGATCAACCTAGCATCGAACGAATACTTTAAAGCGGTGAAGCCGAAGAGCCTTGACGGTCAAATCATCACGCCAGTTTTTAAAGACTGCAAGAATGGCCAGTACAAGGTGATCAGCTTTTACGCCAAGAAAGCACGTGGCATGATGGCTCGCTACATCATTGAGAACAAAATCGATTCAGTTGAAGCGCTGACCAAGTTTGATACCGCGGGTTACTACTTCGTTGAAGAAGAGTCGAACGCGAAAGAGTTAGTCTTCAAGCGTGAAGAGCAAAACTAGTAGCTCTTGGTTAATTAGTCACTCTTGGTTAATGAGTTACTCTCGGTTTGAGTTTGAAATTAGAGGCCTAGTTATTTAGCCTGATAACAAGCCAGGCAATAATAAACCAGACAAAGAAAAGCCCCATGCAGATATAACTGTATGGGGCTTTTTGTTGAATCATTGAAAGGCGGTTAGATTACTTGTTCTTAACGGCTTTCTTTTTCTTAGCGATTTTCTTTTTCTTAGCAATTTTTTGCTTCGCGACCGCTTTCTTATCTTCTTTCTTCGGTTTTTTCTTCTTCGTTACCGCGGCTTTCTTATGCGTTGGGCGCATACCTTCGATGAAGCGTTCTTTGATCGCATCTTCAGTGTAACGAGCCACACGTTCAATCATTAGCTGATCGTGTGCTTCAATGATAGAAACCGCGTTACCTTTCTTACCTGCACGAGCCGTACGGCCGATACGGTGTAGGTAGACATCCGCTGTACGTGGCATGTCGTAGTTAATAACGTGGCTTACATCTGGAAGGTCGATACCACGAGCTGCGACGTCAGTTGCCAGCAGTACGTTGATAGAACCATCGCGGAAACGAGAAATTGCGTTGTTACGACGATCTTGAGGCATTTCACCTTGGATCCAAACACACGGAATCTGTGCACTTTCTAGTTGAGCTCGTAGCTCACCTAGGCGGTCACGAGTCTTCAAGAAGATGATGCTGCGTTCTGCTTGCTCTGTGATGATATGTTTTAGGATATCAAGCTTGTGCTTAGCTGAATCGGCGCGGTGATACCATTGAGTGATCTTCTTACGTTCACGCAGTGATGATTTAGCATCGATCTCTGCTGGGTTTTTCAGAAGGTCTTCAGTGAAACCTTCAATACCTTTACCTTCTAGCGTTGCTGAGAAAAGTAAAGTTTGTTTACGCCAGCGACACTCTGCAGACAGACGGTCAACAACAGGACCAAAGCCCATGTCTAGCATGCGGTCTGCTTCATCGAGAACCAACCACTCAATCGCACGACAATCGAAACGCTCGCCTTCAATGTATTCCATCAGACGACCCGGAGTTGCCACCACGATATCTTGGGTTGTACTTAAGATGTCAGCGTGCTCTTGGTACATCACACCGCCCGTGATCGTAAAGATGTTCAGGCTGGTGTATTTAGCAAGCTCACGTGCTTGTTCGGTGATCTGCATTGCTAGTTCACGCGTTGGCGTTAGGATAAGCATACGTGCAGGGCCAGATTTCTTACGTGGGAAATCCAGTAGGTATTGCAGTGCTGGCAATACAAATGATGCTGTTTTACCAGTACCTGTTGGCGCAGAAGCCAAAACGTCTCTTCCATCTAACGCTTGCGGGATTGCTTCAGCTTGTATCTGTGTTGGGCGTTCGTAGCCCATTTCGTCAATTGCTTTAAGCAGCTCTTGGTTTAGATCGAGTTCTGCAAAGGTTCTGATCACTGTTGTTTCTCCACAAGCAATAAATGTTTCTGCCTCAAAAAGCAGACGATAAAAAAGAGTAGTCGGACATTATAGAAGCATTAGTGATTAGGATCACATGGTATTTGCTACATCTTGAGATAAAAATCTTTAGTAAGGGCAATAAATGCCTCGCTATAACCGCCATCACCATGGATTGTAAGCGATTCACACTGAAGATCTCGCTCACAAGCAGGATCTTTAGATAGTTCAAACAAAAGTCGGCTTGTCGGTTTTTTGTCGGTTGTTTTCACATCAAGGCGTTTTGCTAGGTACCAACCACATTGCTCGGCAAGTTTGATGAAGCCCTCTCCCTCGGTTGTCGGCAGGATAAAACTGGCTGTGGCGGCATCAGTCGTTATCTCGAAACAACGCTGAGCAAGCTCAAGGTGATCCAAGCTGTTGGTGTGTCTCGCGGTCGCTCTTTGGCTTTGCTGTGCCTGCTCTCCAGAGTTGAAGTAGGGCGGATTACAAATTATTGCATCAAATCGTTGCGAGAAATCGGTGGTTAACACGCTGCCATGATGAAGAGAGATACGATCTCGCCAAGGCGACTGTTCAATATTGATGGTCGCCGCATGGATCGCGTGCTGATCAATATCGATAGCTGAGATAAAGGTGTCTTCAAAACGTTGTGCAGCCATTAAGGCTATTAGCCCAGTGCCAGTGCCAATATCGAGTATGGCTTCTTTATGAGTAAGGTTCGCCCAAGCGCCAAGTAACACGCCATCGGTGCTAACCGGCATGCCGCTCTGTCCTCCGTAAATAGAGAACTTCTTAAAATTGAAGCTTTTAGTCTTTATTGTTTTGTCTTTCATGAATGTTCTGATTATCAAGATTTTTAAGTGATTAGCTCTAATGTTAACTGTTTGTGTAAATTAATATGCTAATTGTTCATCTATTGTTGTTAATAATTGTTAGTTGATAATTATGCTCATCTGCTTATATCTAGTTTAATTCACTGCTTTTTGTTTATATATGCAAATTTATATGGTGTTTTTTTATGGTGACTTGCAGCTAGCCGAGTGTTTCGTCATTATGCGCGACTATTTTAAAGATTGATTGGCAGCCTTGAGCTGTAACATTCATGTAAACACAACATAAATTCATAAATATAATTAAGGATTATCTGTGAAACAGAGTCTAAAACTAACAGATATAATGGCATTGGGCTTTATGCTTTTTGCGTTTTTCTTAGGTGCGGGTAACATCATCTTCCCACCTCTTGCTGGCCAATTGGCTGGTGATCACTTTCTTCCAGCGATGTCTGGTTTCCTGCTGACCGCCGTTGGTCTGCCGTTAATCACTATCGTAGCGGTTGCAGTGGCTGGTGGCTCTTGGGGTCACCTAACGAAAGATCTTCCAAAGCAAGCTGCTACCATCATGGCTGTGTTGATCTTCATCATCATTGGTCCTGCATTTGCTGCACCGCGTACCGGTCTTGTTGCTTATGAGATGGCGGTGAAGCCGTTCTTCATTGATGCGACTCAAGTTCATCTAACTCTCTTTTCGATTGCATTTTTTGTTGTAGCGATGTTCTTCTCATGGTCGCAAGGTAAGCTTATTGACGTGATTGGTAAGGTACTTACGCCTGCACTATTCGTTGGTTTGGTTGTACTGGCAGTTGCTGTGTTCATTAACCCACAAGGTGATGTCCTTGCGGCTCACGGTGAGTACATCACTCAGCCATTGACTAAAGGTTTCCTTGAAGGCTACAACACCATGGATACTTTTGCTGCTTTGATGTTTGGCATGCTGATTGTTGACGCGATTCGCAGTAAAGGCGTGACTGACCGCGCAGCAACAACTAAGTACCTAATCAGTGCGGGTTGTATTGCCGCAGCGGGTCTAGCGTTTGTTTATATCTCTCTGTTCTTCCTGGGCGCAACAAGCGCGACAGTTGCAGCGGGTGCAGATAATGGCGGTGCTATCTTAAGCCTATACGTTCAATCACTATTTGGCCCATCAGGTCAGCTAGTACTTTCAGTTATCGTATTGCTAGCATGTCTAACGACGGCGATTGGCCTTGTATCAGCATGTTCTGATTACTTCAGTTCGTTAACTCCTCTGTCTTACAAGACCTGGGTAATCATCAACGGTGTAGCTTGTGCAACCGTAGCGAACGTAGGCCTTTCTCAGCTGATTTCTCTGTCTGTTCCAGTACTGTTTGCACTTTACCCAGTAGCAATCGCGTTGGTAGCACTAACATTCTTGCGTAGCCGTTTCCCTAATCCAAAAGCGGCTTACCGCGTAGTGGTATTAGTGTCACTGCTGTTTGCTCTTATTGATGGTGCTAAAGTTGCAGGTATGGATGTATCTGCAATGAACATGCTGCCATTGTTCGAAATCGGTATGGGTTGGTTACTTCCAACGACTGCCGCAATCATCTGTATGTTCTTCGTTGGTAAAGCAACAGAACAAGAGATGGCTGAAGAGACCGTTTAATCTTCTGTTGAGATTAAATCGTTAGTCCGTATTCAATATAAAGTTGAATAGAAAAGGCCTCATTACTTCGCAGTAATGAGGCCTTTTTGTATCTAATCGATGATGTTCTTTCTGCCTGAAGCTCTTAGCTCTTAATTCTGAACTCTAAGGAAGCAGAACTTATAGCTTTTCGCTGTACTCGACGAGTACTTGTTCAACCCAAGTTGCGATACGTTCGTCGCTGAGTTCGTATTGTGAGTCTTCATCCAGAGCCAAACCAACAAACTGAGACTTGTCTTCTGTTAGTGCTTTAGATGCTTCGAATTCGTAGCTGTCATCGTTTGGCCAGAAGCCGACAAACTCAGCGCCTGCGGTTTTCAGTTCATCATGCAATAGACCCATCGCATCTAAGAACCACTCACCGTAACCTTCTTGATCGCCTAGACCAAACAGTGCCACAACCTTGCCTTTCATTGGTGTGGTTGCAATGTCTTCCCACAGTTCATTCCAGTCTTCTTGAATCTCACCGAAATCCCACGTAGAGATGCCAAGTAGTAAAAGGTCGTAGTCCGCCATAAAAGAAAGAGGGGTTTCTTTCACGTTATGGATATCAACTAAGTCTTCACCAATAATGCCGCGAATTTTTTCTGCTGCCATTTCTGTGTAGCAGGTGGTTGAGCCGTAAAATAATCCAATTTTCATAGCAAACGTTCGATTTTAATTTCAGATGGCGAATTCTAACCATAAATCGCCTTCGATTGCAGCGATTATCCGCTCAAGTCGTAATTTTTATGGCATTCATATTTGCTCTGACATACTCTCAAAACAGTTTCCAATATTGTGAGTAACACTATGCAGTCGCCTCAAGGGCAGAGCGCAGACCACGGTCTAGTAGAACAGTTTTTAGATGCTATGTGGATGGAGCGAGGGTTATCAGAGAATACACTCGTCTCTTATCGTACGGATTTATCCAAACTACTGACGTGGATGGAAAAGCACAATTATCGCCTCGATTTTATTAGCCTGTCAGGGTTGCAAGACTATCAAGGTTGGTTAGCTGACGCCGATTTCAAACAGACTTCTCGTGCTCGTATGTTGTCTGCCATTCGTCGTTTGTTCCAATATTTACATCGCGAGAAAGTAAGAGCCGACGATCCTAGTGCGCTATTGATTAGCCCGAAACTACCGAAGCGCTTACCGAAAGATTTAAGTGAAGAACAAGTGGATTCGTTGCTTGAAGCGCCAGATCCAAACGACCCCATTGAGCTTCGCGATAAAGCGATGCTTGAGTTACTCTATGCAACCGGTTTGCGTGTTACGGAACTCGTTAGCTTGACCATGGAAAACATCAGCCTAAGACAAGGTGTGGTGCGTGTGATCGGTAAGGGTGGCAAAGAACGCTTGGTGCCAATGGGCGAAAATGCGGTGGATTGGATAGAGACATTTATCGAGCAAGGACGTCCACAATTGTTGGGTGATAATAGTTCGGATGTGGTTTTTCCGAGTAAACGAGCTAAGCAAATGACCCGTCAGACGTTCTGGTATCGTATTAAGCATTATTCGGTGATAGCGGGTATCGACACGGAATTATTGTCGCCACACGTATTAAGGCATGCTTTTGCAACGCATTTACTGAACTATGGCGCAGATCTCAGGGTCGTACAGATGTTGCTTGGGCATAGTGACTTATCGACAACCCAAATTTATACTCACGTGGCGACTGAAAGGCTGAAGCAAATTCACGCTCAGCATCACCCACGTGCTTAAATCCATTTATTTTTAAGGTGAACTTAATGAGCGTATTACGCCGTCTTCCTCTATTAGCGCTTCCTCTCATGATTACTGCATGTAATGCATCAGAAGCGAAAGTAGAACAAACATCAACAGCCGTAGAAGCTGCTTCAGCGCAAGCTGTTGATAAAGCCGCGTTAACGAAGCGCTTTGAAAAAATCGGTATTAAGGTAGAGAAGATTGTTCCTTCAGATATCGATGGTCTTTTAGAAGTTCAAACCAACAGCGGCATTATCTTCTCTTCTCCAGAGGGCGATCACTTTCTAGCGGGCACTCTTTACTCGTTGGATGACAATGGTAAGTTCAGCGATGTGTTGGCCGAGCGTCAAGCTCCGCTGAATGCCGAAAAGGTCGCGGCATTGTCGGATACGGTTATCGAATATAAAGCCGAGAACGAAAAGTACGTTGTGACGGTATTTACTGACATTACGTGTGGTTACTGTGTTCGTTTACACAGTCAAATGCAGGGCTATAACGACTTGGGTATTACTGTTCGTTACATGGCTTACCCACGCCAAGGCGCAACTGGACAAGTTGCCGATCAAATGGCAGCAATCTGGGCGTCTGATGATCCAAAAACAGCCATGCATGATGCTAAAGTCAATCGTCAAATGCCAGCGTCTGGTAAAGACCTAGCAGAGCAGAAGCAGATCATCGCTAAACAATACCAACTCGGTCGTGAGCTTGGCATCAATGGTACACCTGCTATCGTACTAGCAAGTGGTGAGTTGGTAAGTGGTTACTTACCTCCAGCGCAACTTATTCAGCGTTTAGAGCAGTAATTTGCATTTTTTATTACCCATTCATCCCCCTGTTTTTGATTTAAGGAGTGGCCTGATTGATATCAGGCCCATTTTTATATGATAGAGATCCAACGCCGTCTTGAGGTCGACACTTCAGTCTTACCTGCTCACTTACCTGACTTGTTAAAGCGCATTTATGTGAGTCGCGGAATCGACAGTGCTGACCAGCTAGAGACAGCTGCGAAAGGTTTGCACTCTTATCAAAAACTGGGCGGCATTGATGCTGCGGTTGAACTGTTGTTCAAAGCCATTCAGCAGCAAAAACGCATCATCATTGTTGGTGACTTTGATGCCGATGGCGCGACAAGCTCCGCGTTGTCTGTGCTTGCTCTGCGAATGTTGGGCAGCTCTAATGTTGATTATCTGGTACCCAACCGTTTTGAAGATGGTTATGGCTTGAGCCCTGAGGTTGTCGAGCAGGCGATCGAACTTGGTGCTGAAGTGATCATGACAGTCGACAACGGTGTATCTTCAATTGACGGTGTTCGCTTTGCTAAAGAGAAAGGCCTTGATGTACTGGTTACTGATCATCACTTGCCTGGTTCTGAATTACCGATTGCAGATGCAATGGTCAATCCCAACCTAGAAAGCTGCGCATTTCCTTCAAAAGCGCTAGCCGGTGTGGGTGTCGCCTTTTACCTGATGATGGCGTTGTGTGTTCATATGCGCAAGTTGGGCTGGTTTGCTCAACACGGCATGACAGAACCCAAGTTGATGGAACTGATTGATCTAGTGGCACTGGGTACTGTTGCCGATGTGGTACCACTCGATGAAAATAACCGAATCTTGGTCCACCAAGGGCTACAACGCATTCGTGCGGGTAAAGCTCGCCCGGGTATTCAGGCCTTGATTGAAATTGCTAAGCGAGACGCTAAGCGTTTGGTCGCTTCTGATTTTGGTTTTGCTCTTGGCCCACGTATCAATGCGGCAGGCCGATTGGATGATATGTCGTTTGGTGTTGAGTTGTTGATGAGCAATAACATTCACGCCGCGCGTCGAATGGCCAGCGAGTTAGATGGCTTGAACCAGACACGTAAAGAGATTGAAGAGGGCATGAAACAAGAGGCGATGGCTTTTTGTGAGCGCCTTGAGTTTGGTAAAGACGATCTGCCTTCCGGTTTAGCACTGTTCCAACGTGATTGGCACCAAGGTGTGATTGGCATTTTGGCTTCGCGTATCAAAGACAAATACCACCGCCCAGTGATCGCGTTTGCTGATGGTGGTGAAGGCAGTATCAAAGGTTCATGCCGCTCGATTCCGGGTTTGCATATGCGCGATGCGCTTGACCGAATCGACACTCAAAACCCTGGTTTGATCTTGAAGTTTGGTGGCCATGCGATGGCGGCCGGTTTGACCATTATGGAAAAAGATTTCGAGCGATTCAGCAAGATGTTTGATGACGTTGTGCGTAAAGAACTCGGTGAGACGGCACTTAAGGGCATTATCTTGTCTGATGGTGAGCTGTTACCTGAAGAGTTCTCAATGCATACCGCTGAGACGTTGCGTTCAGGTGGTCCGTGGGGCCAAGCTTTCCCAGAACCCATCTTTGATGGTGAATTTAAAGTGCTGCATCAAAAACTGGTAGGTGAAAAACACCTTAAATTGATGCTAGAACCTCTATACAAAGGCCACCCAACCAACGTGATGATTGATGGTATTGCTTTCAATGTTGATTTACGTCGCTGGCCAGATGCGTCCGTGAAAACGGTTCATCTTGCATTTAAGCTGGATATCAACGAGTTTCGTGGCAACCAATCGTTGCAGTTGATGGTTGACCATATTGAAGCCAAATAGCGTTATCGTTCACTGAATGATGTTCATCATTTAGCCCCAAATTCAACAAGCTCTGTTCAAAAACAGGGCTTGTTTTCTTTCTTTCCCTTACAAATTTCACGTGTTTTTTCTGTCTGTCAATTTTATATTCCATTAAGTTGTTGAATCTTGGCTTTCCGCTCTAAAAAATTCTGTATCTCCGTCACACTTTTGAGTACAATTCTTCGGTTAAATTCTACTCATAAATGATGAGCTAAAATGTTTGAAATCAATCCTATTAAAAACCGTCTGCAGGATGTGTCTGAACGCACAAATATCCTGAGGGGGTATCTTTGACTATGACGCTAGAAAAGAGCGTCTAGAAGAAGTAAACGCAGAATTAGAACAACCGGATGTATGGAACGAACCTGAGCGTGCTCAAGCGCTAGGTAAAGAACGTTCTGCATTGGAAGCAGTAGTAGAAACGATCGACCAACTTGACCAAGGTGTTGAGGATGTTGAGGGTCTATTAGAGCTTGCGGTTGAGGAAGAAGACCAAGAAACGTTTGACGAAATCGAACCAGAACTTGCAGAGCTAGAAGCTAAGCTAGAAAAACTGGAATTCCGTCGTATGTTTGCTGGCGATCACGACGCATCAGATTGCTACATCGATTTACAGTCAGGCTCGGGCGGTACAGAAGCTCAAGACTGGACTTCAATGATGTTGCGCATGTACTTACGTTGGGCAGATTCGAAAGGCTTCAAGACTGAAGTTATCGAAGTGTCTGATGGCGATGTTGCTGGCCTTAAAGGCGCAACGGTACGTATCTCTGGTGAGTACGCTTACGGTTGGTTACGCACAGAGACTGGTGTTCACCGTCTAGTTCGTAAGTCACCATTTGATTCAAGTGGTCGTCGTCATACTTCATTTGCTTCTGCGTTTATCTATCCTGAGATTGATGACAACATTACGATCGACATTAATCCTTCTGACCTACGTATTGACGTATACCGTGCCTCTGGCGCTGGTGGTCAGCACGTAAACACCACGGAGTCGGCGGTACGTATTACTCACGTTCCGACTAACACCGTGGTTCAATGTCAGAATGACCGTTCGCAGCATAAGAACAAAGATCAAGCGATGAAGCAGCTACGTGCTAAGCTTTTTGAACTTGAGATTCAAAAGCAAAATGCTGAAAAACAAGCGAGCGAAGAAACGAAATCAGACATAGGTTGGGGCAGTCAAATCCGCTCTTACGTGCTGGATGATTCACGTATCAAAGATTTACGCACCGGCATCGAAAACCGTAATACTCAAGCGGTTCTTGACGGTGACTTAGACAAGTTTATTGAAGCTAGCCTGAAATCAGGTCTGTAAGCTTTATCTACTATTAAACTTTACCAATAATATTGGTAAAAATGCCTATATTTTCAAAAATATAGCTGTCAAAATTATAAAAGCAGGGTACATCTCAAATGACTGATGCTGTTCAAAACGAAAATGCACAAAAAGCTTCTTCACCTGAAGAGAACAAACTAATCGCTGAGCGCCGTAGCAAGCTGGATCATATCCGCCAAAACTGCAAAGCTAACGGTCACCCAAATGATTTCCGTCGTGAGCACCTGGCTGGCGACCTTCAAGCGGAATTCGGTGAGAAGACTAAGGAAGAGCTAGAAGAGCTTAACCACATCGTTGCGATCGCTGGTCGTATTATGGCGAAGCGTGGTCCATTCCTTGCGATTCAAGAAACTTCTGGTCGTATCCAAGCGTACGCAGCGAAAGACGTTCAAAAAGTACTAAAAGAGAAGTACCAAGGCCTAGATATCGGTGACATTATCGGTGTTAAAGGTGCGCTTCATAAATCAGGTAAAGGTGACCTTTACGTGAACATGGAAGAGTTTGAATTGCTAACCAAAGCACTTCGTCCTCTGCCAGAGAAGTTCCACGGTCTAACTGACCAAGAGATGCGTTACCGTCAGCGTTACGTTGACCTAATCGTGAACGAAGACTCTCGTAACACATTCATCGTGCGTTCTAAGCTTG
This sequence comes from Vibrio syngnathi, assembly GCF_002119525.1. Lineage (NCBI taxonomy): Bacteria > Pseudomonadati > Pseudomonadota > Gammaproteobacteria > Vibrionales > Vibrionaceae > Vibrio > Vibrio syngnathi. The sequence goes on along the minus strand of NZ_CP017916.1, from coordinate 2,713,552 downwards.
TGTCTTCAATCCGTAACTTCATGAGCTCAAAAGGCTACCTAGAAGTTGAAACGCCGATGATGCACGTGATCCCAGGCGGTGCAACAGCACGTCCATTCATCACTCATCACAATGCACTAGACATCGACATGTACCTACGTGTTGCACCTGAGCTTTACCTTAAGCGTCTAGTCGTTGGTGGTTTTGACCGTGTATTCGAGATCAACCGTAACTTCCGTAACGAAGGTCTTTCTCCACGTCACAACCCAGAATTCACAATGATGGAATTCTACCAAGCGTACTCTGACTACAAAGATCTAATGGATCTAACGGAAGAGATGCTTAGCACAGCGGCGATGGACGTTCTTGGTTCGACTTCTATGCCTTACGGTGACGAAACCGTTGAGTTCGGTGGCACTTACGCTCGCATGAGCATGTTCGATGCAATCAAACACTACACGCCTGAAAATGCAAACATTCAAGCTCTGAGTGAAGATGATCTTCAAAACAGAGAATTGATGGTTAAAATTGCAGAAGAAGTGGGTCTGTACGTTGAGACATTCTGGACTTGTGGTCAGCTTCTTGAAGAGATCTTTGGTGAAACGGCTGAACCTCAGCTAATTCAACCAACGTTCATCACGGGTTACCCAGCGGATATTTCTCCACTGGCTCGTCGTAGCGACAGCAACCCATTCTTCACAGACCGCTTTGAGTTCTTCATCGGTGGCCGTGAGGTAGCGAACGGTTTCTCTGAGCTTAACGATGCACAAGATCAAGATGAGCGTTTCAAAGCACAAGTTAACGCAAAAGACGCGGGTGATGACGAAGCGATGTACTACGATGCAGACTACATTACTGCACTAGAGCACGGCTTACCGCCAACTGCGGGTCAAGGTATCGGTATCGACCGTCTAGCTATGCTATTTACAAACACGCACACAATCCGTGACGTGATCTTGTTCCCGGCAATGCGCCCGCAAGCGTAATTTTCGCTTATGGGGTGTTACTGCCCGTGTAATTTAAAAGCCACCTTCGGGTGGCTTTTTCGGTTTTTAGCGTCAAAACCTAGCTCGTACCGCACTCTTGATTCGAAAAATGATTATTTATGACATAGTCTTACCATTGAGACAAAAAATCTAAGATAGTCTCATTACTATACGTATCGGATCTGAATACGATCTTGCGGCAACTTTGTTCCCGTATGATTCGTTTAACTCGTGTTAGCCTGATTGAAAAAAATAAAAAAAGAATAAGGAAGAAGGATGGGAACTCAATTTAAGATGGATTCCTTACCAGGTTCTCTTATCGTCGTTGGTGGTGCGTACGAACCCTGGTTATCAGTGTTAGAGCAAGTTGGGTGGCAATGTACCCAGTGTGCAGATTTACGAAAAGCCGATGTCTTAATTACTGATATTGGCCCCTGCATTGGCATTGTGGATCTTAGTCATGATGAGTTTAGCCTTAATGGTATCGCTAACCTCGTGAGCAACAACAAGCAAGTTCGATGGCTTGCTTTTATCCGTGAATCGCAATTGAGCTCAGATACAATCTGCCAATTTATCGTTAACTTCTGTATCGACTTTTTCACGGCACCAATCCCTGATGCTCAGCTATTGAGTACCATTGGTCATCAACTGGGTATGCTCAAACTTGAGCAGAAAGTATGGCCAAACTACGGTATTAACAACAATATGGGCCTACTCGGTGATTCTGTGGCGGTGAAACGCTTGAGAGACCAAGTAAAGCGAATTGGCCCCACAGATGTCAGTATTTTGATTTACGGTGAGAGTGGGACAGGAAAAGAGACAATTGCACGTTCCATTCATCAAAATTCATCGCGAGCTCAGAAACCATTTTTAACTGTGAATTGCCGTGCTCTATCTGAAATGAGGATAGAGACTGAGATGTTTGGTATCTCAGCCCCACCAACGGCAGCGCCTTGTATGTTGGAAGAAGCCGATGGTGGAACCCTCTTGCTCAACGATGTCCTAGCGATGCCTCGTAATCAACAATTGAACCTTTTACGCTTTTTACAAGAAGGGAAAATTGAAACCACGAAGGGAGCTAAGTCGGTTGATGTTCGCATTTTGGCTGCTAACTCTTCTGATATTGAAAAGGCATTGATCGAGGGCGACTTCAATGAAGAGCTTTATCATTACATCAATGTTCTGCGTATTCATGTTCCTAGCTTAAAAGAACGTGTGAGTGATATTTCAGTGCTAGCGAATCATTTTCTGCGTGAGTACTCAAAAGAGTTTAATGCGCAAGCGAAGAGCTTTTCAGACGATGCTATCCGCTCGATGAGTCGCTACCATTGGCCTGGCAACGTTCGTGAATTGATGAATCAGATTAAGCGTGTTGTGTTGATGTCTGATGCTGTGATCATTGAGGATCATCAACTGGATTTACCAAAACAGAATGATGAACGCCGAAGCTTGAAGAGTATTCGAGAGCGTTCAGAGCGAGATGCTTTACTTATAGTGTTGGAATCTTATGGTGGTCAAGTGTCTTTGGCCGCTAAGGAGCTTGGAGTTTCACGCGCAACTATGTACCGCTTACTCAATAAACATGGTCTTATATCTGAGGGCGTTGTTTAGAACGTTCTATTCATTGATTCTATCCGGTGAGTGAAAATTTAAGGGCCACGTATCATACGTGGCTTTTTTGTTTCTGAAGGATAGTCCGCTGTTCTATAGAGAGAGCCCTAAGATAGATGTTCTGTGATTTTATATAATCATAGTGAATATGTTATATATAAAGTAATATGCAACTAATATTTTGGGTGAATCATTTGTTTTGAAATTGTTAATCAATTATCGGTTGAATAATATACTCACTTGGTTAGACTTTAACCGTGAAAGCAATGGTTTAACAAAGACTTATTTGCTTTTATTATCTCATTTCTTTTTGGATTTTTTAGTTAGTTTGGAGGCGCAAATGAAACATTTCGATTTTATACAGCATATTTGCGCGTCGTTTGATCCGTGTACTGACATGGTGACTGTTATGTCACAAACATCAGCCATGGCCGATCGAAACGCCCAAGATAAACCTAACTAATAGATCCGTACCCTTATTTGGCTGCGGAAAAATAGCAGCTAAGTGAGAAGCCCTCATACTATTTAACACGCTATTTTTCCTCAGTTTATTTTACAACTGGAGAGTTATTATGCGTCACTCAGTATACTTAAAACTAGCAACAGTCCTTATCCGTGCAGACCTTCGTCGTGAAGAACGTGAATGGCAACGAAAAGTTCGTCGTAGTTCATACGATCTACCATGGAACAATACTCATTTATTGAGAGATATTGGCCTTGAACCCGATGGTCGACCAATTGGTTTTTCTGAACCTGAAGTCGTTACGATTGAACGTCGAGTCCGTCACCTTCGTCGAGTCTTAAGCGCGCGAATACCGACGTAATCTTGTGGGGTGATAGCGCCTTTCACCCCTTAAGATAAATATCAGCGATAGTTGTGGCGTCGGAAGTGCAAGCTTTTGAACTAGAACTGGCCAAAAAAGAGAAGCACTTGCTTCTCTTTTTTGCTTTTTTAAGCCGTTATGTGTGCTTTTTTAAGTCGTTATCTAGTAAAGAAAAAGAGTTCTACTACGCTTTATAGAGCAAGGGAGGCTGGCTATGCAAAAGCATCAATTAGACATGTGGTTACATGGAGAGCACAAAGACTCTTATCAAACACCAAAGGTATACGTTATTGGCTGCTCCGATATCTCGGAATATCTATTAGCAGTGGAATATAAACACAAGCTAGAACCGGTAAAGCAAGACGGTGAGCCGCTTCACTTTGGATCCTTGGATCAAGTGAAAGAAGAGTTGCTCCGGCTCGGTTTTGAAAAGGCGTATCTTCGCTTACACAACGCCTATGATGAGTTTGGTAATGAGCCAAGCCAAAGCTACTGTGATATTGAACTGGCGCTCAAACCTCATTAGAGAGTATTTTTAACGAGCGTTGTAGTGAGAAATTACTTCTAAATTGAGACGGTTTATAACGTACTGATCTTTTAGCCTATCTACGCTAGATATAAACCTCTATGCGTAATGGGTCGTCAGCAATCTGTGGGTGAATTGAGTTCGTAGATAAAAACCACGAGGTTTGGTCTTTATTGGTTTTCCACTTGCACCGTAAGCTTCTGTTAACACACGACTGTTGGCCGCTTTTGGTCGCAAATGCAGTGCTTCGCCGTGCCTTGCTGTTATCTGCTCAACGTTACCCAACACGATCAATTCCATCAACTCTTCCCAATCTCTTTTCAATAGTTCGTCTTCAGCCTGGCTTGGTGTCCACAATAAAGGGGATCCTACATGCCTTTCTGTCAGCGGGATCTCTCTTTCTCCCTCTACCGGGATCCACAACACTTTAGACAGCTTGTTTCGAACGTGACTGGTTTCCCACGTTATGCCTTGCACGCCCATCAATGGCGCGACACAAACAAAGGTGGTTTCGAGTGGCTTCCCTGAATAACCAATCGGGATACTTTTTAGCTCGATCCCGAGCTTGGCAAAATCTTGTTCTGGTTTACTGCCAGCTGGCGCACCCAAGTGCCATTCCAATAGTTGTCCAACCCAGCCTTTATCTCGCTTTAGGTCGTTTGGTACAACCATATCGGCTTCATCGGCGAGCTCTTTGAAGGTCATTCCTGCAATAGCATATGCTCTGTCTAACAGCTCTTGTTGTGTTTGTGGTTCTGGTTTCATAATAAAAGGCATGATCAAAAAAATGATTTTACCAGAAGTTATCACCATATGACGACTGGTTAAGAAATGATCGCCTTGCTAGAAAAGGGATCAAACTCATGGTTATCCACAGGACATGAAGCTAATTAATTGAAATATTAATTTAGTGTATAAATAAACAGGGGTTTAAGGTCGATAAAATGCTTGCTAAATGGGGGTCAAAATGAATCTTTCACTTACCTGTGTGGATAAACATCGGAGTGGTTGATCTTTGACCATGTTGAGTTTCTAAAGGATCCTTTACATTTCTATTGTTTTTTAAAATTAAGTTTCAAATTTAATTTGTTGATTTTTAATGAAATAAAATAGGGTTGGCTGGTTGGTTGTTTTTAGTGTTGATGAATCTATGGATTAAAAAAAACGATTGAAGGTAATTCTTCACATAGTTATTCACAGAAAAGGTGAATAAATGTGGTCTATGTCTCACTCTTGTGTGGGTAACTAAGATTTGAGCAAAACTTATCCATATTCGTAGTTATTATTCATAAATATAGCGCTTGTCACGTCACTAAGTTTGCTCCGATTGGGGATATGTGGAAAAATCAGTGTAATTAAAAATTTAGATAGAGGTTGGCCAGTGATAGATGGCGATGGTTACCGATTAAATGTTGGTATTGTAATCTGTAACAACCATGGTCAGGTCTTCTGGGCTAAACGATACGGGCAACATTCATGGCAATTCCCTCAAGGGGGGATCGATGAAGGTGAGACTCCGGAACAGGCAATGTACCGCGAGTTGTATGAAGAGGTTGGCCTTACTAAAAAGGATGTAAAGATCGTCGCGACAAGTCGTCATTGGTTACGCTATAAGCTGCCCAAACGACTGGTTCGGTGGGATTCTAAACCTGTCTGTATTGGACAAAAACAGAAGTGGTTTCTTTTACGCTTAGATTGCGATGAATCGCATATCAATATGCAGCGTGGAAGCACACCTGAGTTTGATGGTTGGCGTTGGGTGAGTTACTGGTACCCAGTTCGACAAGTTGTATCTTTCAAGCGAGATGTTTACCGTCGAGCGATGAAAGAATTCGCATCTTTAGCAATGCCGTTTAAAGAGCGAAAAACAAAAGGAAAACGCAAATTGCGTAGAGGTTAAGCATGCTCAGCCAACTAAGGGAAATAGTTGAACACGTATCAAGAGTTGAAGATGTGTCGACGGCTCTTGATATTTTGGTTAAAGAGACATGCAGCGCGATGCAGACGGAATGTTGCACCGTGTATTTGGCAAATAATGATATGCAGCGCCTTGAGTTGATGGCAACTCAAGGCCTGATCTTCCAAGGTAATAGCATTCATATTGGTTTTGACGAAGGTCTGGTTGGCCTGGTTAAAAGAAGTGCTGAACCTATCAACCTTGCGCAAGCGTCTGCTCATCCTGCTTATAAGTTTTTTCCAGAACTTGGAGAAAAGGTTTATCACGCTTTTCTCGGCACTCCGATTATCCATCGCAAGCAAGTGCTTGGCGTATTGGTCATTCAGCAGAAGTCTCCTCGTTTATTCAGTGAGATGGAAGAATCCTTCCTTGTCACTCTCTCAGCTCAACTTGCAGTTATTGTGGCGCACGCTCAAACTCAAGGCCATTGGCTATTAGAGCAACAGAAGCTACCTGCGACCAAAGGTATCGCTGCTTCATCGGGCGTGGCGATTGGTGACCTGTGGTGGGACAACACTCAGCCTGAACTTACCGATGTTTATCCTGCTTCTACGCTCAATGTAGAGAGAGAACATGAGTTATTGGCGGTAGCGGTTGAAAACGCCCTCAATGACTTTAAGCGGATGCGAAAGCGCTTAGATAGCGAAATCAATAAAGACGCGTTGGCGATCTTTGACCTGTTCACTCACTTACTCAACGATCCCATGTTGCGTAAGGATCTCAAGAGCCAAATTCAGAAAGGCGATAAAGCCGATTGGGCATTGAGACAGGTTGTTGAGAGTTACTCTAACCGTTTTGCTCGTATGTCAGATGTGTACCTTCGAGAGAGAGCGCAAGACGTCCGAGAGCTTGGGCAAAGACTGCTCTATTTCCTCCACAACTCTGAACATGAACTCCGCACATTAGATAAACCGATTATTTTGGTGGTTCGTGAGTTAACGGCCTCTGTATTAGCGTCTATTCCCAAAGAAAAACTATTAGCGGTTATTTCCTTGGAAGGGGCGGCGAACTCGCACGCAGCGATTTTATCTCGAGCTTTGGGTATTCCTTCTGTTATGGGGGTTAACCTAAATCTTGCTCAAGCTAATGGTAAGCAAGCGATTGTTGACGGGTATAGTGGTGAGATCTTTATTGAGCCGACTCAAAACCTGCTCAAAGAATATCAAGGGCTGATTCTAGAGGAGAGTGAGCTCTCTTCTATGGTCAATCGAGATCTGTACTTACCGGCAAAAACGCAAGACGACAAGCAAGTTGAGATTCTGCTTAATGCGGGTTTGAGTGCTGACACTAACATCGCTATCAATCAAGGCGTTGATGGGGTGGGCCTGTATCGAACCGAAATTTCTTTCTTGTTGCAGCAGAGGTTTCCGTCAGAGGACGAACAATTCAAGCAATACCGTTCTGTACTCGCGAGCTACCCAGAGAAGCAAGTGGTGATGCGAACCTTGGATATTGGTGGGGATAAAGCGTTACCTTACTTCCCAATCGAAGAAGATAATCCATTCCTTGGTTGGCGTGGTATTCGTTTTACACTCGATCACCCAGATATCTTTATTATTCAACTACGCGCCATGTTGCGTGCTAGCTGTGATAGTCAGAATTTAAGTATTCTATTACCGATGATCTCAGGTGCTCAGGAGCTGGATGATGCGGTTCTGCTTATTGAACAGGCTTACGATGAAGTATACGAGCTTGATAACCGAGTGCGTATGCCTCGCGTTGGTATCATGATCGAAGTGCCATCTATGCTTTACATACTGCCGCTGATTGCTGATAAGGTCGACTTTGTTTCAGTCGGTACCAACGACTTAACGCAATATTTATTAGCGGTTGATCGGAACAATTCACGAGTCTCTGATGTCTATGAATCCATGCACCCAGCGGTGATCATGGCATTAAAACACATTCATGATACTTGTAAGCAATATCAATTGCCTGTGTGTATCTGTGGCGAGCTAGCCGGTGACCCGATGGGCGCGCTGCTATTGATTGGGTTGGGGTATGAGACGTTAAGTATGAATACCTCGAACGTCGCCAGAACCAAATATTTGATTCGCCAATCGCACTTGGTTGAATTACAGGATTTGGCAAATAAGGCACTTTCAAAACCGTATGGTAGTGACATCTATAGTATGATGCTGAACTATTTCGAAGAGCGTGAGTTTACAGGCTTCATTCGAGCAGGTAAAAAATAGGATTTAACGTGTCATATGAACTGATAGGCTTGCTAGCAGGCCTTGGTGCTATTGTTGGTGTCTTAGCTGGCTTGCTAGGCATTGGTGGTGGTTTGCTGGTGGTTCCTGCCTTACTGTTTTTACTTCCTAAAGCGGGTATCCCTCAAGAGTTTGCGATGCAAATGGCATTGGCTACTTCGCTATCAACCATCATAGTTACGTCAGGATCGTCTGCGATTAACCATTTAAAATTGGGTAACGTAGAGATATTTGTCGTTAAATGGTTGATGCCAGGTGTAGTGATCGGTGGCTTCCTCGGTTCTTTCGTGGCCGATGTGATTCCAGCTCAATATCTACCAAAAGTCTTTGGTGTGATTGTCTTGGTATTGGCGTTGCAAATGCTGTTGTCGATTCGCTCTAAGAGCCAAAAATCGATGCCGGGTTCAGCTAAAACCGTGTTGTGTGGTGGCGGTATTGGTTTGGTATCAAGTTTAGCGGGTATTGGCGGTGGATCTTTATCGGTGCCTTTCCTTAACCATCACGGTGTGGAAATGCGTAAAGCCGTAGGCTCATCTTCGGTGTGCGGTTGTGTTATCGCGATTTCGGGAATGCTAGGTTTCATTTGGCATGGTTCTTCTGTCGATGATCTCCCTGCGTATAGCTTAGGTTATGTTTATCTACCGGCTTTGATCTCGATATCTTGTACTTCAGTTCTAACTACTCGAGTGGGGGCGAAACTGGCCACTCAACTGCCTACCCCTGTGCTGAAGAAATTTTTTGCGGTATTTTTAATGTTTATAGCAGCAACAATGCTGCTGTAGTGTCTTTTCTGTTAGTTATTGAGCTAACCGTTGATCAATTTAGATAGAGAGCCAAGTATGTCTCAGGGTTTTATCGAATTCCCAAATATCGATCCTGTTCTTATTGAACTAGGACCAATCTCAGTTCGCTGGTACGGCTTAATGTACCTTGTTGGCTTTATGTTTGCTCTTTGGCTAGCAAATCGCCGAGCAGATCAACCTGATAGTGGTTGGACTCGAGAGCAAGTATCAGATTTGCTGTTTGCAGGCTTTCTAGGTGTGGTGCTGGGTGGTCGTATTGGCTACGTACTTTTCTATAACTTTGACCTTTTCCTAGCCGACCCTCTTTACCTCTTTAAGGTATGGACAGGTGGTATGTCTTTCCATGGTGGTTTGCTTGGTGTTATCACTGCGATGTTCTGGTATGCGAAAAAGAACGGTCGAACCTTCTTTGGTGTGGCAGACATGATCGCACCATTGGTTCCATTTGGTTTGGGCATGGGTCGTTTAGGTAACTTCATGAACAGTGAGCTTTGGGGCCGAGTGACTGATGTGCCATGGGCAATTGTCTTCCCCAACGGTGGACCACTTCCTCGTCACCCATCTCAACTTTATGAGATGGCGCTTGAAGGTATTGTGCTGTTCTTCATCTTGAACTGGTTCATCAAAAAGCCGCGCCCTCTTGGTTCTGTATCAGGGTTATTCCTAGCAGGATATGGTACATTCCGCTTCTTAGTAGAATACGTACGTGAACCTGATGCTCATCTAGGTTTGTTCGGTGGATTTATCTCTATGGGACAAATTTTGTCACTGCCAATGGTTATCATCGGTGTGCTGATGATGGTGTGGGCATACAAACGCGGTCACTACAAAGACGAATTACCACAACAAACGAAGTAAGGAATTGGTGTGAAACAGTATTTAGATCTCTGTCAGCGTATCGTTGATGACGGTACTTGGATTGAAAATGAACGCACGGGCAAGCGCTGCCTAACCGTTATCAATGCTGACCTTGAATATGATGTTGGTAATAACCAATTCCCACTGGTAACAACACGTAAAAGCTTTTGGAAAGCCGCAGTTGCTGAACTGCTTGGTTATATCCGTGGTTACGACAATGCTGAAGATTTTCGCAAGCTAGGGACTAAAACCTGGGATGCGAATTCAAACTTGAACGAGGCATGGCTGAATAACCCTTACCGTAAGGGTGAAGATGACATGGGCCGTGTTTATGGCGTTCAAGGACGTGCATGGGCAAAACCTGACGGCGGTCATATCGACCAACTGAAGAAGATTGTTGATGATCTAACTAACGGTATTGATGACCGCGGCGAGATCTTAAACTTCTACAACCCAGGTGAGTTCCACATGGGATGTTTGCGTCCGTGTATGTACAGCCACCACTTCTCTCTACTTGGTGACACTCTGTACCTAAACAGTACTCAGCGCTCTTGTGATGTGCCTTTAGGTCTGAATTTCAATATGGTTCAAGTGTATGTGTTCCTCACTATTATGGCGCAGATCACAGGCAAGAAAGCGGGTGTGGCTTACCACAAGCTGGTGAATGCTCATATTTACGAAGATCAACTTGCACCAATGCGCGATGTTCAGTTGAAGCGTGAGCCGTTAGCTGGCCCAACATTCCATATCAACCCGGAGATTAAGTCTCTAGAAGATTTGGAAACATGGGTAACGATGGATGACTTCTGGGTTGAAGGTTACGAATGCCACGAAGCGATTAAGTACCCATTCTCGGTTTAATCTCATTCGTTTTGTTTGATTGAAAGGCTGCCTCTGTGCAGCCTTTTTTGTATCGGTAGATCGGTGACGAGATACGCAGAACATGAGGTGTCGTCATTCCCTAGACTGACGAAGGAGGGAGTAGGGAATCTCTTTCGTGGTGTGTTTGTGAGATTCCCTATCATGCTCGTACCTCGCTGTAGGAAATGATGTTTTTTTGATGCGGGTAATTGAGATTCGAAGAGCATGAGGTGTCGTCATTCCCTAGACTGACGAAGGAGGGAGTAGGGAATCTCTTTCGTGGTGTGTTTGTTAGATTCCCTATCACGCTCGTTCCTCGCTGTAGGGAGTGACGGTTGCTTTTCATCGCTTGCTACTCGAATCCCACATCTTCTTTTGCTTCCCTCATCAGCTCTTAAAAGAAAAAGCCCGCAACCTAGGAGGTTGCGGGCTTTGCTATAAGCGATGTGTCTTAGCGGTTAAGCTATCTAATTATTAAGCAGTTAGAGCTAACACGGTACCAGGCAGTACAAGGAATACCGCAACAAGGTAGCCAGCGACTACAGATTTGTTCTTCACAGCCATATCAGAAATGATGTCAGCTGCTTTCACTGGTAGTTCACGTAGGAACGGAATACCGAAGATGAATACCGTTGCCATGATGTTAAACACCAAGTGTACTAGAGCAATCTGTAGTGCGAATACTGCGAACTCACCAGATACTGCTGTAGCTGCAAGTAGAGCCGTAATACATGTACCGATGTTTGCACCCAAAGTGAATGGGTAAACGTCACGTACTTTAAGAACACCTGAACCTACTAGTGGAACCATCAAGCTTGTTGTCGTAGAAGAAGACTGAACAAGGATAGTTACGATAGAGCCAGAAGCGATACCGTGGATAGGACCACGACCGATTGCGTTCTTTAGAATCTCACGAGCACGACCAACCATCAGGCTCTTCATTAGCTTACCCATTACCGTGATAGCTACGAAGATAGTCGCAATACCAAGAACGATAAGCATAACCCCGCCAACAGTGTCGCCAAACGTTGATAGTGGTTCTTTAATCGCACTGACTACTGGTTTAGTGATTGGCTTGATGAAGTTAAGACCACCCATGCTCATATCACCTGTTGCTAGCATCGGTGATACTAACCAGTGAGAAATTTTCTCTAGAATACCAAACGCCATCTCTAGTGGTAGGAAGATAGCAACAGCTAATAGGTTAAAGAAGTCGTGAATCGTCGCACTTGCGAATGCACGTTTGAACTCTTCTTTACAACGAACATGACCAAGGCTAACTAGTGTATTGGTTACTGTTGTACCAATGTTTGCACCCATGATCATAGGGATTGCTAGCTCAACAGGTAAACCACCTGCCACAAGGCCAACGATAATTGAAGTAACTGTACTTGATGATTGAATAAGTGCTGTTGCCACTAAACCAATCATTAAGCCTGCAACTGGGTGTGAAGCAAATTCGAAAAGAACCTTTGCTTGCTCGCCTGTTGCCCATTTGAAGCCTGTACCAACCATTGAAACTGAAAGTAATAGTAGGTAAAGCATGAATGCCAAGTTAGCCCAGCGTAGCCAACGAGTTGTGCTCGAGATAGGCGCTGCTGCAGTAGTAGCTTGGTTCATAATGTTTTCTCCATTGGACCGTTTTAGTCTGTGTTTGGTCTGTTTGTTTAATCTGAGCGTGATGTTAGAGAACAAATATTTCAGTAATATTACATTTTGGTTTAGGTGAGACTTTTTTGTGATGATTTGCCCTTTAAATATTAACTCTTGAAATGGATCGTGTTTAAGTTGTTGTTTTTAATTTATTTTATTCTTGTTTTTAATGGGTGATATAGATCTTAAAAGTTAGAGAAAAATTGAAAATAATCGCTGAAATATTACATTATGAAATCAGACACTTCGTAAAAATAAGCAGTAATGCTTAGTTAAGTCTGGTTTTTCCGAGTTTGTTGAGCGGTGGTGTCATATTTGATATAACAGGTCATCTACTCTTTATTACGGCACACTTATGTCGCACCTCAACTATAACCACCTTTATTACTTCTGGATGGTTTGCAAGCAAGGCTCTGTTACCAAAGCTGCAGAAGCCCTATTCCTAACACCACAAACGGTAACTGGTCAGATAAAAGCCTTAGAAGAGCGTATGGATGGCAAGTTGACCAAGCGCAATGGTCGCAGTGTTGAGCCTACAGAGCTTGGGCAGCTGGTCTTTAAGTACGCTGACCGTATGTTTGGCTTGAGTTACGAGATGTTGGATATCGTGAATTACAGCCAGCACTCCAATATTCTGTTTGATGTTGGTGTGGCAGATGCATTGTCTAAAAGGCTTGTCAGCAAGATCTTGATGTCGACCATTCCACCAGATAACAGTATTCATTTACGCTGTTTTGAGTCGACCCATGAAATGCTACTCGAACAGCTCTCTCAGCATAAGCTCGATATGATTCTTTCTGACTGTCCGGTGGATTCTAGTCAAAGCCCAGGTCTGTTTAGTAAGAAACTTGGTGAGAGTGGAATGAGTTTTTTCTGTTCAGGCAAAGTCGAAGGGATTAGTTTTCCAGCCGTGTTAGAACAAAGGAAGCTTCTAATTCCCGGAAGTCGAACCTCTATGGGGAGGAAAGTACTGCAGTGGTTTGATAGGCAAGGACTTAAGCCTGATATTTTGGGTGAGTTTGATGACGCGGCATTGATGAAGGCTTTCGCTCGTTACCACCATGACGCAATTTTCTTAGCGCCTACGCTTTATATGTCGGAGGTTGAGGAGGATACCTCACTGCAATTGTTGGGTGGCATTGAAGAGTTAAAAGAGGAGTACTACGTCATATTTGCTGAGAGGATGATCCAACATCCAGCAGTAAAAAATGTATGTGACGCAGATTTTAGCAAATTGTTCGAGTGAGCTTGTTTGTTAATGAATTGATATCGATTATCATGACTTCATAATTTGCCGGAAATACTGATAGCCCGAACTTGGCTTAAAGGTTGTAGGGAGCCAAACTATGAACTTGAAAGAGATGGAGAAGAATTCAGCACAAGCTGTGATTCTACTCAAAGCTATGGCCAATGAGCGTCGCTTACAGATTCTGTGCCTATTGCATGGTACTGAGCTGTCGGTTGGGGAGTTGTGTGGCAAGTTGGAATTGAGTCAATCTGCTTTATCTCAACATCTTGCTTGGTTGAGAAGAGATGGTTTGGTCGAAACTCGCAAAGAAGCTCAAACAGTGTATTACACATTGAGCAGTGAAGAAGTAAAAGCGATGATTAACCTACTGCATGGTATGTACTGCAAGTAGTTTATTGCTGGTGGAAACGTGATTTCTTCTCAGGGATAAGGCTGATACAAGGAAGTGTCAGTCATTCACCTCTAACGTTAGTGATTACCTATCTATTTACCTACGTACGTATCTATCTTTTTTCTTGTCTGCTTTTTTCTAGTTGTGTGTTTTTACTTACTTAGTTGTCTATTGGTAAGTAAAATGGCTTTTAGTAAACAAGTGCTTGTCAGTTGATAAAATACCCAGCAGCCAGAAAATCGCTGTGTTACTCAAAATTTAGATATAAAAAAACCGGCCGAGGCCGGTTTTTTTCGTTTTGCGTTGTAATCAAATTTCTATTAAAGAGCTTTGATTGCAGCAGCGAAACGAGACTTATGACGTGCAGCTTTATTCTTATGAATAAGGCCTTTAGTCGCCATGCGGTCTAGAAGAGGTGTAACTTCTACAAGAGCAGCAGTTGCAGCTTCTTTATTGCCAGCTTCAATAGCTGCAATAGTTTTTTTCATGTAAGTGCGCATCATAGAACGACGGCTAGCATTGTGCTGGCGACGTTTCTCAGCTTGGATAGCGCGCTTCTTAGCAGATTTACTGTTTGCCAAGGTCTAACTCCCAAAAACTTAGTTCGGTGACAATTTAAGGGCGAGGACTATCCCTCATAGGCGCTTAATTGTCAAATGATTTGTGCAAAAACCAATCGTAGCCAAACAAACTTTGGTATGGAAAGGTCATCGCGGTTAAGATGGCGGGGATTCTAACAGCATTTTTAGACCAATGCTAATAAATATGCTTCTTAGGACAGGATAGTATTTATCCTCGCTTTAAAGTAATCAACCAGTGTCAGAGGTTTGTGTGAGTAAACGACTATTAAAGTCAGGCCTGATTGTCAGTGCAATGACTTTTGTTTCCCGCGTATTGGGGCTAGTACGTGATGTAGTAGTAGCAAATTTGATGGGAGCAGGAGCGAGTGCCGACGTATTTTTCTTCGCTAATAAAATCCCTAATTTCTTACGTCGACTTTTCGCAGAAGGTGCCTTTTCTCAAGCGTTTGTTCCTGTATTAACGGAATATCACGCTGCAGGTGATAAAGATAAGACTCGAGATTTAATTGCCAAAGTATCGGGCACGCTCGGGGTACTAGTTTCTATCGTCACCGTTATCGGGGTGTTGGGCTCGGGCGTAATCACCGCAATGTTTGGCGCAGGTTGGTTTATCGACTGGTTAAATGATGGCCCAGCAGCACCAAAATTTGAGCTGGCGAGCTTTATGCTCAAGATTACCTTTCCTTATTTATGGTTTATCACCTTTGTTGCTTTATCTGGTGCCATTCTTAATACATTAGGTAAATTTGCCGTCTCCTCTTTTACACCTGTGTTCCTGAACGTAATGATCATAGGTTCTGCATGGTTTATCTCTCCTAATCTAGAACAACCCGAAATTGGCTTGGCCATCGGTGTGTTTCTTGGTGGCTTAGTCCAGTTCCTTTTCCAAATGCCTTTCTTGATTAAAGCGGGTGTGTTGGTTAAGCCGAAGTGGGGTTGGAGAGATCCGGGCGTTGTAAAGATCCGCACGCTAATGATCCCTGCCTTGTTTGGTGTGTCAGTGAGTCAAATCAACTTGTTGTTCGATACTTTCATTGCCAGCTTTCTAGCAACCGGCTCTATCAGTTGGCTATATTACTCAGATCGATTATTGGAATTCCCACTCGGTTTGTTCGGTATCGCGATTGCGACGGTTATTCTTCCTGCTTTGTCGCGTAAACACGTTGATGCTCAAGGGGAAGGGTTTGCGCATACAATGGACTGGGGCGTGCGCATGGTTTTACTGCTTGGCATTCCTGCGATGTTAGGTCTTATTATTTTAGCGAAGCCGATGCTGATGGTGTTGTTTATGCGTGGTGAGTTTTCTCCTCATGATGTTAATCAGGCTTCCATGTCTTTGGTGGCATACGCTTCAGGCTTACTTAATTTCATGTTGATTAAAGTGCTGGCTCCGGGCTATTACTCTCGCCAAGATACTAAAACCCCTGTGAAGTACGGCATTATCGCGATGGTCACTAACATGGTGTTCAACGCGATCTTCGCTTATTTCTATGGTTATGTTGGCTTGGCAATCGCAACGGCGTTATCTGCGTTCGTGAACATGACTCTACTTTATCGTGGTCTACATATAGCGGGTGTTTATCGTTTAACCAAGACTACATTGTTGTTTAGCCTTAAATTATTGGTTTCTGGTACTGTGATGGTTGGCGTGATTTTATGGCAACTAGACAATATGCAGTTGTGGCTTGATTGGAGCTTCAACCAAAGAGCGTTGACGCTAACAGGGTTGATCGCACTTGGTGGCTTTGCTTATATTGTGTCGGTACTGGTTTTAGGTATCCGAGTAAAACATTTAAAAGCAGCGACAGATTAATACTGATTAGTATATAATCCGTCGGTTTCACACAATAAATGATGCAAATAACAGGTTTTAGCTGATCACAATGGAACTGATCCGAGGTATACACAATATTAAAGCACAGCATCATGGCTGTGTATTAACCATAGGTAACTTCGATGGTGTTCATTTAGGGCATCAAGAGGTTCTGAGCCAGGTTTCTAAACAAGCTACAGCACTGGGACTCCCTTCTGTTGTCATGACGTTTGAACCGCAACCTATGGAGTTGTTTGCTAAAGGTCGAGCGCCAGCACGTTTAACTCGCTTGCGAGATAAGTACGTGCAATTGAGCAAGCTAGATATCAGTCGTTTATTGTGTGTGAATTTTAATCAGTATTTTGCAAGCTTGTCTGCGGAAGCGTTCATTAAGGATCTTTTGGTTGATAAGCTTGGTGTGAAATTCTTGGTGGTTGGTGACGACTTTTGCTTTGGCAAAGGCCGAACCGGTAGTTTCGCTATGCTTAAAGAAGCGGGCGAAAAATATGGTTTTGAGGTGGTGAGCACCCAAAGTTATTGCTTAAACCAATTACGAGTAAGCAGCACTGAGATACGAAATGCGTTAGCGGCCAATGACTTGGCTTCTAGTGCTACCATGCTTGGGCGTGACTACAGTATCAGTGGTCGTGTTTCTCATGGTCGTAAACTAGGGAGAACTATCGGTTTCCCTACCGCTAATATTCCATTAAAACGTTGTGTTTCTCCTGTGTCGGGAGTGTATGTTGTTGAAGCATTAGATATCGACGGTGTTCCTGTCGGTGGTGTTGCTAATATTGGACAACGACCAACAGTTAATGGTGTAAGGCAGCAATTAGAAGTACATTTTTTTGACTTTAAAGCCAATTTATATGGTAAACAGTTAGAAGTACGACTTTTGCATAAACTGCGCGACGAGATAAAATTTGAGTCGTTCGACGCATTAAAGAATCAAATAGAATTGGATGCTGAAGCCGCAAGGGTGTGGCTGCTTCAGCTAAAGAATTAGTCGGATAATTCCACCGATTAACATAATGTCTAACTTCGCCCAATATAACGGAATTAAGAATCGATGAGTGATTATAAAGATACCCTGAACTTACCAGAAACAGGGTTCCCAATGCGTGGCAATCTGGCAAATCGTGAACCAGAGATGCTGAAGCGTTGGTACAAAGAAGACCTTTACGGTGAGATCCGTAAGGCAAAGAAAGGTAAAAAATCTTTCGTACTGCATGATGGCCCTCCATACGCGAACGGCGACATTCACATTGGCCACGCGCTGAACAAGATTCTTAAAGACATTATTATCAAATCTAAGACCCTTTCTGGTTTTGATGCACCGTACATCCCAGGTTGGGACTGTCACGGTCTTCCAATCGAGTTGATGGTTGAGAAGAAGAAAGGTAAGCCTGGTCAGAAGATTTCGGCTGCTGAATTCCGCGAAGAGTGTCGTAAGTACGCTGCGGGCCAAGTTGAAGGTCAGAAAGAGAGCTTCAAACGTCTTGGTATCATGGGCGAGTGGGATAAACCTTACCGCACTATGGATTTCGGCACTGAAGCGAACATCATTCGTTCTCTAGGTAAAATCGCAGACAAAGGTCACCTACTTAAAGGTTTCAAACCTGTTCATTGGTGTACTGACTGTGGTTCTGCTCTGGCTGAAGCTGAAGTTGAATATAAAGATAAAGTGTCTCCATCTATCGATGTGAAATTTTCTGCAGCTGACGAAGCGGCTCTACTAGAGAAATTTACTCTAGCAGAAGGTCACGCGGGTCAGGGCGAAATCTCTATCGTTATCTGGACGACAACACCGTGGACTCTGCCGGCTAACCGCGCAGTATGTCTACGTGATGATCTTGAATACGTACTTATCCAAGTTGAAGCGAATGGCGAGCAGCCAGCTCAACGTATCGTTGTTGCTTCTGAACTAGCAAAAGACGTAATGGATCGTGCGGGTATCGAGCACTTCCATAACCTTGGTTTTGCTACTGGTGCTGAGCTTGAGCTTTCTCAATTCAACCACCCGTTCTACGATTTTACTGTTCCTGCTGTTCTTGGCGATCACGTTACAACTGACTCTGGTACTGGTGTGGTTCATACCGCTCCTGGTCACGGTCAAGAGGATTTCGTGGTTGGTAAGAAGTACGACCTAGAAATCGCTAACCCAGTAGGCTCAAACGGCGTTTACCTGCCAGATACTGAGCTATTTGCTGGTCAGCACGTATTCAAAGCGAACGACTCTGTTTTAGAAGTTCTAAAAGAGAAAGGTGCATTACTGCATCACCACGCTTACGAGCACAGCTACCCACACTGTTGGAGACACAAAACTCCAATCATCTTCCGTGCAACACCGCAGTGGTTCATCTCAATGGATCAAGCAGGCCTACGTGCAAAAGCACTTGAGTCAACGAAGAATGTTGAGTGGATGCCGGAATGGGGTCAAAGCCGTATCGAAGGTATGATCGAAGGTCGCCCTGAGTGGTGTATCTCTCGTCAACGTACTTGGGGTGTGCCAATTGCTCTGTTCGTTCATAAAGAAACATCAGAACTTCACCCAGATAGCCCAGCACTTATTGAAAAAGTAGCGAAGCTTGTGGAAGAAAAAGGCATTCAAGCTTGGTGGGATGTAGATGCTGCTGAACTGATGGGTGCTGAAGACGCTGATAAGTACGAGAAAGTACTTGATACGCTAGACGTATGGTTTGACTCAGGTGTAACGCACTTCTCTGTTGTGGATTCTCGTGAAGAGTACAACTTCCCGAATGAAGAAAGAACGCACAGTGCTGATCTTTACCTTGAAGGTTCTGACCAACACCGTGGCTGGTTCCAGTCTTCTTTGATTTCATCTATCGCGATGAAAGACGAAGCACCATACAAGCAAGTGCTAACGCACGGTTTCGTGGTTGATGGTAACGGCCGTAAGATGTCTAAATCTATCGGTAACGTTGTTGCTCCTAAAGATGTAACCAACAAGCTAGGCGCAGATATTCTACGTCTATGGGTTGCTTCTACGGATTACACTAACGAAGTTGCGGTTTCTGACGAGATTCTTAAGCGTTCTGCTGATGCATACCGTCGTATTCGTAACACGGCTCGTTTCTTCCTAGCGAACTTGAACGGTTTCAACCCTGAAACTGACCTAGTGCCTGCTGAAGAAATGGTAGCACTTGATCGCTGGGCTGTTGGCCGTGCTCAAGCTGCACAAGAAGAGATTGTTAAAGCATACGGTGAGTACAACACTCATGGTGTAACTCAACGTCTAATGCAGTTCTGTTCTATCGAAATGGGTTCTTTCTACCTAGACGTAATTAAAGACCGTCAGTACACAGCGAAGCAGGGCAGCCATGCTCAACGTAGCTGCCAAACGGCGCTTTACTACATCGTAGAAGCTCTAGTTCGTTGGATGGCTCCTATCATGTCGTTCACTGCAGATGAAATCTGGAACGAGATGCCAAGCTCTCTACCAACTGGAGAGCAGCGCGACACGTTTGTATTCACAGGCGAGTGGTTCGAAGGCCTATTTGGTCTTGCTGACGACGAAGAGCTAAGCAACGAATTCTGGACTGAAATCCAGTCAGTTCGTGGCGCAGTGAACAAGCTTCTTGAAGATGCTCGTAAAGAGAAAACAATCGGTGGCGCTCTGCAGGCTGAAGTTACTCTATACGCTGACGATGCACTAGCGGCTAAAATCAACAAGCTAGAAGATGAGCTACGTTTCGTACTTATTACTTCTGCTGCGGTTGTTAAACCACTTAGCGATAAGTCTGATACAGCTCAAGCGACAGACGTTGAAGGTCTGTACGTTGAAGTTGCAGCAACTGAAGCTGAGAAGTGTGACCGTTGCTGGCACCACACTCCAGATGTAGGCACAATTGAAGGTCACGAGAAAGTTTGTGGTCGTTGTGTGTCGAACATCGACGGTGAAGGCGAAGTGCGTAAGTACGCATAACGACTCAGAGAAATACTGAACTTTTTGTAAAAATCATAGCCCCAGTACCAACTGGGGTTATTTTTAATTATAGGAAATGTGTTTAGCCAAGTTTGGTAATCAAGGTCACTTAAATTGAGTAACAGTGAATACCAACTTCGTAAATACTAGGAATAGAAATGAGTGAAGTTTCGTTAAAACAATCTGGTGTGCGTTGGTTATGGTTGGCCCTACTGGTCTTCCTTGCTGATATCGGTATCAAACTCTTTGTTATGGACAACATGGGTTATGGCTGGGCAAACCGCATTGAGGTGTTGCCATTCTTTAACTTTTTGTACGTGCATAACTACGGTGCAGCATTTAGCTTCTTGAGTGATCAAAGTGGTTGGCAGCGCTGGTTATTTACTGGTATCGCATTTGCGGTAACGGGGATGCTGACGTACTGGATGAGCAAGCTACCAGCAACAGATAAGTGGAACAACATTGCTTATGCGATCATCATTGGTGGCGCTGTTGGTAACGTGTTCGACCGTGTTGTACATGGCTTTGTCGTCGATTACTTAGACTTCTATTGGGGTACTTACCACTGGCCTGCATTTAACCTAGCGGATATGGGAATCTGTATCGGCGCAGCGATGATCATCTTAGATGGTTTCCGTAAGAAAGATGAAAGCCAATAGACTACTCAGACATTAATGAGTATCAAGCAAATCGCTTTGTAATAGATAGTCCTAAAGTCAGCCTATGACTCACAGAATAGAATAGCCCTAAGCGCTGTCGGTTGATTCCGACGGCGCTTTTTTTTATGCTGCAATTAATATCAATCGTAGTAAATAACTACTCTCCCTAATTTGCTAAAAGCCTCGATAACTTCGTTAGAATTTTTGATTGTAGAATAACTACTTATCGAAAAACTCTGCCTTGTTCTCAAGCCTTTTCTCTGAACTATGTCTGAGTACTTACTTACTGTGATTGATATGATATGAGAGCGAAGCAAAATGCATTCTCAAATAATAAAGAAATCTAAGGAAAGTAACGTGGCAGCAATTAAAAATGATTCAGCAGTAACTCTACATTTTACGATTAAAATGAAGGATGGTTCAGTTGCCGATAGTACCGAAAATATGGGTAAGCCTGCAAAGTTCGTGATGGGTGATGGCAGCCTAAGTGAGAACTTTGAACAGTGTCTGATTGGCCTTGAAACGGGGACTAAAAAGTCTATCGAATTGAAGGCGGAAGACGCGTTTGGTATGCCAAATCCAGATCATATTCATCATATGGATCGTGCTAAGTTTGTTGGCGATTCTGAAGTCGAGGTTGGCACTATTATGGCTTTCTCTGGTCCTGATGGTATGGAAATTCCAGGTATTATCACTGAGATCGCGGGTGATTCAGTGACGGTTGATTTTAATCATCCATTAGCAGGCCAAGACGTTACGTTTGACGTCAACATCTTAGCGGTGGAATAACGATAGAATAACATCGCCTTACAGGTGTGGCACAACCCAGAGCTTCACTGTCTAGGCGCTTCACTGTAGAATGCGAACCTCGCTGACAGCGAACTCTATAGAAACAACCTTAGTACCGCGGTAAATGATGAGCAATGAAATGAAAATAATGTTAGCTAACCCTCGTGGCTTTTGTGCCGGTGTCGATCGTGCGATCAGCATCGTAGAGCGCGCACTGGAAATGTATCAGCCACCGATCTATGTTCGCCATGAAGTGGTGCACAACCGCTTTGTTGTTGAGGGGCTCAAGCAGCGTGGTGCTATTTTTGTCGAAGAGTTAAGTGAAGTACCAGACGATAACATCGTGATCTTCTCGGCTCACGGTGTTTCTCAAGCCGTTCGTAAAGAAGCGAAAGAACGCGAGTTAACGGTATTTGATGCGACGTGTCCTTTGGTGACTAAAGTTCATATGGAGGTTGCTCGAGCGAGCCGCAAACATATGGAAGTAGTATTGATTGGTCACGCGGGTCACCCTGAGGTTGAAGGCACTATGGGGCAGTACGCTAGCCAAACTGGTGGTATGTACTTGGTTGAGAAACCAGAGGACGTACAGAACTTAGTCGTGAACGACCCGAGTAACTTACATTACGTTAGCCAAACCACGCTGTCAGTTGATGAAACTGCAGACGTGATTGAAGAGTTACGTCGTGTGTTCCCTGAGATCCAAGGGCCACGTAAAGACGACATCTGCTACGCGACTCAAAACCGTCAGGACGCAATTCGTGAGATGGCCGGTGATGTTGATGTCGTGATAGTTGTTGGCTCTAAGAACTCATCGAACTCAACTCGTTTAAAAGAGCTAGCTGAGAAGCTCGGTACTCCAGGTTACCTAACCGATTGCCCTGAAGACATCCAGACAGAATGGGTTGAAGGGAAAAAGAAGATTGGTGTGACTGCGGGTGCTTCAGCTCCAGAGGAACTAGTAAACCAAATCTTAGATCGTATTCGTGAGCTGGGTGCTACCGAGGTTGAAGAGATTCAAGGTCGTGAAGAGAACATGTTCTTCGAAGTACCGAAAGAGCTGCAGATTAAGCAAGTCGACTAATCACTATTGATGTGTGACAAGATCGATTCGTAACACTATCGATTCGCAAACACTATTGATTTGTAAACAGCAGGAAGCCAACGTTGATGCGTTGGCTTTTTTGATCGTGCTTTGGAGCCGGTTGTCGAGTTTCTAACGGGTTACTGGAGACCGAGTAGCTCTTTCAGTGTCTTGAGGTAGCGACGACTGACAGGCACTTCAAAACCGGTCAGCGTGATGATCTCCGCTAACCCATTCTCTAACAGTTTGATCTCTTGGATCGATTTTATGTTGATCAAGTATTGTCGATGACAGCGGATCAAGTCGGTTTTTTCTTCCAAGATCTTTAGGGTTAACTGCGATGTTGCTGTTTGTGATGAGCTACGAACATGAACACCACTGATATCGGAATAAGCACACTCGACCGTTTGGCTTGCCATGATCACAATACGGTTATGGCCGATGCACGGGATTTGCTCTAAGTGACAGGGAGCAATCGCAGAGATATCTTGTTCCGGTGTTTTCTGGTTTTGTTTTATGACCTTGTTAAGACGACAAACACTCTTGTTTAATCGACAGGGTTCAACTGGCTTAAGTAGGTAGTCAAAAGCATTATCCTCAAACGCTTGAATCGCATATTGATCGTAGGCGGTCACAAATACCACGTAAGGCATCGTGTCTGGATCTAGCATGCTTAGCAGTTCAATCCCGGTCACTTGAGGCATTTGAATATCTAAATACACCACATCAGGTTTGAGTAGATTGATCTGTTTAAGTCCTTCGATCGCGTTGCTTGCTTGGCCAATCACTTCCACTTCTCCAGTTTCAGTGAGTAGCTCAATCAGCTCTTCGCGAGCAAAAAGCTCATCGTCGACAACTAATGCTTTTAACATCCTACTATCTTCATCTTGGTTCTATCCCTGCTAAATTCACGCTTTTCTTTTAAATGTCGGCTTCTAAATGTTTCGACTCGGAGCGATTCTTCTCCGAAAATAACATTATCTTAGTATAGGTATGATAAAGCTCATTCGAGTAAATTGCTGTGGTTGAGATTCTATTTTTAGTGCGGAATCTTGTCCAAAGAAATTAGTGAGTCGTTTATCTACAATCTCCATTCCCAAACCTGCATGGTCTTGAGACGGTTTCTGGTAAGTCCCTGCGTTATCTTCTACAACTAACTTGAATCCACCCTCGAAAGCTTCGCTATAGATCTTCACTTGGCCGGCTTCGAGCATGTTTGAAATACCATGCTTGATGGCGTTCTCAACCAGTGGTTGCAGGGTAAAGCTTGGCAGTTGAGCCTCATACAGTTGCGGGTTGATGTCCCATTCGATTTCTAATCGGTCAGTAAAGCGCGCTTTCTCTATGGTTAAGTAAGCATTCACATGTGCCAACTCATCTTTAAGTTTCACGGTGTTGATGTTCTGCTTTAGGTTACTTCTGAAGAAGTGAGATAGATGCTGAATCAACTCTCGTGCTTTATCTGGATCGCGACGTGTTACCGCACTGATGGTGTTAAGTGCATTGAACAAAAAGTGTGGGTTCACCTGTGCGTGCAGCAGCTTTATTTCAGCTTGGGTGAGTAGTGTTTGCTGCAGCTGATAGTTACTGAACAGGATCTGGCTCGACAGCAGTTGAGCGATACCTTCACCCATCGACATATTGATGGTCGAGAATAGCTTCATTTTAGGCTCATACAGTTTGATGGTACCGACGACTTCATTACCCGCGCGCAATGGAATAATCAGTGCAGAGCCCAATTTACAATCTTGTGATAGAGAGCATTGGTATGGATTCTCTTTGCCATCGAGGTAGATGATGTCGTTCTGTTCCATCGAAGTAAGCGTGCTCTGTGATGAAATAGGCGTATTGGGAATATGGTGTTCATCGCCGATGCCGACGAAAGCGAGAATTTTTTCTCGGTCGGTTATCGCCACTGCGCCAACGTTGGTTTCTTCGTAAATGATCCGCACTATTTTTTGCGCGTTATCCGAATTGAATCCGCCATGCAAAATACCCACCGAACGCTCGGCGATGGTCAATGCGCGACGTGAGAAAGTCGCTGAATACTTCTCGAAGATGGTTTTTCGGTCTTGGATGATGCTCATGAACAGCGCTGCACCCACTGAGTTCGCGATGATCATTGGCGCGGCAATATCGGAGACTAGCGCATAGGACTGCTCAAATGGTTTCGCGACAGCAAGCAGAATTAGCATCTGAATAATCTCTGCAAACAAGGTAACAGAGAAAACCACCAATGGATTAAACAGCTGGCTGGCTTTGTTTTTTCTGACGAGGTAAACGTGTAATAGGCCACCAATCAAGCCTTCGGCCGTGGTTGAGATTGCACAAGCTAAGTCAGTGAAGCCACCCAAAGAGTAACGATGGATACCGCCAGTCAAACCGACGGCAAAGCCGACAACAGGACCGCCAAACAGGCCGCCCATCACGGCACCCATTGCTCGAGTGTTAGCTATTGCGTCGTTAATCTGCAATCCAAAATAGGTGCCCATAATACAGAATAGGGAAAATAGAACGTAACAGCTGACTTTATGACTTAAGCGTGAAGAGATGCTCAACAAAGGGAGAATTAGCGGGGTTTTACTTAGCATGTAAGCAATCACTAAGTAGACACAGGTTTGTTGCAGCAGAGAGAGAATGAGTTCCATATTTTCACCTATTGAGACGCTGGTTAAGTGTAAAGCTCATTGCGTGGGAACGGTAGCTTTGCTTGAATTTTCATTGGTTATATCGAGTGGTTACTGCTTCTCAAGGCTGAGATGTCAATATTGATGTACTAATGTTGATGTACCCATGTTGAGATACAGTAAAGCCCATCACGGTGGATGGGCTTTAGTCTTATTTTCCGGTAATCACTGAGTGATTACCGGAGCAAGCGAAGTGTGTTTGGCTTGTTCTTTTGTCTTTCTATGAAGACGTGTCTCTTGCTATCAAGAGTCTGAAAGAACTAGGCGGTTTTGGTTACACCTTTTGCTTCTTTTGCTTCTTTTTCTTCTTCATCAGCAAGGTCGATATCGCCTTTGCCTTTTGAAATTTTGATAACGTAAGCAGCAACACCGAATGCACTCACCACACCGATGATGGTTGAAAGTTGCATTGGTAGACCGAAGCCCAGTTGGCTATTGTTCAGGATGAATGTGATACACACAGACGTCATGAAGATAGCTGGAACCGTGGTTACCCAGTGCAATTTATTGTGACGAAGTAGGTAAGCCGAAGCTGTCCATAGCATCATTACTGCTGTTGATTGGTTAGCAAAACCGAAGTAACGCCAGATGATACCGAAATCGACTTGAGTCAGAATGCCACCAAGAACGAACAATGGGAGAGCCATCAGTAGGCGGTTACGCAGTGTTTTCTGTTCCATGTTGAAGTATTCAGCAAGGATAAGACGGCTTGAACGGAATGCAGTGTCGCCAGAAGTGATAGGTAAGATAACCACGCCAAGGAAAGCAAGGATACCGCCAAATACACCCAGTAGGCCAAATGAAGCGCTGTATACCACGTTACCAGGGCCGCCGTTTGCAATCGCGTCAGATAGAGATTCAACTGAACCGAAGAATGACAGAGCAAGCGCACACCAGATTAGAGCGATGATGCCTTCACCAATCATTGCACCGTAGAATACGAAGCGACCGTTCTTTTCGTTTTCCATACAACGAGCCATCAGTGGTGACTGAGTTGCATGGAAGCCAGAGATAGCACCACAAGCGATAGTGATAAACAGAGCAGGCCAAAGCGGTAAGTCGTTAGGGTTCATGTTAGTGAACATGTCTTTCATCTCGAAGCCACCCATGATTTGGTGCTCGTCAGATAGACCAATCGCAGTGATTAGACCAACAGACATAAAGATAAGCAGAGCACCGAACAGTGGGTAGAAGCGACCAATAATTTTATCGACAGGGACAATCGTTGCGACGATGTAGTAAGCAAAGATGATGACAACCATAGTGCTTGTAGACATTACGAAATCAGTTTGGTCGTTCACTAGGGTAGTGATCATGCCTGCTGGAGCAGAAACGAATACCACACCAACCAGAAGCAGTAGAACAATGGCAAAGATGTTCATAAAGTGTTTTGCGCCATTGCCTAGGTAACGTCCAGTGATGGTTGGAACCGAAGCACCACCATTGCGGATAGATAACATTCCTGAGAAGTAGTCGTGTACGGCACCTGCGAAGATACAACCTAGCACGATCCAAAGCATTGCTGCTGGGCCGTAAAGGGCACCCATGATAGGGCCGAAGATTGGACCTACACCTGCAATGTTAAGCAGTTGAACTAGGTAAACCTTTGGCGTCGACATTGGAACAAAGTCCACGCCATCTTGTTTGGTATGGGCTGGTGTTTGACGCTTTTCATTGATACCGAAAATCTTTTCGATAAAAGCACCGTAAATAAAGTAGCCACCAATGAGTGCTGCAACACAGGTAAGAAACCACATCATAATTTGTTATCCCTGAATGTATTAATTAAGTCAGGGTGTATATTAAAGGAGTCGGTGAGAAGAAACTTCCGCTGCTGGAGTGAGTGGTCGAATAGCTAATTTAGTGGCGCTATGACTGATTGAGTGGTTTGTTACCTCAATAGAGTGGCGGTTTATTTCTATAGAGAGGCTTATTGAACCTGTTGAACGGTGGCTACTGACTTTGAGTGGTCTGTATGAGTTTAAAGTAGCAAACAACAGACAATGAGTGGACATAAGCCAGAGTTCAGCGGAGAATCATAAACAAAGCAACGCTTCGTCAAGAAGTGGGTAGGGAAACATAAAGGACTGAAATGAAAAAAATAATCGCATTATTCGCCGTGGCATTTAGCCTTGCAGGATGCAGCGCCAATGTTCAAGATTTAGCAGCCGAAGGTAATTGGCAAGAGATAGGCTACCGTGACGGTATTAAAGGCCACACTCAGCGTTCGTATTCAGATATGACCGAGCTTGGTGTTGTTGATCAAGCCAGTTACACAGAAGGCTACCACCTAGGTGTGACTGAATATTGTAATCCTAACCATGCTTATCAGATCGGCTTATCTGGTCAGGTGTATGAAGGCGTATGTTCTGGTACGGAAGACGCTCAACGTTTCCGTATGGAATGGCAACGCGGTTGGGATGAGTTCTCAAACGACTATTAGGCTCACGCTAGCGATTTAAAAACTAAAACATAAAAAGACCAGTACCGAATGTGTACTGGTCTTTTTGTATGACGTGAAAGTGATGGCCTAAATTCTAGATTCTAGATTAGAAGTTAAAAAGTGAATCTAGATTACTTATTATTCTCGACTGCTTTTCTCAAGAAACCATTTTGTTGATCAAGCTGAGCCTTAGCTGATTCTAAATCCAGCCCTGTCAGAATCATCAAAATAGACAGCTTTACATCATAATCGGTTGTTTTAAGTGTCGAAACTGCAAGGGCTTTATCGCAGTCTGTTGCTTGGATAACGATACGAGCAGCACGAGCAACCAGCTTTTCATTGGTCGCTTTCACATCGACCATTAAGTTCTGATAACTTTTACCAATGCGAATCATGCTCGCAGTCGTTAGCATGTTGAGCACCAATTTTTGCGCGGTACCTGATTTTAATCGTGTTGAGCCGGTCAATGCTTCTGGGCCAACCACTGGACTTATCGCAATCTGAGCGATCTCTGCGATCGGAGAACCTGGATTACAAGACAACGCAACCGTCACTGCACCAATCTGATTAGCATAGTTGAGTGCACCTATTACGTAAGGTGTGCGACCACTGGCTGCGATGCCAACCACAACATCATTCTCTGAAAATTGAATCGCTTTCAGATCTTCAATACCGAGAGTCAGTGAGTCTTCTGCTCCCTCTTTGGCTTTCAAAATTGCTTCTGGTCCGCCTGCAATTAGGCCGATAACCATTTTGTCTGAAACACCAAAAGTTGGAGGACATTCTGAGGCATCTAACACGCCCAGTCGACCACTGGTGCCTGCACCCATGTAAATCAGTCGGCCTCCATTTTGAAAGGCGTGAGCGATCTTATCAACGGCTTGAGCGATTTGTGGCAGCTCCACTTCTATCGCCAATGGAACTTGCTTGTCTTGTTGATTAATCTTTTCGACCACTTCGAGAGAGGTGAGTAGATCAATATCCATAGTGTCAGGGTTTCTCCCCTCCGAAACGAGGTGCGAGAGGGCTGATATGAGAGCATCGTTACTCATAATGATCCTTAAATGATAATTCTAAAATGATGATTCTAAAATTGTTTAGACAGCACTGCGAAGTCAGTATTGTGACTAAGATAACAGGGCTACTAAGTTAGTCCGCACGATAAAGAACGCCTAGAGAGGCTGCTCTACTTGCGCCAGTTACTTCTGGTAAATTGCTTGGCAGTTGATGTATGTGCCGTTGAGCAAGCCATGCAAAGGCCATGGCTTCCATATAGTCGGCATCAACGCCTTTGCTGGTGGTTGATTCAACCTCCCAGCTAGGAAGAAGCTCAGATAGTCTCTTCATCACTAGTGGGTTTCTCGTTCCACCTCCGCACACGTACAGCGCTGGCTGATTACCTAAACGATAAGTTTCTACTTCATCGGCTATCGTTAATGCGGTGTATTCACAAAGCGTGCGCTGAACATCTTCTGCCGCAAGACCTTTAAATTCTGTTAACTGTTGCTCTAGCCAAGGTAGGTTGAACAGTTCTCTACCAGTACTTTTCGGTGGCATTTGAGATAGATAAGATTCATCCAACAGTTGTTTGAGCAAGTCATGGTTTAGTTGTCCTTTTAGCGCGAACAGTGCATCACGGTCAAACTTTTCACCCGTGTGTTTACCAACCCAAGCGTCCATCAACATATTGCCCGGGCCTGTATCGTAGCCAAGTGTTGGTTGATTCGGTCTCAGCACTGAAATGTTAGAGATACCACCAATATTCAAGACCACGACAGAGCTGTCTTGCGGGTGAAAAATAGTATGGTGGAAGGCGGGTACTAGAGGAGCCCCTTGTCCGCCAAGCGCCATGTCTTTTCGTCGGAAATCAGCGACTGTTTGAATCTGTGTTTTAGCGGCAATGATATTGGCATCACCCAACTGCATGGTAAATGGCGAATTACCGGTTGGCTGGTGGAATACTGTTTGGCCATGGTTACCAATCGCAGTCACAGAAGATGCAGGCGTACCTGACTTGTCGAGAAGTTGCAAAACCGCATCAGCAAATAGATGACCAAGCAGGTGGTCTAGTTCACCAATGGCAATCAAATCCGTTTTCTGACCAATACAGACTTCAAGCACACGCGCTTTGAGGTCATCAGGCATTGGGAACTCATCATGAGCGAGCAATGTGATACCAGTGCCTTCTATCGAAACTAAGGCGGTATCAACGCCGTCCATACTCGTCCCCGACATCACACCGATATACAGTTCTTTACGATCCATTCCTAAGCTCTTGCACTGCATTCTTAAAGTCTTCCACATATTGGTTTAAAAACATTGTAAAGCAAATTTAAAGAGAATAATCTCGGGAAGTTTATGAAATTAGGTTTAATAAGGGATAAATATGGGACCGTTGTGGGTTGATGTTGCGGGCTATGAGCTAACAGCTGAAGACAGAGAAATTTTAGAGCACCCAACCGTTGGTGGTCTCATCTTATTTGCTAGAAACTACCACGATAGCAAACAACTATCTGCTTTAAATAAAGAGATCCGCAAGGTAGCGAAACGTCCTATTTTAATCGGTGTTGACCAAGAAGGTGGTCGAGTTCAGCGCTTCCGCGACGGTTTTTCAATTATCCCGGCAGCCCAAGAATTTGCGACCAAGAATAATGGCGAACAATTAGCAGAACAAGCGGGTTGGTTGATGGCGGCGGAGCTGATTGCCCATGATATTGATCTGAGTTTTGCGCCTGTGTTAGACAAAGGCCACGACTGTAAAGCGATTGGTAGCCGAGCGTTTGGTGAAGATATTGATACCATCGTTCGCCACAGCAGTGCTTTTATTAAGGGCATGAAATCGGTTGGCATGGCGACAACAGGAAAGCATTTCCCAGGACACGGCGGCGTGATTGCTGACTCTCACTTAGAAACGCCTTACGATCCTAGAGATGATATCTTTGAAACAGACATGGCAATTTTCAAGGCGCAAATTGAAGCAGGAATATTGGATGCGATGATGCCTGCGCACGTGGTTTTTTCTCACTATGATGACCAGCCCGCGAGTGGCTCTGAGTATTGGCTGCAGAAAGTATTAAGACAGCAACTTGGGTTTAAAGGTCTAATTTTCTCTGATGACTTAACCATGGAAGGCGCTGCGATTATGGGCGGCCCTGCCGACAGAGCGAAGGCTGCTCTGAATGCCGGTTGCGACATGGTGTTGATGTGTAATAAACGAGATGCACAAATTGAGGCTCTTGATCATTTAGCGATTCAAGAGGTGCCTTTAGCTAACTCATTGCTTAAAAAGCACAGCTTTGATTTATCGACTCTTCACTCGGATAGTCGATGGAAAGAGGCCTCAGAGCAAATTAAGCGAATGTTAAACGCTGGGTGATAAATAAACACTCTATAAGTTTTAAGAAGGCGATATTAAAGGTATCGCCTTTTTTGTATGTGCTTGGCGTGGTTTAGGCCTATTTGTGCCTCAGAACGAACCAAAGATGAGGTGTAAATTTAAATTTGCATCAAATGTTTTTTATTGTTTACACTTGCAATCGTTTTTGTAGCTGTTATTGTGTTTTTAACGATTGTTAGCCCAAATGGAAATATTGGGTGTAAAAATAAATATACGGGTTGAGTTATGCAGAAAAGTGAATTAAGCAATGTCAATATCATCGACGAACAGGTACTGATTACTCCAGAGGAGTTAAAAGCAAAATTGCCTTTGAGTGATAATGCTCGTCGTTTCATTCAAGAGTCTCGTCAAACTATTGCAGACATTATTCATAAGAAAGATCATCGCATGCTTGTAGTATGTGGCCCATGTTCTATCCATGATATTGAAGCGGCTAAAGAGTACGCGAAACGATTAAAAGCTTTATCTGAGCAGCTTAGCGATCAACTGTATATTGTAATGCGTGTTTACTTTGAGAAGCCTCGTACCACTGTTGGTTGGAAAGGCTTAATCAATGACCCTCACCTAGATGGCACTTTCGATATTGAGCATGGTTTACATGTTGGTCGTGAGTTACTTGTTGAACTTGCTGAGATGGAAATCCCACTAGCGACGGAAGCGCTAGATCCAATCAGTCCGCAATACCTAGCAGATACATTCAGCTGGGCTGCAATCGGCGCTCGTACGACTGAATCACAAACTCACCGTGAAATGGCGAGTGGTCTTTCAATGCCAATCGGCTTTAAAAATGGTACGGATGGCAATCTAGGTACTGCAATCAATGCAATGCAGGCGGCTTCTTCTAGCCACCGTTTCATGGGTATCAGTCGTGAAGGTCAAGTCGCACTACTCACGACGCAAGGCAACCCAAATGGTCACGTAATTTTACGTGGCGGTAAGCAGACGAACTACGATTCAGTATCGGTACACGAATGTGAGCAAGAGCTGGGCAAGTCTGGCTTAGAGGCGGCACTAATGGTCGACTGTAGTCATGCGAACTCTCGTAAAGATTTCCGTCGTCAACCGCTGGTGGCTGAAGATGTCATCCATCAGATTCGTGAAGGTAATAAGTCAATTATCGGCTTGATGATTGAGAGCCATATTAACGAAGGAAACCAATCTTCAGATATACCTCTCAATGAGATGAAATACGGTGTATCTATTACCGACGCGTGTATCAATTGGGATTCAACTGAGGCACTATTGAAACATGCACATACGGAATTAGTCCCGTTCTTAGAGAACCGCTTGAAAGGTTAGTCAGAGTTTAAACTTAAGTGCCTCATCTAATGGGGCATTTTAAGATCTGTTGCTAACGAACCTGCATCAGTGCGGGCTTTTAGATTGGCACGGGCTTATAGATGAGTAAGGAATAAAATGGCCGTTGAACTGAACGAATTACGCGACCAAATCGATGCTGTCGATAAACAAATGTTGGATTTACTGGCTCAACGACTGGCTCTAGTAGAGAAAGTCGGTGAAGTAAAAAGTGAACATGGTTTACCTATTTATGTACCGGAACGTGAAGCCGCGATGCTGGCGTCTCGCCGTCAAGAAGCCGAGAAAATAGGAGTACCACCGCAGTTAATCGAAGATATTTTACGTCGTACGATGCGTGAGTCTTATGCCAGTGAAAAAGATTCTGGTTTTAAGTGCCTTAACCCAGAGTTACGTTCAGTGGTTATCGTTGGTGGTAATGGTCAACTTGGTGGTTTGTTTGGCCGTATGTTCAAGCTTTCTGGTTACGAAGTGAAAATCCTTGGCAGCCAAGATTGGGATAAAGCCGATGAGATCTTAGATAATGCTGGCCTTGTGGTTGTCACGGTTCCAATTCACCTAACGGAAGGTGTTATTGCGAAGCTGGGTAACCTACCAAGCGATTGTATTCTTTGTGATTTGACGTCGATAAAATCAAAGCCTCTACAAGCCATGATGAACATGCACCAAGGTCCAGTGGTTGGATTACACCCAATGTTTGGTCCTGATGTTCCAAGCCTTGCGAAACAAGTGATTGTTTACAGTGATGGGCGTGGCTCTGAAAGCTACCAATGGCTGCTGAATCAATTTGGTATTTGGGGCGCGAGCCTTTGCCAGATGGATGCTGCTGAACACGATCACGGCATGACATTGATTCAAGCACTACGCCACTTCACCTCTTTTGCTTACGGCTTGCACCTAAGTAAAGAGAACCCGAACATTGATCAGCTTCTGAAGCTAAGCTCGCCAATCTACCGACTGGAGATTGCGATGGTTGGCCGTCTGTTTGCTCAAGACCCGAACTTATACGGTGATATCATTCTTTCTTCGGATGAGAACATTGAGATGATTCGACGTTTCCACAGTCGCTTCGGTGAAGCATTAGAAATCTTGGATGGGAAAGATAAGGCCAAGTTTGTTGATAGCTTTAATCAAGTCAGTGATTGGTTTGGTGACTACTCACAGCAGTTCTTGCAAGAGAGCCAAAACCTTTTAAAACAAGCACATGATTCGATTCATCGTGGCTAATCACTATTTGAAATCATAAAAAAAGAGCGGCCTGATGGTCGCTCTTTTTGTTTGTGCTGAACGCTATAAAAGCATTTGGCCTACAGTAGTCTAAAAGTAATTAGATCATCATAGGCCAAACCAACATCTCCTAATAACTAATAACTAATAACTAATAACTAATAACTAATAACTAATAACCAATAACTAGTTAGTCGTGATAGGTTTCTTACTATCTTCACTCGATACGGTGTCTATGGTCGAGCTAATGTAAGGCACGTTAGTCAGGTTGATCTGCAAGCGAACTACATTATCAATCAGTTGAACCAATGGACCCCACTTAACCTTTTTCTCTTTCTCGAACACGTAGTTGAAGTTCTCAGGTGTCCAATCCATCAAGTATTGAGGGTTCAATGAACGACCAAGGAA
Source organism: Vibrio syngnathi (assembly GCF_002119525.1). NCBI lineage: Bacteria > Pseudomonadati > Pseudomonadota > Gammaproteobacteria > Vibrionales > Vibrionaceae > Vibrio > Vibrio syngnathi. Next base: position 2,679,290 of record NZ_CP017916.1, on the reverse strand, counting down.
GCGTACCTCATAGTGCAAGTGTGGCCCGGTTGAGTTACCTGAGTTACCACAGCTCGCAATCACATCGCCTTTACTCACAAATTGACCACTACGTACTTTGAATTTTTGTAGGTGCGCGTAAGAGCTCATGAAACCAAACGAGTGACGCATAGTTATAAAGTTACCGAAGCCTTTTTTGCTTGGGCGTACGGTTTCAATGACGCCATCAGCGGGCGCTATAATATCTTCACCACGTTTACACGTTAGGTCGATACCAGTATGAACGTGGCGTTTACCTGTTATAGGGTTAGATCGGCGACCATAAGAGGATGATATACGTTGATAAGCCATAGGGCTGTCATTTGGAATTAAGCGAAACATTGTCGCTCTGACTGCCGAATCTACCGCCGCTGCATCAATTCGGTCTTCTAAAGAGACGTCATCAGTAAGCGGCTCTTCATCGGTCAGGCCAAGCACTGATTCCACATCAAATACACGCTTACCAAGTAACTGAATAGTGCCTTCTTTCTCGGTTAATGCTTGAGACAGTGAGTGATTGGTTTCTACCTGCTCAGCGTAAAGAAAGTCGGTTTGTTCTTTTTCAACAATCAGTGTTTCAATCAATTGTTGTGCATCATCGGCTTGGAGGGCGAGCTCTTGTTTGCCCTCAAAGTGCATGTATGCGGCTCCGCCAATCAATAGAGGCACTGAAAAAATTGCGGTAGTACATAGTAGTACGGCTTTTCGACCGAAATAAAACGTCTGATCCCCTTGGGTTAAGGGGATTGTAATGGAAACTTTCTTAGACATGGTTCTGTATTAACTAAATGCTTCTAATAGAAAAAGGGGAATGGAGATGTCACTCATTACCTAAATCGGTAAGGTGTTCAATCTCTCTATAAAGCAGTTCATCGTCGCCAACGTTAAGTTCCACAAGGCGCTTAAGGTGGCTGATACTATCAATATCTAAATGCTCTATACGTAAACGCATTGAGGTATTGATGGTCGAGACTATCGTTGCTTCTAACTGAATATTGATATCACTGTTTTCGAGCTTAAAGCTGACTTGAACAGGAATGTCAGTTCTGAGTTGCTGTAATTTATCGCATTGAATGAGTAGGCCATGAAGAGATAAGTCTTGTACTGAGCCTGATACATTTACGTTCCCTTGTGATATATCAGTCGGGGTTTGATAAACAACTCGTGAAAATTGACGTCTTTCAATCATAACTAATCTCTCTATATCAATACGTAACATATAACCAGATATATCAAAGGCCGCTATTATCGCGGCCTTTGTTCAAAATACAAGCTTATTTACTTTGCAATACGTTTGTATTTGATGCGGTGAGGTTCTGCCGCTTGTGCACCTAGAGTCTTTTTCAGCCACTCTGTATATTCAGTATAGTTACCTTCGTAGAAGTTAACTTGACCTTCATCACGGTAGTCTAAGATATGGGTCGCAATACGGTCAAGGAACCAACGGTCATGCGAGATAACCATTGCACAGCCAGGGAACTCAAGTAGTGCTTCTTCAAGAGCTCGTAGCGTCTCAACATCAAGGTCATTGGTTGGTTCATCGAGTAGCAGTACGTTACCGCCCGCTTTTAGCAGTTTCGCTAAGTGAACACGGTTGCGTTCACCACCTGAAAGCTGACCGATGATCTTCTGTTGGTCGTTGCCTTTGAAGTTGAAACGAGAGCAGTATGCACGAGCAGGGATTTCGAAGTTGTTGATCTTAATGATATCAGCGCCTTCAGAGATCTCTTGGAATACTGTTTTTGTGTCGTCCATGCTGTCACGGAACTGATCAACAGAAGCAAGCTTAACCGTTTCGCCAAGTTCAACTGTGCCTGAATCTGGCTGTTCTGCGCCACTTAGCATCTTGAATAGTGTTGATTTACCCGCACCATTGGCACCAACGATACCAACGATAGCGCCTTTAGGCATGCTGAATGATAGGTCATCGATAAGAACGCGATCACCAAATGACTTCGTTAGGTTCTTAACTTCAAGTACCTTGTCACCTAAACGCTCACCTGGTGGGATGAACAATTCGTTGGTTTCGTTACGCTTCTGGTATTGGCCAGTCGTCATTTCTTCAAAACGAGCCATACGAGCTTTAGACTTAGCTTGACGACCTTTAGGGTTTTGACGAACCCATTCAAGTTCTTTCTCAATCGTTTTTTGACGTGCGCTTTCGCCAGCTTTTTCTTGCTTCAAACGCTCATCTTTCTGTTCTAGCCAAGATGTGTAGTTACCTTCCCATGGGATACCTTCACCACGGTCAAGTTCTAGAATCCAACCTGCAGCGTTGTCTAGGAAGTAACGGTCGTGGGTAATAGCCACAACAGTACCGCTGTAATCAACAAGGAAATGCTCAAGCCAAGCAACTGATTCTGCATCCAAGTGGTTGGTTGGTTCATCAAGAAGCAGCATGTCTGGCTTCTCAAGAAGTAGACGACATATCGCAACACGACGACGTTCACCACCTGATAGGAATTCGATTTTCGCATCCCACTCAGGAAGACGAAGTGCATCTGCAGCTCGCTCTAGAGCTGTTTCTAGGTTATGACCATCTTTTGCTTGGATCAGTGCTTCAAGCTCACCTTGCTCTTTCGCTAATGCATCGAAATCTGCATCAGGTTCTGCGTAAGCAGCATATACTGCGTCGATGCGCTTAAGTGCGTCAGCAACATCTGAAACTGCTTCTTCTACGATTTCACGAACGGTTTTTGATTCGTCTAGTACAGGTTCTTGAGGTAGGTAACCTACTTTTAGACCTTGTTGTGCACGTGCTTCACCATCAATATCAGTATCAATACCAGCCATGATACGTAGTAGGGTAGATTTACCTGAACCATTTAGACCCAAAACACCGATTTTAGCGCCAGGAAAAAAGCTAAGAGAAATGTCTTTAAGAATTTGACGCTTAGGTGGAACAGTTTTGCTCACCCGAGACATGGTATATACGTATTCAGCCATTGCCGATCGATCCTAATTATTGTTCAAAATTGTTTGCTATTTTATACCAATATCCTCAAAGATGTTACTCCTAGGACAGAAAAGCCATTCTTGAACTAATCCTCACCTATTATTGTCACATTGGTCATTAAAACTATATTTAATAAGCTTTCGAGGCGATGTGTTAAATATTAACAACATTTACACTCAAACTCTTTACATTTGATGTGATGTCGGGCGTAAATAGACTTCACGTATTCATACACGCACTAAGGAAAGAGCGAATGTTTTTCCGCATTGGTAATACGAAAATTGCTGTCGCTGCATCGGCAATTTTGTTTTCATTTTCACAGGCTCCAATGGCTATGGCCAGCAATGCTTCCGAGCTTGAAATGCAGCGTGATGTTTATGACAGAGCGCAAGAGGTTTTAGACAACCGTGATCTAAAAGCTTATTCAGCACTTCGTAATAAAATTCAAACATACCCGTTAACACCTTACACTGACTATCGCGCCTTTTTATTGGGCTTAGGTGATCGAACGCCAAGCGAGGTGGATGCTTTTATTGAAGAGAACAAAGCACTGCCGTTTTCCAATCGTATACGAGCGCCTTATTTAGATTTATTGGCGGCTCAAAAACAGTGGAAGACGATCCTTGAGTTTCAAACCCAAGAGCCTGTTGGTGAAAAATATCAATGTATCTATTACCGCGCTAATTATGAACAAGGTAATCAAGATCTCGCCTTTAAAGGTGCGAAACAACTTTGGTTAAGTGGCAGTGGTGTTGATGATAACTGTGATTCACTTTTCGAAAGTTGGGATGAAGCGGGCTTAAGAACGGATCAGCTGATTCTGGACAGAATGCTTTTAGCGTTCGAGAGTCGAAACGGTAAGTTAATGAGCTACTTGGTTAAGCAATTAGATCATGATGAGTCAATTACTCAAGCGAAGCAGATGAAGGCGTTGTACAACAAGCCTGAAAATGTACTCGCGTTTGCTAAGAAGTACCCAGCGAATGAATTCTACCAAGCTCAAACTGAATTTGGTTTCGAGAAGCTAGTCAGGAAATCCGCAAGCAGCGCGCAAGAGGTTTTTGATGATGTTGTGAAAGCTCAAAAATTTTCGAAAGAAAAATCCCAAGAGCTCGCGGATTACCTAGCGTTCCACTTGATCAATACCGACTCTGAAGAGTTGATGGCGTGGCGAGACAAAATGCTCGCGAGTTCATCAAAGCAAGTTTTGCTGGAAAGACGAGCTCGCTTGGCTATTCAACATGCCGATTGGACGGGTTTGAAAGAGTGGATTGCGCGCTTAGATGGTAAACATCAAGCTTCGCTTCGCTGGCAGTATTGGCAGGGTAGAGCTGAGATTGCACTAGGCGATACTGCTAAGGGTAATAAGCGACTGTCAGACATTTTGGGTCAGCGTAATTTCTACAGTGTGGCTGCCGCTAAGCAATTAAATAAGCCAGTTAGCTATCCAACGTCGACTCTTAAATACAGTGCAGAAATGGTGAAACCATTCGACACTTCTTTGGTTCGTATCGGTGAGCTGATTGAGCGAGATAAAATAGCGGCTGCAAAGAGTGAGTGGCGCTGGTTATTAAGTCATGCAGATAAAGAGCAAAAAGCGATGCTTGCTGCTCATGCTGCGACACAGCGATGGAATCACTTTACGGTAACGGCGAGTATTTCTGCGAAGATGTGGGATAACATTGCGTTACGTTTCCCTGTCGCTCATAAGTGGTGGTTTAATTTCTATGCCGAGAAGCATGATCTCGATCCAATTACTTTGATGTCTTTAGCAAGACAAGAGAGTGCGATGGATTCAGAGGCTCGCTCTCCAGTTGGCGCGCGTGGCATCATGCAAATTATGCCAAAGACGGCACAATACACGGCTAATAAACATAAGATTAAGTACCAGGGCAGCGATGATCTTTATGATGTAGGTAAGAATATTGAGATAGGCAGTCATTATTTAGATGGCCTACTCGCTCAATATGATGATAACCGCATCTTCGCATTTGCCGCGTATAATGCTGGCCCTAGTCGTGTGAAACAGTGGCGATCACGCAGCGATGAAAAGCTCGATGCATTTGCTTTTATCGAGATGATCCCATTCAAAGAGACTCGTGGTTATGTTCAGAATATCTTGATGTTTGAGACTTACTATCGAGATATCCTGGGTGAGAAAGGGACGTTTTTAGCGCCCCATGAGGCAAAAACGAAATACTAAGCTCTCTGCATTTTTCTCCAAGCTGAGTAATATTAAAGGCAGTGAGTGCGAACCATTTCCACTTACTGCCTTTTTACATTGGATCACATCAAGTGTTTCGGTATAAAGTGTTCGACGCTTTCAATCGTTAAGCGACTCTTTAAAGTCAGAATTTAAAAGTAAGTGTAGAGATATGGCATCACAACCTGAATATGAGAATTGGCAACAACTGATGGACTTGGTAAAGACGGCTGTCGAAAAAGATCAGCATGAACTATTGTTGACCATGATGATGACACCAGACGAGCGAGATGCTTTGGTTGCTCGAATTAACATCTTTTGTGAGCTGATGAAAGGTGAGATGTCTCAACGACAGGTTAGCCAAATGCTGGGAGTAGGCGTCGCGACGATAACCAGAGGCTCAAATGAGTTAAAGGCTAAATCTGAACAAGAGAAAGCCGTGATCGCCGACCTTTTGCTCAAACAATAACTGAGTTAAGCAACCACTGAGTAGTGTGGCTATGAATTCGATAAAAACGCTAACTGAATGTTAGCGTTTTTTATTTCTGGTGATTGTTCTCTGAGGCTTTCGAAGTTTAGCGAAGATCTAGATAGGAAAGTGCTCTGGATTCACAAATGGGATCAGCGCTAAAATTAAAGCCTGATGATAGACAGAGCTGCGTGTTAGTTGGTTATGCGTTAGTAGGCCAATCGCACCGCCTTTTTGTTTGATATTATCGGTGCCAAACACTTCATCCATCACATCCCCTAGCTCATTCGCATGCTGGAGTTTATCAAGCACAACGGGTGGCAGCATTAAGCTTGCAGATCGAGATTCTCCGCGCTGACCGTTTGCTTCAACGACCATCCAAGCAAAGGTAACCTTTCCTTCTATTCCAGACTCTAATCCAACATGAAAATCCGCATCAGGTTGAGCTTGAGTTGCGTTGTGAACGCGCTTTACCGCTCCTTGGTAGGTTTCTTCATTACTCATGGGTTGATCGGCAACGCCACTAGGGACGCTGATGCCTTTGAAGTCAAATTCAGTATCAGGAAAAGCCGATAAGAATGCACTTTTAACGGCGCTAATTTTAGCTGGATTCAGCGATGCGATGATTACAGATTTCATGTGGTTGATTCTTTTTATTATCGATAAAATTGAGTTGATGCTGTCGGTACCATTCCGTCAGCTCTTCTAATGGCATAGGCTTACCAAAATAATAGCCTTGCAGCATATCGCACTGCGCATCTTGTAACCACTGATGCATGCATTGAGTTTCAATTCCTTCGGCTGTGACCTTTTTCCCTTGAGCATGGCATAGCCCGATAATGGGTTTCACTATGTTCTGGTTATCTGTCTCAATCAAGGTGTCCAAAAAGGTTTTATCCAATTTAATCTTCTGAGTTGGGTATTGAACCAGTTGAGTGATCGAGGTGTAACCAGAACCAAAGTCGTCGATTGCTAATCTATAGCCCATGTATGATAACTGGTTAAGTAATGGAAAACCTTGAGAGTTTGAGTAAAAGGTTTCTGTGATTTCAAAATCGATCAAATTGGGCGGGATCTGATTGATTTTCGCATGCTCTTTGATGAAATCAGCAAGGTGAGTGGTTTTAATCCCGGCTGAAGATAAGTTAATCGATAGCTGAATAGAGTGATCGAATTGAGCTTGAAGTTGATGGAATGAAGCAAATGCATTCTGGATAACCCAGCGATCAATTATTTCAAATAATCCGGTTTGTTCGGCGATAGGAATGAATTCATCGGGTGGCACTAAACCAAGGTGTTTCGAGTGCCAACGTAATAGCACTTCTACACCAATAATATAACTTCCTGTTGAGTCCATATAAGGCATGTAAACGAGCTTAAACTCTTCATCAAAATTATTTTCTCTGAGGGCGTTCTCAATACTGGCTTGACGCTGAATGGTTTTATCTAAGTCTAACGAGTAATCTGCGAATTGGTTTTTACCTGCACGTTTGGCTTGATACATCGCGGTATCAGCATTCGAAAGAAGCTTCTCGATTGTATCGCCATCATTAGGGTGGGTCGCAATACCAATACTGACCGTAATCGGGAAATTACCTGACTCGGTGACAAACCCTTTTTGTATTGGGGTGAGTAAATCATTCGAAAATCGATGCGCGATATTTTCTTTGTGAGTTGGAGCATTAATGTATACAACGAACTCGTCTCCAGAAAGTCGGGCTGGAAGACAGTGGGCGTCTAATTCTGTTTTATAGTGGTTACAAATATCGGAAATACGCTGAGCAAAACTGACCAGGATTGAGTCGCCGATTTGATGTCCGTATTTGTCGTTCACAAATTTGAAGTTATCTAAATCAAAGTAGAGAACCCAGGTTTCGGTATTCGAACTTGGTTTCGACAGCGACTTCTGGACGAAGGTTTGAAACTGGTGCCTATTGGCTATTTGGGTCAACTGATCATTTTCTGCCAACAACTTAGTCTGCTGATATGTGTCATCTAACTCCTGGTACATATCATAAAAGCGCTGAGATAAGCGGCCTAGTTCATCATTAGTTCCTAGGCGCTCAATATTTTTTCTCTGTTTTTTCTCAACCTCTTGAAGCTGTCTATCTAAACGGGTAATGGGGTTTATTACACAGCGAGATAGCAGGATAAGCAGCAAGGTAACACTGACAAATGCAGAAAGGGCAAAGGATAGGCTGAGTTCATTCCAGAGAGATTTGAGTTTGTTGTCTAATAGTAATGGTGCGGGATCGAGCGTGGCGTAGAGCTCAGGTGCTAGCTTTATAGATTGTGTTAACTCTCTCCCTTGTGTCACCAACGCAGGAGTAAAGAACAAGCTGGTTTGATAGTCGAACTCTATCTGTTTTCGAAGATAGTTAAACTTATCAAGAGAGACAGAAACAACCACAAAAAATACATTGTTGGGTTGAGCGCTTGTTGGTATCGAAACTGTATTTTTATCAATAGCGTCATAATGAACTAATACGCCTTCGCCTTGGGAATTCTGTATATAGTCGGTGCTCGAAGGGGCTAACGTTTTTTGATATTGATGATCAATGAACTCTAATATCTTTGGGTCCATTTTTGCGAAAGGGTCATTGGTATTATCAGCGTAATATTTAAGGGCTCGGTCGCCATCAAGCAATGCGACCCTTGTAAAACTGTCGTTACCATCTTGCAGTAACTTAATCGTTTCGTTTAGGTTATCAACTAGTTCACGTTGGGAGGCGGTACTTTCATCAACCATAAAATAACGCCTAACCAGATCACTATTGGCGAGGGTATAAGAGTAGCTGTTGAGGAAAGAGCGAGACTGTTGAAAATAACTGGCTAATTTTTCCATGCTTAATTGCAGCGCATTGTCTTCACGTTTGATAAAGCTGCTTTTTTGCGTGGAGTAGATGATATAACTAGAAGCCGCTGTACTGAGCAGTATTACGGGGGCAATCACAAGTAATATTTTAGTACTGAGCTTCATGGTTATTCACAACATGGTTTATAAATTTAGCGCGCAAGTTTATGTTATTTAGACAGTTCTCGCCATCAATTATATTGTGTTTGAAGTGTTTTGTTTGGGTTTTAAGCCTTTGTATTTAGTGATTAAATTATCAGTAAAGGTGTCTAAGTCGGTTGGAAGGGAATGATGGAAGTGGATAGGAGTGCGAACCAGTAACACAACCAATTCATTTTTAAGGTATACAGACTTTGAGTCTTCCTTAGTTCGAGTACGACTCCATTTGTTGCTTTCTTTAAGCATTTGGCCTGTAGTAGGCCAAATGCTTATATTAGTGAAAAGCCAGTGGCAGTTAAACGTGTGTCAGATAATAAAAAGCTAAGACAACTTAACCTGAGTCGCCTTAATGTTCTCACTTGGGTAACAACCTAACACTTTTAGGTGACGAGTTATGGCTGTTAGTTCCGTTATCGCTTGCTGCATATTATCTGAATCTAAGTGTGCTTCTAAATCCACATAGAACATCTCTTCCCAAGGGTTACCCATGATAGGACGAGATTCCAGCTTGGTCATGTTAATACCTAAGCGTTGCAGAATCAGCAGTGTTTCAACCAAAGAACCGGCTTCTTGAGAAGTCGACATGATGAGTGTCGTCTTAGCTGGGATCTGAGTCGATACTTCAACAGGCTTACGAGCGACCACGATGAAACGAGTGTGGTTCTCAGTTTGATTTGCAATGTTGCCTTGGATTGGTTGAAGTCCATAAAGTTTGCCGCTCGATGCATTACCAATCGCTGCCACATCATCACCGTCTAGATCTTTTACCTTTTTCATGGCATCAGCTGTGCTTGCACAAGATTCAAGGCTGACATCTTTAAGGCGGCTTAAAAACTCACTGCATTGTTGATGAGGTTGTGGGTGTGAATAGAGGGTTTTGATGTCTTCTAAACGAATATCATTTTTCGCGACAAGGCAGTGTTCAATCGGTTGAGAAAGTTCACCAACGATGTAAAGCGTTGTGTGTTGTAGCAGATCGTAGACTTCGTTAATTGACCCTGAACTGGTGTTCTCAATCGGCAGTACACCATAGTCGGCATGGCCCGATTCTACAGTCGATGCGACTTCTTTGAAGTGATTACAGTTCAGCTCAATCAATTCCATATTCTTGCGGCTGAAGTATTCACGGCTCGCAAGGTGAGAATACGATCCCTTAGAACCTAAGAATGCAACGCGAGCTAGTGGTTTACGGCTTTGCGGATTCGCTAGGTTTTGTAAGTATGACTGCTGCAGTAAAACGGAATCTTCGATGATGGTGTGAAACAGCTTAGTAATGTACTGAGCATCCAATTCGTACTTGTCTTTTCCGTTGTTGATCAATTTGACTAGTAGTTGTTGCTCTCGTACTGCATCACGAACGGGTTTTGATGTTTCTACCTTGCTTTTAGCGACTTCGATACTCAGCTTACGACGCTCTGAAAGTAATTTTAGGAGTTCGTCGTCTAAATCATTGAGACGAAGGCGGATATCATCTAGTGAAATTGTTCGGTCAGTCATAAATGTGTCCTTATAAAAAAGCCCCCCTAGTGTGGGAGGCTTCTTGTTCGTTTTTGACTTGTTTTTCTAAAACGACTTAGCCTCCGATTTACGGAAGAAAAAAGAAGTCAAAAATAAACAAAGAGTGAGAGTGCATAAAAAGTGATTGTTTTATGAATGTTTAAACACAATAAGCAAGCGAGCTACGAGCGTCAAGCAAAAAAATAGCGCCCTGAGGCGCTATTTTTTAATCTGTCATATTTCCTTATTCTACTTCTACTTCTACTTCTACTTCAGCTTCTAGCTCTTCGATTTCAGGCCTTTCAGCGCGGCGCGCTTCTGGTTTATGGCGCAGCTTGTTGAGTTGACGCTCTAGTTTTTGTTCTACTTCGTTGATAGCTACGTAGAGGTCGTCATGAATTGATGAAGCAACAAGTTGGCCTTTTGGTACCGTTAGAACGGCTTCAAATTTTTTCTTTTTATTTGGTTCTTCGCTAAAGCTCGCTTGGCAACCAATGATGTCTACTTGCCATTTATCCAGCTTCTTAAATTTGCTTTCTATGTGATCACGGATTGCAGAGGTAATGTCGATATTTTTACCAGTGATGTTCATTTTCATAGAAGTTTTCCTCTGTTGTATCCCTCATGGGTTAACTTCAGATTACGACTTTTAGGAATAAAGAATGTGATCTAGATCTTGTTTTGGTTGGGTGGGGTAAGCATTAAAATCAAATGTGATCTCACGCAAGTCTTGATATCTTTTTGTCGAAAAATACTTGTTATCCCTATGAAAAACGATAACTTGGAGGCAAGGCTTCGCTAAAAATTAAACCAGTTTTTAGGGGCAGACTACAGCCTATAGAAAGCGCTTGATTGAAATTTACTCAATAGTGTTTTGTGATATAGCTACCATGATGTCGATCGCTATGTAAGCTTCTTCAGAATTAGATAAACAAAAGCCGCATAAGTTTTCTTATGCGGCTTTTGTGTTTTTAACCTTATCTAATACCAATCGTAGTAAATAACTGGTCACCCTAGCTTGTTAAAAACCTCGATAACTTCGTTAGAATTTTTGATTGTAGAATAACTACTTATCAAAAAATTCTGCCTTGTTCTCAAGCTTTTTTCCTACGCTATGTTTGATCACTTACTTACTGTGATTGGTATAACACTTTTGTTCCTCAAGCTCTGGGATTGAGGGGGAAGTTAATCGTTAGTGTTCAGTAATCTCGCTGTACCATTTTCTCGGATGGCATTGATAGCTTGTAATTGTTTATAGATTACGAAGTAACGATTGATGTTGGCGACATAGGTTACGGGTTCTTTACTCACGTATTTACGAGTGATGATTTCGACGTTTTTAAACCAGATATTTGGGTTATAACCCTTCTTTTTAGCAATGTTTCGCATCTTTCTTATCTTAGCGGGGCCTGCATTGTAAGAAGCTAAAGTGAAGTAGATTTGATTGTCAGGCGATATCGCTGGATCGTCAAAATATCGGTCTTTGATAAAGCGCATATATTTCACACCAGCATGGATGTTGTTATCCACCTTATGTATGTTTTTTATATTGACGTTTTTGTCTTTGGCGGTACTTGGCAACACCTGCATTACACCGATGGCGCCTCGGTGAGAAACCCTGCTTTGATCAAGTCCAGACTCTTGGAAACCTTGAGCTGACATCATCAAAGGGTCGAATTCGTATTCATTCGAATATTTTTCAAAGACATCTGCCAGTTTTGCCACTCGGTCTACTTTATTTGGGTTGAGTGCTCGTCCTAACCAACGAGTGTTGTCGATGTATTTATTATAGATAACGTTCCCAAGTAGAGTTCCTGTTCGTGCGGTCTTTACGTATTTGTTGATCTCTTTCTTTAGCTGAGGGCTGTCTTTTCTCAGTGCCCAAGCAATTTGACCATTTTCACGCAGCGGCAACTCAGTGTGTACCTGAATGTTTTCCATAACATCGAGCCAGAGCTTAGCTTTGTGGCTATCTAGAACTGTGCCTTGTATATAACCCTGATTAACCAGTTCTATCAGTTCGTAGTCTTGCAATGATTCTTCGATAAAGTGGACATGCAGTGGTGGTAAACCTAGTGCGTTAAGCTCTTTGTTGACTCTTTGCACACTCTCGAAGTAGCTAGAGCTCGCGCGGATCCATACTTCTTTACCGCTCAATTGCTTGATTTCGGTGATCGACTTTGAGTTCTTGTCGGTGATTATCAACTCTTTCCCATCTTTAATCATGGGATCTGAGAAGTCGATGGTTCGTAATCGTTTGTCGGTGACCGTTAGGTTAGCGACAGCGACATCACCATAGCCAGATTCTAAAGAGGGAAGCAGATCATCTCGTTGCACGGGGATGATTTGAACGTTGAGGTAGGGGTGCTTCTTACGAAGGCTTTTTTCAAAGTGGTAGAGCATTTCTGCCACGATGCCTTTTGGTTTGCCATCTTCGATGTAATAGAAACCAAGATCGGCAGATACGAGCACTCTAACCGTTCCTTTGGTTTTGAGTACATCCAAGTCACCCATGTAAGGCTTATTGCTTAATGGGGACAGTTCTAATGCAAAGGACAATTGACTAAATAGCGATATCCAGATAAATAATAACAACCTACTCACATCCACACTCCATGTTGATGTTTTGTTAAAAGTTACCTATTGAAGATACTGCTTATGCTGCCATTCATCAAGTTTACCAGACGAAGTTCAAAAAAATCGCGCTAATAAATTAGCGCGATTTTGAAGTGATTGTTTTAGTTAACGACGAGTGTGATTCGCTGACTAAGGCAGTGGGTTGAGCTCAATTAACTTTTCTGTTCGTAACACAGCGTCTTCTAAGCCTAGTTGTTCATAAGCTTCTAATTGAATGTCTAAAGACTTACGTGCAGCAATGGTGTCAGGGTAAGTCTTCTGCAACTCTTGTGTTCTGTTTATAGCTGCAATCCACGCTTCGCGACGCAGGTAGAAATCAGCTGTGGCTAAGTCATACTCCGCTAGGCGGTTTTTCAGTGCGAACATACGTTTTTGTGCATCTTCAGCGTATGGGCTTGCAGGGAAACGCTCTAACAGTCGTTTGAAATCAGCAAACGCAAGTTTCACTGGTTCTGGATCTCGGTCACTACGATCGATATTAAAAATATCGTGCATGAAGTTTCGATCTTGAGCCATGTGTGTCAGGCCACGCATGTAAAGAACCCAATCCTGTTTTTCATGAGTAGGGTTTAAGCGTAGGAATCGTGAAATGGTGGCAAGGCCTAATGCCAAGTCATCATTTTTGTAGTACGCGTAAATCAGATCCAGTTGTACTTGTTCAGAATAGGCGCCGAATGGGTAACGTGAGTCTAAGGCTTCTAGCTTTTCGATTGCAGAAAGCCAGCTACCACTCTGCAGTGATTCTTGGGCGTCAGAGTAAAGAACCGATGGCGGTACATCCGGTACTATTTCTTCACTACTTGAACAACCAACTAAGAGTGATACGGCTAATAGACCCGTTAAAGTAAGGTGTTTCATGTCAGGCGTCGATTCCTTGAATTAAATATTTCGTAAGCTTCCGTTACTTTCTAACCAGTAACAGATACAATGATGCAATTATTCTATTTTATCCATACTAATGGGTATTAGTCTCACGGTTTTTAAAAAAGTTCGATATGGCTCAGCAGATAACATTAACAGACACAGTAAAAAGCAGCCAGTTAGGTCAACGTTTAGACCAAGCTGTCGCTGAACTATTTACCGATTTTTCTCGCTCTCGTATTAAAGAGTGGCTTCTTGACGGCAAAATCCAAGTGGATGGCGAAGTTATCACTAAACCGCGCACCATAGTTTTGGGCGGTGAAGCGATCATCCTACAAGCGGAGCTTGCGGATGAAGAGCGCTGGGAAGCACAAGATATTCCGTTAAACATTGTCTATGAAGATGATGATTTATTGGTTATCAATAAGCCTCGCGATCTGGTTGTACACCCAGGTGCAGGTACGCCGGATGGAACCATACTAAATGCATTGCTTTTCCATTATCCTCAGATTGCAGAAGTACCTCGTGCGGGTATTGTGCACCGTCTTGATAAAGACACAACCGGTCTTATGGTTGTGGCTAAGACGGTTCCAGCTCAAACTCGCCTTGTACGTGCACTTGCTAAACGTCGTATCACTCGTGAATATGAAGCAATTGCTATTGGTAAAATGACCGCGGGTGGTGTGGTTGAGAAAGGCATTAGCCGTCATGCAACTAAACGTACTTTAATGGACGTGAATGAATTAGGTAAGCCTGCGGTAACTCACTACCGTGTTGCGGAGCACTTCCGCGAACATACTCGTATTCGTCTACGCCTAGAAACAGGTCGTACTCACCAAATCCGTGTTCATATGTCATACCTTCAGCATCCTCTGTTAGGTGATATTGCATACGGTGGTCGTGCACGTATTCCAAAAGGTGCATCTGAAGAGCTGACGACAATGATTCGTTCTTTTGATCGCCAAGCGCTGCATGCTGTAATGCTTAAATTTGTTCACCCTATTACTGGTGAAGAAGTTGAGTTCCACGCACCTGTTCCAAATGACATGGTTGTGATGGCAGAAGCATTACGTGTTGATGCTCGCGAAAATCACGAAGACGACATTTAATCATGTCAATGATCATCCCTGACTGGAACGCTCCTCAAAACGTGAAAGCATTTGCTTCGACTCGTTTCGATGGTTGTTCTACAGGTGCTTATCAAGGGTTAAACCTCGGTATGCACGTTGGGGATGATACTTCGCTTGTTGAAAGCAATCGAGCATGGCTAAAGCAACAATCTAAGATGCCCACAGCTCCAGTATGGCTAAATCAAACTCACTCAACGGATGTCGTCACAGTTTTAGAACCTGTGGCGAATGTGCTTGATGCGGATGGTGCATTTACCTCTGCAAAGGGTGTTGTGTGTTCAGCGATGACGGCTGATTGCTTGCCAGTAATTCTTACTGATACCAAAGGCACTCAAGTCGCGGCTGTTCATGCGGGTTGGCGCGGTCTTGCTGGTGGCATTCTTGAAAATGCCGTCGCAAAGTTTTCAAACCTAGATTCAGATAATCAGATCATTGCTTGGCTTGGTCCTGCAATTGGTAAAGATGCGTTTGAGGTTGGCAACGATGTGTTGGACGCTTTTGTTCGTTTTGACCCTCAAGCGAAATTAGCATTTAAAGCTAAATCTGAACCGGGCAAGTGGTTAGCAAACATATCTCAACTTGCGACTCAACGATTAATGAAAGTTGGCGTGACTTCGGTGACAGATTCGAATCTATGTACATATGCAGATTCAGATGTTTTCTATTCTTATCGTCGTGATGGTATTACTGGGCGTCAGGCGACATTTATTTGGCTAGAGTAGTCTCTGACTAGCACAACCACTCATCCAGTTCATTTATATTTTCATATCATCTCTATTCTTCATCCTTATCCCTTGAAAATCTGCGTTACCGTATCCATCTTCTAACCATAAGATAAACATATCTAAGAGTAGGAAGGTTGGCATGCGTCTCGATCGATTCACTAGTAAATTCCAAATTGCGATATCTGATGCTCAGTCGCTCGCATTAGGTCGTGATCACCAATATATAGAACCTGTACACCTAATGGTGTCTTTGCTTAATCAAGATGGCAGTGCGATTCGTCCATTGCTCACCATGCTTAATATTGATGTTGTTCAATTGCGTTCTAAATTAAGCGAAATATTAGACCGAGTGCCAAAAGTAAGTGGTATTGGTGGTGATGTTCAGCTCTCTAACGCAATGGGAACGCTATTCAATCTATGTGACAAGGTAGCGCAAAAGCGTCAAGACAGTTACATATCTTCAGAAGTATTCCTACTCGCTGCCATTGAAGACAAAGGCCCTTTAGGAAACTTACTTAAAGAGCTAGGTCTTACTGAGCAAAAACTATCTCAAGCTATCGAGCAAGTTCGCGGTGGTCAAAAAGTTGATGACCCGAATGCAGAAGATAGACGCCAAGCATTAGAGAAGTTCACCATTGATCTGACTGAAAGAGCAGAACAAGGTAAACTTGATCCTGTGATCGGTCGTGATGATGAAATTCGTCGCACGATTCAAGTCCTTCAACGTCGAACTAAGAATAACCCTGTGATTATCGGTCAACCCGGTGTGGGTAAAACCGCGATTGTCGAAGGTTTAGCTCAGCGTATTATCAATAATGAAGTTCCAGAAGGCTTAAGAGGTCGAAGAGTTCTTTCATTGGACATGGGCTCATTGGTAGCGGGTGCGAAATATCGTGGTGAATTCGAAGAACGTCTAAAATCGGTGCTTAATGAATTATCGAAAGAAGAAGGCAATGTCATTCTCTTTATCGATGAAATTCATACGATGGTCGGCGCAGGTAAAGGCGAAGGCTCTATGGATGCGGGCAACATGCTGAAACCAGCATTAGCTCGTGGTGAACTGCATTGTGTCGGCGCAACAACGCTCGATGAGTATCGCCAATATATAGAGAAAGACCCTGCGTTAGAGCGTCGCTTCCAAAAAGTGATAGTGGATGAACCAACAGTAGAAGATACAGTCGCTATTCTTCGTGGTTTGAAAGAGCGCTATGAACTTCACCATCATGTAGAAATTACCGATCCTGCTATTGTAGCGGCGGCAACTCTATCTCACCGATACGTTTCAGATCGTCAGTTACCAGATAAGGCGATTGATCTCATTGATGAAGCGGCTTCGAGTATTCGAATGCAGATAGATTCAAAGCCCGAGTCACTGGATAAGTTAGAGCGTAAAATCATTCAGTTGAAGATCGAGCAGCAAGCTCTTACTAATGAAAATGACGAAGCCAGTGAAAAGAGGCTTCGCAC
Source organism: Vibrio syngnathi (assembly GCF_002119525.1). Lineage (NCBI taxonomy): Bacteria > Pseudomonadati > Pseudomonadota > Gammaproteobacteria > Vibrionales > Vibrionaceae > Vibrio > Vibrio syngnathi. The sequence continues at coordinate 2,662,314 of NZ_CP017916.1, read as the reverse complement.
GCTACAAAGCGAACTTTCTGAGAAAGAGCGAGATTTTGCAGAGCTTGAAGAAGTTTGGAACGCTGAAAAGGCGGCGTTGTCTGGCACGCAACATATCAAGTCAGAGCTAGAACAAGCTCGGATGGATATGGATTTTGCACGACGTGCTGGTGACCTTAACCGTATGTCTGAATTGCAATATGGTCGAATCCCAGAATTGGAGAAGCAGTTAGATCTCGCGACTCAAGCTGAAATGCAAGAAATGACCTTGTTACGTAACAAGGTGACTGACGCTGAGATTGCCGATGTCCTTTCAAAGCAAACCGGCATCCCGGTTTCTAAAATGCTAGAAGCAGAAAAAGAGAAGCTTCTGAAAATGGAAGGTGTTCTGCATAAGCGGGTTATCGGTCAAGCGGAAGCGGTTGAAGTCGTGTCGAATGCAATTCGTCGTAGCCGTGCCGGTTTGTCTGATCCTAATAAGCCGATTGGTTCGTTCTTATTCTTAGGGCCAACAGGTGTCGGTAAAACGGAACTGTGTAAAACATTGGCGAACTTTATGTTCGATAGTGAAGATGCGATGGTGCGTATCGATATGTCTGAGTTTATGGAGAAACACTCTGTTGCTCGTTTAGTTGGTGCTCCTCCGGGTTATGTGGGTTATGAAGAAGGTGGATACTTAACCGAAGCGGTACGTCGCAAGCCTTATTCTGTCATTTTGCTTGATGAGGTAGAGAAAGCGCACCCTGATGTTTTCAATATTCTATTGCAGGTTTTAGATGATGGACGATTAACTGACGGACAAGGTCGCACGGTCGATTTTAGAAATACCGTGGTAATAATGACATCGAACCTAGGTTCAACTCGTATTCAAGAAAATTTCAATACATTGGATTACCAAGGGATTAAAAATGAGGTTATGGAAGTGGTAGGTAAACATTTTCGACCTGAGTTTTTGAACCGTGTTGATGAAAGCGTTGTGTTCCATCCATTAGGCCAAGAGCACATTGAGTCAATTGCCGCTATTCAGCTTGAGCATTTGAAAAAGCGAATGGAAGACAATGGGTATGAACTCGAGGTTTCAGAAAAAGCGCTCAAGCTAATCTCTCAAGTTGGTTTTGACCCTGTGTATGGTGCAAGGCCTCTTAAAAGAGCAATTCAACAAACTGTAGAGAACCCGTTAGCGAAAGCGATACTGGCTGGAAAAATAAATCCAGAGAAGAAAGTGCAGCTATTGGTGAATAACGACCGAATTATTGCTCACCAATAACCAAACTATGAATAATAGGTACGATTAGCCAAAATTAAGGCTTAATCGTACCTATTTTGAACGCTTTGTGTGAATAGTGTCCGAACGATCGCCTATGGCGGTTTTTTTTCGTTTTTGGTCTTGTGTAAAGGGGGATTCTCTCTATAATGCGCCTCCGTTGCTAGGGATAACCAAGCGGTTTGAACTAAGCAATGAGACGACATTAAGCATTTAAGATGCTTTGAAAATTAGCTGGAAAAAGTGTTTGACACTGGAACCCAATTCGCTAGAATGGCCGTCCACTTCGAGAGGCTCCTTACTAAAAGGAACGCTCGATAAGCAAAGCTCTTTAACAATTTAAACCTATCAATCTGTGTGGGCACTCGTTGATGAATATCAAAACGTTTTATCTTCCCTTTTTATTAAGAGAAGTAAAACAGATTCCTCGGAATCAACTTTGGTTTCAATGAACTGAGTGACCAATACGAATAACTACTTTCTCTTGTAGAAAGAAAGTATTTGGCACAGTCAATTCATTATCTTTCTGTTGGAAAGATAATAGCTTTAAAATTACTTTTTACTTTCGAGTGAGAATGGATTTTGAAGTCAGTATTCATTGAGCCGACAAAATCTTAAATTGAAGAGTTTGATCATGGCTCAGATTGAACGCTGGCGGCAGGCCTAACACATGCAAGTCGAGCGGAAACGACACTAACAATCCTTCGGGTGCGTTAATGGGCGTCGAGCGGCGGACGGGTGAGTAATGCCTAGGAAATTGCCTTGATGTGGGGGATAACCATTGGAAACGATGGCTAATACCGCATAATGCCTACGGGCCAAAGAGGGGGACCTTCGGGCCTCTCGCGTCAAGATATGCCTAGGTGGGATTAGCTAGTTGGTGAGGTAATGGCTCACCAAGGCGACGATCCCTAGCTGGTCTGAGAGGATGATCAGCCACACTGGAACTGAGACACGGTCCAGACTCCTACGGGAGGCAGCAGTGGGGAATATTGCACAATGGGCGCAAGCCTGATGCAGCCATGCCGCGTGTATGAAGAAGGCCTTCGGGTTGTAAAGTACTTTCAGTTGTGAGGAAGGGTGTGTAGTTAATAGCTGCGCATCTTGACGTTAGCAACAGAAGAAGCACCGGCTAACTCCGTGCCAGCAGCCGCGGTAATACGGAGGGTGCGAGCGTTAATCGGAATTACTGGGCGTAAAGCGCATGCAGGTGGTTCATTAAGTCAGATGTGAAAGCCCGGGGCTCAACCTCGGAACTGCATTTGAAACTGGTGAACTAGAGTGCTGTAGAGGGGGGTAGAATTTCAGGTGTAGCGGTGAAATGCGTAGAGATCTGAAGGAATACCAGTGGCGAAGGCGGCCCCCTGGACAGACACTGACACTCAGATGCGAAAGCGTGGGGAGCAAACAGGATTAGATACCCTGGTAGTCCACGCCGTAAACGATGTCTACTTGGAGGTTGTGGCCTTGAGCCGTGGCTTTCGGAGCTAACGCGTTAAGTAGACCGCCTGGGGAGTACGGTCGCAAGATTAAAACTCAAATGAATTGACGGGGGCCCGCACAAGCGGTGGAGCATGTGGTTTAATTCGATGCAACGCGAAGAACCTTACCTACTCTTGACATCCAGAGAAGCCAGCGGAGACGCAGGTGTGCCTTCGGGAGCTCTGAGACAGGTGCTGCATGGCTGTCGTCAGCTCGTGTTGTGAAATGTTGGGTTAAGTCCCGCAACGAGCGCAACCCTTATCCTTGTTTGCCAGCGAGTAATGTCGGGAACTCCAGGGAGACTGCCGGTGATAAACCGGAGGAAGGTGGGGACGACGTCAAGTCATCATGGCCCTTACGAGTAGGGCTACACACGTGCTACAATGGCGCATACAGAGGGCAGCAAGCTAGCGATAGTGAGCGAATCCCAAAAAGTGCGTCGTAGTCCGGATTGGAGTCTGCAACTCGACTCCATGAAGTCGGAATCGCTAGTAATCGTGAATCAGAATGTCACGGTGAATACGTTCCCGGGCCTTGTACACACCGCCCGTCACACCATGGGAGTGGGCTGCAAAAGAAGTGGGTAGTTTAACCTTTCGAGGAGGACGCTCACCACTTTGTGGTTCATGACTGGGGTGAAGTCGTAACAAGGTAGCCCTAGGGGAACCTGGGGCTGGATCACCTCCTTATACGAAGATACCACGATGAGTGTCCACACAGATTGATTAGGTTTAGAAAGTTTAAGAGTAGAAATACTTTTCCAGATGGGGCTATAGCTCAGCTGGGAGAGCGCCTCGCTGGCAGCGAGGAGGTCTGCGGTTCGATCCCGCATAGCTCCACCATCTTTAAGTGTTTTTCTTTGAAAATATTTAAAAATGGTTCATTAGTTTGAATCAAGCTCTTTAACAATTTGGAAAGCTGACTGATTAGCTTAATTATTTTTACTTTTTAACAAGTAAAACAAAACGGCCAAGGCTGTGATTAAGTTAATCAAATTTAAAAGTTCTCAATGTTTATCTTTCATTAGGTAAACACAACAAACACATTCAAGTGTCTTGTATTCGAATGATCAGAAATGATTGTTCATTTTTTGATTCTACTTTTTATTAAAAAGTGGAAACAAAAAGTAAATTGAGTCCGGCAAACAGTCATTGAGAATTAACCCTTCTTGATGACAACCAAAAACCTTGGTTAGTTGCCATACGCTTATTTGTCCTCACTTTTTAAAGTGAAAGCAAATAGAAACCCTTTCGGGTTGTATGGTTAAGTGACTAAGCGTACACGGTGGATGCCTTGGCAGTCAGAGGCGATGAAAGGCGTAATAACTTGCGATAAGCCCAGATTAGGTAGTAATAACCTTTTGAGTCTGGGATTCCTGAATGGGGAAACCCACTTGCATAAGCAAGTATCCTGTTGTGAATACATAGCAACAGGAGGCAAACCGGGGGAACTGAAACATCTAAGTACCCCGAGGAAGAGAAATCAACCGAGATTCCGAAAGTAGCGGCGAGCGAAATTGGATTAGCCCTTAAGCTTTTAATGAGACAGATGAAGGCTCTGGAAAGTGCCGCAATAAAGGGTGATAGCCCCGTAATCGACATCTCATAATCAGTGAAAACGAGTAGGGCGGGACACGTGATATCCTGTCTGAATATGGGGGGACCATCCTCCAAGGCTAAATACTACTGACTGACCGATAGTGAACCAGTACCGTGAGGGAAAGGCGAAAAGAACCCCTGTGAGGGGAGTGAAATAGAACCTGAAACCGTGTACGTACAAGCAGTAGGAGCACCTTCGTGGTGTGACTGCGTACCTTTTGTATAATGGGTCAGCGACTTAATTTTAGTAGCAAGGTTAACCGTTTAGGGGAGCCGTAGGGAAACCGAGTCTTAACTGGGCGTACAGTTGCTAGGATTAGACCCGAAACCAGGTGATCTAGCCATGGGCAGGTTGAAGGTTGAGTAACATCAACTGGAGGACCGAACCGACTAATGTTGAAAAATTAGCGGATGACTTGTGGCTAGGGGTGAAAGGCCAATCAAACCTGGAGATAGCTGGTTCTCCCCGAAAGCTATTTAGGTAGCGCCTCGGACGAATACTACTGGGGGTAGAGCACTGTTAAGGCTAGGGGGTCATCCCGACTTACCAACCCTTTGCAAACTCCGAATACCAGTAAGTACTATCCGGGAGACACACGGCGGGTGCTAACGTCCGTCGTGGAGAGGGAAACAACCCAGACCGCCAGCTAAGGTCCCAAAGTATAGCTAAGTGGGAAACGATGTGGGAAGGCTCAGACAGCCAGGATGTTGGCTTAGAAGCAGCCATCATTTAAAGAAAGCGTAATAGCTCACTGGTCGAGTCGGCCTGCGCGGAAGATGTAACGGGGCTAAGCTATACACCGAAGCTGCGGCTACGTACCTTAGGGTATGTGGGGTAGGGGAGCGTTCTGTAAGCCGTTGAAGGTGTGCTGTAAGGCATGCTGGAGGTATCAGAAGTGCGAATGCTGACATGAGTAACGATAAAGGGAGTGAAAAACTCCCTCGCCGGAAGACCAAGGGTTCCTGTCCAACGTTAATCGGGGCAGGGTAAGTCGACTCCTAAGGCGAGGCCGAAAGGCGTAGTCGATGGGAAACGGGTTAATATTCCCGTACTTCTTACAATTGCGATGGGGGGACGGAGAAGGCTAGGTGGGCCTGGCGACGGTTGTCCAGGTTCAAGTACGTAGGCGGAAAGTTTAGGTAAATCCGGACTTTCTTAACGCTGAGATACGATGTCGAGCTACTACGGTAGTGAAGTCATTGATGCCATGCTTCCAGGAAAAGCCTCTAAGCTTCAGATTGTAAGGAATCGTACCCCAAACCGACACAGGTGGTCGGGTAGAGAATACCAAGGCGCTTGAGAGAACTCGGGTGAAGGAACTAGGCAAAATGGTACCGTAACTTCGGGAGAAGGTACGCTCTTATCAGTGAAGTCCCTTGCGGATGGAGCAGACGAGAGTCGCAGATACCAGGTGGCTGCAACTGTTTATTAAAAACACAGCACTGTGCAAAATCGTAAGATGACGTATACGGTGTGACGCCTGCCCGGTGCCGGAAGGTTAATTGATGGGGTTAGACTTCGGTCGAAGCTCTTGATCGAAGCCCCGGTAAACGGCGGCCGTAACTATAACGGTCCTAAGGTAGCGAAATTCCTTGTCGGGTAAGTTCCGACCTGCACGAATGGCGTAATGATGGCCACGCTGTCTCCACCCGAGACTCAGTGAAATTGAAATCGCTGTGAAGATGCAGTGTACCCGCGGCTAGACGGAAAGACCCCGTGAACCTTTACTACAGCTTGGCACTGAACATTGAACCTACATGTGTAGGATAGGTGGGAGACTATGAAACCGCGTCGCTAGATGTGGTGGAGTCGTCCTTGAAATACCACCCTTGTAGTTTTGATGTTCTAACGTTGGTCCCTGAATCGGGATTACGGACAGTGCCTGGTGGGTAGTTTGACTGGGGCGGTCTCCTCCCAAAGAGTAACGGAGGAGCACGAAGGTGGGCTAAACACGGTTGGACATCGTGTGGTTAGTGCAATGGCATAAGCCCGCTTGACTGCGAGAATGACAATTCGAGCAGGTGCGAAAGCAGGTCATAGTGATCCGGTGGTTCTGAATGGAAGGGCCATCGCTCAACGGATAAAAGGTACTCCGGGGATAACAGGCTGATACCGCCCAAGAGTTCATATCGACGGCGGTGTTTGGCACCTCGATGTCGGCTCATCACATCCTGGGGCTGAAGTCGGTCCCAAGGGTATGGCTGTTCGCCATTTAAAGTGGTACGCGAGCTGGGTTTAGAACGTCGTGAGACAGTTCGGTCCCTATCTGCCGTGGGCGTTGGAAAATTGAAAGGGGCTGCTCCTAGTACGAGAGGACCGGAGTGGACGAACCTCTGGTGTTCGGGTTGTCATGCCAATGGCATTGCCCGGTAGCTAAGTTCGGAATCGATAACCGCTGAAAGCATCTAAGCGGGAAGCGAGCCTTGAGATGAGTTTTCCCTGGCACTATAAGTGTCCTAAAGGGTTGTCGTAGACTACGACGTTGATAGGCAGGGTGTGTAAGTGCTGCGAGGCATTGAGCTAACCTGTACTAATTGCCCGTGAGGCTTAACCATACAACACCCAAGGGGTTTTGTGGACTCAATAGAAAGACAGACCTTGAATGAGTTTGAAGAGACTTTTAAATCAGTTTTCCAGATTATTTTGCCTTCAGTTTTTAAAAAACTGAAAGTAAAAGCAAAATTTGCTTGGCGACCATAGCATTGTGGACCCACCTGATTCCATGCCGAACTCAGAAGTGAAACACAATAGCGCCGATGGTAGTGTGGGGTTTCCCCATGTGAGAGTAGGACATCGCCAGGCTTTAAATTAAATCTTTAGGTTGACCAACCTGGAGATATGGACGCTCACTTAGTGAGTTGACCACTGCGGAGTGGTAGTTCAGTTGGTTAGAATACCGGCCTGTCACGCCGGGGGTCGCGGGTTCGAGTCCCGTCCACTCCGCCACTTATTAGACAAAGCCCTAACAGAAATGTTAGGGCTTTTTCGTATCAAGTGTTTTGGTCTGAGACCAACGAGTCCCGGTGCCTGTAATACCAATTAAAGTAAAAATGTGATCTAATTAAGGCCGTCGAACTCTTACAGAAAATCGTCATGGATAGCCTTAATAATACTGATTTTAAAAAGCTAGCAAGCCAACAAAAAACCATTCAAATGAAGGTTCGCTTGCTAGCACTAGCCCACTTCAAAGAAGGTCACTCGCGCACTCAAATTGCCAAATACCTTAAAGTCAGTCGAACTAGTGTAAACAAATGGGTTCAAGTATTTCTTGAAGAAGGATTGGAAGGGCTTCAAGAAAAACCTCGCACAGGCAGACCTGCATACCTCAATGCAGAACAACGAAAACAACTCAGTGCATTCATTAAGAAAGAAGCAGAGTCCCCTTCAGGCGGGCGCCTTGTCGGGAGCGATATACATGACTACATCGTGAAAAACTTTGATAAATACTACCACCCTAATTCTATCTATTATCTCCTCGACCACATGGGCTTCTCTTGGATAACTTCTCGCTCCAAACACCCTAAACAATCACAGCAAATCCAAGACGATTTTAAAAAAATTCAAAATAGAAACGATCCTTAAGATCCCCGGCCATATCGGGCTAGAGAGTGTTGATGTCTGGTTTCAAGATGAAGCTAGGTTTGGTCAGCAGAACACAACGACACGTCTTTGGGCGACTCGTGGAACGAGGCCTCGCGTGGTAAAACAACAGCAATTTGAATACGCTTATTTGTTTGGTTCGGTATGCCCTGAAAGAGGAATTGGCGAAGCCATAGTGGTTCCTTGGGTTAACAAGGACATAATGACAAATCACTTAGAGCAGATATCTAAGGCTACAGAAAAAGGACGTCATGCTGTCGTTATAATGGATGGTGCAGGCTGGCATACCGATGATATTGCGAGAGAATTTAATAACGTCAGTACTATTAAGCTTCCTCCCTACTCGCCAGAGCTTAACCCTATAGAGCAAGTTTGGAGTTGGTTGCGACAACATTATCTAGCGAATCAAAGTTTCACGGATTATAACGACATTGTTTCCAAGGTTTGTCGCGCTTGGAATGAATTTCTTGAGTGCAAAGATCGTGTCACAAAAATGAGCAGAAGGGATTGGATAAACCTGATCAGTTAATTTTCCGGATTGGTATAACCCCAGCCGCTCCGCCATTTATTAGAAAGCCTAGTCTTATGACTAGGCTTTCGTCGTTTCAGGGCTGTGAGTTTTTGTCTTCGACTACGATAATATCGCCACAGATTGAGAAGACTCGCTAGGGATAGTGAAGCTTTTTCACTTTAATATCTAAAGTCAGGAGATAACTCTCAAGCTATCCCAAAAATATCACTCTCGACATACACCTATTCCCTAATGACGACTAGTATAAAAACAGTGATCGTTTATTTGGAATTGTTATGAGGTTATTTTGTACATTGGCTCTTATCTTTTGTTCGTTTGTTGTATCTGCAACCTCGTGGGAAAAAGAGAAAAGCCCAACAAGAAATTCAACCTCATCCATAGGTAGTTACGCTAATGGTTGTCTTGACGGGGCGCAAGCTTTGCCAATTAATGGGCAAGGTTATCAGGTGATCCGCCCTCAGAGAGAGCGCTATTATGGCCACACAGAGTCAATTCAGTTTATTGAAAGGCTAGGTTTAACTACAAGCAAACAACTCAACAAAAATCTATTGGTGGGTGATATTTCTCTGCCTCGTGGAGGGCGTTTTTCTTCGGGTCATTCAAGTCACCAGACTGGTTTGGATATTGATATATGGTTAAGGCTCACTGATAAAAAACTTTCAGAGAATGAACTTGCCGTACCTAAGCCATTGAGCGTTGTCGATCTCACTAACTACAAATTGCGTGAATCGAATTGGACCGATGATCATTTTCAAGTGATTCGCTATGCAGCCAAAGATGAAAAAGTGGTGCGTATTTTTGTTCACCCAGTTATTAAGCACACCCTTTGTGAACAAGAAAACTCTGATGCCAATGGGAGAGCTTGGTTAGGTAAAATCAGGCCTTGGTGGGGACATCATTCTCATTTTCATGTTCGTTTAAAATGCCCTAAAGGCAGCTCAAACTGTATAGCTCAAGCAAGCCCTCCAAAAGGTGATGGCTGTGGAGATGAACTTGCAAGTTGGGCCCCACAGACTATTCCAGTTCCTCCACCTAAAAAAGTAGCTAAAAGTAAGAAAAAAAAGAAAGTTAAAGTGATACCTAGCCAGTGTTTTGCTTTGATATCGAATAAGTAACGCGTTTATCGAGGCGTTTTAAAGTGGTAATGCCACTGCTTTTATCGTCTCAAAAACTGGAGAAATGTCACACTTTTGTCTAGAGTTTATAAACACGTGGTTAAGAACATCGTTTGATATTAACAAAACTAATTACGACTGTAGCAATAGCAATGGCAAATTTGACAAGGCTTGGTTAGGAATGGAGTGTTTTTGGGGTGAAAGATGCGGCTTATGTTCAGTATGTAAAATCAGAGTCTGATACCCGTCGACAGATAATTCAAGGATAAAACTATGACTATGATTTGTGCGAAGGAATTTTCAGAATGGTTAAGACATAGGTTCAACGCAGAAAATTCAGGAATCTCTATCTCAAGAGATGACATTAACCATCTTACAGGTAGACAACGTCTAGACCCTAGTTTTGTTAATGATGTTCACTATGAATTGATGCAATATGGAATGGCATTTGTGACAGATACCAGTAGGGAAAATTTTTATCTTGTTCCTATTTCTCAAGCAATAAATTGGCGAGAACGACTCGAATATCAATTTGAAAAAGAACTTTTCTGCAATATTTATCCGATCGGAAAATCTGGTTAAAAAAAAGGTTCAACTTACAGTAAGTTGAACCTTTTCTCTTTTAGGTCAAGCCTTGAATGATGACAAACTTCTCTAGTAGTTCGTCGTCAGTTTCAATATGGTTAGGGTCAGTGATTATGCACTTTGTAATAGGGCACACTGACTGACATGTTGGCTTCTCATAGTGACCTTTACACTCAGTACATAAATCAGGATCGATTTCGAAGATACTGTCACCCATAGTGATTGCGCCATTTGGGCATTCTGGGTCACACATATCGCAGTTTATGCACTTGTCAGTTATTAACAGAGCCATTGCTATCTTCTCAGTAGAGTTTCTAAGTAAAGTTACTTACCTGAAGCGTTACGTGTATCTTGGCCTGCGCTCAAGTTTCTCATCAACAAGCCAAATTCTAGGTCAAGATCAGCAGGTACTGGAATGAATACAAAGTGACCGTTACCTTTTGCGTCTTCTACTGGCTGAGACTTACGGTTCTCCATCACTTCTAATTTGAAAACGATGTTACCTTTTGGTGTCATCATCTCTAAGCTATCGCCAACTAGGAACTTGTTCTTCACTTCGACTTCCGCTAAGTCACCACGGCGGTTGCCAGTGAATTCGCCTACGAATTGTTGAGTATCTGAGATTGAGTAACCGTATTCGTAGTTTTGGTATGTATCATGAGTATGACGACGTAAGAAACCTTCAGTGTAGCCACGGTGAGCTAGGCTCTCTAGCGTACCCATAAGGCTTTCATCAAATGGTTTGCCAGCGACAGCGTCATCGATAGCTTTACGGTAAACCTGAGCAGTACGTGCACAGTAGTAGAAAGACTTAGTACGACCTTCAATCTTCAATGAGTGAACACCCATCTTCGTTAGGCGCTCAACGTGTTGGATCGCGCGAAGATCTTTTGAGTTCATGATGTAGGTACCATGCTCATCTTCAAACGCTGCCATTTTCTCTTCTGGTTTGTGTGATTCAGAAAGTAAAACGACTTCATCCGTTGGCTTACCAAGGCCTAGAGTGTTGTCTGGGCGCTCGTCTTGAACTTCAATACCTTGAGTTTCTACTTCTTGAATAGCAACACCTGTTGGGTTTGCTTCCACGATCTGACCGTTTTCGTCTTCTTTCGCGGCTTCGGTTTTGTATTCCCAGCGACAAGCGTTAGTACAAGTACCTTGGTTCGGATCGCGTTTGTTCATGTAACCAGAAAGTAGGCAACGACCTGAGTAAGCCATGCATAGAGCACCGTGAACAAAGATCTCTAGCTCTGTTTCTGGGCAGTGTTCGCGAATCTCTTCAATCTCTTCAAGTGATAGCTCACGAGATAGGATCACACGCTCAACGCCTTGAGTAGACCAGAATTTTACAGTCGCCCAGTTTACAGCATTGGCTTGAACAGAAAGGTGGATCGGCATTTCAGGGAACGATTCACGTACCATCATGATAAGACCAGGGTCTGACATGATAAGAGCGTCAGGGCCCATCTCAACAACTGGCTTAAGGTCGCGAATGAATGTTTTTAGTTTAGAGTTGTGTGGCTGAATGTTACATACAACATATAACTTTTTGCCTTGAGCATGAGCTTCATCGATACCGATTTGTAGGTTTTCGTGATTGAACTCGTTGTTACGAACACGAAGGCTGTAACGTGGCTGGCCAGCGTAAACTGCATCTGCGCCGTAGGCGAATGCGTAACGCATGTTTTTAAGGCTTCCTGCCGGTGATAATAGTTCAGGTACAAATGGTTTTTGTGTAGTCATTGCTTCGTTCTCTAATCTGATCTCAAGTCAGGTTGATACCACCAAGTGATATCAAAGGGGCGCAAATTTTACGCTAAAATGAGTTTGGTTGATAGCCCTAAAGATAACAATGGTATTGCGAAGAGTGTTGTTAGGTGTTGATAAGCGGGGTGGAGAAGAAAACAAGCTCAGATATCGTCGACACCTGAGCTCTAAATCGGAACAATTAAGCGTTAGGTTGAGTTAACCCACCTAATGATTCAAATAGGTTTGGTAGGAAAACACTGAACTCACCACAAAGTAGAGAGAAGTCTGCATCAAAACGAGCAGCTTGATCTTCGCGAGGAATGTCGTCGTTTTCGTCTTTTAGTTCATCACTGAATTTAAGGCGTTTGATGCTGCCATCTTCTGCAAGAATGAACTCAATGCGATCTTGCCAGTTGATCAGAAGTTTAGTCACAACTTTGTTGGCTTCGATGTGGTTTTTAATCTCATCAGCTTCTAATTCTTGTTTCTTAACTCGAACAATACCGCCGTCTTCTTGAATAGACTTTAGCTCTGCTTCATCAAGCATAGTGATACCTTGAGGCGTATCACCTGATTTCACCCACTCTGTCAGAGTCGTTTCAATTGCTTGCTCTGGAATTGCTGGCACAACTGGCAGGCTACCCATAGTTTTACGTAGTAATGCTAGTACGTCTTCTGCTTTTTTGTAGCTGCTAGCATCAACAACAATAAAGCCTTCTTTCGGCATGATCAGTGCGTAAGTGAAGTTACTGCGGCTGAAAGCACGAGGAAGAAGATCGATGATGATGTCTTCTTTTAGGCTGTCTTTCTCTTTCTTTTTCAGAGGAGTACCAGACTCTGCTTCAAGCGTTTCTACTTTTGCATTCAATGAATCTTTGATCACAGAAGCTGGTAGCATTTTCTCTTCTTTCTTTGCACAGATGAGAATGCGGTTTTCTGATACGTGCGTCATCATATCGCCGTGTCTACCCATCGCATTTACCCAACCAAACTTCTGTTTGTCTTGGCTACCACAAGGGGTAAAACGGAACTCTTCAAGTTGTTTCTCTAGCTGATCTGCGTTGAAGTCTATATCACGATTAAAGCGATAGACGAGGCAATTCTTAAACCACATAAATATTTCTCATACCTTTATCTGAAGACGCTCATCATAGGAGATTTCGATCCATTTGTCTTATACCTGCAATAAAAATTAAAAGTGAAATGTTTGAGACAGTTATATGAAAATTTGTTTTCAAAGGTCACAAAAGTGTCATAATTAAACCAGATAATGCAATGCGTTGATTAAATACTAAGGCTATTCAATTATGTCGAGAAGGATTCTGGTCGTTGAAGATGAAGCACCTATTCGTGAGATGCTGTGTTTTGTCCTTGAACAAAAAGGCTACCAAGCAGTAGAGGCTGAAGATTACGATACAGCGGTAAACAAGCTATGTGAACCTTTCCCAGATCTAGTATTACTAGATTGGATGCTACCTGGAGGTAGCGGGATAAACTTTATCAAGCACATGAAGCGTGAAGAGTTAACTCGCAACATCCCAGTGGTGATGCTGACGGCTCGTGGCGAAGAAGAAGATAAGGTGCGTGGTTTAGAAGTGGGCGCTGATGATTACATCACCAAGCCATTTTCACCAAAAGAGCTAGTGGCTCGCCTGAAAGCGGTTATCCGCCGTGTAACGCCTACTGCACTAGAAGATGTGATTGATGTACAAGGCCTTAAGCTAGACCCAGTATCTCATCGTGTTACAGCAAGCGAAGGTCCAGTTGATATGGGACCAACAGAGTTCAAAATGCTGCATTTCTTTATGACTCACCAAGAGCGAGTATACAGCCGAGAGCAACTGCTAAATAACGTTTGGGGTACCAACGTTTACGTTGAAGATCGCACTGTTGATGTACATATTCGACGCCTGCGTAAAGCACTTGAATCTGCAGGTCACGATAAGCTAATCCAAACGGTTCGCGGCGCGGGCTACCGTTTTTCTACAAAGGCTTAATGTGGCTTCGCTACCCAGTTTACGGAGTCCTGAATGGTTGAAAAGTTAACCTGGAAAAAGCTGGCTTGGGAGCTGGCTTTTTTTTACGCACCTTGGATTATAGTCGGATGGATATTCGGTTATTTACCTTGGTTATTGCTGGCTGCAACAGTATTACAGTTAGCATGGCATCTACACTATCAAATGCGTTTGTCCGCTTGGTTATGGGATGAAAAGCGGTTAACACCCCCTTCAGGTTCTGGAAACTGGGAGTCTCTGTTTAACGGTATCTATCGTATGCAGCAGAGACAGCGTCGTAAGCGCAAAGAATTGACCAACCTTATCCGCCGTTTCAGGAATGGTGCTGAATCCTTACCCGATGCTGTTGTGGTGTTTCGTGGTGAAGGAAACATCGTTTGGTGTAACAAGCTTGCTCAATATTTATTGGGCTTTCGCTGGCCAGACGATTCTGGGCAACCTATCTCCAACTTGATCCGCACGCCGGACTTCATCAAGTACCTTAATAAACAAGATTTCTCAGAGCCGTTAGAGATGCCGTCGCCACTTAATGTGGAGCGCATGCTCGAGCTTCGTATCGTGCCGTATACCGAGGGCGAACACCTCATGGTAGTACGTGATGTTACTCAGCTAAAACAGCTAGAAGGCATGCGTCGTAACTTTTTCGCTAACGTTTCTCACGAGCTACGCACTCCAATGACCGTGCTTCAGGGCTATCTTGAAATGACGGAAGATCCAGACATGGTCGTTGGGCCTATGTGGCCTAAGGCTCATGGTGTGATGACCGAGCAGTTGAATCGCATGAACAGCCTAGTGAACCAGCTTTTAACACTTTCAAAAATAGAAGCTGCACCGATGCATGAGCTCGATGAAGTGGTGAATGTTCCGGCTATGCTTGAGGTTCTTGAAAAAGAAGCCGCAAGCTTAAGTGGTGATCGAGAACATAAGCTTGAATTTGATATTGATAAAAGCCTACGAGTTTTAGCTGATGAAGATCAGCTGAGAAGTGCGATATCGAATCTGGTGTATAACGCAGTCAAATACACACCACCGGGCGCGACGGTTAAGGTGCGTTGGTATCAGACTAGTCAAGGCGCGTGTCTGGATGTGTCAGACACCGGAGACGGTATTGAACCTCAACATTTACATCGACTCACAGAACGTTTTTATCGTGTAGATAAAGCACGCTCACGCGATACGGGTGGTAGTGGTCTTGGATTAGCGATAGTGAAACACGCGTTGAGTCACCATGACTCACATTTAGAAATTCAAAGTGAAGTGGGTGTCGGTAGTCGATTCCATTTCACACTGCCTAGCCGATTGACAGTGTCATGAGTTGTTTAACACTCGGGATGCGTTTGCCAGTCAGCTTATTCTTAGCGTTTGCTTTGGCTAACTCTGTTCATGCCGAACAGGGTGTCGATTATCTTCCTGATTATTCTAAGGTTCCGGGTATTTCTGGGAGCTTATTATCGGTAGGTTCGGATACCTTAGCGGGAATGACGACGTTATGGGTGGAGGAGTTTAAATCTTACTACCCGAACGTTAACGCTCAAGTTCAAGCATCCGGTTCTTCTACTGCCCCTCCTGCTTTAACAGAAGGCACTGCTCACCTTGGACCAATGAGTCGTCCAATGCGCCTACGAGAAGTCGAAGCGTTTGAAAGAGAGCATGGCTATAAGCCGACAGCACTGAGGGTTGCTATCGATGCGATTGGACTTTTTGTGCATCGTGATAACCCTATTGAGGGGCTCAACTTTCACCAGATTGACAGTATATTCTCAGAGACATTGCGTTGCGGCGCGACTAAGCCGCTAAATAATTGGCAAGATTTGGGCATTGACCAACCGTGGGCAAAACATCGATTCCAACTGTTTGGTCGTAATTCCGTCTCGGGAACCTACGGCTATTTCAAGCAAAACGCACTGTGCGGCGGCGATTTTAAGAACCGAGTCAATGAGCAGCCAGGTTCTGCATCGGTTGTACAGTCGGTCGCTTCATCAATCAGCGGTATTGGCTATTCGGGTATCGGCTATCGAGTGGCTGGCGTTAAGTTAATTCCTATTACCGAGCATGGTTCAGATTATGTAGAGCCGACTCGAACGAATATCTTGAGCGGTGATTACCCTCTATCACGCTTTCTTTATGTGTATGTGAATAAGCATCCGGATAAACCGCTTTCTCCTGTTGAGAGAGAGTTCCTGACTTTTGTGTTCTCAAAGCAAGGGCAAGAACTGGTAGAGAAAGATGGTTATTTAGCGATACCGTCAGAGTTCGCAGAGCAAGAGTTGGCAAAGATTGGACTCTGATTGAGGTACAATGAACGTAGAAACTTAACGTATAAACCTAACGCATGAACAACTTGCTAGCCGCTGGCTGTTTTTATTTTGTCGGCGCATCATTCAAGTTTCAACGACCATCCAGCGTCTTGCCAACGTTGTTGTTCATCTTTGAGTTCATAGGCAAGCAGTTGGTTTTCTGCTAACCAGTCGATTGCGTCTCCTTCTAAGTACCAATTCTCATTTTGCTTAATGGTTAATTTTACATTCGTTATTGGCGATTGGCTTCGCTGTCGATTGAGCAGGATTGCAATCCTCAGTATTCGAATTAACAACGCTACCTGCCCTGCATTGAATAGCGTAAGATCTGGTAAGTCACTAAGCTTAATCGCTTTTCTTTGATAGCGAACTAATGTTGAGATTAAACGTTGTTGTTCAGTATTGAAACCGGGCATCGTCGTGTGCTTAAGCAGATAAGCCGAATGGCGGTGATAGCCTTGGAATGCGATGCTTTGTCCTACCTCATGAAGTAGTGCAGCCCAACCAACTAGATCATACAGCTCATTAGTGACCATAGTCGTTACTTGAGGCTGCACTTGTTTCAGTAATGCAAGGGCGAGTTCTTTGACTTTCTGGCCATGAGCTACGTCAACATGGTATCGAGATACGAGCGTTTCGGCGGTTCTGGTTCGAACATCAATATCTTTAAATCTATCCTCCATGTCATAAAGAACGCCTTCTCTCAGGGCGCCATCAGAAAAATGTAACTCCTTTATGTCTAGCGTATCCATGGCTGCTGAAAGAATGATGACGCCAGCAGCAAATACTGGCTTTCTCTCATCACTTAAACCTGAAAGGTCTAAGGTTTTGGATGATGAAAACTCACATAAATGATTTTTCAAATAGGACAGACGTTGTGGCGTAATGAGACCATCGGTAAACCCTAAGCCAATGAGTACCTCTTTTATTGATTTAGCCGTCCCTGATGAGCCAAAGGCGATTTCCCAAGGGGCCTTTGTGTATTCTTCAATCAATGGCATCAATAGACGAGTAGCTGCGGTATAAGCATCTGAGAAGTGTTGTGAGGTTAGCTCTCCGTCAGCAAAGAAACGTTGAGTGAAGCTGACGCATCCCATGGGTAAACTGCGCATAATTAGAGGGGTAAAGCCTTGCCCTGCGACGAGTTCCGTACTCCCTCCACCGATATCAATAACCAATTTAGATTCAGAAGCGGTTTGAGTGTGTTCTACACCGTTATAGATTATTCGAGCTTCTTCTTGACCTGAAATGATCTCTATTGGAAAAGGAAACAGTGGTTTGGCTTGCTCTAAGAAGTCTTGAGCGTTTTTAGCCTTTCTTAGAGTATGAGTCGCGACGACTCTGACATCATCAAGTTCAAAATCCGCTAGTCGCTCTGCGAATACTTTAAGGCACTCTAACCCTCGCTCGATAGCGCTTTCGGATAGGAAGTTATGTTCATCTAATCCATCGCCTAATCTCACTTTCTGTTTGTGTCTGCTGACTAATTGCAGGTGTTGATCGAATACTCGAGCAACCACCATATGGAAGCTGTTCGAACCCAAGTCGATAGCGGCAATACATCGAGAATGTTTGTTATCAATTAGCGGCATGATTTCTTCTCGTGTTTGTACTTCTTGCGAGCAAGTTTCTCCATACGTTTAATATAGTGGTAAGTGGAGAGTTGTGACGTCGGGTAATCAAGTGGGTTTGTTGTAGCTTGTATGTAAGGGTTGCTCATCGATTGTTCTAACACTCGAGCTTTGTTGCTGTCATCGAAATGAAACTCGGTGATATCGATAATGGTTTGCTTGATCTTTGGATCTAAAATTGGGGCTGCAACTTCGATGCGGTGATCAAAGTTTCGTGTCATCCAGTCGGCAGAGGAGATATAGACTTTTGGATTTCCAGCGTTACCAAAGATCATCACTCTTGGGTGTTCGAGAAAACGATCGACCACACTAACAATCTCAATCTGCTCACTGATGTTGGGTATGCCAGGGACAAGAGAGCACATACCACGAATGACCATTCTCACTTTTACATTGGCTTGGCTGGCTTGATAGAGCTTCTCTATGATCTCTCGGTCGACCAAATTGTTGAGTTTGAGAGTGATGCTTGCAGGCTTGCTCTCCATCGCGTTTTGTATTTCATTATCTATCAGTTGATACAGGCGTTTTCTTGTGTTTTTTGGTGACACAATCAGTTGTT
Organism: Vibrio syngnathi; assembly: GCF_002119525.1. Taxonomy (NCBI): domain Bacteria; kingdom Pseudomonadati; phylum Pseudomonadota; class Gammaproteobacteria; order Vibrionales; family Vibrionaceae; genus Vibrio; species Vibrio syngnathi. The sequence goes on along the minus strand of NZ_CP017916.1, from coordinate 2,643,907 downwards.
TGAACTGTGATTTTTGATAAGGGTTTTCAATATATTTAAAGACTTGTCTCACCTCTTGGGTCAAATCTTCATTCGCAGTGAGCAGAGAAAAATCGGTATACACGCGCGCTGTTACTTCATGAAAGTTACCGGTGCCAATATGGGCGTAATGCGCCGTATGCTTGCCTTCTTTCCGTTTAATGAGCAGCAGTTTGGAGTGGACTTTCAAACTTGGGATGCCATGGATGACTTTTATACTGGCTTCTTGAAGTTTCTTGGTCCACTGAATATTGGCTTGTTCATCAAAGCGAGCTTGCAGCTCGACAACCACTGTGACCTTTTTTCCATTGTGTGCCGCATCAATGATTGAGCTAAGGAGTTTTGAGCCTTCTGCAACACGGTAAACGTTTATTTTTATGGAGGTTACTTTCGGGTCAAAGGAAGCCTGTCTCACGAGCTCGGTGATGTGATTAAAGGTGTGATAAGGGTAATGCAACAAGATGTCACGAGCTTTGATCGCTTCAAAATAGTTTGGATGGTGGCTAAAATGCGCGCACTTAATCGCGGGTAACGGGCGATTAACTAAATCACGTCGGTTAAGGCTTGGGAACTCAGAGAAATGTTTGAAGTTATGATAGCGTCCACCCGCAATGATACTGTCATAGTCAGATAGTTTAAGTCTGACTTGTAAGAAGTTGAGCATTTCAGCTGGCATTTCTGACTCATAGATAAGGCGTATCGGTAGTGCCGTTAAGCGCTGTTCTAAACCTAAAGACATCGATTCTAATAGGTTACTTTCATTGTTCTCTTGAAGATCATAATCGGCATCACGCGTCATTTTTATCGCAAAGCAACGTAATGAGTCATACTCAAAGAATCCTTTAAGCAAGTCATCTAAACAAAATCGAACTATATTATCTAACAAGATCAAAGTTGTACGCTGTGAACCAGAAGTGTCTGGTAACTTAACAAATCGAGGGAGAGCTTCAGATGGGATTTGGAGTAAGACATATTGAGAAGATGTCTCTTGCTCAATGTCGATCGCCAAGTAGCTTTGTTCATCTTTGATAATATTGAGTAACTGGCTATCTTCGTTCAAGAGAAACGGAGTTAAATGTGGCAGCACTTTTTTCTTAAAGTACTTTTTGATCCACTCACTCTGTTCTTCGCTGATTTGTTGTTCGTTGACCAGAAAAATACGATTGCGTGCCAGTTCCAATAATAGGTCGCTATATAGTTCATGGAATCGAGCATCGAGCTTACTTGCTTTACTCTGCATTTGAGTGAGTAGGGTTTTCTGCGAGTTGGCAGGTAATTGAGGATCTTGAAGTAAGATCTTTCGTTTCACGTCAGCAAATCGGACCTTGTAAAACTCATCGAGGTTTTTTGAGTAAATACCTAAAAAACGAACTCTTTCGATTAAGGGAACTGACTTGTCGGCTGCTTCTTGGAGCACTCTTTCGTTGAAGGATAACCAGCTAAGTTCTTTTGTGACATAGTCTTTTTCCATCGAGATGATAATCCTTGAGTGCTGTCTATAGAGCTGATTACTTTAATTTAGAATGACAAAATTCACAAAATCTATGATCTTACTTTAAGAAATATGGTCAACAAACTTGTTATTAGTTTCAGTTGTTTAACGTAACTTGTAATATAATTGTCATCTAACGTACATATTATGTCAGTAGCTAAAAAAAGGTAGATAAACAGATGGCTTCAGCCCAATTTTCATTGAAAGAGCGTGACAAAAAAAGATGGTTGAAAGATCGTCTCGTCCGTTTTTCAGTGACATGTGGTGCCGTCAGTGTTCTAGCTGCTCTGGTATTGATCTTTGTTTACTTGGCGATGGTCATTTTACCGGTGTTTTCTGATACTGGTTTAGAGACAGACCAAGCCGTAAAGACCGTTGCTGTAGAAAAGCCTATCGCCTTATCTGTTGATGAATACGGTCAGCATGCATTTACTATCGAAAAATCTGGCTTGGTGCAGTTTTGGGATTTAGAGTCTCAAAATACACATTCTTACTTTGAGCGTAATGTTTTAGCTAACCCCATCGCTTTTTCTCGAAATGCCCCATCTGAAAACTGGTTTGCCTTTGCCGATAGCGCAAGCAACCTTACTTTTTTCTATCCTGAGTATAGTGCGCCTGTGCTGCAAAAGGGCAGTGAAGCCGAACCTAAAATTAAGCAAATCGATCTCCCTGAACCATTTTTAAGTGATGGTTCGTCAAACGAGGTGACAATCGACAAGTTCGCGTTCTCTAAGAGTAAGCGTGGTATCACGGTGGCCGCTCAACTAAGTGACCAACGAGTTTTGGTGAAGTGGTACCAGAGTGATGTTACGGGTCAGTATGTTTTTAAGAAGAGCCAATGGCTTTCGGATAAGTTGGGTTTGCAGCAACAGTTGTTAGTCACACCCGATGGTCAAACCTTATATCTCAGAGCGCAATCAGATTTGGTTGTTTTGAAACTATCAGATAACGGCTTTGATGTTCGTGAAGTGATTGATCTTAGCTTAAATGATGCGAAGCACTCGGTGAAAAGTATCGATTTACTGTCTGGGGCCTATTCGCTGTTGGTTACGCATGAGGACGGACAGGTTTCTCAGTGGTTCGATGTGCTCAAAGATGAAAAGCGCAGCCTGACCCATATTCGCGACTTCCAGCTTGCTGAACAAGTGCAATTTATTTTGCCCGATACTTATAGAAAGGGTTTTTATAGCTTCTATAAGAATGGCACATTACAAAGCCACTATACGACCAGTGAAAAGCTGTCGTTGTTTGAACGAGCCTTTGATAAATCACCACAATTAGCCGCTATGTCTGCCAATGAACTGCATCTGGCGACGCTGATTGATGGCACCATCAGTGTTGCTAAAGTCGATAACGAATATCCGCAAATATCATTCTCATCACTTTGGCAAAAAGTCTGGTATGAAAGTTACCCTGAGCCACAATACGTTTGGCAATCAACGTCGGCGAACGATGACTTTGAAGAAAAATTCAGTTTAGTCCCTATCACGTTTGGTACCATCAAAGCCGCTCTGTTTGCGATGATGTTTGCCGTGCCAGTTGCTGTGCTCGGAGCCATTTACACCGCATACTTTATGTCTCCAAGAATGCGAAGAGTCGTGAAGCCGTCGATAGAGCTGATGGAAGCGCTTCCGACCGTGATTATCGGATTCTTAGCTGGGCTTTGGTTTGCTCCCATTGTTGAAACGCATTTAACGGCCGTCTTCTCATTAATGGTGCTATTACCACTGAGCACGCTACTGACTGGGCTTGTTTGGTTTTGTTTGCCAAAGATGGTGACAAGCCGTTTTACTAATGGTTGGCATGCTCTGATATTGATCCCTGTATTGGTGATTACTGTGATGGCCGTTTTTACTGGTGAAAATGGTATGGAAGCCTTGTTGTTTGGTGGTGATATTCGTACTTTCTTGGCTAGTTATGGCATCGACTTTGACCAACGTAATGCGCTGGTGGTCGGTTTTGCTATGGGTTTCGCTGTCATCCCAACTATTTTTACTATCGCAGAAGACGCTATTTTCTCTGTGCCTAAACATTTATCTGATGGTTCATTAGCGCTAGGTGCAACAGCTTGGCAGACCCTTATTTATGTTGTGTTATTGACGGCTAGCCCAGGTATCTTTTCTGCAATCATGATGGGGCTAGGACGAGCGGTTGGCGAAACTATGATTGTCTTGATGGCGACAGGTAACACCCCAATTCTTGACTGGAATGTTTTGGAAGGGATGAGGACATTATCGGCAACGATTGCTGTCGAGTTACCAGAATCCGAGGTGGGTGGTTCTCACTTCCGCTTGTTGTTCTTAGCTGCACTCTTACTGTTTATTTTTACGTTCGCGGTGAACTCTGTCGCAGAGTGGGTTAGACAAAGACTGAGAGATAAATATCGTGCGCTGTAGTTTTAAAGATCTACCTCAATGTGTCTCAATGGCTTTTAGTTGTTTGGTTAGCGCACCTAGCGAGCTTGGCTGTTCATTGGTTTCAGCAAGTCAACAGCAAGGTCGATCATGATGAATAAACTGAAGTCATTATTATCTTGGATTAAATCGGGATCTCCGTGGATCTGGCTTACGGGCGGGGCGGTGAGCATCAGTATGCTTTCGGTTCTTGGCCTAATGCTGTTGATTGGCTGGAAGGGCTTGACCTATTTTTGGCCTGCTCCTTTGTACCAATGGCAAGTGGATTCCAAACACGCATCGTTAGTTGTCGGCCTTGATGAAACTGTAGTAAAGCAAGATGTATTGATTGGTCAGTTATATGAACGAAAATACATCCCGATAGAGCAAGTCCCACAAGTACACGACCTCTTGTCGTCTCAAAACCTGTCGACAGGGCTAATTCAGCGCTTAAGTATCAAAGTTGCCAACAGGGAGATTTATCCAGCGGACTTTGTTTCCATTTTGGATGTTAACTTACGTGAACCAACCACCCCGCCTGACTGGGCTGTGATTGAGCGAAGTCGAGGTGGTTATTTCTTTGGTAAGCCTGTGGGGTTTAAAACCGCTTCTGGCACCTTTGATTCGAACATAGACCAAAAGCTCGAACAAGGATTGGCGTTCGCTGATACGTTACGTAAAGAAACGTCGCGTGTTGTGAACCAAGAAATCCGCAATATCAGCTGGCAATTGGAAAATTTGCGTTTAGAAAAACGTAAGCTTGAACTCAATGAGTCAGTGAGCGATGAATACCTTAAAACCTATACTCAAACTAAATTGGAATTAAATCGCCAGTTGGCTGAAGCCGAAGTAAAGCTTGAGCATCTTAGAACACAGCTCAATGTCGAAAGCTTGTTGGTAGAAGATATGACAGGAGAGCAGGTTGAAATTTCGCTCAGTCATATTTTGGATTATTGGTACCCGAATAATATGTCTTATCTTGAAAAGGTTGGACATTGGGGCAAACAAGTTTGGAAGTTCTTGTCGGAGAACCCACGAGACTCAAACTCTGAAGGCGGTGTGTTTCCTGCGATTTTTGGCACGGTACTGTTGGTTATTCTTATGTCGATTATAGTGATGCCTCTTGGTGTGGTTGCTGCGATATATCTTCATGAATACGCAAAAAACAACGCGCTAACACGTTTGATTCGTATTGCCGTAATTAACTTAGCGGGTGTACCGTCGATTGTGTATGGTGTATTCGGCTTAGGATTCTTTGTGTATACCATCGGTGGCTCAATCGATTCTTTGTTTTACGCAGAACGGTTACCCGCTCCGACATTTGGTACGCCGGGCCTATTAT